>CAWATE010000004.1:0-571258 GCA_963784875.1 uncultured Solirubrobacterales bacterium
GTGGGCCGGCGGTGCCGCGCCCTACCGGGGCGGTCTCGCGTGCTGTCGCGCGCGCTCTCTCATCCTGGCTCGGCCGGGGTGGCTCGCGCAAGTGGGACGAGCACGGCACGGCTGCTCGAGGAGCGCGAGCTGGACACCGGGTGTTCGGGGGCGTGTGGCGCCGCGCGGTGGTGCTCGAGGTTGGGGGCTGGGATGAGCGCTGGCCGATCAATCAGGACTCAGAGATGGCGGCGCGCTTCCTTGCGCGCGGCGCGCGCTTGGTTTGCCTGCCGGAGATGGCCGGCCACTACCTGCCCCGGAACGCGCTCGGAGCGCTCGCGCGGCAGTACTTTCGCTACGGCTTCTATCGTGCGCGCACGTTCCGCCGTCACCCTCAGAGCATGCGCCGCTCGCACCTGATCGCCCCCGTGCTGGCCGCTTCGCTCGTGACCGCCGCCGTCGGTCCCCGACCGCTGCGACGGGCGTCGCGCGCCTCGCTGGGCGCCTATCTCCTGGCGGTGCTCGCCACCGGCGCGAGCGCGATCTTCCGCAAAGAGGCGCCCCCACGGGAGGGAGCGCTGTTGAGCGTCGTCCTGGGAGTGATGCACTTCGGGTGGGGCTTCGGCACGCTGGCCGGCGTTTTGCGCTTCGGGCCGCCGCTGCAAGCGCTCGCCCAGCTGGGGGGCTTCACGTGTGGGACGCCGGGCGTGGAGGACGTTCTCGAGCACGTCTACGCGCCGTCGCTGCACGGCGGGGACGTTTGAAGGTGCGTCTCGCCGTGTACACCGACTACGAGTACCGCTCCGACGGCGAGCGGTTGTACGGACAGCGGGCGTTCGTGGTGTTCCTCGAAGCTCTGCGCCAGCACGTGGAGCGCTTGGTGCTCGTCGGGCGTCTCGATCCGCAGCCGGGACGCTCTCACTATCCGCTGCACCCCGACACCGAGCTGCTCGGCCTGCCCCACTACGAGAGCCTTGCCCGGCCGTGGTCGGTGGCGCGTTCGCTGCTGGTGTCGGTCGTGCGCTTCTGGCGGCTGCTCGACGACGTGGACACGGTCTGGGTGCTCGGCCCCTACCCGCACTCCGTCCTGCTGGCGCTGCTCGCGACCCTGCGAGGACGACGGCTGGTACTGGGAGTGAGGCAGGACATGCCCGCCTACGTGCGCAGCCGGCGACCGGACAAACGCTGGATGCACTTCGGCGCCGATGTGCTGGAGGGGATCTGGAAGCTGCTGGCGCGTCGCTGCCCGGTGATCGTCGTCGGTCCCGAGCTCGAGCGTCAGTATCGCCACGCGAGCAGCGTGCTCGCGATCGCCGTATCGCTCGTCTCCGAGCGGGACATCGTCGCCGCGGACGCGCTCGCCGCGCGCTCCTACGAGGGCGAGCTGAGCCTGCTGACCGTGGGACGGCTCGACGTCGAGAAGAACCCGCTGCTGCTCGCCGACATTCTCGCTCGCCTGCGCGCGGGCGGACGTCGCTGGCGGCTGGTCGTCTGCGGCGATGGCCCGATGCGCTTTGCGCTCGAGGCCCGCCTGGCCGAGCTGGATCTGCTCGAGCAGGTCGAGCTGCGCGGCTACGTGCCGATCGACGGTGGGCTGCTCGAGCTGTATCGCTCTAGCCACGCGTTCCTGCACGTCTCCTGGACGGAGGGATTCCCCCAGGTGCTCGTCGAGGCGTTCGCCTCCGGGCTGCCGATCGTCGCCACGGCGGTGGGCGGGGTGCCGGCCGCGGCGGAGGGCGCGGCGCTGCTGGTCGGGCCAGGAGATGCCGCGGTGGCCGCCGAGGCGCTCGAACGGATCGCGGTCGAGCCAGAGCTTCGTGGACGGTTGGTCAAAGTGGGTCTCGAGCGTGCCCGCGACGGCACGCTCGAGGCCTCCTCCGAGCGCGTGGCGCGATTCCTCGCCACGTCGTCTTGACCGCCTCGCGCACGCCCGGCGCTGGCGCGGCCCACGTGGGCCGCGGGCGTTTCACCCCCGGCGCTCGGCGCCCCGCGGCCCCACCTGGCCGCGCACGCCCGGGCGTGTGGCACCCCGCGCCAGCGGTGGTTCAGGAACGCCGGGCGCGCACACGACGCAGAGCCTGGTAGACAGACGGGCTCGTGCGCTTCGCGAGCTTCTTGGCGTTCCACTCGAGCCACAGCCGCCCGCCGGCCAGGCGCTCGCCGCGAGCGTACGCGGCCGCGACGCGTGCCGGGGTCGTGCTCCAGATCGTGTAGCGGCCGCGCACCGGGATCGCCCGCTGGGCGATGCGAGCCGTCGGCTCGGACGTAAACAGCAGCTCATAGCCGGCGCTCGCGGCGGAGTCGATCACCGCGTGGGAGAGGTACCCGCCGGGCACCGACGCGGTGCGCGGCGGCTTGCCGAGGATCTCCGCCAGCAGCGCGTGGCTGATGCTCCACTCCCCGTCCAGCTCAGCTCGGGTCAGCCGGCCCATGTAGGTGGGATGGGTGTGGGAGTGACCGCCGATCAGGTGCCCGCGCGCGGCGAGCTCGCGCAGCTCCTCGCGCGCGAGGAAGCCCGGCGTGTCGATGCGAGCGGTGGTGATGAAGAACTGGCCGCGCCAGCCGTGGCGCTCGAGCTCCGCGGCGGCGAGCAGCGCCGAGGCGCCGCCGTCGTCGAAGCTCAGCATGAGCTGAGGCGCCACCGCTCCAGCGGCCGACCCGGCGTCGAGCGTGCCGACCCGCAGCCCGGTGGCGGCAAGCGCGTCGAGGTGGGCAGCGAACGCGTCGGGAGCGAGCTTGTAGCGTGCGGCGAGCGGCCCCGGGAAGCCGACGGCCTCGCGAAGCCCAACGTGCGCGATGTCGTGGTACATGAGCGTGCGCATCGGCTTGCGGTGTCCCAGGCTGGGAGGAGACACTAACGGTAGCCTCTCCCGCACGTGACCGCCGTGGCCGGATCGACAGCGAAGCAATTCGTGAACGTTCTGCGCGATGCGCCGGTTACGATCCCCGCGCTGGGGGCGCTGGTGCTGTTCGTGAGCTGGGCTGGAGACCAGGCGGGCTATCCGGTGACCCACTGGGCGCCCGGCGGCATGATCGTGCTCGGGCTGCTCGCGATCGCGATCGCGCTGGTCCCCATATCCCTACGGGCGATACCGATACCGGTGAAGATCGCGGTCGGGTGTCTGGCCCTGTACACGCTGCTCAGCTTCCTCTCGATCCTGTGGGCGGCCGTGCCGGGGGACGCATGGGAAGGTGCGAACAGGACGCTTCTGTACCTGCTCGTGTTTGTCCTGTTCGCGTTGTGGCCTCAGCGCGGTGCAAGCGCCGCGCTGCTGGTGGGAGGGTGGGCACTCGCGATGATCGGGCTCGCGGTCTTCGTCGTGGCGCACCTCGACACGCGGGCGGGGCTCGCCGGGTTCTCGAGCGAAGGTCGCCTGCTATACCCCGCCGGCTATGAAAACGCCGGCGCCGCCACATGGGCGATGGCGATATGGCCTGCCTTGCTGCTCGCCCGCAGTGAGCGCATCCGCTGGTGGGCGCGCGGCCTGCTCGCGGGGGGGACGGTCGTGTTGGCGGACCTCTCCCTGCTCAGCTTGAGCCGCGGCTCGCTGTATGCGACGGCGGCGATGCTGATGCTCGTGTTCGCGTTGTTCGGAGGGCGCCTGCGCACGTTTACCGTGCTTGTGCCGGTCGCCGCGGGCGTTGGGATCACCGCGGCGGCCGTCTTGCGCGTCGGCGATCGCGTGCAGAGCGGACATGGCGCGCAGGCGGCGATGCATAGCGCGGCCGCGGCGATCTTTGCGGCCGCGCTGGTGGTGGCGCTGGTGGTGGCGCTGGGCGCGGCGATCGAGGGCCGGCGCGCGTTCTCGGAGATCTTCGAGCAGCGGGTGCGCAGAGCGCTCGGCGTGCTCGCGCTCGGCGTGCTCGCGGCGCTGCTCGTCGGCGGCTGGGCAGCCGCGGGCGATCCGGTGGCGCGCGTCAGGCACGGCTGGGAGACCTTCAAGGGCGGCTACGCGGCGGACAGCGCCGGCGGCAATCGTCTGGTGAGCGGGCTCGGCAGCGATCGCTACGACTTCTACCGTGTAGCGCTGGACGAATTCGCGGCGCATCCACTGGTCGGCATCGGAGTGGACAACTTCCAACAGCAGTACCTCCGGCATGGTCGCGGCCAGGAGACCCCCCGTTACCCGCACAGCGTGGAGCTACGCACGCTGACCCAGACGGGCCTGGTGGGCGGGTTGTTGGTGCTGCTCGGGTTGGGGGGTGCGTTGGTGGCCTATACACGCGTCGGCGGATTCGACAGGCGCGCCCACAGGCTCGCGACCGATCGCAGAACCGATCCGCTGGCGCGCGTGGTCGCTACGGCGGCGCTGGGAGGTTTTGCATATTGGGGGGTGCACGGGTCGGTGGACTGGCTCTGGGAGTTCGCGGGGCTGGGCGCGCCGGCGTTTGCGCTGCTCGGTCTGGTCTGCGCGCTCGCGCCTCGCGAGCTTGGCGGGCGGACGTGGAGTGCATCCCCGAACCCACCCCCACCCGACGGATCGGCCGCGGCTCCCGAGGAGACCTCTCGACAGGACCCTGCTCGTGCCTCGAGCGTTCGGCGACGCCGGGGCGCCAGAGGTCGGCCATTGGTCGCCGTGGCGGCGCTGGGAGCGTTGCTCGCCTTCGTGTCACTGGCGGCGCCGTGGCTGAGTCAGCTGGAGATCCAGAGCGCGGCTCGCGTCTGGCCGCATGCGCCGCTGCGAGCCTATGCCCGCCTCGATGATGCGGCACGGCTGAACCCTCTGAGCGACGAGCCTTATCTCGTGGCCGGCAGCATCGCGCTGCGCTTTGGCGATCTCATGCGTGCCGACCGCGAGTTCCAGCTGGCGCTTGCGCGTGTTCCCGCCGATGCGTATGCCACGCTCGAGCGGGGTGCGATCGCCTCGAGCAGAGGAGACCATGCGAGTGCGCTGGCGCTACTCGAACGGGCCGAGCAGTTGGATCCTCGCGATCGGCTTACCGGAGAAGCTCTGCTGCACGTGCGGCAGGGCAAGCGTGTGAGCGTCGAAGCGCTGAACCGCTCAATCCTGATCAAAGCACAGCAACTCTCATGACATCTCCGGTTTCTATCCCGAAGATTGCTGGTTTCTTCTCGACATCGTCCTCCGCCTTCGCTAGCTTATGAAGAGAGAGATCGCGGTCCAGCTATTGGCTTTTGACATGTCGAGGTAGCGGGTAGTAGGGACTGAGGATGTTGGCAAAAATTGGCACGGAGAGTTGATGCAGTACTGCTCGGGCCGAAGAAAGGAATCCAAGGCAGGGAAGCATGAGAAGACTTCGAGTGATCGTGCCTATGACGATGCTCGTGGCGAGTTTGCCACTGGTCGTCGCGAATGCCGCGTCGGCCAGCTCACTGCTCAGTGGCTATGGCGGGCCCGGTCAGGGGAACCAGGCGATTCTCGGCTCGGCGCTGCTGAACGGCCCGCGAGGGGGGAGCGGCAGCGGTGGTGGCTCGACGGGCGGCCCCGGCTCTTCCAAGACCGGTCTGCAGGCGACCTCTGCTCAGCGCGCCGGCGCTCCGGCCGGTAAAGGGCGCGCCGGCTCCGGCGACTCGACCGCGCGCGCGCGCGGTGCCAAGGCCGGCGCTCGGAAAGTGCGGCCGGTCGGTCGGGTCTCGGGAAGCGCTGAGACAGACGCGAGTGGGTCGAACGCATCCGGCGCTGCCGCGGTCGCGTATCCCCTCGCGGTCGCGTATCCCCTCTCAGAACGAGGCGACGGAGGGAGATTCGGGCTCTCCGGCATGGATCTCGTGTACGTCTTGCTGGTGCTTGGCGCGTTGGCTCTTACCGGCGTGTTCATCAGATTGCTGACACGCAGCCAGATACCGGCGGAGAGGCCGGCGGCGGCTAAAGAGATGTAATGCAAAACCCGACAATGGACTAGGGACAGGGAAGCCCCTCCGCATATGGACTCTTCGCGTATCGCCCAGCAGACATCTACTGCCCTGCCGCTGACCGGGCAACTTCCGGTCGCGCGCAATGCTTCGCCACCGCGCGCGCTGCCGAACGGCGCCTTCGGAGGGTTCCTGCAGTGGCTGCTGGATGGGCCCGGTTGGGGTCTGCTGCGCCCGGCGTTGGATCTCGTGCTGCTGTGCCTGGCGGTGACGCTCACCCTGGGCGGCGCGCACGCCACGCTGCACGTCGAAGGGGTGCGTGCCCCGTTGCTGGCGCTGCCGCCGCTGGTGATGGGGTTGCTGTACCTGCGCGGGCTCTATCGCACGCGCTTGCGCGCCCTTGTTCTCGACGGGGTGGTGCCGGTCGTGAGCGCTGTGTCGGTCGCGGCGATGGCGGTGGCGATGCTCGGCCTGTATTTCAACGGGCGGATTCCCAGCCAGTCCTACTGGGTGCGGGCGTGGTTGCTCGCGCTGCTCGCGGTTGGCACGGGACGCGTGGTTCTCTCGCTCGCTCAGCGCTGGGCGCGCGCTCAGCGCCTGGTGGGCAAGCCGGTGTTGATCATGGGCGCCGGTGTGGTCGGAGCGCAGGTGGCACGGCGGCTCGAGAGCCATCCGGAGTATGGGCTGACGCCGGTCGGGTTTCTAGACGACGACCCCCGTTCGGTCGCCGAGGTCGGTGGCCGCGACGTGCCGGTGTTGGGCACGGTGGAGAACCTCGACGAGGCCGTGCGCAGCACGGGGGTCAGAAATCTGATCGTCGCGTTCTCCTCGGTCGCCGACGCGCGCGTCAGCAAGCTGATTCAGCGCTGCCAGGAGCTGGGAATCGAGGTCTCGGTGGTGCCGCGGATGTTCGACACGATCAACAATCGTGTGGGCTATGAGACGGTCGGGGGACTGCCGCTGATGTCCTTTACGACGGTAAACCCGAGAGGGGTTCAGTTCGCCGCCAAGCACGCCTTCGATCGGATATTCGCCGCAGGCCTGCTGATGGTGCTCTCGCCGGTACTCATCTGCATGGCGCTGGTGGTGCGCCTGAGCTCACGGGGACCGGTGCTGTTTCGCCAGCGCCGGGTCGGGCGTGACGGAAAGGTCTTCGATCTCTACAAGTTCCGCTCCATGCGCCTTGCGCCATCGCGCCAGGTGGAGCCGGACGATGGCGGCTCCGCCGCGATCGAGTTCCTGCTGGGCGGGGACACCGCTCCCGGGGGGGTGGAGGGCGGCGACGATCGCCGCACCTCGATCGGCCGCTTCTTGCGGCGTTTCTCGCTCGACGAGCTGCCGCAACTGCTGAACGTGCTGCGCGGTGAGATGAGCATCATCGGCCCCCGGCCGGAGCGTCCGGAGTTCGTCGAGATGTTCAGAAACGACATCACTCGTTATGGCGACCGTCATAGGGTCAAGTCGGGAATCACCGGCTGGGCCCAGGTCCACGGCCTGCGTGGACAGACCTCCTTGGCAGAGCGTGTGGAGTGGGACAACTACTACATCGCCCATTGGTCGCTCGGTCTCGACGTGAAGATCTTGGCCCTGACCTTCGTAGCCCTACTCCGCAAGGCCGAGTGATCAGATGCCGCGTTGCGCCGCGGAGCCCACACCGGCCCAGTATTGGTAGACGCGCACCTGCAGGCCGCTTGAGCCAAGCGCGCGCGGCAACGCGATCGCATAGCGGTTGAAGCGGTCGAGCGTGAACAACACCCGATAACGCAGCAGGCTCCCCTGGAAGGCTTCGAGCTCCATGAAGTCTCCAGCCGGGCCGGAGCCGTCAGCCAGCACTCGACCCCCGCTCGAGCGCAGGCGCATGCTGACGCCGCCGGCGCTCCCGAGGGGAGAGCCCAGCATCCGAGCCAACGTGGCGAAGGCCGGCTTGGGGACACCCTTGACCGACAGGACACCGAAATCGCCCGCTGCCGAATCTTGCAGCTCGTAGAGGACCTCGGCGGCGATATACGGGGTGCGCGCAAGTGAGCGGAAGATGTCGCCGACATCGGTCGCCTGGGTTTGAGGCGTCACGCACGCCTGTTCCTGCTGCACGCGATAGCGTGGCCAGCAACTGCTCCAGCCGAACTCATCCAGCCACAGCGGCGCGGTATCGCCGTTGGCGAGCTGGGTTTCGTGAATCGCCCTCAGCGCGCCCAGCGTGAGACTGTAGAAATGGACCGCGAGACCGTCGTAATAGCCTTTGATGCCGGCCACGTAAAGGGCGCGTAGGAAGACGCCGTTGGAACCGACGAGCGAGCCCGCGAGGACCCTGACCTTGGGAGCCGCCCGCTTGATCGCGGGATAGGCGGCGCGCAGGATGGCCGCGTAGCGCCGGGCCTTGTCCGGCCCGGCAAAGTAGATCTGGTTGACGTGATCGGGCTCGTTCCAGATCTCGATCGCCGCAAGCCGTGTGCCGTACCGCGCAGCGAGGTATGCCACGATCGCCGCATAGTCGGACGGATTTCTGGGCGGCCAGGAGTCGGCCTTGTTTGTCGCTTCTCCAGCCACACAGCGGCGCAGCAACGAGGCAGGCGCCGAGGAGGCCCAGCAGGGGGTGCTGTCGACGGTCATGATCACGCGGATGCCGGCCGCCGCCGCATCGCTCACCAGCCGATCGGTGTAAGCCTGAGCCTGCGGATCGATCTGCTGGGATCCCAATGGCTCGAGCACGGACCATGGGACTTCGGCGCGTATGAGCTGTGCGTGCAGGGAGTGGGCGACGGCGAGTTCCCGATCGACGGATGCCGGGCTCGCGCCGGCGTAGAGCCCGGCTATGTTCACGCCACCCATCGGCGACCCGCCGGCCAAACGCTGCGCGCCTGTCGTGGACTTGCCGTTGCCGGTCGGCGCAACCACGGCGAAGGCGCAGAGCCCGCACGCGAGCGCGAGCACGAACTTGCGACGACGCTCGCTCATCCGTGGCGCTCTCATCGCCGCCGATGATAGTCAGCACGCCGCAGACATGACGCAATTAGCGGTGCGCAGCTCGCGAGTCGACCCGTGGATGTTCCGCCCCGCCGCTTGCGCGTAGTCTGCTGCTCTCATGTCGCCAACCTGGATCTGGATGCAGATCGCGATCGTCGTGTTCGTGCTGATCGGGATGATCGTGGCCATCACAAAGCTCGCATAGAGCCTGACGAGGTCCTCCGCGCCCAGTCCCGCGCGATCAACCCTACGCCCCGACTACGCCCCGACGGCCCTCCGGCGCTCCTGCTCGAGCGCACGGTCGAGCGCTTCGCCGGCACGACGCTGAGACTCCAGGGGTCGAAGAGTGTGATCATCTCCGGGGATGAGCTCCAGGTCGATGTTCGGCCAGCGTCCCAGCCGTTGCAGCCGACCGTCCAGCTCGAGCTCTTCGTACAGCGGCTCGTTGCCTGAGAACACGAACTGCAGATGCCGGCCGCTGTCTTGCAGGCTGTCGAACGCCAGATCGAGCTGATCGTCGCCGGCTCGCCGTGCCGACCAGCGGGCCGCCGCACGGCGTGGAAGGGCCAGCGGGGCGCCGCGGGCCAGCGCGAGGAAGCGCGCCGGCGGTACCTCGCCACGCAGGACGCTTCGCCAGGATGAGACACGCAGCACGCCACGGCGAAAGTCGCGCGTGACCTCGAGCATCGGATCCCAGAAGAGGGCTCGGGGATTGAGCATGAAAGCGGCCGCCACGCGCTCGTCGCGAAGCGCGCTCTGGAAGGACCAGTATGCGCCCGAGCAGAGACCCAGCAGCACGAAGCGTTGTGCCGAGCCGCGAGCCTCCAGCGTGTCGAGCGCGGCGATCACCTGCTCGACCAGACGCGGAACGTACAGCTCGGACAGCTCGGTGAACCGGTCTGAATCGCCGCCGGCGTCGCCGATGCCCTCGAGATCGAGACGCAGCGTCGGCACCCCGCTCGCGGCCCAGCGGCGAGCGGTCTCGACCCACATACGGCTGGGACCGATGCGACGGATCGCGCCGGCGTTCAGCAGGACCGCGCAGAGGTCGTCGACTTGCCGGCGCGCAGCGACCGGCTCGGTGAGGATGCCGAACAGCTCGCCGCACGGCTGGGCGATCGTCAGCGGGCGCTCGCGAATCGCCGTGCCGGCCACGTCCAGCTCGAGCGTCTCGCTGCGCCTGGCTCGCGACGGCCTCGCCGCGAGCTGACCGTCTCCCTCTGGCTGGGTCACGGCGGGTTCCAGGCGCTCCTGCAGCCACGAAAGCACCTGGGCAAAGACTTCGGTAGGCGAGCGTGCGAGGTGGGGCTTCATCATCATCGCGCCGTAGCCGACGCCCGGTGCGGTGCTTATCGCAGCTCCAGCCTGTGAGAGATGGTTGCTTAGGTCAGGATCTACCGGTAGCTCCTCTCGTCCGAGGAGCAGAGCGCGGTCCAATCGCCCGGCCGGCAGAGCCAGTTTTGTGAGGTCGAGCTCCTCCAACGCCCGCACCGTCTCTTGACCGAGCAGGAAGCCGCCGACACGAATCGAGCTCTCCGACACAGCCGCAGGGCCCTCCTCTACGGATGTTTCGAAGGGGAAGGCCTGCAGCCGCGCGAATATGCGCAGCTCGCGCAGGAGGGTGCGTCCTCGCGCCGGCGTCGCCCACAGGACCACCTCGTCGATAGGCGCGCCCGCTGCGATGGCCGTGCAGATCGTGAGACCGCCAAGACCGATGCCGATCGCCGCCAGCCGGCGGCAGCCGGTCATCTCCCGCAGCTCCACGGCGGCGGAGAGGACCGCGCCGGTCCAAGCTGCGAAGCGGTCTGGATCGGAAGGGGAGCCGCCGCTGTCGCCGGCTCCGGGTAGATCGATGCGCAGCGCGGGATGGCCGGCAAGCGCCAGATGCTCCGCCCAGGCGCGGCGGCTGCGATAAGAGCAGATGTCCTCCCATCCGAACGGAGGGCAGATGAGGACGGCGGTCGCGAGCGGGGTGGCGCCCGTCGGCGTGTGCAGGAAGCTGAAGATCGGGTCCACGCCACCGTCGACATGTATGTACAACGGGCGAGGCGTGGGGAGGGTCCGATGCGCCGAGCCGGCCTCGGACGGCTTCAAGGACGCGAGCAGCTCGGAGCTCATCGCGTGCCCCTCGGCGCAGCCGCCCCCTCGGGCGCGGCCGGCGGTCCTGCGATTTGGACACGTCCAGCGAGGTTCACGGCTGTCAGATGGCCCGCGGAGAAGCTTGCGCCCGCGCGGCGTGGATGCAGACGCACGATCCGCTGCCTGTCCGGCTCGAGCGAGAAAGCGTCTTCGGCGGGCGTGAAGTCGGATATGTGCAGACGCACACCATAGGCAAAGCGCCTCGCGCGCAGGTGCAGATGCAGGGAGCCGTCCGGGCGCGCTTGGATGGACGTTGTGAGCCCGAGACGCGCGGCTGGTTCTCGGGTGCCCGGACGCCCGGCCGGGAAGTGCGCCGCTTGGGAAGCCGGCACCGAGCCGCTTGCGGTGTCACCGTCGCATTCGAGGCTCGCCACGATCAGGTTCTGTTGCGGGGGGCCAAAGCGGTAGGCCCAAGATGCGTCCACGAAGTGGCCGAGAAGCGTCTCGACGTTCCACTGCCTGACGCAGTGGGGAGCAAGCTCGACGATCTCTCGGATCTCCTCGACACAATCCTCGAAATCACGATACAGCGCGATCCGCAGGTGAGCGGCGAGCGTGCTCGGGCTGTCGTTCGCGACGTGCGCGACGACGCCGCCCAGGCCCTCGTCGGTCATCCAACACGCGATCGGGGCCAGCGCGCGTCGCAGATGGTGATAGGCCGTCTTCGGTCTGCCTCGATAGTCCACGACACCCCACCCGGCCCCCGGCTCCCGGTCGCGCAGCCAAAGCACGAGACCTCCTCCACAAGAGGAGGCGGCGCGGCGCCACTCGCCGAAGACCGCGGCCATGACCTCGCCCGTGACCGTGCGCGAGAGCTCCAGATAGCGCTCATGATCGAGACGTCTCAACTCCACCGGATCGACCTCGAAGAGCAGCTCGAGATAGTGGTCTCGAACATCCTCGAAGTCCCAGCTGCTGCCGGCATCTCGGGGAACACCGGCCTTCCAGCGCGGATGATGCCCGGCGAGATCGCCCGGCGCGGCGGGCAGCATCGCTTCGATCGTCTGCTCCTCGGGCACGTTGGAGAATGCCAGGCACTCCGCCGCGAAGCGCACGTCGGCGCGGCGCACATCCTCGAGGGGGCGGCGGTAGCCGCCCACGCCGTAGTAGCTCGCCACACCTCGATCGGTACGGAACGGGAGCTCCCCGCCGCAGGGTGCGGAGGGGAGATACACCGCGTCGGCGCCGCTGCGGCGGACGAGCGCGGGCAGGATCTCGCCGAACAGCTCCCCCCGTCCAAGCGCCGGGTCCAGGCCCAGCATCGCCACCTGCTGCTCGATCTCGCTGTTACCGCAGAGCACGGCCAGGCTGGGCCGGCCGGCGAGGCGGTCGAGCTCTTGACCGACCTCACGTTCGACCGTGGCGCGAAAGGTCTCGTCGGCGATCGGGTAGTCGAGGTTGGCGAACATGAAGTCCTGCCACACGAGGAGCCCCAGCTCGTCGCACAGGTCGTGGAACGCGCTCGTCTCATACGCGCCGGTGCCGGGTATGCGCAGCATGTTCATGCCGGCGTCACGGGCCTGCTCCAAGGCCGCGCGCAGCTCGGCCTCGGATGGTGCGAGCCCGATCGCGTCCACCGGCGTCCACACGGCGCCGCGGGCAAAGATCCGCACGCCGTTCACATGGAGATCCAGTCCCTGCTGTTCGACATCGTGCTCGGGGACGGCGCCGAACGCGAGCTCGCGAAAGCCGACACGCCCGGCATCGATCGTCGCCGACTCGCCGTCGCCATAGCGCACGAGCAGCCGCGCCCGATACAAGACGGGCGCGCCGTGCGTGTGCGGCCACCAGCGGGTCACCGCCGGCGCTGTCAGCTCGCCGCTTGCCCTCGCTCCGTCCCCATCCGCCGTGAGCGTGAGCGGGGTCTGGACCGTGCCGGACGGTCCGGAGAGCTCGATCTCGGCGGCTGTGATCGGCGCGGGCCCGAGCGGGCGCAGGTGGGCGCGCACCGACAGCCGGCCGTCCCGGCCGCTGATGCGGGGTCGCAGCGCCAGCTCCTCCACCGCCAGGCGCCGGCGGCGCTCGAGCGATATGCCTCGCCATGGCCCCACGGTGGCCGGTCCCGGCGCGATGCCTGGAGCCCATCCCAGGAGCATCGTGCGGAAGAAGCGCAGGTTGCCATCCGCCACCAGGCGCGTGCGCCAGCGCGCGCGTGGCCGACGTCGCGGGCGCAGCAAGGGCTCCAGGGCGCGACAGCGGATGGCCAGCTCGTTGTCGGTTGCCTGCAGCAGCGCCCCCACGTCCAGGACATGAGCGGCGAACATCGAGTCGCTCGCCAGCACCTGCTCGCCGTTGAGGTGGACCTCGGCGACCGTCGCGATCCCATCCAGGCGCAGCACCACCCGCTCGTCCGCGGCCGGTGGCTCGACGGCGAAGCTCGTGCGAAACCACCAGTCCTCGGCCGCGAAGTCGTGGGGCTCTCCGGCTCGCCACAGACCGGCGTCCGCGAGCACCGAAGCGGCGGTGCCCGGCACGCGCGCCGGGAGCCAACTCCAGCCGCCGAGCTCTGAGGGGATCGTGCACGAGTCGGGAGGGGTCGCGGCAGCTTCCCACCCTCTGGACAGCTGGACTACTTCGTGTCCATCGACGTGCCGATGGGGTTGGACCGGTCGGAGCGGGGAGACCGATCCCCCCGGATCAGACGAGGAGCTCATCGAGTCGCGCCCACGCCTCGTCCCAGGCCGCGGCGAGTGCCGCCAGAGCCGGCGCCGGCTCGAAGGGGCGCCTGCGCGCGAGCCTGAACGACAGAGCCTTGCACCCATCGACGATCTGTCCCAGCGAGTCACATACGCCGGCGCCGGCGTCTCCGATCAGCCAGTCGACATACGAGGCGGCCACCTCGAAGGCCGACCCGGCCATCCGCACGGTCGCGAACGCGTATGCGTGGTAGTCGGCGTCGTCGCCGCTGAGCAGCCGCGGCAGGTTCTCCGTCAGCTGGGCTGCGAAGCGAACGAAGGGATTGTCGCGCGGACGGCGATCGAGGTCGCGGCGCAGCAGCGTTCGTGCGCCATCGCGCAGATCCTTCCCCTGCAGCGGCGCGCCGGCGTCGAAGCGAACCAGCTCGGTGTAGGGCGCCAGCACATCTTCGGAGAACGGCCGGCCGAGGCGGAAGACGCCGCGATAGTCATCGCCTGAGAGCTCATACAGGCCGGTGGCATGGAAATAGCGCAAGCGCTGGCCCTCGGGATCGATTGCCTCGGCGATGATCGAGCTCTTGACGTGCTCGGTGCGGTAGCTGGTGGAGGACGTATCGGGGAGGTACCACGAATCCATCTCGACGATCAGCGTCCGGCCGCGGGCGAGCTGCTCAGCGATCTGCTCGGTCAGCGGTCGGTAGGGCTGCATCTCGTGTATGGCGATGCCGAACAGCAGCTCGAGATCGCCGGGGAAGGGCTTCAGGAACGTCCACTGGTCGCCCTCGAAGTCCATCCGCACGGCGCAGCTCATCGCGGCCAGGGGCTCGAGGCCCCGGGCGTGCAGGAGCTCGATCAGGATGTCCGTGTAGCAGTTGGTTTCCACATAGGTGCGCTCGGAGGCGTGCAACGGATGTGAGCGATAGGCGCCGGGGTCGATCCCGAGCAGGCTGACGAGGGGCTCCGCCGAGGCGCCGGTCCCGGTTTCGTCGGCCGCGACCTGGCGCTCACCGCCGAGGACCCCGCCGCTGGAGCCGCTCGAGCTCATACGGGCCACAACTCCGCGCGGGTCTCTGCCGGCCACCCCGACGTGTCGAAGCCATGCGTCCTGAAGAGGGCGAGCGCGATTCGCTCCAAACCGAAGCCGAGGCAGGCGGTATGGGCGCGCTCGCCATCGGCGAGCTCGATTCCGTAGGCGTCGGCGAAGTGGTCCTGGTGGTAGTTGAACGAGGCCACCGCGGTCGGCTCGGCGCCCGCGATCGGGGTGAGGATCTCGAACTTGAGCTGCTGTTCGCGCTGGCTGGCGGCGAGCATCCGACCGCTGCGTCCGAAGAACGGGTCGCTGGCGATGTCGAGCTCCACCTCCAAGCCGATCCGGCGTAGGAGCTCGACCGCGCGCTCGCGCCACATGTCCCGCCAGGACTGCACGGCCGACGGCTCGCCGATGCGGACGATCTCGCGCTGATGGAACATCTGCAGGCGCGCGGGATCCTCCGAGGGCTCGTGGCGGAACACGTAGGCCCCGCCGGCGTCGACGGTCACGCCCCCCGCGGGCAGCCGGCCGCGAGCCGCGATCGCGGGATAGACCGGGTAGCAGGCGGCCGGCGTCAGCACGAGGTCGGTCATCTCCTGGAACTCGCTCCAGTCTTCGTGACGGCTTGCGCGCCGGTACTGCTCGGCGGCTTGAGCCTCGGTTCCCGCGAAGGCGAAGATGCTGCCCGCGAGGTGGGGAAACGACTTGAGGTAGCCGACCGTCTCGAGCTCGTGGCGGGGAAGGACCGGCGGGAAGCGCAGCTGCTCGGGCCGTTCCGGGGCCGCCGCCCGCGTGACGAGCTCCGCGACCCGCTCGCGCACGTCCTCGAAGTCGCCGCCACGACCGTATATGCCCGGCACGCCGGTCTCGATCAGCAGACGGCGGTCGATCAGCTCGGCAAGCAGCTCCGCCTGCTCGGGCAGGCCCGCGAGCGGCTCTGACATCAGACCTCCTTGGCGATCAGCAGCAGGCTCGCGTTGGTCTGGTGGATACGCTCGTTGGCGACCATCAGGCAGGCGGACATCGTGTCGCGCAGATGGCGGCCGACGCTGAAGGGCGTGTCGTTCTTGAAGCCCACGATCCCGCAGACCCCGAGCGCGCCCTGGCAGATCCGCGGCGCCTGCTCGGAGGCGGCGATCTTGAGGTTGTTGAAGCGCAGCGCGGCGGCCATCGTCGAGAGCCGCTCACGTCCCGGCTCCGAGGAGGCCTGCACGAGCTCCCGCAGGGCGGAGTCGACCTCGGCGCGTAGCAGCGAGAGCTCGCTCATCACGTGCGAGAGCCGGAGGGCGCCAGGCGGCGGGGGACCGGGTTTCTGCTTGGCCGCCGCGCGCACGAACGCGCGGGCGCGATCGAACGCATCGGTCGCGATACCCAGCCACAGGTGCGACCAGAGGATGTGCGAGACGGGCACCATCGACTCCGCACAGACGCGCGGGAAGGGGGTGCTCAGCACCTGCTGAGCGGGCAGGTCCGCTCGCACGACGTACCCCGGCGAGCATGTGCCGCGCATGCCCAGGGGATCCCATGTGCCGGTCGGCTCCAGTGTCACCTGGTCGTTGCGCGCCAGCACCACCACCTGATCGCCGGGCTCCGCTTCGGGTGTGCGGCGCAGGGTCACGAGCAGATCGTCGGCGTAGGCGCCGTAGCTGACGGTCGGCGCCTGCTTCTCGAAGGAGCTGAGGCCGTCCACGCCAGGCGTGAGCGCTGCCACCGAACGGCCCATATCCCCGCCCGTGCCGATCTCGGAGGTGACCGATGCGATCAGGCGCTGCTCGGAGGCGAGATCGCTCAGGTAGCTCTCGAACCAGGCCGCGTCGTCGAGATGACGCGCGATCGTGATGACCTGGATCTGATGCATCGCGAACACCATCGCGCTCGCGCCGCAGCGGCGGCCCAGCTGGAAACAGCCCGCCGCGATCGCCTCCAGCGAGACGCCTTCGCCACCCAGCTCCGTGGGGACGAAGGCCGACAGCGCCCGCTGCTCGCGCAGCGCGTCGATCGTCTCGACCGGAAAGCGCGCGTGGCGATCGACGTCGTCTGCGTTCGACGCGGCGACGTCATCGGCGATGTTGCAAATGGCAGCCAGGAAATCCTGGTCGCGGTCGATCGCGACGCTCACGCCGCCGTCTCCAGCCGCAGCTCCCCGAGCGCCGCGGCGATCGCGGCGATGCTCTCGAAGGCGCTGCGCTTGAGCATGCGGTCCGGGAACTCGATGTCGAAGCGATCCTCCAAGGCCAGCATCACGTTCACGCTCGCATGCGAGGTCATGCCCGCCTGGTAGAGATCGTCGTGCTCGGACAGCGTCGCCACGTCGACCGGCAGACGGCCGTACGCTTGGATTATCTCGCGAATCGCATCGGTCATGTACGTCTCATCGGGTCGTGTGACACATTCCTTAAGAGCAGACCGCAACCACCATAGCCGTGGCGAATCCTCCCTCGTGGGCGATGCTCAACGCGAGCTCGGTGACCCCCGCCGCCGCGGCCAGCGCCGCGGCGGGACCGCTGAGCTCGAGCTCGACCCAGCCCGCCGGGTGGCGCCATACCTCGATGGTGTTCCAGGGGATGCCCTGCTCGTCGGGGCGCAACACCTTCAGCGTTGCCTCCTTGGCGGCGAAGCGCGCGGCGAGACGCTCGGGATCGACGCCCGCGGCCGTGCTGCAGTCCGCGAGCTCGCGGTCGGTGTAGATGCGCTTGAGATAGTGCTCGGCGTGGTCGCGGATCGAATCTCGCACGGAGTCCACGGACGCCAGGTCGATTCCCACGCGCAGAGGCATCTGTGAAGTCTCTCAAAGCGCTTGCCGGGCGGCACGAGCAGACGCGCAAGAACGCCGAGTTCTGGGAGCGCCGAAGACGACTCTGGACCGGAAGCTGTGACTCAGCCGGGCGTGTAGGTCGCGTAGAGCGAGGTCTGCTCGCCGTCGGTGGAGAACGACCCGAACGGGTTGCTGGATCCGGAGGTGTAGGTGTTCGAGTCGTAGTAACGCGCGCCGGCGAGATAGTCGTAGCGGAAGCCCGCGACGTTGCTAGTGGATCCGGTTATGACGCCGATCCAGTAATTGCCGGCCGCGAGTTTGAGGGGGGACGCCGGCGCGAGTTCATACCAGCCCGCCCCGTTCGTGCTCGCGAATGTCAGTTGCTTTGACACGCCCAGCAGCGTGCCGGGCGCGCCGTTCGAGTCGCCGTAGATCACGCCCTCGAGCGTCTGCTGTCCCGACGTGCCGGTCGGCGCAAGGTAGATGCTCAGCTTGGTGACCGAGCCGGCGGTCGAAAGCGCGTAGCGGCTCACCCGCTTACGGTTCGCGGCGAAGGTATCTGCTGAGGCGCCGACGCTCGTCTTGCCGAATGTGGCGAACCCCTGCTGGACGATGGCCGTCTGCGGGGAGGTAGCGGGCGCGGAGGCGCCCGCGCCGTTCGAGGCCGTGACCCCGACGCGCAGCTTCTTTCCGTAGTCGGCGGCGGCGAGCGTGTAGGTCTGCGCCGTGGCGGCCGAGATCGGCGAGCAGTTCGCCCCGGTCCCTTCGCAGCGCTGCCACTGGTAGGCGTAGCCGGTCGGGCTTTCAGACCACGAACCGGTGCTCGCGCTCAGCGTTTGGCCCGTCTGTGCCGTCCCGGAGATGGCCGGCGCCGCCGTGTTGGCCGGCGGTAGCGTCTTCTGCCCGGCCGGCGTGTAGGTGGCGTAGATCGAAGCTTGCTCGGAGTCCTTCGTAAACGATCCAAACGGGTTGGTTGGTCCGCTGGCATAGGCATTTTCGTTGTAGGCGCGGCTGTTGGCGACGCTGTCGTACACGTAGCCCATGCCCTCGCTGCTCGCGCCGGTGATGAAGCCCAGCCAGTACTTCCCGGGACCGACAGACACCGGAGCCGAGAACGGGAGTTCGAGCCAGCCAGCGCCGTTTGCATTGCCGCGGTAGAGGACTTCTTTGCCGCGCGCCACGAGCGCTCCGGGCGATCCGCCGGAGTCGGCGTAGATCACCGCCTCGAGCGCCTGCGGGCTGGGGGAGGCGACACCCGGGATCGCGTACACGTCGAGCTTCGTGACCGAGCCGGCGGCTGTCAACGTCGCGGGGTTGACGACCTTGTAGTTGGCGAAGATGCCGTAGTCCGAGCTCGCTCCCACCGTCGTCTTGCCGAACGTCGCCGGCGGAGGCGGGGGCGCCTGACGTTTGCAGCCCGGCAGCGCCTTGCAGACGTCGAGCGTGCCCCCGGCGATGACGCGCCCGGCCAGCGCCGGCTCGGGATCCACGTTCTCGAGGATGTCCGCCCTCAGTTCGCTGGTCGACAGCGATGGCTTGACCGACAAGATCAGGGCGCCGGCGCCGGCCACCTGGGGAGAGGCCATCGAGCCGCCGCTGAGATAGCCGTACTTGCCTTCGCGCAGGGTTGAGTAGATGCTGACGCCGGGCGCGGCGAGGTTGACCGTGTGCGGGCCGTAGTTCGCCCAGCCGGGCAGTTCGTCTTTGTCGTTGCTCGCAGTCACGCAGATCTCGGTCGGACGGTCATACCCGCAGGGGTAGCGGCGGTCGGCGAGTTCGTCGTTGTTTTCACCGGTGTTGCCGGCGGCGGTGACAAACAGGATGTTGTTTGCTCCCAGCACGTCGATCTCGTTGGAGAGAGCTTGCGAGGAGGCGGTGCCGACAAAGGTCGCCGAGTCGTTGACCACGCGTAGGTTCACGCCCGTCTGCTTGGCTGCCACCAGCCACTGCAGGGCTTCGATCAACGCCCCGGTTTCTCCGTAGCCGGCTGAGTTGAGCCACTTGACCGGCAGGATCGTGCTCTGCCAGTCGACCCCGGCGACGCCGACGCCGTTGTTGCCCACGGCGCCCATGATCCCCGCCACGTGCGTCCCATGACCGCCGTAGGCGGTATCGGTGTCCATCGGGTCGCAGCTTTTCGCCAGCACGTTGTAGCCACGTGTACCAGCCGGACAGCCGCCGATGCCGCCGGGGTTCGACCAGACGTTGGCGGCGAGGTCGGGGTGTTGGTAGTCGACGCCGGTGTCGGTCTCGCCGATTACGATCGAGCGGCTACCCGTGCTCACCTGCCAGGCGGCCAAAGCGCCGTCGTCGTCACCGGATGTGCCCGGCGCCGGCGATCCGAGGGTCTCTTCAGATTCCTGGTAGGGAACGCTCTGTCCGGTGTTGCTGTTGGCCCACTGCAGCGGGAGCGACGGGTCGTTGGGCGTCGCGCCGGCGAGCATCAGGTAGTCGGGCTCGGCATAGGCCACCGCCGGGTCGCGGCGCAGCCGATCGATCGCCGACTGGGTTTGTGCCGCCGGAACTTTGAGCTCCAAAGGAGAGAGAAATTCCTGCCCGGCGACGTTGCCACGGCCGGCCGGCCTGATGGTCGGCCCGAGGTGCCTGGCTCCCTGCCCGCCGGCAGCCCGCTCCAACGCGTAACGCTCCCCGAGGGAGACGCCTTCGCGAAAGCCGACCAGCACCACGCCCGGGCGAAACGGCGCCGACGTAGACGCTGATGGCTGGAGGTCCGCAGCGGTAGCAGCACGCGCCGCGGCGCGGGAGGATGGCGGGCCCAAAGACGCCTTGGCAGGTGACGGGCCGGCGCTCAGCGCCACCGGGACACCGATGGTCAGCGCGGGGACTGCCAGCGCGAGCAGCGACCGAAACCCCTTGGATCCCTTTCCGCGCCGGCTGCATCCGTGCTCGTTCATATGGCTGTTCATGCCAGGTACCCCATACGCCACCAAAATTGCGGATAGCGAAGCGCGAGACGCACGCTAGGCGCAGCAAAGAAGTCTAACGACTTAAGCCTTTGGGGAGCAAGTTGGACGTATGTATGAGCCTTGTATGGGATAAATACCGCGCCGGGACGTCGCGAGTTCAGCGTGGGTCCGCGAAGTTCAGCGGTGGATCCGCGAGGTTCACCGCGGGCCGGTTCGTCACCCGCGGCCTGCCCCATCCAGGACGACGTTCTGGGTATGCGCCCTGGCTGGTGCGGGGGAGGATTGGAAGAGCGTCAGGCTGGCGCCGAGATGTCCCTGCGCGGCTTTCCACAGCGCGCGCCCGGTCGCGTTGAGCGTGATCGTGACGGTGACCGTCTTGCCGGAGGGGACGGAGAAGGTGGCGATCCCAATGGTTCGCTTTCTTGTGCTTCTTCGACCTTTGACTTTGATCCTCGTTCTGACGGTCAGCCCCAGCTTGCCCGCGCACGTCCGGGGACCGACGCAACGCAGCTTCGCCGCCACGCTGCCGTGGTGGACCGGGAGCCTGCCGGCGATGATCGTGATGACGCTGGAGGCGGAGCCGGTCGAGACCACGGCCGTGGCTGACGAGATGATCGTGATCGACGCGGCGCTGCCCGACGCCGGCGTGCTTGACGGTGGTGCGTTGGGCGGTGGTGGTGGCGGCGGTGGTGGCGGCGGTTCATCGCAACCCGGAAGCGCTTTGCAGATGTCGAGGATGCCCCCGGTGATCACCTTGCCGGAGAGAGTGGGCTCGGACGCGACGTTGTCGAGGATGTCCGCCTTCAGTTCGGTTGCGGAAAGGGAGGGCTTGACCGACAGGATCAGGGCCGCGGCGCCGGCAACCTGAGCGGAGGCCATCGAGCCGCCGCTGAGATAGCCGTACTTGTTTTCGCGCAGGGTGGAGTAGATGCTGACGCCGGGCGCGACGAGATCGACCGTGTGCGGCCCGTAGTTGGCCCAGCTCGGCAGTTCGTCCTTGTTGTTGCTTGCGGTGACGCAGATCTCGTTTGGGAGGTCATAACCGCACGGGTAGCGGCGCACGGCTTCTGTGTCGTTGTTTTCGCCCGTGTTGCCGGCCGCGGTCACGAACAGGATGTTGTTCGCGCCGAGCGTTTCGATCGCCTGCTTGAGTGCTGGGGAGGGGGGAGTGCCGAAGAAGGTCGGGGAGTCGTTTACGACACGTAGGTTCACTCCTTCTTGCTTGACTTTGACCAGCCATTGCAGGGCTTCGACCAGCGCGCCGGTTTCTTTGTTCGCCGCCTGAAGCCACTTGACCGGCAGGATCGTGCTCTGCCAGTTGACTCCGGCGACGCCGACGCCGTTGTTTGCGAGCGCGCCCATGATGCCCGCCACGTGTGTGCCGTGACCGCCATACTTGATGTCTTCGTCCATCGGGTCGCAGCTTTTCGCCAGCACGTTGTAGCCACGTGTACCAGCCGGACAGCCGCCGATGCCGCCGGGGTTGGACCAGACGTTGGCGGCGAGGTCGGGGTGTTGGTAGTCGACGCCGGTGTCGGTCTCGCCGATTACGATCGAGCGGCTACCCGTGCTCGCCTGCCACGCCTTCAACACGTCGGCGTCGTCCCCGGGAGCGCCTGGCACCGAGGGTCCGAGCAGCTCTTCAGATTCCTGCGTGGGGACGCTCTGTCCGGTGTTGTTCTCGGCCCACTGCAGCGAGAAGGAGGGATCGTCCGGCGCGGCGCCGAAAGCCGTCGGTACGGCGATGCCCAGCACCGCGATCAGCGCTCCCAACGACAGGATGACCCGGGAGCGACGTCCGCGCAACTTGCTTGCATGCACGTTCGCATGTTGGCTCATGGGAGAGCCTTCGAATCTACAATGCCTGCGCATGAGATCAACCCAATGATAAAAGACGAGTCGTCCGCGGCCGCCGAGGCGCCCACGGCTTGTGAGCGTTATCTGAGCCAGATTGGAGTGCGCCCCACCCCACGGGCTACCTGTCCGTTTGACCCGGGCTATGACCCGGGGACGGTCGAGGCGCACCTGCAGCAGAGTGGGCACCTAATGCGCACGCTGAAGATCTCCATGGCCTGCTGGATGGTTGCCGAGGAAAGCGCCACGCGCCGCAAGATCAAGGCCGCTCGCCGTCTGGGCATCCCCACGGTGGCCGGAGGTGGACCGTTCGAGACGGCCGTCTCCCAGCGCGCTCTACCCGCCTATTTGGATCTGTGCGCGGAGGTGGGCCTGACCCGGATCGAGTGTGGCGAGGGGTTCACCAAGCTCGCGCTGGCTCCCGCCGAGGTCGTGCGTCAGGCGGCCGAGCACGACCTCGAGGTGGAGTTCGAGCTGGGCGAGAAGCACACCGGCCGCTTCACCGACGAGCAGACCGACGAGCTGATCGCCACCGGTGAGCGCTGGCTGGAGGCGGGCGCGGTGCGGCTCGTGGTGGAGGCGCGCGAGAGTGCGCAGGACGTCGGCCTGTTCTCGGCGCCCGGACAGTTCGACCCCGGTCAAGCAGACCGGCTGGCGGAGGCGTTCGGGCTCGACACCGTGCTGTTCGAGGCGCCCAACAAGGCCAGCCAGTTCGCGCTGATCAACCACTTCGGGCCCGAGGTCCAGCTGGGCAACGTGCGCCTGGAGGAGGTACTGCGCGTTGAGATCTACCGGCGGGGGTTGCATTCCGACGCTTTCGGGCAAGCCAACCTGCGTCCGCCGCCGCCTGCCGGCGAGACGATCTGATCGGCTCTGCCCACGCGATGCCGAGCGTTGCGATCGACTGCTTTCACGAGCACCTGGAGCCGGTCAAGACCGACACGGTGATCGTGGCCGTGGACGTGATCCGTGCGACCACGACCGCGGCGACGGCGGTCGCGTTGGGCAAGCGTTTGTACCCGGCGGGTTCGATTGAGGCCGCGGTCAGGCTTGCCGCCGACCTGCACCGGCCGATCCTCGCCGGCGAGTTGGGCGGAGTTCAGCCCTATGGGTTCGACTTGCAGAACAGCCCGACGCAGATCGCGGCGCTGCCGCAAAGCGCCCGTCCGATCATCCTGCTCTCGACGTCCGGCACGCGTCTGATCGCCGAGGCCGTCCGTCACGGGGCGACCTATGTCGCCTGCCTGCGCAACGCGGCTGCCGTGGCGGCGTATTTGACGGCGCGGGAGCGGGATGTGCTGATCCTGGGTGCGGACAGCCGGGGTGAGTTTCGCGACGAGGATCAGCTGTGCGCCGCGCGCATCGCCCGGTCGCTCCTGCAGGCGGGCTATAGCCTCGCCGACTCCTCCACGGAGGCCGTGCATGCACGGTACGGAGACGCCCCGGACGATGCGTTCGTCGAGGGCCGGAGCGCCAAATACCTGAGGGATACCGGGCAAGAGCAGGATCTGGAGTTCGTGCTCGAGCACGTCGACGATCTCGACCTGGTGTTGGTGGTCGAGGAGGGCGAGGTCCGCCCCCTGACCGTCACCCGATGACGGGCCCGAGCGAGCAAGCTCGGTAACAGGGCCGTCGGCTCGGCTCAGCGCCCCAGGATGCGCCGCGGCATCCAGAAGATCGCCAGCCATAGGCACAGCACTAAGAAGGGCAGCGGATCGTCGAGGGCGAACCAGGCGGTCTCGCGCACCCCGCGGAACGAGCGCAGCCACTCGCCGAGGGTGATGTCGCCGCGACGCCGGTAGGCCAGAGAGGATGTGAGGTCGTGTGGCTCGACGAGCCAGCGGCGACCGTTTGGAGGGAGGGCCTCGGGTACCGCTTGGCCGGTGAGATCCAGATAGAGCGCGCGCAGCACGTCGATCCCACGGTCGCCGACGAACAGCCGAAAGGTGCCTCCGATGCGGGGATTGACGTCGAGCAGCTTGTAGTGGCCGTCGCGATGATCGAAGCGATACCCGATGTCGAGGATGCCCCTATATCCGAGGCTCTTCATGAAGCGCACGGTCGTCTCTCGCACGATCGGATTCGCCAGGCACACACCGAGGGTGGTGACGCCTGTGTACGGGGGGGACTGCCTGATCTTCTTACCTGTGAATCCGAGCTTGCACTCGGACCGATCGTCGAAGTACCCGTTGAACATCCACACCGTTTCAGGTGTCCCCGGGATGTATTCCTGAAGCATCACGTTGTGCGTGGCGGGAGACCGCATGAGACGGTAGGCGGCGAGCAGCTCTGCGCAGTCGCCCGCGATCACGACGCGGGGCGATGAGGGGGGAGCATCACCGGCGTTGATGCACTTGACAACCGTTGGGAAGACGGTGGTCTCGGCGTGCGCGAGCACGTCTGCCTCTGACTCGGGGAACACGGAGTTGGGCGTGGGAACATCGTGCCGCAGGCACAGCTCGTACATCTCGCGCTTGCTCGAAAGGCCACGTGCGAGCCCCGCGGGCTGTGAGGGAAAGAGGAAATCCGATTCGAGCCTGCCGGCGTGTTCCTCGACAAAGACGCTGCCGGCGTCGTCGACCGGAATCAGAATGGAGCGGCCGATGTCACGTCCGAGCTCGTGCAGGGCGTCGAGGATCTGCTCGGCGGTCGCGGACGTCGGCAGGGGCAGCCAGCGGCTGCTGTAGCGCGAGAACGCGGCGGGGGCGCGTCGCTCGCGGCAGATCCGATGGACGGGGATGCCGAGCCGCCCCGCGCTGCGCGCGATCCCAAGCGCGCCATGGTGGAAGACACCGCGGCTCAACCCGAAGATCACGATCGGCGTTGTCGTGTCGATCGTGATCGACGCCGGCGCCTGGCGCGCCATCAGGAAGACCTCGAGTGTTCTACGAGACGGGCCCGCGGGCCTTCGCTAGACTCGATGCGCGTAAGGATGAGGGCTTTCACAGTCTGATCGCAGCGCATCCTTCTCGAGTTGAACGACGGGCGCGCCATGGGCACACTGGATAGTGAAGATGACACTCAGCACTCGTTCCACGGCTACGGTGCAAGCCGGGGCATGCAAGACGACGTTAATACCTATTTCGACGCGGAGGCATCATACTGGGACGCAGTCTATCTGGAGAGGAACCTGCAAGGTCTGATCTACCAGCAACGCCAGGCCGTCGTTCTGGATGACCTCGACGCGGTGGGCTTGACGACGGGCGCCCGCGTGCTCGAGATCGGTTGTGGAGCGGGTCACCTCACCGCTCGGCTGGCCGAGCGCGGCCTGCGCGTCGAGGCGGTCGATTCGAGCCCGGCGATGGTCGAGATCACCGCACGGCGCGTACGTGAGCGGGGATTTCAGGAGCGGACGAACGTGGGCACGGCAGACGTGCATGCACTACCGTTCGAGTCGAGCCATTTCGATTTGGTGGTCGCGGTCGGCGTGCTCCCATGGCTTCACTCGCCGGAGCATGCGATCCTGGAGATGGCGCGCGTCCTGCGCCCCACGGGGCAGCTCATACTCACAGCGGATAACCGCGCGCGTCTGAGCTCCTTCACCGACCCCCGTGCGATGCTTGCTCTTTCCACCCGCGTCAAACGGCTCTACCACTCTGTGCGCAAGCCGCCTACCCAGGCGATGTCACGCTTGGACTTTCCTCATGACGTCGACCGGCTCCTGGCTCAGGGAGGGTTGCGCCCGGTGCGGCGCAGGACCGTAGGCTTCGGGCCGTTCTCCTTTCTTGGACGCGCGGTCTTCGGCGATGCGCGGAGCGTGAACATCGATCGGAGGCTGCAGGCGCTGGCCGACCGCGGTGTTCCGGGGTTGAAGTGGACCGGCTGGCACTATGTTGTCCGGGCAGTCAGGCGCTGAGCTGGGGCGTGTCGCACGAGGCCGGATCGAGGCACGCCGCGCGCCTTATGGGCACGATTGTCGCGACAGGCTGGTGGCTGCCGTTCTCGGCCCATCCCTCGCCGCGGCGGCGACGCCTGTCGAAGCTACGCGGGATCTTCGGCCGTTCACCACTTTGAGTACGTGTCTTGCCCGAAGAGATATACGTCTACGACATGGACAACGGTCAGCAGCTTGTCCAGCATGTGAGAAAACTGCCTGACAAAGATGGCGTCTGGGGTGTGATGGTTAATCGCGCGACCGGGGCGGCGCACGCGTGTGTCAGGATCCTCCGCAGGAGTCATTTACTCGCAGCTGGACGGTGCACCCGGTATGTGGGGTTGGGGAGCTTCACGCGCCGCGGTCGACGGGGCGTCAACGTCGTTCGGTTCTTCGGGAGCCTGGCGGGACACACGCTCAGCCCCGGCTCTTACCGACTTCAGGCTCGGTCGAGCTTCGACGGGCATGCGGGTGGACGGCGCGTCGTGGCCTTCCGCATCCTCCGGCCATGAACGCCGGACGGATATGATCGACCCGCTGGTCGTAGCAGCTCAGTGTGGACGACGACGGGAGGATCATGTTCAAAGCGATCGTGGTGGGGACGGACGGATCGGATACGGCCACGCAAGCCGTGCGCCAGGCCGTCGACTTGGCCCGCGCCGTCGGCGCGAAGCTCGAGCTTGTGAGCGCGTATGAGCCCGTGCCGGCTCAGCGCCTGCGCGAGGAACGGCGCGACGCGCCGGAGGATCTGCAGTGGGCGATCAACCCGCGGGAGGATGTCGACGCGACGCTGGAGGCCGCCGCCGCGGTGGCCCGCGAGGCGGGGGTGGCCGTCGATGTGTATCCACGCCAGGGTGATCCCGCCGATGCGATCCTCGACGTGGCCGAGGAGCGCGAGGCCGACCTGGTGATTGTCGGCAACAAGGGCATGACCGGCGCCAAGCGTTTCCTGCTCGGTTCGGTTCCCAACAAGGTGTCCCATCATGCGCCTTGCTCGGTGTTGATCATCCGCACGACCTAAAAAGCTAGTCCCAATCTCTGCGCCTTCGATATAGGCCATATCAAGATGTATATAGTACTGTGGCATGGAGATTGCCACACTCATCAGGCACGCACGTCACACGGCCGGCATCACTCAGGTCGAGCTGGCGCGTGACGCCGGTACAGCTCAACCCGCGGTCGCGGCGTATGAGTCGGGTGCCCGCACGCCGGGCATCGCGACGCTCGAGCGACTGCTCGACGCATGCGAGCACGACATCGAAGTGCTCGCTCGACCGCGGATACGGCGCGGCTCAGCGTCTCTCGCCGAGTTGGCGCCGACGATCGCCGATGATCTCCAAGAGGACCGCGAGCACGATGCACTGCGACTGCTGTTCGGTTTCGCCGACGACTTCCGGGGCTCTTCCCGCCCCGGCAGGATCGCTCTGGTTCGCGACGAGCCTCCTTCCACCGGAGATGCACGCTTCGACGCGGCGCTCGCCGGGATGGCGGAGCTCTTCGCAGCCGAAGGCGCAATCCCCGCGCCGGGATGGGTCGACGGGCCGAGCCGTTTCGTCGAGCCCTGGTGGTTCGTCGCGAGTCGACCCGCTTTCCATGCGTACACGCTCGCCCACACCCCGGCGGTGTTTGCCCGCCACGGTGTGTTCATGGCGCGAGAGGTGTTCGATCGTGTCTGAACGACCCTTCACGCGAGCGAAGATCCTCAAGGCGTTGCAGGCGCTCGGCGATGAGCTCACTCGGCAGGGCGTGCGTGGCCAGATCTTCATCGTCGGCGGCGCCGCGATGGCGCTCGCCTATTCGACCAGGAGGGTCACGCGGGACATCGACGCTGTGTTCGAGCCGAAGTCCTCGATCTATGAGGCCGCCGCGACAGTGGCCGAGGATCTTGGCCTGCCCAAAGACTGGTTGAACGACGCGGTCAAGGGCTTCATGCCCGGCAAGGACGCGCAGGCCCGTTCCGTTCCCGAGATCACCGGGATCGAGATAACGACGGCCTCGCCGGAGTACTTGCTCGCCATGAAGCTGATGGCGATGCGCTTCGGCGAGGATGACGAGGACATCCAGATCCTGCTGCGCGCGTGTGAGCTCGACAAGGTCGAGGAGGTGCTCGACCTTCTCAAACGTCTCTACCCGTCGCAAGAGCCGCCGCTGAAGACGCGCTTCTTTCTCGAAGAGCTGCTCCGTTAATGCATCACGACACTAGGACCGTCTCGCCCTCTACCCCTCACAGCCCCAGGCCCCCCGGGCGCGGTGGCAGCCGCCGCGTTGATCAACCCCGCCCCATACAGGCTCGCGTCCCCGGGTCCGCCCAGCGGCCGCGCGGTGGCGCGCAGCCGCGCGAGGATCTGCCTGGGAGACGGACGCCGCCCGAGCACGCCGCTTGCGATGATCAGCGCGGCCGTGGCCGCCACGTGGGGCGAGGCCATCGAGGTGCCCTCATAGCCCGAGGGCATGCCGAAGCGGCGCGGAGATGAGCCGGTGAACGTCACCTGGTAGATGTCCCTGCCGGACGGTTCTTCCGGGCGGCAGTTCGGGTCGCCGAGCAGGTCCGCGTCGGCGCCGCCGCCGGGCGCCACGAGCATGAGCCCCGAGCCGTCGTTGGAGTAGTCGGCCAGGCAGCCGTGTTCGGTGGTCGCACCGACCGCGATCACCGTGCGCGTGCGCGCGGGGTAGGCGATCGCCGCGTGGCCCTCGTTGCCGGCGGCCGCGACCACCGTGACCCCGCGACGGTTGGCGTAGCGCAGCGCTTCGATCAGCTCGGGAATGTCGGCGGCGGTGACGCCGCTCGAGAACTCGAGGCTGAGGTTGATCACCTGGGCGTGATGGTTGACCGCGAAGCGCACGCCTTCGGCGATCGTCGATGCGTTGCCTTCGCCCTGGCTGTCGAGCACGCGCACGGGCATGATCCGCGCGGCGAACGCGAGCCCGGTGAGGCCGTAGCGGTTGTTCGTCGCCTCGGCGATCGTGCTCGCCACGAACGTGCCGTGGCCGTTGCGGTCGTTGGGGTAGCGGTTGTGCGCGATGAAGTCGTATCCCTGCACGAACCCGTAACGCGAGAAGTCGGGCGAGCGTCGGAACGGCCCGCGGCTGGCGTAGGCGACGCCCGTGTCGAGCACCGCCACGATCACGCCTTTCCCGCCGGGCGCGCCGTCGGCGGCGACGTTGGCCCACGCGTCCGGGGCGTTCACGCCGAACTGGCCGGCGAAGTTCCACTGCAGTTCGCTCCAGTCGCCGGGCGCGTGACCGGTGCCTTCGTCGTTCGGGACCAGCCCGCCCGCGATGCGGGCGACGTAGTCGGGGACCGCCCACGCCACGTCTCGCCGCCCGCGCAGGCGGCGCAGCGCCGTGGCGACCGACACGCCGGCGGTCAGTCGCAGCAGCCGCGTGTGGGACGCGACGGCCACCGGGTCGGTCGCGCCCGCGACGCGCGTCGTGGCGGCCCTGGCGGCCGGAGATGTCGCGTCGACGTACCTGACGAGGATCTGCCCGGGCGGGTAGGCGGCCGCCTGGGCCGCCACGGCGGGGGCCGGGGCGATCGAGGTGAAGGCCACAGCGCCGAGGAGGATCGCGAGCGCGGCGGAGGATCGCATCGCGCGGGACATCGTTGTCGCGAAGGGCTGCGCACACGCGCGCGTGCGCGCGCGCGCGATGCGACGTTTGCAATGCAATGGTTGACCTACGGATGCGCAACGGCAAGGACGCCGTCGGTGGGGGTACGGATGATGGCGGGGGCAGAGGCGGGGCATGGGCGAGCTTTGCGTAATCATGATGGCTGGCGCAGCTTCGGCGAACGCACTGTCGCAGAGAGAACACGCGCGCGGCGCGATGAGACCGAGAGATGACGAGCGAGCCCTTATCGACACGCGACGGCGATGAGCGCTTCATGGGCCTGGCTCTGCGGGAGGCCGAGCGCGCCGCGGAGCACGGAGACGTGCCGATCGGCGCGGTGGTGGTAGTTGCGGGCGACGTGGTGGCGGCCGCGCACAACGAGCGCGAGCTGCGTCAGGACCCGACCGCGCACGCGGAGATCCTCGCGCTGCGCGTCGCCGCCACGGCGGTGGGTAGCTGGCGAGTGCTGGACGCGGCGCTGTACGTCACGCTCGAGCCGTGCGCGATGTGTGCCGGCGCGATCGTGCTGGCGCGCGTGCCGCGGGTGGTGTTCGGCGCGAGCGACCCCAAGGCGGGAGCGTGCGGCAGCGTGCTCGACGTGCTGGGCGAGCCGCGGTTGAACCACCGCCCCGCGGTGGATGGCGGGCTGCTGGCGCAGGAGTGTGGCGGGTTGCTGAGCCGGTTCTTCGCGTCGCGGCGGTAGTCTCAGCGGGCGGCACCGACGCCCTGGTGGGCTCCGTGCTCGGCCACGCGCGCGGCGGCATGGCGAGCGAGGGCCGCGCGGTGGCGCTTGGCGCCCCCGATGAGCGCTGCGTCGAGCTGGGCGCGCTTGTACAGCCAGTGGACGTCGGCCTCCCATGTGAAGCCGACGCCGCCGTGCATCTGGATCGCGCTCGCGGTGACCGTTTGGCCGCCTTCGGCGGCCGCAGCGGCTGCGAGCGCCGCAGCCTCGGCGAGCAGCAGCGGCTCGGCGTCCGCGGCCCAGGCGGCGTGGTAGGCGGTCGCGCGGGCGCTCTCGGTGTGGAGCAGCATCTCGGCGCAGCGGTGGGACACGGCCTGGAACGAGCCGACGGGAACGGAGAACTGCTTGCGCTCTTTGACATAGGCGAGCGTCATGTCGAGCGCGCGCTGGCAGACGCCCACGACCTCGGCCGCGATCGCTGCGCGGATGCGCGCGGTCGCTCCCGCGGAGCCGGGGGGCAGGCCGTCGCCGGGGTCGAGCGATTCCCCGTCGTAGGACCCGAGCAGCTCGCCTTTGCCCGCGACGGTCGCGAATCGCCGGGTGGGGTCGATCGAGACGAACGGGTCGGTCTCGGGCGACTCGATCAGCCGAACCGCGCCGCCGCCGCCGACCCCGTTTCCGCCTTCATCCCCGCGGCCGTTGCCACGAGCCTCGTCGATCACCAGCACGACCGCCGCACCGACGGCGTCGGCGGCCAGCTCGCGCGTGCCGATCCCGGCGGTCAGCTCGCCGGAGGCGAGTCCCGGTAGCCAGCGGGCGCGCTGCTCGTCAGTGCCCGTGGCCTGGATGACCGCGGCCGCGGTGGCGGTGGACAGGAACGGGGTGGCCGCGCACGCGTAGCCGAGCTCCTCGGCGAGGACGGCCAGCTCGACCGCGCCGAGCCCCTGCCCGCCGTGCTCCTCGGCGACGGCGATCCCCGGCCAGCCGAGCTCAACCAGCTCGGCCCACAAGGCAGGGTCGTACGCGGCGGTCTCGGCCGCCTCGCGCACCTTGGCGAAGGGCGAGCGTGCGGCGAGCAGCTCGCGCGCGACGTGCTTGATCTCCTGCTGGTCGCGGCTGAGGTCGAAATCCACGGAGCGCTCCTAACGTGCCCGGCTGGGATCGAAGTCCACGAAAGGCTCGTGATGCGCTTGGTCGAGGTCGAGGTCCACGAGGCGGCCTAACGCGCCTTCGGCAAGCCGAGCACGCGCTCGGCGACGATGTTCTTGAGCACCTGTGTCGTGCCCCCCTCGATCGAGTTGCCGCGAGCGCGCAGCAGCTCGTACGCCCACGGGTCCTCAGCACGCAACGCGCGCGGACCGAGCAGATCGACGGCGAGCTGTGTGAGTCGCTGGTTGGTGTCCGACCACATCCACTTCGTCAGCGATCCCTCGGGACCGGGCTGGCCGTACTTCTCGATCGCGGTCAGCCCGCGGTAGGCGGTGAGGCGCACGATCTCGGTGCGCAGGTGCAGCTCGCCGAGACGGTCCGCGACGACCGGGTCCTCGAGCAGGCCCGCACGAGCGGCCTCGGCGATCACACGGTCGAGCAGCTGGCGCAGGCGGACCTGCAGAAAGAAGCCGAGCCCGGCGCGCTCGTTCATCAGCGTCGTGAGTGCGACCTTCCAGCCGTTGCCCTCGCCACCGAGGACGTTCTCGTGCGGGATGCGCACGTTGTCGAGGAACAGCTCGTTGAACTCTGGCTCCCCGGTGATCTGGCGCAACGGGCGGATCTGCACGCCGGGCTGCTCCATGTCCATCAGGAAGTAGGTCAGCCCCTTGTGCTTGGGCGCCTCGGGGTCGGTGCGTGCGACGAGCATGCACCACTTCGAGTACTGCGCGCCACTCGTCCACACCTTCTGGCCGGTCACGAGCCAGTCCTCGCCGTCGCGCACCGCGCGGGTCTTGAGGCTGGCGAGGTCCGAGCCGGCGTCGGGCTCTGAGAAGCCCTGGCACCAGATCTCATCAGCGGTCAGGATCGGCGCCAGGTAGCGGTCCTTCTGGGCGGCCGAGCCCCACGTCATGATCGTCGGCCCTGCCAGCAGCAGGCCGAGCACGTTGGCGGGAAGCGGCGCGCCGGAGCGGCCGAGCTCTTCGAAGAAGATCGCCGACTCGGTCAGGCTCGCGCCGCGGCCACCGTACTCGCGCGGCCAGTGCACCGCGGCCCAGCCGCCGTCGGCAAGCCGCCGCTGGAAGTCGCGCCGCCAGGCGTAGCGCACGTCTTCGTCGCCGTCGGGCTCCGCGCCGGGCTCGTTGGCGGCGAACCACGCGCGCAGCTCGTCGCGAAACGCGATCTCTCCCTCACTGAAAGTCAGGTCCATCGCTCCTCCTTCGCGGCGCGTCCGAGACAGGGACTATAAGCGCTCATGCAGAGAGCAGCGCTCATCCAGCGAGCTCATGCAGCGTGCCTCAAGCTGCGCCACGAACAAGCCGATCTAGTGCTCGGCATGGTCGAGAATCGCCTACGGACCGGACCTCTCGCAGCCACCGTCGGAGCTGCGTTGCTCGCGCTATCGGTATTTCAGCCGTGGTACACGCTGCGGCTGACATCCGCTGGGGCCGACTCCGCCCGGCAGACGCTCAACAGTGTGGCCCTCCAGTTCGGCAATGCCGCGTTTCGAGATCAAGCGCACAGCCTGGGCAATGGGTTCAGCGCATTGACAGGACACCAGCTGGCGACGCTGAGCGCCGAGCAGGCTTTGCATCACATCCACGTCGTCTTGCTGATACTCGCCGTGGTTGCGTTTGTCGCAGCATTGTTGCTGCTCGTCGATGCCTACCAGGCGAGCCGGGCAAGCGGCGACCGGATCGCTCTGCTCGGGCTCGTAGCAACCTTCTGCGTGCTGTTCCGCATGGTCGCCCGACCGGTCGCGCAGGAAGAGATCCTGTCGCTTTCGCTTGCCTGGGGCGCATGGCTCGCCCTCGTGAGCTCGCTTGCGATTATCGCCGGGGGACTGATGTCTCGCGACGAGGGCGGCGCCGGCCACTCTGAGACGGTGCTTGCAAAGACGTGGAACAGCCGCTCTGGCTGGACGCCTGAGGCGTAGGGTAGGAAAGGCGAAACGGGGATCGTGGGACGACGTTCGAACTCGGGCCTTGTGTGGTGGAAGCGCATTGGTGAGCTGCACGCCGAGCGCTTCGGCTGAGCCTGAGCTATCTCAAGGGAACCGTGATCGGGCCCGGCAGACGACGATAGACGGCGAAGAAGTCACGGTCGTCGGGGACGAGGTAGCGATCGGCCGACTGGTGCGGCTGGGGCTCAACCATCTTCGAGACGAGCCCGTGGTCGTGGGTGTAGGCGATCAGCGTGTGCCAGTCGGCGTTGATGTCGAACTCCATCGCCCGCGCCACGCCGATGTGCTGGAGGAGCTTCGCAAGCGAGATCACCGTCTGGCCTTCGGCGGCGACGAAGACAAGATTGCCGCGGCGATCGATGCCGACGCCGGTGCGCCACACGCGCGTGACGCCGCCGAGCGTGAACCCCCATTCTGGACTGTTGGGGTTTTCGTTCAAGGCGGGATTCAGGCGCCCGTTCCATACGATCGGCGCGAGGCTCTGGCGCGCCCAAGCGATGTCTGGTCTTGCCTTCGGGCCGTCGCTCCACTTGACGATTGCCACGCGACCGTCGCGATAGCCGACGAGCGTGGCCTTGCCGTCCTTCAGTGGCTCGTTGACCTGGCCGTCGACGGTCGAGCCGTTTTCCCCGTCTTCGTAGGTGAAACCGCCGTTGAAGGTCGCGAACAGCCGCCAGCGCTGACCGTAGGGCACCATCATCGGCCCGCGCACGGCCGCGTTGGGCGGCTCGTAGCGTCCCGGGTAATAGCCGATCGCGGTGCGTGTATGGTCGAACCAGGCCACATAGGCAAGCAGCTCCGGATATTCAGCTTCGGGGCGGAAGCTCGTCACCAGCACCGGTGGGCCGCCGTCGAGGGGCGGCCCAGTCGGTTTCCAGATCCCTTCTCCCGGCAGCCGATGCGCGAACACCGGCTTGATCGGCGGCGGCCAGGCCGCGGCCTGGCCGCCGCGCTGTAGGCTCAATCCGACCGCCGGCACTCGCTTCGGCGCGGGTCCGCCCTTCTTCGGTGCGTTTGCGGTGTAGTAGACGTGCTCGACGTCGTCGACGATCGTGTTCCCGAAGGGCACCTCAGCTCTCACCCACTCGACGCTTCGGGCCCCGAACGACATGCTCGTCGGCTTCAGCGTCCAGATCGCATAGGAGCTGACAGTCCAGGCGAGCAGGCCGAGCAGGGGAATCCCAATCAACAGGAGCCGCCTACGCCTGGCCTCAGCCTTGCGCCGCTGCTCACGGCGGGCCTTGAGCGCCTCGGGCGACATGGAGACGCGGGCCGGGCCAGCGGCCTCAGATGGATCGCTCATGCCCCGGATAGGCGCCGCCACCGGACCGCCAGGCAGGTCCACCGGCCTAGCGACGTGCGCCAAGGTCGTGTTCTCGTGCCGATAACGCCAAACCATAGGTGACTCCTGGGCCACCATCAAATGAGAATCCATTTATCGGCATTGCTCCGAACGACGGACAGCAGGCGATGGACTCTCCCGGCTCTAGCCTGGTGAAGCTCGAACTACGCTCACATACCTGGCGAAAACGGAGGGGGAGGGATTCGAACCCTCGTCGGACCAATCAGGCCCGAAATGGTTTTCGAGACCACCGCATTCAACCGCTCTGCCACCCCTCCGGGACGACGGTTGCAAGGCTAGTAGATCACGGCGGGGACGCGCTATCCGCCGCGCCCGTGCGCTCCGCCACGTCGGCACCGGTCGTGGTGGTCATGACGGCGGCGGCGGAGCCGCCAAGCGTGCGGCGGACGAGCCGCGGGGTGAGGATGCGCAGGGCCGCGGCGAGCGCGTAGGGGCGCGGCACGTAACGCTCGGGCCGGCGGCCGACGCCCGCTTCGAAGATCGCCTCGGCGGCGCGGTCGGGTGTGGAGACGATCCAGCGCGTCCACGGCTTGGCGATGAGCTCAGACTGGGGGAAGCCCTCGGTCGAGATGAACCCGGGGAGGACGAGCCCCACGTGCACGCCATGTGCGCGCTCCTCGGCATACAGTGCGTCAGACCAGCCGGCGAGCGCGAACTTCGACGCGCTGTACGCGCCCGTGCCGGCGCGCGCGACGCGGGCGGCGGTCGAGGCGACGTTGACGATCGCGCTCGGCGCCGAGGCGCGCAGCATTGGCAGCAGCGCCTCGGTGAGGCGGACTTGGGCGTCGAAGTTGATCGCCATCGTGCGGCGCACGTTCTCATAGCCCCCGTCGGCGAACCGCGCGCGCCAGGCGGAGCCGGCGTTGTTGACGAGCAGATCCAACCGCCCGTGGCGCTCGGTCACGTGCGCGCGGATCCGCTCCGGCGCGTCATCGTCGAGCAGGTCCACGGCGACCCGGCTCACGCGCGATGACTCCTCTCCGCCGAGCTCGGCCGCGAGCGCGCGCAGCCGGTCTTGGCGCCGCGCGACGAGCACGACTGCCCAGCCGGGCTCACGCGCGAGCCGGCGCGCGGTGGCTTCGCCGATGCCGCTCGAGGCGCCGGTGACGAGCGCGATGTGGAGCTGTGATGAGGGGGGTGGGGTTTGGATGAGGATGGATGGTTTGAGCTTGTGCGTGCGGCCCGTCGCGCGGGAGGGGTAAGAACCGTCGTGCAAGACAGGCGTGCCGGTCTGGTGAAGGACCGAGCGGTTAGGGTTAACGCCTACGGCCCGAGCATTTCAACCACATTTTCTTTTGGCGCGAACCCGTAGGGTTTCACATCGGTAGGCAGATGAGCTCGAACGTGCCCAGCGATGTCGCGGACGTCGCGTCTGCGCGCAAGCGCCAGGCGCTCGAGCTGTTCCGCGGCCTGCCGCGCCGCTATGACCTGCTGTCGGCTGCGCTCAGCTTCGGGCAGGACCCCCGCTGGCGGCGCGCGCTCGTGGACGCGGTTGCGCCGCGGCATGGCGATCGCGTGCTCGACGTGGCGACCGGCACCGGCATGGTCGCGGCCGAGCTGCTCGCGCGCGCGGACGGCTGCAGGGTCGTGGGCATCGACCAGAGCGCCGAGATGCTGTCGGCTGCGCGCGCGCGCTTCGGCGATGCCGGCCGGGTTGAGCTGATCGAAGGGCAGGCCGAGGACCTGCCGTTCGCCGACGGCAGCTTCGACGCGCTCACGTTCACCTATCTGCTGCGCTACGTCGACGATCCCGCGGCGACGGTGCACGAGCTCGCGCGCGTCGTGCGGCCCGGCGGGCGGGTGGCCTCGCTCGAGTTCGGCGTGCCTCCGTCGGCGCCCGCGCGCGCGGCCTGGCGACTGTACACGCGGATCGGCCTGCCCACGCTAGGACGGCTGTGCTCGCGCGAGTGGGCCGAGGTTGGCCGCTTCCTCGGTCCTTCGATCACCGGCTTCTACACGCAACATCCGCTCGAGCAGATCGTCGCGTACTGGCGCGAAGCCGGGCTGGAGAACGTCGAGGTGCGGCGGATGAGCCTCGGCGGGGGCATCGTCATGTCCGCGACCAAGGCCACACCGGCCATCGGTCCTTCATCAAGCAGACCCATCCATCCGGCAAACCCCGACCGAATTCATGACTCAGGACACCAGGCCTGAGCGCCCGGCGTTCTACGCGCTCGGCCATGGCCGCGCCGGCGACGTGCTGACGCTGCTGCATCCGCCGTACACGGCCTGGCACATGAGCTACTTCGCGCTCGGCGCGGTAGCCGCGCCCCACCTGTACGGCGATCGCCTGCTGTGGGGGCTCGTCGCGTTCGGCCTGGCGGTCGGGGTCGCCGCGCACGCGCTCGACGAGCTGCACGATCGCCCGCTTGGCACTGGCCTGTCCGACCGCACGCTCGTCGCGCTGAGCGCCGTCAGCCTGCTCGCCGCGCTCGCGATCGGTCTCGACGGCGTGCTCACCGTGTCGGTCTGGCTCGCTCCGATCGTGCTCGCCGGCGGCCTGTTCCTGCCCGCCTACAACCTCGAGCTCGCCGGTGGGCGCTTTCACAGCGACCTGTGGTTCGCCGCCGGCTGGGGCGCGTTTCCCGCGTTCACCGGCTATTTCGTCAACGCCGAGCAGATCGCCCTGCCGGGGCTGCTGATCGCAGGCGGCTGCCTGGCGATGAGCGTCGCTCAGCGGCGGTTGAGCTCGCCCGCGCGCGAGCTGCGCCGCCGCACGAGCTCGATCAGCGGCACGCGTACGCTCGCCGACGGGCGCGTCCAGCCACTGTCGCTGAGCGGTCTGCTCGCGCCGCTCGACGGCGCGCTCGCGGCAATGTCGCTGGCGATCGTGGTCACGGCCTGCGCGCTCGTCGCCGCGCGCCTATGAGAGTTGTAGCCCGCGTGGGGGACTGCGAGGTGTGGCTGGTAGACCTGCGCGCGAGCGACGAGCGGTACGCGCTCGCGCTCGCGCTGCTGTCCGACGCAGAGCGCTCTCGCGCGCGCGCGATCCGTGGTGAGAAGGCCCGTCGCCGGTTCGTTCTTGCTCGCGGTGCCCTGCGCGTGAGGCTTGCGGACGTGCTTGGGATCGCGCCCGAGCGGGTGGCGCTGCGCATAGGCGAGCACGGCAAGCCCGAGCTGGTTTCCCCGCCCACCCAAGGAGGCCCGCCCCTGCGGGAGCACGACAAGGCTAAGGTTGTTGCGGCATCCCCCGGAGGAGGGCCGGGCCGGCGCGGGCACGGCAAGCCCGGGATCGCTCCCGCGCCCCCCGCCGCCGAGTCCTGCACGGCGCGCGTGAGCCAGGGGCTGCCCCGGTTCAGCCTCGCCCATGGCGACGGCGTGGCTCTTCTCGCAATCAGCCACCTCCGGTACGACGTCGGCGTTGATATCGAGCGGATCGTGTCGGAGTCGGAGCGGCCGTGGAGGGAGCTCTTGGAGCGGATCTGCCACCCGTGCGAGGCGCGCGAGGCGATCGCCGAGGCGCGGGCGATCGGGTCGCGAGCGTTCTACCAACGGTGGGTCGGCAAGGAGGCCGTGCTGAAGGCGCTCGGCGTCGGGCTGCGCGTCTCGCCCGCGGAGGTGCCGTTGCGGCGCGACGGGGCCGGCGTACTGCGGGTGGGGGAGCTGCCCGGGCGGCGAAGCCCCGCGTCTGGCCTGCCTGGCGCGGTCGGGGCAGACAGCTGTGTGCTCGCCCGAGCGGACGGGGACCTAACGGGATGCAGGCTGGCGGCGGCGCGGACACCGCCCGGGTTCGTCGGGGCACTGGCGCTCAAGACCGCGGGCTGAGCGTCCGGGCGATCACAGGATCGCCTCGCGCGGGATCCGTGCTTCGGCCATGATCACGCGCTCTCCTCGGATCGGCACTCCCTCGGCGAGTAGCATCGCGCGCTGCTCGGCGCCCTTCGGCCAGGTGCCGTCCGCGCGCACGACCCGCCACCAGGGAACGTCCGCGGGCGTCTCGGACAGGACGCGCCCCGCATGGCGAGGAGCCCGCGGGGAGAGGTCGCCGTAGGTGGCCACATAGCCTTCGGGGATCCTCCGCACGCGAGCGACGATCGTCTCAGCCGTCAACTGCACAGCACGGCTCCTGCGGCTCGAGCAGCTCGGGCGTCAGTGCAGGCGCCCCGTGCGTGCTAACGGCGGTCGAGCAGGTGTTCGCGATACTCCTCGTTCTGCCTGCGCTCGCCGCGGATCTGGACCGCGATGTACACGACGATCACGTTCACGACCACGCCGATCCCGGCGAACGTGGCGATCAGACCGACGTCCTTCGCGAAGGCTGCGCTGGCGGCGAGAAGCACGCGCGAATCCTACCAGCGGCGCACGCGCGAGTGCCGTAGCCTTCATCGCATCGCCGGCCGATCGTTCGCCGATCGGCACCGTCGCCCGCGAGGCGGCGGTCACAGACTCGTGGAGAGGTGCCGGAGCGGTTGAACGGGCGCGACTGGAAATCGCGTAACGGGGGAAACCTCGTTCGGGGGTTCGAATCCCCCCCTCTCCGTCCGCCTCTTTTTGTGAGCGGTCTGCTCAGATGCTCAGGCGAGCGCCATGCGGCCTGTCGCCTGAGCTGCATGCGACCGACGATTGGCGATGGCGCGGTTGATGACGCGTGCCACCTCGTCCGAAACGCCAATCAGATCAACGGCGAACGGTATTGAGCCGTCGGCGCTTGCTTGCACGAGTCCGGCGGCGAACTCATCGGCGAATGAGTAGCTGACGCTGAGCACGTTGCTGAAGTCAATCTGAACAGCCGCTGCGTGGGCAGCTTGTTGTATCAGCGCGTTCCGAAGTTCGACGCCTCGTGGACGGGTCGAGAAGGTCGATCCAAAGTCCGATAGGCGATACTGAAATGGCATAGCTCGCAGCCTCCCTCTAGTCACGGTCGAATGCAGCTAGCTCACGATCATATCCAGTCATCCGGCGGCAGAGACGAGCTCGTAAGTGATCCAGGTGCCGCGCTTGTAAGCGGCGGCTGGAAATGTCTCTATCTTTCTAGTCTCCTGCACCATGTGCGTCCGGACAAACCCGTTTGCGGAGTGGACGTCGAGGCGCGCTGCGCTGAGCGATGAGACCAGAGCGGCCTCGAAGGTCTCAGGGAAGCCGTTCCCCCTATGGGGGTCGCCCGTTCCGCTGATTTGGGGACCCATAGCTGTTGCGATCGCGAAGCTGTCGTCCGCCCATTCGGGGTATTGCTGTCTGATGTGCTCCGGAATGCCGATTCCCAGATCGCAAATGGCTATGGACACCTGACTACGCGGCTCGCGTAGGTGCTGGACAGCTACATAGGCACCGAGTCCGTTTCGTCCGTGCTCGATGGCATTGGCGCAGAGCTCAGAGACCGCCATGTAGCAAGCGCCGCCAAGTGGCGAGACGTCCGTGTACTGATACTCCAGGATCTCTCGAGTCGCTTCGGCGATTTCCTCGACCTCGGTAAACCCAGCCAAGCGGGTAACCGGAAGGACCGCGACCTCTCCGTCGGTGATCGGCGCCTCGTCCGATCGTAGATCGACGTAGCTTCTGTCGAGAGCCTTCATCTGATCGAAGCTTTGGCGTGCGTACTTGTCGACGGGCGGAATGACGCTGAGTGAGCGTCCTTGCACATGATGCCAGTCGAGGAAGCTTCGCATGCGCAGCCAAAACATCGGATATACCGGTAGCTCCAATGCTTTACAGTCGATACACAATCGGTCCGGCATCTCGCGATTTAGCGGGAAATCGTCTCTCCAGCCGCCCTCGGTGCCGCCTGTCCGGCGAACTTCCTTGACCCACTCGTCCATACCGTCAGCGTACGAGCAGGTGCGGTCGAGACCTACGAAGTCCGGCGAGTAGCGAGCGGGCTGACGCCAGGCTCTGAAGGCCCTGCGAATCGCAAGGCGTGCAGGTCTGCGATGCGTTGCCACACCGGGTCATGTTTCGAGAGTCGTCCCGCTAACCCCGTTTTCGCTGGGTTTGTGGTCGTTGTTCCGGCGCGGTGCTCGTTGCGAGCTGCCGAGTCGTGCGCTCAAGCTCGTGAGCGAGTGGGCGATACTGCATCGTCCGGAGCTGGAGGCGAACTGGGGTCGGGCGAAGGATGGTGGTGCTCCTGAACCGATCGACCCGCTGCCGTAAGGTGGGATCGTGGACTTCGTGAGGGTCACGTCCGTAGAGGTTCTCGGCCACTATCGATTGCGGCTCGGCTTCAGCGATGGCAACTCCCGCGATGTCGACCTCGCAGGGGAGCTACGCGGCCCTGTGTTCGAGCCCTTTTCCGATCCCGAGTTCTTTGCGCAGGTTCGCGTTGATGATGGGCTTGGAACGATCGTATGGCCCAACGGTGCCGACCTCGATCCACTTGTCTTGCACGGCGACTTCGAGCCGGCCTCGCGCTTGGCACATCACTAGAGGCAGGCCGCGACCGAAGCGCCCCCAAGCGTCGACTGTCGTTGAAGGCTCGGTTGTGCGGCTCGTGTATGGGCTGCCACATGAGGTCTTCGACTGCGCTTGATTGTGCCGCCGGCGGGGGATCTTTCAGATGGCGCGACCTTGCACTAGGCTTCTCTTGCTGGCCCCAAGAGGCCCTCGAACTCTCTCAGCAACGTTGGCAGCTCATCGAGCATGCGCATCGCTTGCTTAGAGCGAATATCACGCGACCATGGACCCATAGCTGCCATCTCAGCGGCCTGCATGAAATTCTGATAGCCCCGTGCTACCGCAGCAGGCCTGCCATTCAGTGACTGACGATATAGCTCTACTCCCATCTCATAGAGCCATGGCAAGTCGTCGCGCAAGTAGGAAGAGGCGACCAGCGCGATCGTGCCGACGTTGGGCTCGCCTCTGCCTGCCACGACTGCCATCTCGTGAATCATGCCGGGGTGCATACGCGGAATCGCTCGAGGTTCGCGAGCCCGCTCGGCTACACCGTCTATGCGTGAGGGCAGATCTTGGAACATCACCTTGATCTCCTCGAACAGCTTGGCAGTAGAAGCCTCGTCATATTCGAGTTCGTCGTCGTCGGTGTCGGCGACTCGCTGAGCGAGGATACTCTCGATCTGGCCTCGAAAGATCTCCACTTGTGCGCGAACCATGTCGCTGTCTGGTTCGGCATTGGGCAGGCGCCTGACAAGCTGAACGACAAGCTTCATGATCGAGTCGGTGTCGTTATTGCAATTTTGAAACTGAGCAAATGGCCCGATCCCTGCCTTGGAAAGCGGCACGCCCAAGGCGAGACCATGCACGGGCACATCGAGCTTGCCCTTGGCGACACCAGCCTCGTACAAGATCCATGGACGACCGAGACTTTGCTCGGTGAGCAGGCAGACAACGTCGCAGGCCATGTCAAGCTGCTTCATAAGCTCTGGATACCATTCCGATCCAAAGTCGATGCCTTGGCTGCCCTTACGGTCTGACGACCGGAAGGTCTTGAGCATGCCAGCGCTGACACTTGACAGCAGTTTGCTTAGCGCTTCGGCGAGGTCGGCGTCCCGCGTATCGTGGCTGATGAAAACGAGCGATCGGGTTGAGCGTGATCGCTCGGCAGAGCCATCGTCGCTCTCGTCCGCTACCTCATCGACTCCCATTAGGCATGAGCTTATCCGACCTGCCGGAACTGCCCTCGAACTAGGAGGTTTGGAACACTTGCTGATGAGGCTGCCAGACAGGGTCATGTTTCGAGACCCGTCCTTGCAGCCCGTCCGCCTCGGTTTCGGCCTGAGCCCTCGCTCTCGCTCGATACTGTTGGTCTGTGCCGGATCGTCTGCACTTCACCGAGTCCGACGCCGCCAACGCGCTGATCGCCGCCGATCCGATGGCTCTGCTGGTCGGGTTCGCTTTGGATCAGCAGGTCACGGTTCAACAAGCCTTTCTCGGGCCGCTCAGGTTGAGACAGCGCCTCGGCGCGTTCGACGCGGCGACGCTCGCGAAAACGGACCTGGAACCGGTGTTTCGCGAGAAGCCGGCGATCCATCGCTACCCCGGCTCGATGGCCAAGCGCGTACACGATCTGGCCGTTCATATCGAGGACCGCTACGACGGCGACGCGGCCCGCGTATGGGTCGACGCGGCCGATCCCGGCGAGTTGCGCGCCAACCTGCAGGCGCTGCCCGGCTTCGGGGAGATGAAGGTCCAGTCGATCGGCGCCGTGCTCGCGAAGCGCTACGGCGTCAAGGCGGCCATAGCGCTCGTGCCGCCGCACCCCACGCTCGGAGACGTGGACTCGCCGCAGGCGCTGATCGACTACCAGGCCGCCAAGCGCGAGCATAAGGCCGAGTGGAAGTCGCAGAGCCGGAGGTAGCCGACCGGGCTCATCCTGTCCAGTGCCACGCCGCGCGGCGTGTCCGCTGAGGTCGACCTGGTCGATCTCGACGCGGTCCAGCCGGATCGGGATTGAAGCTGGGCCAGCCGGAGGCCGATGCGTCGTGACGGTAAGCTAAGCCGCTCTGCGCCCGTAGCTCAGCTGGATAGAGCGTCGGTCTACGGAACCGAAGGTCAGAGGTTCGAATCCTCTCGGGCGCGTTTAAATCAAGGACGTTATCGGGGCATTGCACGAGCCATGCTCCCGTGCCGTAACCGCCATAGGTGTTCCGGCCTCATCCGCGCCGCTATCCTTGCGTCATGGCCACGGTGGTGCTCGACCCGTACGCCTACGAGCTGGACGCTCTCAAGGAGCGTCGGCGGGTGTCTGGTCTGGATCGTCTCGACGAGGTGTGGGAGGGTGTTCTGCATATGGTTCCCGCTCCGAACTATGGGCACGCGCGTTTGACTCAGCAGCTGGCCGAGATCCTTGGCTCTCCTGCCCGCGAGGCTGGATTGGAGGCGGCAATGGGCGAGTTCAACCTCGGCGACTCGATCGACGACTTCCGCGTCCCCGACGGCGGTCTGCATCGCCCCGGTGCCGGCGGCATCTGGCTGCACACCGCCGCGCTCGTCGTCGAGATCATCTCGCCGGGCGATGAGACCTGGCAGAAGCTCCCGTTCTACGCCGTCCACGAGGTCGACGAGGTGCTGATCGTGGATCCCGAGGAGCGCGCCATCCACTGGCTCAGGCTCACCGACGGTGAGTATCACCCGCTCGAGCACAGCGATCTGATCGACCTCGGCCCGGCCGGGTTGGCCGGCCTGATCGACTGGCCGTAGGCGCTGCGCCGACCCACGCCCGTTCAGCGAGTCCGGGTTGCGGGAGGGGAGGTCGTGCGGGTCAGGGCCGACGGTCCCGGACGTGTGGTCGTCGATGCTTGTTGCGCTTGTCTTCTTACAGCGCCGGGCAGGCCAACTCGAGCGCCGCCAGCACCAGCTCGGTCGCTGTTCCCACGTCGATCTCCGGCGTGAGCTCGACCTCCGGCGCGCGCGGCGGCTCATAAGGTGCATCCACACCGGTCATCCCGCTCAGCTGGCCTCGATGCGCGCGCGCGTACAGCCCCTTCGGGTCGCGCCGTGCGCACTCTGTAGCGGGCGTGTTGACGAACACCTCCACATACGCCAGCCCGTCGTCCGCGTGCAGCCGGCGGACCTTCTCGCGGCAGTCCGCGTACGGCGACACCAGCGCGACGATCGCGACCGTGCCGGCGTCGGCGAACAGGCGCGCCATCTCTCCGACCCGGCCCACATTTGTCTCGCGGTCGCTGCGGCTGAAGCCCAGGTCGCTGCACACTCCGTGGCGGAGGTTGTCGCCGTCGAGTCGATAAGCGCTGCGGCCCGCTTCGATCAGGCGCGCCTCGACCGCGCTCGCGATCGTCGTCTTGCCCGCGCCCGGCATGCCCGTGAACCAGATGGTTGCGCCCTGCTGTCCCAGGGCCCGCCACCGTTGCGCGCGATCCACCGTCGCCTCCTGCCATGTCACGTTGGCGCTCATGTCAGCCGCATTCTCGCATGGAGATCTCCTGTAAGCCGGACGTGCCGAACGTCATAGACACATTCAAAGCGATCAACGTAAGAATTTCCGTTACGGACATGGAAACGTCTTTTTTGAGTAGGAGGGGATTGGAACCTTCGGATGTCAGGCAGGCGTCGGCGACAGGCGGTCACGAGTCCGCGAACGGCGCAATCGGCACACCGTGATCGTGCTCGCGCATACCCAGCTCATATACCCCGCCGTGGGCCGTGCGCAACGTGCGCTCCACCGACTCGCCTCCCGGGCGCACGTCCAGCTCGAGCGCCGCGACCGAGCAGTTGACAACGTCGTGCGCTTTGCCGTCCGGATCGCGGTAGCGCCAGCCGGCGGCGCTCTCGCCCGGGATCTCGGCACGGACGCGGACCTTCAGCCCGCGCTCGCCGCCCAACTCGAGCACGCAGCCGGTGACCGTCTCCTCGACGCGCAGCCCGCGCGTTCTCAGCCCGCCGATGCGATAGCGGTGCCCCTCGAGCGACAGCGCTCCGTTCGCCACCCACGGCGTCAGCCGCCCCGCCACCCGCACGCGCCCGAGCGCCACGTCCAGCCACGCATCGGGCGCGCCTTCAAAACCGATCCCGTGCAGCCAGATCCAGCGCTCGGCGTGCTCCGCGCCCCAGTTGTGACCGACCATCCCGGGCCAGCCGTTCAGCTCGATAGCTTTGTCGCGCCCCGCGAGCTCGAGCATGCCGTCGAAGCTCGCCGCCGGCACCGGGCTCGTGAGCTTCGTGCGCGGCAGCGGCGCGCGATACAGCAGCTCATGGGGCAGGTGGCGCAGCTCGGGCGCGGGGGAGGCGAAGCGCAGCGACCAGTGCGCCGCACCGCACGCACCCTCGGCGCGCCCAGGCGAGAAGGTAGAGCCGCCGACATCGATCCATCCTCCGCCCGGCACACCGAGTTCGTCGCTCGTCTCCTTGTGCATGTACGGCCCCTTGCCCGCGTCGAAGACCGTGCACCACACCGACCCGCGCGCGGGGGCGCCCGGGGGCTTGTGGACCGTGTGGCGGATCCACACGCCGACCGGCTCCTGCGGCGAGACCGCGCGCAGGTAGAACGACTCGTACATCCCTGCTCGCCGCGACGCGCCCGGAAAGATCGCTTTCACCGTCATCGGTGAGGCGATACTAATACTCGCGGCTGGGCTGTCGCTGCGCACCCGGGCCGTGGTTGTAATCCGGGAGTGGGCCGCCGCTCGAATCCTGGGAAGATCCGCGCAATGCCGAACGCAGCCGGCCGATCCTCGCTGGTCCAGCTCCCACCCGTGCTGAGCGGCAAGCACATCCCCGCGAGCCTCACGCCCGGAGGGGACCGGGACATAGAGCCCGGGGGAGACCATGACCTCGAGGGAGGCAAGAGCGCCGGCGCAGGCTCGCACGCCCGTTACCTGATGGGGATCGACGGCGGCGCGACCAAGACGCTCGCGGCCGTCCTCGACCTCGAGACCCTCGCGCTGCACCTCGCGCACGGAGGTCCCTCCAACGAGGACGCCGTCGGGGCGAAGCGCGCTGTCGACGCGCTGCTCGGCGTCGCCGAGCAGGCGATCGAGCAGGCCGGAATCGCGCGCGAGGATCTGGGCGCCGCGGTGCTCGCCGTCGCCGGCACCGACACCGACGCGATCGCCCGCCAGGTGCGCGCCGCGCGCAGCGAGGAGTGGATCGTCGTCAACGATGTCGTCGGTGCGTGGGCGACCGCCACCGGCGCTCAGCCCGGCATCGGTGCGATCTCCGGCACCGGCTCGAACGTCTTCGGCGTCGGGCGACCACACCGTCCTGAAGACTGGGTCGGACAGCCGTGGCGCGCCGGCGGGTGGGGGCACCTGCTCGGCGACGAGGGCTCCGGCTACTGGCTGGGCGTGCAGTCGATCAAGGCCGCGCTGCGCCACCGCGAGGCGTCCGGCCCCGAGACGGCGCTCGGCGATGCGGCCGTCGAGTTCTTCTCCGCGCCCTCCGTCGAGGCGCTCGCGGCGCGCGTCTACGCAAAGCCGATGACCAAGGGCGAGATCGCGGCGTTTGCCACCGAGACAGGCAGGCTCGCCGCGCAGGGCGATACGGTCGCGCGCGAGCTGTACGCGCGCGGCGCGCGCGAGCTGGCGGAGCAGATCGCCGCGGTGATCCGGCAGACAGGGCTCACGGGCGACTTCCCAGTGGGCCTGATCGGCAGCGCTTTCAAGGCCGGCGCGGTGTTCGTCGAGCCGCTGACCGCCGCCGTGCACGAGCACGCGCCGGACGCGCGCGTCGCGGTGGTGGAGATGGCGCCCGTCGGCGGCTCCCTGCTGCTCGCCGCGCGCGCCTGCGACCGCGGCGACGCGCTCGACCAGGCGGAGCTCGCGCGGCTGATCGACGCTGCCCTGGCGTAGCTCTCGCTCAGGCGGTGGCGCGCAGGCGCGCCTCGATCGCCTCCCTGTCCCCGATTGCATCCGCTCCCACACCGCTCACCCGCACCGCTGCCGCCCCGTTGGCGAAGGCGGCCGCCCGCGCGGGGGACCGCCCCTCCGCGAGCGCTATGAAGAACGCTGCCGCGAACACGTCCCCGGCCCCGAGATCATCACGCGGACGCTCGATCGTGGGAACCGCGACCGGGACTTCTCGTCCGTCGGCAGCGAGGATCGATGTCGGCTGCGCCCCGGCCGTCACCACCACCACCGCGCCCGTCTCAGCCGCGGCGGAGATGAGCTCGGCGCAGCTCGCGCGCTCGTGCTCGCTCAGCACGAGCGCGTCAAACCCGTCCGCGAGCGCCCCCCGGTCAGCGGGTGCCGAGCGCATCTCGCCATGCTCCTCGACGTCCCACGCGCGCGCGAGCCCCTGTGGCGTGATCCCGACGAAGTCCGCGCGTCCGCTCCACGCGCGCGGTGTCTCGCGCGCGACCGGAGCGAGGTGCAGGATCGCGGTATCGACCTTCACCTCCGCGATCCGACCGGCCCACGCCAGTACCCGCTGCCTGCGCTGCTCGCCCGCGCCGTGCTTAGCGGTGGCGAGCTGCACGGAGGTGGTTAGGGTCGTCGTCGCGGGGGCGGGGAGGACCTGCAGGTCCACCTCTTCCCGGTAGGGCTCGATCAGCCGCTCGATCTCCGCGCGCGAGCCCTGCGTGAGGATCAAAGTCCGCCGTCCCAGCCGCGCCGCCTGCAGCGCGCTGTAGAACGCGCTGCCGCCTGGGCGGCGCGAGCCGTCGGCGAGCACGTCGACCGTCACATGCCCCACCGTCGTGTAGTCGAATGCGGCTGATGGTCGACGCACGATCGATTGCGATCCTTTCAGCATCGACCGCGCGTCGTCGCGATCGCGATACGGTGACGCCGCTAGGCGGCGCCGGCGGTGTCCGCGGCGCGATCCGGCCCGATGTCGCCGTCGCCGTCGGCCTTGGGCTCTGCCGCTTCGGCGAGCGCTGTCTCGGCCTGCTCGAGCGTGTCGAACACCCGCAGATGGCGCTCGAGCCCGGTCAGCTTCAGGAGCTTGCGCACAGGCTCGGTCGCGCCGAGGATCACCATGCCGCCGCCGGGCTCGTCCGCGAGACCGCGCTGCACCGACAGCACCGCGCGCAGCCCGGTCGAGTCCATGAACTGCACAGCCTTCAGGTCGAGCACCAGGCGGTGCTCGTCGTGCTGAGCGCACGCAGAGACGATCTGCGCCTGCATCGACGGGGCGCCCGCGAAGTCGATCTCACCGGCGACGATTCCCCGTAAAGGACGTCCGTCGCCGCCCTCGAACTCAACGTTTAGCCCCAGGGCCGCGAGCGTCTCAGCGATATGTCCAGGAGGGTGACTCAAGCTGTGATTGACACTAGCATCGCGCGCCCGTGCGCGACACCAGGGCAAACCGGCCGACGTTGCCACCTCGAGCCGACCGCCGATCGAACACCGACCCAGATTCGAAATGCGCACAGAGCTACGACTCAAACCAAATCGATTGCCTCACTCGGCTGTTCTGTGCCTGCTGAATGGTAATGACGCACCGTCTCGACTCCCCGCGCATCCGCCGATGCGTAGGCTGACTCCGATGTGGCGCCCCCTGCGGCGTCTATACGCCGCGCCGAGGCTCCTTGCCGCGCCGGCGCTCGTCCTTGCCGCGCTGGTGTGCGCCGTGGTGGCGCCGGCCGCGCTCGCGGCCTCGCCCTACCCGGAGGGCGCCACCCGTCCGCAGATCGTGGCCAAGCCCTCCGAGCTCGCGCACAGCGCGTCCTCGGCGTCGGGTGGCACGCGCGGCTCCTCACCCGCCTCCGGCGCGAGGTCCACCTCGAAGTCGCACTCTAAGCCAAAGCCGAAGCCCAAGCCGGTCCTGCATGGCAACTCCGCCCGCGCGCTGATCGCGTTCGAAGCGATGCAAAAGGCCTACTACATCTCCGGATCCGGTCTCTACGAGGGCGAACCGTTCTCGTTCCTGTGGCCCTTCTCGCAGGCGCTCGCGGCGACCGTGACGATGTCCCACCTGAGCGGCGTCTCGAAGATCCCCGGCCTGTACGCAACACTCCAGCGCGAACTGAACGCCCGCCTGATCGGCCTGCGCTCCTATCTCGACACCGACAACTCGGGCGCGCCCGAAGGGTCGTTCACGAGCACGCTCGCGGCCTTCGACGGCACAGTCGCTCCCCCCACCGGCCCCGGCGGGACGAAGTACTACGACGACAACGAGTGGGTCGGGATCGAGCTCGTACGCGCGTACGAGCTAACCCACAGTACCTCCGCGCTCGGGGTGGCCGAGGGGATCATGGCGTTCGTGATGGCCGGCTGGCAGACGACCGGACCGGAAGGCGAACCGCTCGCCTGCGCCGGCGGCGTGCCGTTCTCCAACGCGATCGAAAACACCGAACGCAACACCGTCACCGACGGCCCCGGCGCGGAGCTCGCATTGCAGCTCTACCGCATCACCGGCAACGCCGCCTACCTGCAGTTCGCCGAACAGGCATACAGCTGGACGCGCACCTGCCTGCTCAGCGAAAACGGCCTGTACGCCGATCACCTCGGCCCGCACGGCGCGGTCGCCCAGACCTACTGGAGCTACAACCAGGGCTCGATGCTCGGCGCCGGCGTGATGCTCTATCAGGCTACGCACAACTCCGCCTACCTCTACCAGGCCCGCCAGACCGCGACCGCCGCGCTCGCCTACTTCACGCCGGAACGGCTCGGCGGCGAAAACCCGTTCTTCGTGTCGGTCTACTTCCGCAACATGCTCTACCTCGACTCGGTCACCCACGACCCGCCCGGGCCGAGGCTCGCCCAGCCCTACGTCGACTATGCCTGGCAGCACTTGCGCCTCTCCAGCAACGTGTTCGTGTTCGGCTCGCCCCCCTCCGGGCAGCTGCTCGTGCAGGCCGCGATCGCGCAGATCTACGGGCTGCTGTCATCCTCGCCCAGCACCTACTTCTGAGCTCGCGTCACGATCGAGGCGGGCGGGGGCTGGGAGCGCGGCTGAAAGCCGGAAGTCGAGGGCATGCAGGCTGAGAGCCGCGGCCCGAGGCCGAGAGCCGCGGTCCGAAGGAGTAGGCTCATCCCCTGATGTCCGACGCCTCCAACCTGATGACCGCCGCGGGTCTCGACACCCTCCACGGGGAGCTGGCCGCGCTCGAGGGCGAGGGACGCAGGGAGATCGCCGAGCGGATCAAGACCGCGCGCGAATGGGGCGATCTGAAGGAGAACAGCGAGTATCACGACGCTAAGAACGAGCAGGCCCATCTCGAGACCAAGATCGCGCGTCTGCGCGAGAAGATCGCCGCGGCGGTGGTCGTCGAGGAGGCGCCAGTCGCCAACGGGGTGGTCGGCTTCGGCTCGACCGTGGTCGTGCGCGAGGAGGACGGCGCCGAGCGCACCTGGCGGATCGTCAGCTCCCACGACGCCAATCCCGCCGAGGGGCGGCTGTCGGCCGAATCGCCCGTCGCCCTGGCCCTGCTCGGGCTCGGCACGGGCGAGCAGACCTCGGTGTCGCTGCCGCGCGGCAAGCGCACGCTCACAGTGCTCAGCGTCGGCTGAGGTCTCGGGACATGCTCAGCGTCGGCTGAGGTCTCGGCGGGACATGCTCAGCGCCGGCTGAGATCTCGGCGCGTGAGTCGCCTCGGCGGCGGCGCGCGTCTGGTCCTTGCGCGCGTATAGCCTCTGGTCGGCCAGCTGCAGGATCGCCGCCGGCTCCGAGCCCGCCACGGGAATCTCCACCTCGCCGTGCGCGGCCCCGATCGAGAAGCCCGACCCCTCCTCCGACAGCGCCTCTACGCTTGCCTGCACGAGCGCGTCCTCCTCTCCGCCGTCGGCGCGAAACAGCACGCAGAACTCATCGCCGCCCATGCGATAGGCGGCGCCCCGGGCGAGCACGGCCGCGTGCAGCCTGTCGCTCAGTCGCGTCAACAGCGCGTCGCCCGCGGGATGGCCGAATGTGTCGTTGAAGCGCTTGAAGCCGTTCAGGTCATACAGCACGAGCTTCCACCGCTCGCCCCTGCGGCCGGGACGGCAGGCGAGCTCGAGGTCTTCCATCAGCCGGCGGCGGTTGCTCAGCCCTGTGAGCGGGTCGGTCAGCGCCAGGCGCCGCGAGGACACGAGCATCGCGAGGTTCTCGCGCACTGTCACCATCAGCCGCGCGCTCACCGCCAGCACGGTGGCGGTCGCGAGGATCAGCACCGGCAGGGTCAGCTGACGGTGCAGGTTGCCGTACACGAACACCCCCAGCGCCGTCAGCAGCGAGGCCGCCGGCACCACCACGAGTCGCCAGTCCTCGATCCGCCGGCGCGCCGGCCGTGGCCACGGCGTCCAGGCGGCGAGCGCGAGCAGGATCGCTCCGCCCGGCCACAGCCCTTCGATCCACGTGCCCTCGCGGTAGGTGTCGGTGGCGGTGTGATACAGGTAGGTCGAGTCGGCGATCGCGGTCATCAGCATGCTCGCCGCGATCAGCAGCCACACCCGTCCCGGGCGCCATCCGGTCATGCCCAGCGCGCCGATCGCGAAGATCATCAGCAGCAGGTCGCCGATCGGGTAGGACAACGTGAGCGCCACCGAGCCGATGTCGCCGTGAGCGCCGGCGACGATCGGCGGCAGCACCACCGCCGCCGCCAGCACGGCCGCGCCGAGCCCGCCGATCAGCCCATCCAGCCACAGGCTGATCCGCAGCTCGTGCAGATGCGCGCCCACGAGCAGCATCAGCGCGACGTACATGCACGGGTACATCGCCAGGTAGAACCCGTCGGCGGGGGAGACGCTGCCACCGGTCGCACCCGGGCCTTCGACGAAGAACGTGAAGTACAGTTCGCCCGCGCTCCAGCTGAGCAGGCCCGCACCCATCGCCAGCCACGCCGCCCGCTGGGCCTTGACGATGATCCCGCGCGCGATCACCGCGAGCGCCGCGCCGAGCATCAGCGCGTTGTACACGCCCCCGTCGATCAGCCCGTCGGCCCGCGAGCCACCGAGGCCGACGGTCGTGTGCAGCACGAGCACCCCCAACCCTCCCAACAGGCAGGCGAGATACAAGGTCGATCGTGTGGTGCGGGCGTGTGTGGCCATGCGGCCTCCACCACCTATCGACCGGCCATGCCGCGTCCTGGAGCGATTCGCCACTTCCTACGCGCGTGTTCGCGTGCGCGTGCGCGGCGCTCCGGTCAATGTCCGCGTGCTTCAGTTGCGGTGCGCGCCGTTCGGGCCACGCTTCGCGCCGTTCGGGCCACGCTTTGTGTGGGCGAGCCGCTTGCGCGCGCGCTCGGCGAACTGTTTCGGCTTGCGCCTGTACAGGTGCTTGCCTTCGCGCAATGCCCGCTTGCGCAGCCGAGCGCGCCGGCGGGCGATCAGCTTCAGCACACTCTTGCGCGTGCGCTTGCGCCGCTTGCCCCCGCCCGCGAGGGGGCTGGCAGGCGCGCTCACGCGCGCGGCCAGCAGCGCCAGGTCGTGCTCGTCGCCCAGCCGCTCCTGCAGGTCGTCCGCGCGCCCGGCGAGCTCTTCCAGGCCGAGCATCTGCGCGGCGTAGCGCAGATCCTTAGCGCGTTTGCGCCATTGATGCAGCGCGCGCGTCTCGCCCCTTTTTGCACGCCTGGCGCGACCGTAGCGGCGACGACCCTGCCGGTAGATGCGCCGCAGGCCGGGCTCGGTCAGCTGTAGACCGGGTCGCTTGGGCAGGGGCCATGCCGCCACCCGCGCCCGCACCGCATACAGCTCGCCCAGCGTTGCGTCGCGCGTCGCCGCGTCGCCCTCCCGTCCCGCCGCCCGGTCGCGCTCGGCGGCGAGCTGCGCCCGCAGCTCCACGACGGGGCGACGGCGCGCGAGCCCGCGCTCGTGGCCCTTCAGCAGCCGATCGAGCGTGCTCACCATCACCTCCGCGTCGCGCGCGCCGGCCAGGCGCCGGGCGATGTCGCGCAGGGCCCCGTTCTCGCGCGCGAACGCCTGCTCGCCGAGCTCCTCACGCAGCAGGCGAGTCAGCGCGCGCAACCGCTTGATCGCCTTGCGCGTCTCGTGCACCGCCTCCCCTTCCGGCGCGCCTGCCTCGCCTCGCACGAGCTCGATCGCGAGGTCGAGCTGCGCGAGCGCCATACGCCTCACCCCGTCCCGCGGCTGCTCGCCGTCCAGCAGCGTGAACCGACGCTCGCGTGCGCGTCGCGCTCCGGCCGTACGGCGGTCGCGCTCGCCCTTGGCCAAGGCGATCGCGCCGACCGTCAGGGTCGCGAGCACGGTGGCGGCGAGCGGCGCGACAATGGGTGCATGTCCACGTCCTTGCCACCGGCGCGCTGGTGGACGACGCGCCGCGCGAGCAGCCGCAAGCCGGCGACGTACCGCTGCCCGATCTGCGGTCATCGCCTGCCCGCGCTCAGCGAGCACATGCTGATCGCCCCCGAAGGCGACTCCCGCCGCCGACGGCACGCACACACCGAATGCGTGCTCGCGGCGCGCGCGTGCGGAAAGCTCGTCCTACACGACGAGTGGCTGCGCACCCAGCCCCGCCCGCTGTCGATATGGCGACGGCTGCTCGGCTTCTTTGCACGGGGGTGACGCGTTTCCGCGACTCAGCCTCCCCAGACTTTCACTTCTTCCGGCTTGACCTTGATGATGAGGCGCTGTTCTCCGGGCTGGCGGAGGGGATATGAGTCCTTGTCCATGTACTTCTTCGCCATCGCGTCAATATGCTCGTCCGCGCCGTCGGTCGTGCGCTCGGCCTCGCGCCCGCGAATCGCGACGTACTCGTAAGGGTTCTCCATGTTCTGCACCGTCAGCGTGACCCGCGGATCGCGCTCCAGGTTGCGCGGCCACGCACGTCCCTCGGCGGTGTTCAGCACGGCCAGCCCGTCTTTTACGTCGACCCACACCGGCACCCCGTGTACCGACCCGTCGACGCGCAGCGTGGCGACGTGACAGAAGTTCTTTCCCTGCAGCAGCTCCTCGCTGCGACCTTCGATCGTTGAGCTCATTTTGCGGTGACCCTTTCTCGCTTGCGATGTGACGCCTGGACGTCCACCACGATAGGGCCTTCTCCAAGTTTTGCCCGCCCGGGCAGGGCGCCGTCCTACTGTCTACTCAGGCCCGTCGTCGAACTTGCCGGCGGGATCGGGTCGAGCGGCGCGAGCTTGCCGTTGTTCAGCTGAAACCGCACCGTCGTCTGCCCGCCCCCGGGGCAGCACAATGGATCGTTCGCCCGGTACAGCTGGTAGGCGAGCGTGACTTCGGTGTCGCTCTGCGCCATCACCTTCACCGTCGCCGACGGCTCCTTCGCGTCGGTGCCGATGTAGCTGTTGTTCACAAAGAAGAACGCCTGCTGCCCGTGCCCGTCGCTCGAGCCGTTGCGGGTGCCGATCAGCACGCGCAACGCCTGACCGGATCGGTAGTCGGATGTGTCGGTCGCGGTGAAGCCCTTCGCCCGCACCACCGCCTCGGCGCCGCTCAGCCCTTCGCCTCCCCCTTCCGGCTTCGTGAACGCGGGTGCCGGCGCGGTGCGGGCCGGGGTGGAGGCGGGGCCGGACGTGCCGCCGCTCGTCGTCGTCTGCGCCGGCACCGTGCTCGTCGAAGGTGTCGTCGTGGCGGTGCTCGTCGTCTTCGTCGCCGGCTGCGCGCTCGTGGTCGTCGTCTGCGTCGGCGCGCTTGCCGCCGTCACGGTTTTTGTCCCCCCGCCGCATCCGCTCAGCAGCAGCCCCACGGTCAGGGCGGCCAGGGAGAGCGGGAGCGCAGACGGGGAGAGCGGGATTGCAGAGGGCGCGTGAGGTCTCATCGCACTCATGGTATTCGCCGCCCGCCCCGTGCCTCCTCGCGGTGGGACGCGGTGATCTCGGTACCCGCGACCGCCGCCGTGAGACCCCCACATACGCACGCCCGGCGACGGTAGGCCGCTCTTCCAAAAGAGGCTTGCAAAACTTCACGACGCTGCTAATCTGCCACTCCACTTAGCGGTCACTAAGCAAAAGGGGGAGTCCTGGAGATGAACGGGGAGCGTCGGAATCGTTGGACCTTGGGGATCGTGTCGGTCGCGCTGTTCATGGCTGTGCTCGACAATCTCGTGGTCAGCGTCGCGCTGCCCACCATCCACCGCGATCTGCACGCTTCGATCCAGTCGCTCGAGTGGACCGTGAACGCCTACGTGCTCTCCTACGCGGTGCTGCTCCTGACGGGCGCCGCGCTCGGCGACCACTTCGGGCGCAAGCGCATGTTCGTCTTCGGTGTGGCCATCTTCACGGCCGCCTCCGCCGCGGCCGCGCTCGCGCCGAACACCGGCCTGCTGGTCGCCGCGCGGGCCGTGCAGGGCGGCGGCGCGGCGATCGTCACCCCGCTCACGCTGACCCTGTTGGCCGAGGCGTTCCCGGCCGAAAAGCGCGGCATGGCGATCGGCGTCTGGTCGGGGGTCAGCGGCATCGCTGTCGCGATCGGTCCGCTGATCGGCGGCGCTGTCGTGCAGGGCATCTCCTGGCACTGGATCTTCTGGATCAACGTCCCGATCGGCCTCGTGGTGATACCGCTCGCCCTGCGCTGGCTGAACGAGAGCCACGGGCCTTACGGAACGCTCGACCTGCGCGGGCTCGCGCTCGCCTCGACCGGCTCGTTCGGGCTCGTGTTCGGGCTGGTACGCGCCCAGTCGCTGGGCTGGACGAGCGCCACGGTCCTCGTCTCGCTGATCGCCGGCGTGCTGTTGCTCGTTGCGTTCGTCCTTTGGGAGTTGCACACGCGCGAGCCGATGTTGCCGATGTCGTTCTTCGCCAAACGCTCCTTCGCCGTGACCAACGTCGTATCGCTGAGCATGTACTTCGGCATGTTCGGCTCGATCTTCTTCCTCGCCCAATACATGCAGAACGTGCTCGGCAACACTCCCCTGCAGGCTGGGTTGAAGCTGCTCGTATGGACCGGCGCCACGATGCTCGTCGCGCCGTTCGCCGGCATCTTCTCCGAGCGCTTCGGCAGTCGCCCGTTCATGGCGGGCGGCCTTGCGCTGCAGGCCGGCGGCCTCGCCTGGATGGCGCTGATCACCTCGACCCACGTCCCCTACACGCACATGATCGTCCCGTTCGTCATGGCCGGCGGCGGCATGGCGCTCGTGTTCGCCCCCGCCGCCAACGCAGTGCTCGCGTCCGTGCGCACCGAGCAGACCGGGCAGGCCTCGGGTGCCAACAACGCGATTCGCGAGGTCGGCGGCGTGCTCGGCGTGGCCGTGCTCTCCTCGATCTTTACGGGCTCCGGCGGCTACGCCACACCGCAGACGTTCGTCAACGGCCTGATTCCAGCGATGTGGGTCGGGGTGGGCGTGCTCGTCGCGGGCGTGCTCGTCGTTGTGGCGCTGCCGTTTCGCACGCGCCCCCTCGCGAGTCTCGACGTCACGGACGGCGCGCTGGGAGCGGTCGCAGGAGACACGGCGTGATCGAGGCGACCACGCCCATTCGCCGCCGCGTCCCCGCGGCCGAGCGACGCGAGGAGCTGATCTCAGCCGCCGTGCACGAGTTTGCTCACGGTGGTCTGCACGGCACCCCGGTCGAGCGCATCGCGCGCCACGTCGGCGTCGCCCAGCCCTATGTCTTCAGCCTGTTCCCCAGCAAGCGTGACCTCTTCCTCGCGGCTTTGGACCGGAGCTTCGAGCGGGTCTCCGAGACCTTTCGCACCGCCGCGGCCGACTACGCGGCGGGACGCGCGCCGGCTGAGTGCGAGGACGCGCTGCAGGCGATGGGGCTCGCATACAAGGACCTGCTCGCCTCCGACCGCGACTACCTGCTGCTCCAGCATCAGTGCTACGCCGCCTGCGAGGACGAGGTGGTGCGTACGAGCATGCGCCACCGCTTCGCCCAGCTGGCCGAGCTGGCACGCGAGCTCTCCGCTGCCGAACCTGAGCGTCTGGACGACTTCTTCCGCCACGGTATGGCCCTCAACGTCGCCGCGGCCCTCGGCGTCGAGGACCTATCGGTCGGCTGCTCATGGATCCAGGCCGAGCTTCGCTGAGCTCTGCCCTAGCGAAACCTGCCCTCGCGCGCAACCTGCCTCCTCGCGGAAGGTCCTGGAGAATTCGACGAGGTGAGATTTTTGGGTTGTCGTCTGAGCGGCCGGTAAGATCACAGAGGCAGTGTCCGTACCGTCGCAAACATCGGATAGAACCACGCCGCAGCCGCGTCGCGCTCAGCGTGAGCGGATCCGCACCGGGGCGATCGTCGTGCTTGCGGTCCTGATCACGCTGTTCGCCGTCTTCAACCTCGACAAGGTCAAGGTCCATTGGGTCTTCGGAACCGGTGAAGCCCCGCTGATCATCGTGATCGTCATCTCGCTGCTCGTCGGCATCCTCCTTGCGCACTTCACCGAGCGCTGGGCGAAAGGCCGCTCACGTCCCGGCAAGCGTCGCTAGACGGCCGGCTGTCGGTGACGACCTCGGCCGCGGCGTCGGCCCCGACGAACGGCGCGAGCACGACATAGCTCAGGTAGTCCGATAGAGCCGGCAGCAGGTGAATCTGACCGCTCGTCACCTGGCAGCGAACGGTGTGCCAGATGGCGCCCGCGGCGCCCTCCACCGCGAACGCGCTCTGACCCGCCCCGGGGGCTCCCTCGGTCAGCAGCGTCGCGATTCCGTGCGCCAGCTCGAGATTGCCCTCGACCATCTCGGGGCCGGCCGCGAACGCCTCGGCGGCGATCGTGTGCGCGTACAGCGGATGCTCGGCCAGGTAGCGCATCAGCTTGCCGATCGTGCGACGGACCGCCATGGGCCAGTCGGAGGAGACCAGATCGGGATCGGCTACGAGCAGCAGAAGCTCGTCGCTGAGCTTGTCGAAAGCGGCCAGAAAGCACTCGTCTCGTCCCGCGAACAGCTCGAAGAACGCCTCGATCGGCACCCGTGCCTCCTCGGCGATCTGCGGCGCGGTCAGCTCCAGATAGTCCTCCGCCACCGCAAGGCGCAGGACGCTCTGTAGGAGACGCTCGCGCACGCTCTGCTCGGACAGCCCGGCTCTGTCCGGCACATGCCGGCCGCGGTCGGGCGGGACGGCCTGCACGATCGCCGGCGCCTGCGCCGCCAGATGGTTTGCCATGCGCTCCGTTGCGGAGGCTTGAAAGAGCAGCGTCCATTCGAGCATGTCCTCGGTCTGGAGCGGTACGTCGTCGAGATGCTGTTCGCGCAGGTACGCGGCCGTGGCTTCGTGCAGCCCGCCCACGATCCCCCTGATCACGGGGTTCGGCAGTGGGATCGCGCCCGGCGAGCGCGCGAAGCTGTTTGACAGCATTCGCTCGAAGGTTGCCGTTGCGCGGCGCAGGCGCAGCTGTCCCGCGGCGCCCGCCGTCTGCGCTTCCACGACGGTCAGCACGGCGCCCTTCGCGTTCATCGCGATCTCATCCGCGAACGCCGCGAAAGCGGCCCGCAGCCGGTCTTCGACGTCGCCGTCGGCCGCGCGGTAAGCCTGGTTGATACGCGCCACCCCGCGTGTGGCGATCAGGTCGAAGGTGGCGAGGAAGCACTCCTCCTTGTTCGCGAACTGTTCGTAGAACGCCCGTCTCGATACGCCCGCCAGACCGATAACCTGCTTGACGCTCGTTCCGCCGTAGCTGCTCGTGGCCACCGCCTCGACCATCGCGCCATGCATCCGGATCCGCTGATGGTGCGCGACCGCCTTCGGGCCCAGCTGGTGGGGGCCTCGCGGCAGGCGCTGATATAGCGGGGCAACCGATTCCTTGCCCGACATCCCCTTGCGTCGCTCCGACACCGACATTCGACCTCCCCAAACGGATCTACACACCCAGACGCTGTCATGGAATCTGGTAAACAGGATTATTCCATGTCAGCAATTTTTTGTCTACACGTAACTCGCAAAGCCGCTCGTCGAGCCCGTGGTACGGATCGAGTAGATCGGTATTTCCCCTGCTAGCCAAGGGTTTTCGGGAGTTGGAACTTGTCTGCCGGTCGCGCCTTTGCTCGCGCTCGGATCTGACGTCCCGCCGCCCGCGGCGGACCTCAAGCGGGACTCGGGCCGGTGTCGGGAGGCGGTCGCGGGCCGGACGCGCGAAACGGCGGAGCGCAGGGCGCGGGTCTCGGGAAAGGTTTGTGAGCCGGAGATGCGAAGCGCCAGAGCGCCGGTTCTGCCCGGTCGCAGGTCTGCCCGGTCTCGCAGGTCTGCTCAGTGCAGCAAGATCTTCAACGCGAGGATCCCCGCACCGATCGTGACGCCCACGCCCACCTCGAACGCCAGCTCCCGCCGCGTGGCTCGCGAGCGGACGCCGGCGAGCAGCTCGAACGCGATCAGGCCCGCCACGGTGCTCCATAGCGCCACGTTGACGGCCGCTTCGCGACTCGCGCCCGACGCCCACGCGAGCAGCAGCGCCAGCAGCGGGATCGCCGCTCCCCGCACGATCGCCCAGTCGTGCAGCAGCGCGCGTCCCAGCGAGCTCACGGTGAGGCGCTCGTGCGTGGCCAGCCGCCGTCCGAGGACGTTCGCGTAAGCGTGCGCCAGCCAGTACAGGCACAACGCGATCAGCGTCGAGTCGACCGCGTCGGCATGGCTCTCGTGGCGCCCGCTCTCGGCCGCCAGCAGCGCGCCGATCACGATCATCCCGTACACGGTCCCCGCAGGGTTATCCGCCGGGACGAGCCACTCGCTCGCTTGCTTCGCGCGCGTATGTGCCCGCCCGCGGGGGCGCCCGCGCGAAGGAACGCTCGGCGATGATCGACCTGGGGCCCGGTCGCCCGCGTAGTCTGTCGGGTCTCTGTCGTAGTCTGTCAGAGGAATCGCAGACCTCTCCTGGCCCTGGATTGGGCGCGCGTCACCCGCAGTCGTCTCGCGAGCGGATATTACTGCGGCCGGCGCCGATCCCAGTAGGATCTTGGGCCGTGCCGACGTAGCTCAGCTGGTAGAGCACCTCCATGGTAAGGAGGGGGTCCGGGGTTCGAGTCCCCGCGTCGGCCTCCCTCCTCAGCAAAAGCAGTCGGAAACTTCGGGCCGGCCAAAAGGCCGCGAAGTCGGCCGGCCGGACGAAGCTCCGATCCTGCGCGGTTCCGATCCTGCGCGGTTCCGATCCTGCGCGCTTCGAGTCCTGCGTCGGCCTCGCTGCCGAACGTCGTGTCGTTCTTATTCGATGCCCTCGAGCAGCTCTCCCGCCGTGGGCAGGTCGAGGCCGCGAGCCAGGATCGCGATCGTCTCCAGGCGCGGCGAGCGCTTGCAGCGCTCCAGCAGGCTGATCTCGGTGCGATGCAGGTCGCAGATCTCCGCCAGCGCCTCCTGCGAGAGCCCCACACGCTCGCGGTGATGGCGAAGGTTGATGGCGAACTGCTTGCGTACGTGCTCCACGTTGTCCACGTCCCAAACTCTCGCGATGCGCAGACGGAAGGTCTACAGACGACTCACCGCCAGACAGATGTCTATCCGGCGGCTACCCGTTCCGACCGGTGGATTGGGCTCCCGCTCAGTTGCGATCTTAGATAGAAACATTAGCTTATCTTTTGTCAATAAGTGGGCGGTCGCCGCTCGGGGCAATCCATGACGGTTCAGGTCGAGTTCATGGAGGTGAGTCGAGGCGGGATTGAAACCCCGTCCTTATGCCGGTCCCTCCCCGGATGGGGTCACGGTCGTGACGGGCAGACCCAGGCCTGACACCTTGCTCGGAAGGTCGAGCTTCAGCCACCGCGACACACGGGTGGGCAGGGTCGAGACGATCACCTCGTCGAAGCCCTGCAGGTTGATCGCGTCCTGCACCGCGACGCTCGGGTCGGATGAGCCCACGATCGCGTCCACGGGCACGCCGGCCGCGTCGCTCAACAGCGGCACCGCATGGTCGATCACTCCCTGCGCTTCGCTCACACCCTGATCCTCGGGGTCGACGACCTTGTGCAGCCCGTGCGCCGCGTTGGGCACGAGTAGCGTGAACGTGCACCGGCCCCGCTTTGCGCGCTCCGCCACAGCGTCGAGCAGGGGCTGGGTCGCGGCGGTCTTGTGCGCCACGACAAGCACGCGCGTGGGGGTCCCGGTTGACTCCATGATCCGACCTCCCTTTCTGACTGACTGAATCCTCGACTCGATCATCCCACTCGCAGGTGGGGAATGCCAGTCGAATATCCTTCCCGTATGCGCGTTCGCCTAACCGAGGACTCGGTTGAAGTGCTGCTTGCACCGTGGGAGAAAGCGCTCGGCCTGGTTGGCAACATCACCGTGCCGCGCGCCGACGTGAGCGAGGTTCACGTGGTGGAGGAGCCGGTGCGCGAGGCGATGAGGACCGGCCTGAAGGCCGGTCTGCGCCTGCCGTGGCTCTACTACGTATGTCGCACGATCCGCCTCGACCAGGCGTTCGCCGTGCGGCGCGGTGTGCCGGCGCTGTCGTTCGCGGTGCGCAATGGCCGAGCGCTGCGTCGCGTACTGGTGAGCACGCCCGAGGCGGAGTCGCTCGCGCGTGCGCTCGCGCGACCGTGAGCAAAGCTTCTGCAGGAAAGTGGTGGGGGCAGGATTCGAACCTGCGTAGGCAGAGCCAACGGGTTTACAGCCCGTCTCCTTTAACCACTCGGACACCCCACCGGGAGCGGCCGTCAGTGTAGAGGCTGCCTCTCGTGACGGCTGTGCCCACCCGTAGCGACGGCCTGGCGGGTTAGGAAGCCTCGCGCAGTTGCTGGGCGTCGGGCAGCGTCTGCAGCTTCTTCAGCGTGCGGTTCTCGATCTGGCGGACGCGCTCGCGCGTGATGTTGAACGCGCGGCCGACCTCCTCGAGCGTGCGCGAGCGCCCGCCGACGATGCCGTAGCGCATCTCGATCACCTCGCGCTCGCGCCGCGGCAGGCAGGCGAGCACGCGGGTGATGTTCTCGCGGCGCAGCGCCTCCGAGGCGATCTCGAACGGGGACTCGGCGGAGACGTCCTCGATGAAGTCGGCGAGCGCCGAGTCATCCTCCTCGCCGACGGGCTTCTCGAGCGACACCGGCTGCTGGGCCATGCGCATGACGTCGCGCACCTCGCGCACCTCGCATTCGAGCTCTGAGGCGATCTCGGCGGCGGTCGGCTCACGGCCGAGCTGCTGGATCAGCGCCCGTTCCGCGTGGAGCAGCTTGTTCAGCCGCTCGACCATGTGCACGGGAATCCGGATCGTGCGGCCCTTGTCGGCGATCGAGCGAGTCACCGCCTGGCGGATCCACCAGGTCGCGTAGGTCGAGAACTTGTAGCCGCGCCGGTAGTCGAACTTCTCGACCGCTCGGATCAGCCCGAGCGATCCCTCTTGGATCAGGTCCAGGAAGGTCAGCCCGCGGCCGATGTAGCCCTTGGCGATCGACACCACGAGGCGTAGGTTCGCCTCGACCATGTGCTGCTTGGCGAGGATGTCGCCGCGCTCGATCCGCTTGGCCAGGGTCACCTCCTCCACGGCGCTCAGCAGCGGGACGCGGCCGATCGATCCCAGGTACAGGCGCAGCGAGTCGAGGCTCGGCTCGACGGTCAGGTCGACCTCTGTGCGCTTCAGCCCCTCCAGGCGCGCGCGCAGAGCCTGGGCCGGGCTCAGGCCTTCCTCGTCTTCCTCGGCTTCCTCGAGCGGAGCGTCCTCACCGTGGGCGACGATCGCGTCGTCCTCGCGCGCGGCGACAGATCCAGCTCGGCGCTCCGCCACGAGGCCCGGCTCTCCCGCGGCCTCGCCCGAGCTGACGACGTCGACGCCGTGCTCCTCCAGGTAGCCGAGGAGGTCGCCGGCCTGCTCGTCGCCCAGGCCGGCCTCCTCGAGCGCCGCGGCGACCGTCTCGGCGGCCAGGAAGCCACGCTCCTGGCCTTCGGCGATCATGCCCTGCAGCTCCTCAATCTCGACCACGGGTGTGTCCGTGGCGACCGACAGACCTTTCAGCTTTGCGCTCAACTCTGGACCCCCGCGATCCATCCAGCTTCCCCGTCGGAGCGACCCGCTCCGACCTCCCCTGACTTTGACTACGTCGAGCCTCCTATGTGTTTCATTTGTGTCATTGGCAGTCCGTTGCGTCTTGCCCGACCCCGAGCCTTTTGTTCCCTTTGACCAACCCGACCCGACTTACTAAGTGCGAAGTGATACCAGAATCGGCGACTCAGGGATGTCGGTTGGCCGCACGCTAGGCTTGACCTCGGTGCAGGCGACACGGGCCACCTATTTGCTGTCTCCGACAATCGACGACGTGCAGGCACGCGCGCCACGGGTCCCTGTGGCCCTTACCCGGGTGGGAGTGACGGGGGTCGAGAAGGTCGTGCGCATTCGCGACGAGCTGTTCTTCGCGCGCCTGGAGTGCTTCGTCGACCTCGGTCGCGAGCAGAAGGGCGCGCATATGTCACGCTTCGAGGAGGTCGTCAACGAGGCGATCGGCGAGGTCGTCCTGTCGGAGTCGCCGTTTCGCGCGGAGACACTCGCCCAGCACATCGCCGAGCTCGTACGCGAGCGCCAGGGCGCGGAGCGCGCGGAGGTGACGATCGCGGCGCGCTACCCCGAGCACAAGCCGGCGCCCGCCTCGGGCATCCAAACTCAAGAGATCTACACGCTGCACGGGCGGGCGGTCGCCTTCGAGCACGGGACCCGCCGGGTGGTCGGGGTGTCGGCGACGGGCATGACGGCGTGCCCGTGCGCTCAGGAGCTGGTGACCGCGCGCGCGGCCGAGCGGCTCGCTGCCGACGGGTTCTCGGCTGAGGAGATCGAGCGCATCGTCGAGCGGGTGCCGATCGCCACTCACAACCAGCGCGGGCTGGCCACGCTCAACATCGGCTGCATTGAGGAATGCGTCGCCGAGATCGACGCCACCATGCTGCTGGAGATCGCCGAGGCGAGCATGTCCTCGGAGATCTACGAGCTGATGAAGCGCAGCGATGAGGTGGAGGTGGTCGAAAAGGCCCATCGCCGGCCGCGCTTCGTCGAGGACTGCGTTCGCGAGATGATCGCCGGCGTCGTGCGCGGCTTCCCGCAGCTGGACGGTGCGAGCTTCGTGTCGGTGCGGCAGGAGAACCTCGAGACGATCCACCAGCACAACGTCATTGCCGAGCGTCACAGCCTGCTCTCAGAGTTGCGCTCGGAGATCGACTCGGGCCGACCCGCCACGCAGCAGACGAGCCTCGAGGAGTGGCTCGACGCAGGGGCTCAGGGCCTCTCTCGATAGCGGGCGCGGTTGGGGCGAGGGCGCGAGCGCGGCTCAGCCGCGAGCCTGAGCATCGGCCTGCTGCATGCGACGGCGCAGTCCGAAGAAGTAGTCCAATCCGGAGAGCACGGTCACGACGACCGCGAGGTAGAGCAGCGCCGAGACCCAGGCAGGCTGTCCGTGGACGGCGATGACGGCGAGGATCGCGGCGATCTGCAGGCAGGTCTTGATCTTGCCGAACATGCTCGCGGCCATCACCACCCCCGCCTGGGTGGCGCCCATGCGCAGCACGGTGACGGCCAGCTCGCGCGTGATGATCACCATTGCGATCCATGCGGCGAGACGGTGCAGCGAGACGAGCGAGATCAGCGCGGCGACGATCAGCAGCTTGTCGGCGAGCGGGTCCATCAGCTTGCCGAACGTGGTGATCGATTCGCGCGCACGCGCGAGGTAGCCGTCGACGAAGTCGGTGAGCGACGCCAGCGCGAACACGACCGCCGCGAGCACGTCCCCGGCCGGCGTGTTGCCGAGCAGCGCCACCACCAGCACGGGTACGAGCATGATCCGCAGCACGGTCAGGACGTTGGGCAGGTTCAGCGGAAACATGGCGCGTCCATTATGCCGCTGGCGGGCCGTCCCGCGAGTGGTCGGGAATTCCGTGCCCATCCAGCCTCGCGGCGGTCCTGGCGTCGCCGGTGGACGGCCGGTAGGCCGTCCTAGTATCGGTCTCACGCCCGCGACATCCGACCCGAAGAGGAGACACGATGAACAGACGAACCCTGGGAGCGAACGGCCTGGAGGTCTCCGCGATCGGGCTGGGCTGCATGGGAATGTCGGCCTTCTACGGTTCCACCGACGAGGATGAGGCGATCGCCACGATCCATCGTGCGCTCGAGCTCGGGTGCAACTTCCTCGACACCGCGCAGCTGTATGGCCCGCTGACCAACGAGCAGCTCGTCGGCCGTGCGGTGCAGGGGCGTCGCGAGGAGTATGTGATCGCGACCAAGTTCGCCCGTCGCACCGACGGGGCGACGCCTGGAGACATGTCGACGCTCGGCTCGCTCGACGGTTCCGCCGAGCACGTCCACACCTCGGTCGAGGGATCTCTCAAGCGACTGAAAACCGACCATATCGACCTCTACTACCAGCACCGCGTCGACCCGAACGTCGAGATCGAGGAGACCGTCGGTGCGATGGCGGAGCTCGTCGAGCAGGGCAAGATCCTGCATATCGGGCTGAGCGAGGCCGCGCCCGAGACGATACGCCGCGCGCACGCCGTACACCCGATCGCCGCGGTGCAGACCGAGTACTCGCTGTGGACGCGCGATCCGGCCGAGTCGGAGATCCTGCCGGTCTGCCGCGAGCTCGGGATCGGCTTCGTCTCCTACTCGCCGCTCGGCCGCGGCTTCCTCTCGGGCCGCTTCAAGTCGCCGGAGGAGCTCGATGCGAACGACTTCCGTCGCCACGGCCCGCGCTTCAAGGGCGAGAACCTCGATCAGAACCTGAAGCTCGCGGCGAAGGTGCAGGAGATCGCGAACGACAAGGGTGTCACGCCGGCGCAGTTGGCGCTCGCGTGGGTGCTCGCGCGGGGCGAGGACGTCGTTCCGATCCCCGGCACCAAGCGGCGCACCTACCTCGAGCAGAACATCGCCGCGGCGGATGTCGAGCTGACCGAGGAGGAGCTCGCCCGGATCGACGCCGAGCTGCCGCAGGCGGTCGGCGACCGCTACGACGAGCAGGGAATGCGCGCGGTGAACATCTAGACGGGAGTTCGCTCTCGAACACGCCGAGCGCGTCTTCCGCCCGCCCGCGCCGGAGCGCTAGGGTGGGGCCATGCCACTGATCCCGATGGTCATCGAGCGAACCGCGCGAGGCGAGCGCGAGTTCGACATCTACTCGCGACTGCTGAACGAGCGCATCATCTTCCTCGGCACCCCGATCGACGACCAGGTCGCCAATTTGGTGGTGGCCCAGCTGCTGCACCTCGAGAGCCAGGACCCGGACAAGGACATCTCGATCTACATCAACTCGCCGGGGGGCTCGATCTACTCGGGGTTGGCGATCTACGACACGATGAACTTCGTCAAGCCCGACATCCACACGATGTGCGTGGGCGTGGCAATGTCGATGGGCTCGCTGCTGCTGGCCGGCGGAACGAAGGGCAAGCGCGCGGCGCTGCCGAACTCGCGGATCCTGATCCACCAGCCGTCGGCGGGGTTCGAAGGGCAGTCGACCGACATCGAGATCCACGCGCGCGAGATCCTCAAGGTGCGCGAGCGGATCGACGAGATCTACGCGTCGCATACCGGACTGTCGAAGGAGCAGGTGCGCGAGGATATGGAGCGCGACCGCTTCTTCAACGCCGAACAGGCGCTCGAGTACGGGCTGATCGATCGGGTGCTCGAGAGTCACTGAGCCCGCCATAAGGCGATGCGGGCTGAGTTTTGATGGGCGGCCTACCGGCCGCTCGCGGCGTGCGCGTGGCAAGGACGAGGCTGGCTATGCTCGCCGGGCGTCATGGCCGTTCTGACTCCGATCGAGCGCTCGACGCTCCTGCTGATCGCCGTGTTCACGGCGCTGGCGGGGGTGGCCGACTATCAGGCCTGGCCGGCGATCCCGCGTTTCGCGCTCGCCACGCTCGCGCTGGCCGGCCTGGCCTGGGTGGTGTCGTTCGCGACCGAGCAGCTCGGCGAGCGCTTCGGGCCCGGGGTGACGGGGATGATGCAGTCGACGCTCGGCAACCTGCCGGAGCTGTTCGTCGTGATCTTCGCGCTGCAAAAGGGCGAGCTGGTGGTGGCGCAGACCGCGATCGTCGGCTCGATCCTCGCCAACGCGCTGCTCGTGCTGGGGCTCGTGATCGTGGTCGGTGCGCGCCGCGCGCCCGACGGGATGATGCGCTTCTCCAAGCGGCTGCCGCGCGACACGGCGACGCTGCTGCAGGTGACGGTGTTCATCATCGTCCTGCTGGGCCTGTCCCTCGGCGCGCACGACCCGGCGAGCCATCACGTGCAGGCGATCTCGGCCGTCGGGGCGGTATGCCTGCTGATCGTGTACGTGGCCTGGGTCGTGCCCTACCTGCGCTCCGACGCCGCACCGGGAGACCCGGCGCCGTCAGACGCCGCGGGTGCGGGCACCGGTCCCCGTCTCTCGCTCGGCCTGACGCTCCTGCTGCTGATCGTCGCCGGCACCGCCTCGGCGTTCGTCTCTGACTGGTTCGTCAACGGCCTGCAGCCGGCGATCTCGATCCTGCACATCTCCCAAGCGTTCGCCGGCCTCGTGATCGTCGCGATCGCAGGCAACGCGGTCGAGAACACCGCCGGCCTGGTGCTCGCCTACAAGGGCCGTTCGGACCTGGCGATCTCGGTGGTCAAAAACTCGGTCGCCCAAATCGCCGCCTTCCTTTTTCCGCTGCTCGTGCTCGTCTCGCTCCTGCTCGCGACCACGCTGACGTTCGCGCTCGCCCCCGTCTACATCGGCGCGCTGGCGCTCACGGCGCTGGCGCTGTGGCAGGTGACCGGCGACGGGGAGGCCGCCGAATTCGAGGGCTGGGCCCTGGTCGCGCTGTACGTGATCCTCGCGACGCTCACGCTGTACGAGTGAGACCCGAGCAAAGAACCACCCGAGCAAAGAACCGAGCGCGCGGGCCCGTGGCGCGGTCCCACGCGCGATCGTCCGCGTCTGCCTCGTCGCCTGCGCCTGCCGCCCGCGCGCGATGGCCTCGACCGCGCTAGACTGCTTGGACCTCGCGCCTGGGCGGGGTTTTTCTTCGCCCAAGGCCGCTTCAACACGACCACGCAGGGAAAACTTTCACATGGCCCGCGGAGACGTCCGAATCGCTATCGCCCTCGCATGCGAGGACTGCAAGCATCGCAACTACCAGACGAACAAGAGCAAGCGCAACAACCCTGACCGGGTGACCTTGCGCAAGTACTGTCGCTGGTGTCGCAAGCACACCAGCCATCGGGAGACGCGCTAGCGCGGGAGCGCTGCTGTGGCCCGTGACCGCAAACGTGCAAAGCAACGACGCGACCGTCGAGCCGCGGCCGCCGGGCGTGCCCAGGCGGCGCCCGCTCAGCCCGTCCGTGCGGACGTTCCGGGTGCGCTCGACCACGCCTCTGGAGACGTCGACGAGTTCGACGCCGCGCTCGTGCGGGGCGCCGGGGGCGCCCCGGCACAGCCAGACGTGCTCGACGGCGCCGATGTTGCGAGCGTGCCCGACGTCGAGGACGACACCGTCCAGCTCGACGAGCACGAAGTCGAGGCCGAGGCGCTCTCCGAGGGAGACATCTCAGCCGACGAACTGGAGGAACCTGCCGACAGCACCGCGCGCATCGCGCCCGACGGAGGCGGACGGAGCGGCGGCGTCTCGCCGGAGCAGGCCTCGGGTGCGCCGATCAGCGGCGGCAACCGCGCGATTGCGTTCCTACGCGCCAGCTGGGCCGAGCTGCAGCGCGTGCAGTGGCCCGACCGCCAGCAGGTCTTCCAAGCCACAGCCGTCGTCCTCGGCTTCGTCGCGATCGCCGGCGCCTACCTCGGCCTGGCCGACTACGTCGCGAAGGAAATCGTCGAATTCATCCTGTAACGGGCGTCCGTGCCTGTGGGGTCTCACGGAGGTAGGAGCCCCGACCGGGCGCATCCGCCATCATCTCCCCGCTCGCCGTCTCGTCATTGAACCCAGCAAGGAACCCTGAATGTTTCGTTGGTATGTAGTCAACACGTACTCCGGTCACGAGAACAAGGTCAAGCACAACCTGGAACATCGGGTCGTCTCGCTCGGCCAGCAACGCGCCGTGCGCAACGTGGTCGTCCCGACCGAGTCGGTCTCGGAGATGAAGGACAACCAGAAGATCACCGTCGAGAAGCGCACGATGCCGGGATACGTGCTGGTGAACATGGAGCTCAACGAGGACTCCTGGGGGGTCGTCAAGGGCACCCCCGGCGTGACCGGCTTCGTCGGCGCCTCCCAAGAGCCCGTGCCGCTCACCCAGGTCGAGGTCGACCGGCTGCTGCACAAGGAGGTCGCCACCGCGCCACGCACCCGCGCGCAGTTCACGATCGGCGAGTCCGTCAAGGTGGTCTCCGGGCCGCTGTCGGACTTCTCCGGTGAGATCTCCGAGATCAACGACGACGCGGCCAAGCTCAAGGTGCTGGTATCAATCTTCGGTCGCGAGACGCCCGTAGAGGTAGGCTTCGACCAAGTTAAAGAGTTGTAGCTGGGAGAGTAATGGCTAAGAAGGTTCTGACGACGATCAAGCTGCAAGCGAACGCTGGGCAGGCTAGCCCGGCGCCGCCGGTCGGCCCTGCGCTGGGGCAGCATGGGATCAACATCATGGAGTTCTGCAAGGCGTTCAACGCGCAGACTCAAGGGGAAACGGGCACCGTGATTCCGGTCGTGATCACGGTCTACGAGGATCGCTCGTTCACGTTCGTCACGAAGACTCCGCCCGCCGCCGTGCTGATCAAGCAGGCGCTGCGCATCGGCAAGGGGTCGGGCGAGCCCAACCGTACGAAGGTCGGCACGATCACCCAGGCGCAGTTGCGCGAGATCGCCGAGCGCAAGCTCGACGACCTGAACGCGCACGACGTCGACCAGGCGGCGAAGATCATCGCCGGAACCGCCCGCTCGATGGGCGTGGAGGTCGCGTCATGAGCAGCCATCACGGCAAGCGCTACTCCGATGGCCTGACCAAGGTCGATCGCGAGCGCGAGTACCAGCCCGCCGAGGCGGTCGCGCTCGTGCGCAGCCTCGCCACCGCGAAGTTCGACGAGTCGATCGAGATCCACGTGCGCACAGGGCTGAACGTGCGCCACGCCGATGAGCAGCTGCGCGGCACGATCGCCCTGCCGAACGGCCTCGGCAAAGACGTGAAGATCGCCGTGTTCGCCCAGGGGCCGAAGGTCGCCGAGGCCGAAGCGGCCGGCGCCGACGTGGTCGGCGGCGAGGATCTCGCCAAGCGCATCGAGGAGGGCTTCGACGACTTCGACGTCGCGATCGCCACACCCGACATGATGTCCGTCGTCGGGCGCCTCGGCCGTGTGCTCGGACCCTCCGGCAAGATGCCCAACCCGAAGGTCGGCACGGTGACGATGGACGTCGCCAAAGCGGTCGAAGAGTCCAAGTCGGGCAAGGTCGAGTACCGCACCGACCGCACCGCGATCGTGCACCTCGTGATCGGCAAGGCGAGCTTTGACGACAGGCAGCTGCTGGAGAACTACGCGGCCGTGATCGAAGAGATCGTCCGTGCCAAGCCGACCGTCGCGAAGGGCCGCTATCTGCGCTCGATCGCCATGACTTCCACGATGGGCCCGGGCGTGAAGGTCGACCCGAGCCGGACACGCGACATCCTCGAGGAGGCGCCGACCGCGACAGCCGTCGCCGCATAGCGCTTTTTCACAGGCAACCAGAGACCCCCGGCGTGCCGGCCGAGCTTCGATCGGCGCGTACATAAGACCGGGACAGGAGCCACACAAATGAACCGAGACCAGAAGGCCGTGGCGATCGCCGAGATCGTCGCTCAGATAGACGAGTCCCAGGCGATCTTCGCCGTCGACTACCGAGGCATCTCCGTACCTCAGGCGGCCGAGCTGCGCTCCAAGCTGCGTGAGGCCGATGCGACGTTCAAGGTCGTCAAGAACTCGCTCACCGAGCGCGCGGCCGACCAGGCCGGAGCGGAGACGCTGAAGGGCTTCTTGGCGGGGCCGACAGCGCTCACGTTCGTGCGCGGGGACATCGCGACGGCGGCCAAAGCGATCGCCGAGTACGCGCGCGCCACTCAGCTCCTGCCGTTCAAGGGGGGTCTGATGGACGGCGCTGCGCTCGACCCGGACCAGATCCGTTCGATCTCGCGCCTGCCCTCCCGCGAAGTGCTCTACGGCCAGCTGGTCGGGGTCGTGGCCTCGCCCGTGAGCGGGCTCGTCCGCACGCTGGGCGCGCTCGTCGGCGGGCTGGCGGTGGCGCTGGGGCAGGTGCGTGAGAAGAAGGAGTCCGGCGAGATCCCCGCCGGCGAGGCACCGGCTGCCGAGCCGGCCCTCGCTGAGCCGACCGCGGCGGCGCTTGAGCCGCAGGAGCCGGCGCCCGAGGAGGCCGCGGCCGCAGCGGCGCCCGAGCCCGACGAGGCGCAGGCGGAGGAGCCCGTTGCCGAACCGGCTCCCGAGGCCGAGGCTGCAACGCAGGACCAAGCTGAGCCGGCTGCGCAGGATGAGCCGGCACAAGAAGACGACAACCAGGCGGACGCTTCGGCTGACCGATCGGAGATCGACCAACAGCCCGATGACGCCGACGCGAATCCCACCAAGGAGGACTGACTCACATGGCTACCAGCACACAGGATTGGATCGAGGAGCTGAAGGGCATCTCGGTGCTCGAGCTCGCCGAGCGGATCAAGGCGCTCGAGGAGGAGTTCGGCGTATCGGCCGCCGCTGTGGCGGCGCCGGTTGCGGCTGCTGCGGGCGGCGGAGGCGACGGTGCGGCCGCGCAGGAGGAAGAGCAGAGCACCTTCGACGTGATCCTCGCGGGCGCGGGCGACAAGAAGATCCAGGTGATCAAGGTCGTACGCGCCGCGACCGGTCTCGGGCTCAAAGAGGCCAAGGCGCTCGTCGACGAGGCCCCCAAGCCGGTCAAGGAGGGCATCGACAAAGAGGAGGCCGACAAGCTCAAGCAGGAACTCGAGGAGGCCGGCGCCTCCGTCGAGGTCAAGTAGCGCTTCGCTGGTTCGTCTTTACGGCTGCAATTTGCAGCAGCCGTCAAAGACGAACAGCTTCGCTTGGCTGTAATGCTTGGAAGGACCCCGCCACGGCGGGGTCCTTCTTTATGTATGGCTAACAATTCACGGCGTTTTCCGGTAAAGTGCCCTCCGCTGGCCGATAGCCGCAGCCGCCCGAGACGCACGGCGCCGCGCCACATACGCGGATTGTCAGGGGCGGGGTCCGTGAGCGCTGGCTGCCCACTTAAGGGCGTCGATAGCCTGTGCTATCTTTGCTGGTCGCGCTTTCGTCGCCCTCCTCTGCCCGTTTCTCGCCCTCCGAAGGAGTCGTTTCTTGGCTGCTGTAGATGCTCTCCGGACGCGCCGAAGCTTCGCGCGCCTCAACAAGACCGTTGACGTCCCCAACCTGATCGACATCCAGCGCCGCTCGTTTCGGTGGCTGACCGACCCTGCCAAGGGCGGCCTGCGCGAGACGATCGACGACATCTCGCCGATCGAGGATTACACCGGCAACCTCGCCGTGCAGTTCGGCGAGTTCGTGTTCGACGAGCCGGTCGCCTCGCTCGACCAGTGCCGCGAGAAGGACCTGACCTATCGCGCGCCCGCTGACGGTGACGGTCGCGTTCATCAACCGCGAGACCGGCGAGATTCGCGAGCAGTCGGTGTTCATGGGCGACTTCCCGTGGATGACCGAGCGGGGCACGTTCGTCATCAACGGCACCGAGCGCGTCGTCGTGACGCAGCTCGTGCGCTCCCCCGGCGCCTATCTGATGGAGCCCAAGGACCGCGAGAAGCAGGTCTTCATCGCCAACCTGATGCCCGCGCGCGGCTCCTGGCTGGAGCTCGAGATCGACAAGAAGGGCAAGGTCTTCGTCCGCATCGACCGCAAGCGCAAGCTGCCCGTCACGGTGCTGCTGCGCGCGATGGGCTACGCCACGACGAGGAGATCCTGCGGCTGTTCGACAACTCGCTCTACATCCGCAACACGATCGAATCCGACACCGAGGTCACCCGCACCGAAGAGGGCGCGCTGATCGAGCTGTTCAAGAAGCAGCGCCCCGGCGAGCCGCCGAGCGTCGACAACGCCAAGGGCGCTGCTCAACCAGCTGTTCTTCGACCCCAAGCGCTATGACCTCACGCGCGTCGGCCGCTACAAGCTCAACTCGCGGCTCGGCCTGGACGTCGACATCGACACGCGCACGCTGACCCACGACGACATCCTCGCGCTCGTGCGCGAGCTGGTCTCGCTGCCCAAGCGCCTCGGCCTGCCCGAGGACGGCGAGATCGAGATCAAGGACTACGCGGCCGAGGCGATGTCGCATGCCGCGCGAGCCCGTCGCCGAGCACCTCGACGAGTACGAGCACTTCGGCAACCGTCGCCTGCGCACCGTCGGCGAGCTGATCCAGGAGGCCTTCCGCATCGGCCTCTACCGCATGGAGCGCGTCGTGCGCGAGCGCCTCACCACCGAGGACGCCGACACGATCACGCCGCAGACGATCATCAACATCCGCCCGTCGTGGCGGCGCTGAAGGAGTTCTTCGGCTCCTCGCAGCTGTCGCAGTTCATGGACCAGACCAACTCGCTGGCGGGGCTCACCCACCGCCGCCGCCTCTCGCGCGCTGGGCGCCGGAGGGCTGACGCGCGAGCGCGCGCCGATCGAGGTGCGCGACGTGCACCCGACCCACTACGGGCGCATGTGCCCGATCGAGACGCCGGAGGGACCGAACATCGGCCTGATCGGCTCGCTGTCCTCGTTCGCTGAGGTCTCCGAGTACGGCTTCGTCACGACCCCCTACCGCGTCGTCAAGGACGGCGTGGTGACCGAGGAGGTCGTGCGCCTCGACGCCACGCAGGAAGAGGAGCTCGTGATCGCCCAGGCGAACACGCCGGTCGACGCGAAGACGGGCAAGCTCAAGGGCACCGAGATCCTCTGCCGCACGCAGGCCGGTCAGTACGTGACGGTCGGGCCGAAGGACGTCGACCTCGTCGACGTCTCGCCCGAGCAGATCTGGTCGGTCGCGACGGCGATGATCCCGTTCCTCGAGCACGACGACGCCAACCGCGCGCTGATGGGCTCGAACATGCAGCGCCAGGCGGTGCCGCTGCTGAAGGCGGACGCGCCGCTGGTCGGCACCGGCATGGAGCGCCGCGCGGCGCTCGACACCGGCGACGTGCTGCTGGCTCAGAGCGCGGGCACGGTCGAGCTACGTCGACGCCGACCAGATCGTGGTCGCAGGGCACGCGACGGCGGCAAGGACGAGTACGAGCTGCAGAAGTTCATGCGCTCCAACCAGGGCACGCTGATCCACCAGAAGCCGCGCGTCAGGCACCGGCCAGAAGGTCAAGGCGGGCGACGTGCTCGCCGACGGCTCCTCGACCGACAAGGGCGAGATGGCGCTCGGCAAGAACCTGATGGTCGCCTTCATGTCCTGGGAGGGCTACAACTTCGAGGACGCGATCATCCTGTCCAAGCGCCTCGTGCAGGACGACGAGCTGACCTCGATCCACATCGAGGAGTACGAGATCGACGCCCGCACGACCAAGCTCGGCGAGGAGGAGATCACCCGCGACATCCCCAACCGCTCGGAGGAGTCGCTGCGCAACCTCGACGACCGCGGCATCGTGCGCGTCGGCGCCGAGGTCATCTCCGGCGACCTGCTCGTCGGCAAGGTCACGCCCAAGGGCGAGACCGAGCTGACCGCCGAGGAGAAGCTGATCCGCGCGATCTTCAAGGAGAAGGCGCGCGAGGTCCGCGACACCTCGCTGAAGGTGCCCCACGGCGAGGGCGGCGTCGTGATCGACGTCAAGACGTTCAGCCGCGACGCCGGCGACGACCTGCCGCCGGGCGTCAACGACCTCGTGCGCGTGTTCGTCGCCAAGAAGCGCAAGATCTCCGAGGGCGACAAGCTCGCGGGCCGCCACGGCAACAAGGGCGTGATCTCGAAGATCGTCGACCAGCAGGACATGCCGTTCCTCGAGGACGGCACGCCCGTCGACGTGATCCTCAACCCGCTCGGCGTGCCTTCGCGCATGAACGTCGGGCAGATCCTCGAGACCCACCTCGGCTGGGCCGCCGCGCAGGGCTGGTACGACGACGGCACCGAGGCCTACAAGGAAGCCCACGCCGAACGGCGGCGCAGGGCCGCGTGTACGTCTCGACGCCGGTGTTCGACGGCGCGACCGTCGCAGGACGTCGACAACGCGCTGGTCAAGTGGCAGGACGACCACAAGGGCCGCATCCGCATGGACGTCGACAAGTCCCGCCGCGACGGGCGAGCAGGCCTCGGGCAAGATGACGCTGTTCAACGGCCGCACGCGGCGAGCCGTTCGAGGAACAGGTGACGGTCGGCTACATGTACATCCTCAAGCTCCTGCACCTCGTCGACGACAAGATCCACGCCCGCTCGACCGGCCCGTACTCGCTCGTCACCCAGCAGCCGCTGGGCGGCAAGGCGCAGTTCGGCGGCCAGCGCTTCGGCGAGATGGAGGTCTGGGCGCTGGAGGCGTTCGGCGCCGCCTACACGCTGCAGGAGATGCTCACGATCAAGTCCGACGACACCGTCGGGCGCGTGAAGGCCTACGAGGCGATCGTCAAGGGCGAGAACATCGCCGAGCCGTCGATCCCCGAGTCGTTCAAGGTGCTGCTCAAGGAGATGCAGTCGCTGGCGCTCGACGTCAACGTCGTCTCCGAGGAGGGCCAGCGCGCCGAGATGCGCGACGAGGACGACGACCTGCTGCGCGCCGCCGAGGAGCTCGGCATCGACCTCTCGGGCGTGCGCGCGCCCGGCCGGCGAGGCGGCCGACGAGGCCGCTCGAGGGCGAGGACGGCACCGACGCCGGCGCAGGCCCGACGACGAGCGCCGAGGCCCGACGACGCGACGACGGACGGCGAGGGCGACGAGCCGGCCGTCGAGCGATCGACGTCGAGGCGAGCTCGACGAGGTGGCCGACGCTCGAGGCGCTCGAGGACGACCTGCCGAGGCGCCCGAGACGAGACTGCCGAGGAGCACCGACGTAGCCCACCGACGGCCGGCGGCGCTCACGCGCCGGTGAGTCGCAGCCACGGCCCGATCGAACCTCGAGCATCTGATTCACCCGCGAGCGAAAGCACCACCAGATGATCGACATCAACAACTTCGACGCCATCGAGATCAGCCTCGCCTCCTCCAAGCAGATCCGCAGCTGGAGCTCCGGCGAGGTCACCAAGCCGGAGACGATCAACTACCGCACGCTGAAGCCCGAGAAGGACGGCCTGTTCTGCGAGCGCATCTTCGGTCCGACCAAGGACTGGGAGTGCTACTGCGGCAAGTACAAGCGCGTCCGCTACAAGGGCATCGTCTGCGAGCGCTGCGGCGTGGAGGTCACGCGCTCGAAGGTCCGCCGCGAGCGCATGGGCCACGTCGACCTGGCCGCCCCGGTCAGCCACATCTGGTTCTTCAAGGGCGTGCCCAGCCGCATCGGCTACCTGCTCGACATGGCGCCCAAGGAACTCGAGAAGGTCCTGTACTTCGCCGCGTCGATCGTCACCTGGGTCGACGACGAGGCGCGCGCGAAGGACCTCGACACGCTCGAGAAGGAGGTCAACAAGGTCCTCGACGCCTACGCCGCCGAGCGCGAGGAGCGCGTGCTCGAGCTGCGCGAGTCGCTCGAGCGCCGCGAGAAGTACCTGCAGAACGGCAAGCAGACCGACTTCAACGACGAAGACCACCTGTGGGCGGACTCGCTCGACATCAACCTGTCGAAGATCTCCGACGAGGAGCGCGAGAAGCTGCTCAAGGAGCTGACGCAAGACCTTCGAGGCCGACATCGCCGACACCGAGGCCTACATCGAGGACGCGGCCGAGCGGATGCGCAACGTGTGGGAGCTGTTCAAGACGATGGAGCCCAAGCAGATCGAGCACGACGAGACGACCTTCCGCGAGCTCAAGGAGCGCTTCGGCTCGCCCTACGGCTTCGGCGAGTACTTCCGCGGCGGCATGGGCGCCGAGGCGATCCGCGACCTGCTCCAGCAGGTCGACCTCGAGGCCGAACGCGTCGAGCTCGAGGACCAGGTCAAGACCGGCAAAGGCCAGAAGCAGGCCCGCGCGGTCAAGCGCCTGAAGGTCGTCTCGCGCCTTCATCCAGTCGGGCAACAAGCCCGAGATGATGGTGCTCGACGCCGTGCCGGTGATCCCGCCGGAGCTGCGCCCGATGGTGCAGCTCGACGGCGGCCGCTTCGCGACCTCCGACCTCAACGACCTCTACCGCCGCGTGATCAACCGCAACAACCGCCTCAAGCGGCTGCTCGACCTCGGCGCGCCGGAGATCATCGTCAACAACGAGAAGCGCATGCTGCAGGAGGCCGTCGACGCGCTGTTCGACAACGGCCGCCGCGGGCGTCCCGGTCACCGGACCGGGCAACCGGCCGCTGAAGTCGCTCTCGGACATGCTCAAGGGCAAGCAGGGCCGCTTCCGCCAGAACCTGCTCGGCAAGCGCGTGGACTACTCCGGGCGCTCGGTGATCGTCGCCGGCCCGTACCTGAAGCTGCACCAGTGCGGGCTGCCGAAGATCATGGCGCTCGAGCTGTTCAAGCCGTTCATCATGGCCCGCCTCGTCGAGCGCAAGTCCGCGCAGAACATCAAGGCGGCCAAGAAGATGGTCGACTCGATGATCGGCGAGGTGTGGGACGTGCTCGAGGAGGTCATCCACGAGCACCCGGTGCTGCTCAACCGCGCGCCGACGCTGCACCGCCTGGGCATCCAGGCGTTCGAGCCGCTGCTCGTCGAGGGCAAGGCGATCCAGGTCCACCCGCTGGTCTGCCACGCCTTCAACGCCGACTTCGACGGCGACCAGATGGCGGTGCACCTGCCGCTGTCGGCCGAGGCGCAGGCCGAGGCGCGCATCCTGATGCTCTCCTCCAACAACATCCTCTCCCCGGCGCACGGGGCGCCGCTGGCGACGCCCGACGCAGGACATGATCCTCGGCGCCTACTACCTGACCTACGGGCCCGAGGCCGACGAGCTGGCGCAAGATCGACCGCGGCCACGCCACGAGCCGCGCCCGCACGTGTTCCGCACCGCGCAGGAGGCCGAGCTCTCCTACGAGGCGCGGCGTGGTCAAGCTGCACGACATCGCCGAGTTCCGCCCCTACGGGCGCGAGGGCGGCCACGTGCTCACCACGGTCGGGCGGATCATCTACAACGACCGCATCGAGCGGGCGCTGGCCGAGGCGCTGGGCGACGAGTTCGACGCCGTCCAAGTACGTGTTCGTCAACCAGTCGATGAAGAAGCGCGACACCACGCGGCTGATCGACGCGCTCGTGCAGACCTACGGCGCGACCACGATCTCGCTGGTGCTCGACGCGTTCAAGGACCTCGGCTTCAAGTACGCCACGCAGGCCGGGCATCACGATCTCCAAGAACGACGTCGTCGTCCCGCCCGAGAAGCAGTCGATCCTCGACAAGTACGACAAGCTCGTCGGCGACATCACCGACCAGTACGACGACGGGCCTGATCACCCAGGAGGAGCGCCACGAGGCGGTCGTCGAGAAGTGGAACGCCGCCACCGACGAGGTCGCCGAGGCGATGGTCGCGAACCTCGACACCCTGAACCCGATCTTCATGATGGCCAACTCGGGCGCCCGTGGCTCGTTCAAGCAGATCCGCCAGCTGGCGGGCATGCGCGGCCTGATGGCCAACCCGAAGGGCGAAATCATCGAGCGCCCGATCAAGGCCAACTTCATGGAGGGCCTGTCGGTGCTCGAGTACTTCATCTCCACGCACGGCGCGCGAAAGGGCCTGGCCGACACCGCGCTGCGCACCGCCGACTCGGGCTACCTGACGCGGCGTCTGGTCGACGTCGCCCAGGACGTGATCATCCGCGAGGCCGACTGCGGCACCGAGGAGTACATCGAGATGGCCGTGTTCAAGGCCGGCGGCGAGCCCAACGACGACCTCGTCGGGCGCATCGCCGCGCTAGCCGATCACGACCAAGCGCGGCCGCATGCTCGCCGAGCAGGGCGTCGAGATCGGCCGCGCGGAGCTGGCCGAGATCGTCGCAGGCGTTCGCCGAGGAGCACGAGAAGGGCGCCGACGGTCACGGTGCCGGTGCGCTCGGTGCTCAAGTGCGAGGCGCCCAGCGGCGTGTGCCAGGCCTGCTACGGGCGGGCGATGGCCACCGGCGCAGATCGCGCAGATCGGCGACGCGGTCGGCATCGTCGCCGCCCAGTCGATCGGCGAGCCCGGCACGCAGCTGACGATGCGCACGTTCCACACCGGCGGCGTCGCCGGCGCGGACATCACGCACGGCCTGCCGCGCGTGGTCGAGCTGTTCGAGGCGCGCAAGCCCAAGGGCCTGGCGAAGATCGCCGAGCAGGACGGCGTGGTCTCGATCGAGGAGACCGACAAGGCGCTGACCGTGGTCATCACCGACGACGCCGGCGAGGAGCACCGCCACGCCTTCCCGCGGCGCACGCGCCTGTTCGTCACGCGACGGCGAGAAGATCAAGGCCGGCAAGCAGCTCAACGAGGGGTCGCTCTACCCGCACGAGCTGCTGGCGATCCGCGGCCGCACCGAGACCGAGCAGTACCTCGTCAAGGAGGTCCAGGAGGTCTACAAGTCCCAGGGCGTGGACATCAACGACAAGCACATCGAGCTGATCGTGCGCCAGATGCTCAAGAAGGTGCGCGTCGACCAGAAGGGCGACACCGACTACCTGCCGGGGCAGTTCGTCGACCGCTTCGAGTTCGCGAAGGTCAACGACGCGGTCGTCGACAAGGGCGGCGAGACGGCGCAGTTCGAGGACATCATCCTCGGGCATCACCAAGGCGTCGCTGAACACCGACTCGTTCCTGTCGGCGGCCTCCTTCCAGGAGACGACCAAGGTGCTGACCGACGCCGCGCTCGAGGGCAAGATCGACCGCCTCAACGGGCTCAAGGAGAACGTGATCATCGGCAAGCTGATCCCGGCGGCCACCGGCCTGAAGCGCTACCGGCGGATCGAGATCGAGCCCTCCGAGCCGCTGCCCCGCGCGATCGACGACGTCGGCCTGCTCGACCAGGACGAGATCGCCGCCGAGCTCGGGCTGGCCGACGGCGACGGCTTAACGGCGGCTACGGGCAGGAGTTCGACGCCGACCTCGCCTCGCTGGAGAAGATCGGCGCCGGCGGCACCGACCCCGGCTTCGTCGAGGAGCTCGCCGAGCTCGAGGTTCCCGAGGAGCCCTCGGGGGAGTAGCTCTCACGGAGCAGAAGATGTGCACAGGCGGCCGGGCGATTGCTCGGCCGCCTTTTCTTGGTGAGGCCGGGCGCGGTCACCGGCGGGCGTCGCGTGCGATCGACCGACGAGATCTGCCGTGTAGGGCTCTTACGCTGTTCAGGGTGCCGCCGGTCGATCGCACGCGACGCCCGCCGGTGACCTTGTTCTGTACCGATCGCCGATGCAGCTCAAAGAGATGCAGCTACGCCGCCTGTTCAGGCTAGGATGGGGACGCCTGCTGGGACGTAGTGCTTGAAGATCAGATCGCTGGGAGCAGGGCGTCCCTGCTCCTCTGCGGTGCAGGTCAAGGCAAACTTGGCGGCCTCTTCGGCATTGGCGGCGTCATACACGTCGGAGCCCCCGATCAGTCCGGGGATATCCGGCGACTCGAAGCTCCAGCCATAGCCGGGCTCGTGTTGGTGCAAGATGCGGATGGTGTTCATAGTGAGTCCTCGTTCAGAGTAGCCGTAGCGCCTCGTCCTCCGCAAGGCCAACCTGGTCGACAAGCACACGTCGCACCTCGCTCGGCGCGAGTGTTCGGCTGTCATGGAATGCCCATGTCAGGGCTGGGCGCCGAGCGCTCTGAAGTCGCCGATGGGATCCTGCCTGGCGGACGACTTGATAGTTCAGAGGGCTGGAGGTCAAGACTCGTAAGAGACGTTTCGCCTTCATCGATGGGAAATGAGCCATGAGCGGGAAGTTACGCATCGCTTGGGACCCCGATGCTCGGCCTAGGTCTCCGAGCATCTGCCCATCGCGTGTCTCGCGTTGGGCTACGTGCGTGTCGATGCGTGCTCTGGCGCCCACGCGCTCAACTGTTCTGCCTCCTTCGACGTCAGGCCGACCGCCGGATTGGTCTGCACGAGCAAGGTCGGTGTCGCTCGCGCGGCTGCCCACGCGTGGCAGGCGTCGTTGAACGCGTCGTCGATCCATGCCAGTGGGCGCGACCCCGCGTGGTCGTCGATCGCGTCGAGCTTCCAATGCGCGTTGGCTTTTCCTGGCGAGCGGGCGAAAGTCAGGAACGGCAATGCGGGAGGCAGGCCGAGAAGGTGGGGGAGATACTCGTTCGCCTTCTCCTCCCAGCCGCTGCACCACACCAGGTCGAAGATCGAAGCCAGCGCGAGCAGGTGCGCGGCGGCGTTGGACGAAAGGAAATGGAAGATGCCGTCGATCGAATGGAACGAGCCGTCCGGGCGGTCCTCCGGGGGGAAACCGAACAGCGAGATTACGCCGTCGATGTCGACCATCAACAGGGGCTTGTGACTCATGTCTCGATTGCCCTCCGCTGCTCGTTCGCGCTCTTTAGCTCGCGCACAGGTTGTCATGGATAACCTGCTGGGACGGTCGATCCGCCGAGGGGCTTCCGCGCAGTAAAGCATTCGGCGCCGTTGCCGATGGACGCACGCCCCGACGGAAGCCCTGCTGACAAAGCCCTGCTGACCACTGACCATGAACCTGACCCTTGATCTAGGCATACTCCTCGCCCTCGCTTGCGCCTTCGTGGCGAACCTCGGCTTCTTCTACAAGTACCGAGGCGCCAACGTCGTTGCCAAGGTGCAGGTCAGCCATCCTTTGCGCTCGGTCCGCGCGCTCTACTCCTCCAAGTGGTTCGCGCTTGGCATGGTCATCGCGACCGCCAGCTGGGGTCTCCACGTCGCCGCGCTCGCACTCGCGCCGATGTCGGTGGTCCAGGTGTCGCTCGCCGCCGGCATGGTGTTCATCGCGGTGATGGCCGAGCGGATGTTCGGCTTCGAAGTCGGCCGCCGCCAATGGATCGGCCTGTCACTGACCGCTGCGGGGCTCGTGACTGCTCGGCGTGACGCTGCCGGCGATGCACGGCGCGCACTCGCACTTCTCCCAAGCGGCGATGATCTCCTTCGAGGCCGGCCTGTTCGCCGTCGGCGGTCTGCTCATTATGGGCCCGCGCATGGGCGGCCCGGTCGAGCACCACGGCGTGATGCTCGGCGCCGCCTCCGGCGTCCTGTTCGGCGTGTCCGACACGGCGATCAAGGCGCTGACCGGGATCACCGGCGCGCACGGGTTCCTCGGCCTGCTGCTGAGCCCCTGGCTCGCGGTGGCGGTGCTGGCGTCGATCGTCGCCTTCTACGCCTCCGCGCGCGGGCTGCAGGACGGTGACGCGGTCCCCGTGATCGCCGTGACAGGAACAGCCGCGAACATCGCCGGCATCGCCGGCGGGATCATCGTGTTCGGCGATCCGATGGCAGGCAGCACGCTCGGGATCACGCTGCAGGCGCTCGCGTTCGTGCTGGTCGTGTCGCCTCCGCGCTGATGCCTGCGCCGCTGCGCGTCGCCGGCGTCGCCCGCGGCGCCTAGCGCTGCTAGGATTCCCGCCCGGATGCCGACGACCTCTCAACTAGTGCGCAAGGGACGCGTGGCCCCCAAGAAGAAGCTCGCCACCCCTGGCTTGAAGTCAGGGAAGGGCCGCAAGAAGAAGGTGGCCGCCCCACAGCGCCGTGGAGTCTGCACGCGCGTGTACACGACCACACCGAAGAAGCCCAACTCCGCGCTGCGCAAGGTCGCGCGCGTGCGCATCTCGGGCTCGATCGAGGTGACTGCCTACATCCCCGGCGAGGGCCACAACCTGCAGGAGCACTCCGTCGTGCTCGTGCGTGGCGGCCGTGTCAAGGATCTTCCCGGAGTCAGATACAAGGTTGTGCGCGGCACGCTCGACGCCGCCGGCGTGAGCGACCGCAAGAAGGCGCGCTCGCAGTACGGCGTGAAGAAAAAGTAAATGCCCCGCCGCGCAGCCGCCCAGATCCGCCCCGTCGAGGCGGACCCCATACACCGCTCCAAGCTGGTCCAGCAGATCATCAACAAGGTGATGCTCGACGGCAAGAAGTCGACAGCCGAGCGGATCGTCTACGACGCGCTCGCGCTGGTGGGCGAGCGCTCAGATAAAGATCCCGTCGAGACACTCGAAGCGTCGATCAAGGCGCTGACGCCGACGCTCGAGGTCAAATCGCGTCGCGTCGGCGGCGCCACCTACCAGGTCCCTGTCGAGGTGGCCTCCCGGCGCGCACGCACGCTTGCGGTCCGCTGGCTGGTCGAGTTCGCCCGTCAGCGTCGCGAGAAGACGATGGCCCAGCGCCTCGCCAACGAGCTGATGGACGCTCAGTCCCAGCAGGGCGGCGCTTACAAGCGCAAGGACGACATCTACCGCATGGCCCAGGCCAACAAGGCCTTCGCGCACTACCGCTGGTAGCGCGACTCGGCTGCGCCGACGACGGCTGTAGCAACCGGCGCCGGCAGGGCTGTAGGGGCTGCGTGTCTCCATAAAAAGCCCGCTCCGATAGGACCCTCGCGTAGGATGCGCTCGCGCCGTGGATCTCAGGCGTCGTCGGTGGGCGGCTTGGCCTTGCAATCGTCGCCGTCCTCGAACACCGCGCTCAACCGCTCCAGCACGCGCGTGGCCACGCGCAGTTCCTCTGCGTCGACATCGCTCAGCACCTGCTCCCAGCGGCTTTGCCAGCGCTTGCGCTTCGCTTCGATCTTCTCCCGGCCCTGCCCGGTGAGGCGGGAGACAACCACCCGGCGGTCGGTCTCCGAACGCACCCGTTCGACCTGGCCGCTCGCCGCCAGATGATCGAGCATCTGCGTAACCGTCGCCGGGGTCAGCTGCGCTGCCGTCGCGAGCTCGCCCGCGGGCAGCGGCCCGCGCTCGTCGAGCTCGATCAGCAGCTCGAACTGGGCATGGCTCAGCTCGCCGCCCGCCAGGTGAGTGTCGCGCCCGCGCATCCTGATCAGGCGGCGAAACACGCGCCGGAACGCCATCCCCAGCGCGGTCAGCTCCTCGCTCCACTCAGCTCCTCCCGCGCGTGCGGTCGCAGCCCTGGGCCGACGGCCGCTGCCGGGCTCGCGCCGCGTGGAGAGCGTGTCGTCCCCGTCGGTCGGCTTGGCCGCGGGTCCCTCGCGGCGCTTGACGATCCTTGTCGGCGTAGCCATCGCGCTTCCCTACACGCCCAACGGCTCGGCCGCCGCCTCGGCGCTCGCGGCCGTCGGGCCCAGTCGTGTGCGCGGGTTCTCCGCCCGCAGCAGAACCAGGCACGGGATCAGCGACATCACGCAGATCCCCAACGACCACCAATAAGCCGTGTCGAACGCCCCCGCGAGCTTCCCCGGGGAGGGTGCGTGCCCACCCGCGCGCTGCAGCACGACCGCGAGCACCGCCACGCCGATCGCGCCGCCGATGCGCTGCACCACGTTCAGCTGCGGGGTCGCGTCGGACAACTGCTCGGGACGTAGCGACGCGAACGCCGCCGTCATCGCCGGCATGAACGAGAACCCGATCCCCACCCCCCTCAGCACGAGCACGAGCGAGATCGCGAGCACCGAAGTACCGGTGCCGATGAACGCTAGCGGCAGTGTTCCCAAACACAGGATCGAGACACCGACGATCGCGACGCGGCCGCCGCCGAAGCGGTCGCTGAGGCGCCCCGACAGCGGCATCACGAGCAGCATCCCAATACCCTGCGGTCCCGTCAGCAACCCCGTCAGGATCACGCTCTCGTGACGGACCTCCTGGTAGTACAGCGGCACGAGGATCATCGCGCCGAACAGCGCCGCGCCGAGCCCGAAAGTCGTCAGCGAAGCGGCCGCGAACACGCGGTTCGCGTACAGCCGCACGTCGAGCAGCGGACGCTCGATACGCAGCGCGTGCCAGATGAACACGCCCACCAACACGAGTCCCGCGAGCGTCGGCCACACGACCGACGGGGCCGTCAAGCTGGTGTTCGATCCGAGCTCTGAGAGCCCGTACACGATCGCGACCGCGCCGCTCGACAGCAGCCCGAGCCCGAGCGTATCCAGCTGCCCCGCATCGCCGGAGTCGGTGTGCGGCAGCATCCGCCATCCGAACACGAACGCGATCGCGCCGATCGGCACGTTGACCAGGAAGATCCACGACCAGTGAAAGCTCTGCAGGATCGCGCCGCCCACCACCGGCCCGAGGATCGGCGCGAGCATCGCCGGCATCGCGACGATGCCCATCACGCGGCCCATCCGCTTCGGGCCGGCGACCTGGGCCATGATCAGCTGTCCGACCGGCATGATCATCCCGCCGCCCACTCCCTGCAGCACCCTGAACAGCACGAGCGTCGTCGTCGACGAGGCCACCGCGCACAGCGCCGAGCCGGCCGTGAACAGCACGAGCGAGGTCATGTACACGCGCTTGGCGCCGTACCGCCGCGCGGCCCAACCGGTCACCGGGATCACCGCCGCGAGCGACAGGATGTAGCCCGTCACGACCCACTGGATCTGCGAGATCGAGCTGTGCAGATCGCGGCTCAGCGTCGGCAGCGCGACGTTCACGATCGTCGTGTCGAGGATCGACATGATCATCCCGAGGATCACGACCCCCGCGATCTTCCATACATAGGGCTCGATCTTGTCGTCCGCCGCCGGGTGAAAACCGGGGTCGGATGTGGTGGCTAGGGGGGACGCAGAAGACATTTGGTACCGAAAGTTTAGGTACCGAACCTTTATCCGTCAAGAGGTGTGTGACCTGTCTCACACAGCCGCGCGCGCGAGCCGACAGCTGTGGCGACCGGCGCCGACAGCGTCGTCGAACGGGACTCGCGTACGTGTCTCCTCCCCATCCTTGCCCCGGCCTTCGACGCGCGCGAGAGGCCGCCGTCAGCCCGCTTGCAACCCGTTCCCACGCCCGAAATCCTCTGCTATAGTCGGCCTCGCGCCGCGGGTGGGCGCGGTCGTGCGAGCACTGTCCCCCGCGAAGGCAAACCACATGGAGCTTCTCTCGAGCAGATAACGCGGACCGGTCCATAGACCAGCAGTGCGCGTGGGCCCGAGGGGCCTCTTTTTTTGCCCGAATTCGCTTTTTCGCCCCACCACACTTCAGATCGACATGCCACGCAAGTTCACACTCCAAAACACCCGCAACATCGGAATCATGGCGCACATCGACGCCGGTAAGACGACGACGACCGAGCGCATCCTCTACTACACCGGGCGCACCTACAAGATCGGCGAGGTCCACGAGGGCGCCGCCGTCATGGACTGGATGGAGCAGGAGCAGGAGCGCGGCATCACGATTACCTCCGCGGCCACCACCGCGCAGTGGAAGGACCACCGCATCAACATCATCGACACGCCCGGCCACGTCGACTTCACCGTCGAGGTCGAGCGCTCTCTGCGCGTGCTCGACGGCGCGATCGCCCTGTTCGACTCGGTCGCCGGCGTCGAGCCCCAGTCGGAGACCGTCTGGCGCCAGGCCGACAAGTACCACGTCCCGCGGATCGCCTACATCAACAAGATGGACCGCATCGGCGCCGACTTCGAGATGGGCGTGCAGACGATGATCGACCGGCTCGGCGCGCACCCCGTGCCGATCCAGCTGCCGATCGGCGCCGAGGGCGGCTTCCTCGGCGTCGTCGACCTCGTCGCGATGAAAGCAATCGTCTACAAAGACGAGATGGGCAAGGAAGTCGACGAGATCGACATCCCCGATCACCTGCTCGAAGCCGCGACCGCCGCGCGCGAACACCTGCTCGAGGAGGTCTCCCACTACGACGACGCGCTGCTCGAACTGATGCTCGAGGAGGCCTCCATCCCCGCGGAGACGCTCAAGAACGCGATTCGCAAGGCCACCCTCTCGACCAAGCTCACCCCCGTCCTCTGCGGCTCCTCCTTCAAGAACAAGGGCGTCCAGCCGCTGCTCGACGCCGTCATCGACTATCTCCCTTCGCCCCTGGACGTGCCCGCCGTGCTCGGCACCGAACTGATCCGCGGCGAGGAGGAGGAGCGCCAGGTGGAGCGCCACGCCGACGACTCCGAGCCGTTCGCCGCGCTCGCCTTCAAGATCGCCGCCGATCCCTACGTCGGCAAGCTCACCTACTTCCGCGTCTACTCCGGCCAGCTCGAGGCCGGCGCCAAGGTCCTCAACGTCGGCTCGGGGCGCACCGAGCGGATCGGGCGCATCCTGATGATGCATGCCAACGAGCGCGAGGAGGTGGAGCAGGTCTACGCCGGCGACATCGCCGCGGCTGTAGGCATCAAGCAGGTCATCACGGGCGACACGCTCGCCGACCCCGCCCACCCGATCCACCTCGAGAACATCGTCTTCCCCGAGCCAGTCATCAAGGTCGCGGTCGAGCCGAAGACGAAGGTCGACCAGGAGAAGATGTCGGTCGCCCTCGGTCGCCTCGCCGAGGAGGACCCCACCTTCCAGGTGCGCACCAACGAGGAGACCGGCCAGACCGAGATCTCCGGCATGGGCGAGCTGCACCTGGAGGTGCTCGTCGACCGCATGAAGCGCGAGTTCGGCGTCGAGGCGAACGTCGGCCGCCCGCAGGTCTCCTACCGCGAGACCGTGCGTGCCACCGTCGAGAAGATCGAAGGCAAGTTCGTGCGTCAGACCGGTGGCTCGGGCCAGTTCGGCGTCGTCTTCATCAACCTCGAGCCCGCGCCCGGCGAAGGCTTCGAGTTCATCAACAAGATCAAGGGCGGCAACGTTCCCTCCGAATACATCCCCGCCGTCAAGAAGGGGATCGAAGAGGCCCTCGAGAACGGCGTCAAGGCCGGCTATCCGATGGTCGACATGCGCGTCACGCTCGTCGACGGCAAGTACCACGACGTCGACTCCTCGGAGATCGCCTTCAAGGTCGCCGGCTCGATCGCCTTCAAAGAGGCAGCCAAACGCGCCAAGCCCGTGCTGCTCGAGCCGATCTTCGCGGTCGAGGTCGTCACGCCCGAGGACTTCCTCGGCGACGTGATCGGCGACCTCTCCCGCCGTCGCGGCCGCGTCGAGGGCCAGGAGCGCCGCGGCAACGCGCTCGTGGTAACCGCTCGCGTGCCGCTCTCAGAGATGTTCGGCTACGCCACCGACCTGCGCTCCAACACGCAGGGGCGAGCCAACTACACGATGCAGTTCGAGGCCTACGAGGAGGTCCCCCCGAACATCGGCGAGAAGATCGTCGAAGCACGTACGGGAGAGCCGGTCCCCGCCTAGCCAAGATGGCAGCAGTCACGATCACCCGCATTTAGATAGGTTTCCCAGGTTCGCCTCCACCGAGGCGCACATACAAGTCGATACAGGAGCGAGTAAAAAGTGGCGAAGGAGAAGTTCGAGCGCGACAAGCCGCACGTCAACGTCGGGACCATCGGTCACATCGACCATGGCAAGACGACGCTGACCGCTGCCATCACCACCGTCCTGGCGGAGCACGGAGGAGCGGAAGCCCGCACCTTCGCGGAGATCGACAACGCGCCGGAGGAGAAGGAACGCGGGATCACGATCGCCACCTCCCACGTCGAGTATCAGACCGACAACCGCCACTACGCGCACGTCGACTGCCCCGGTCACGCCGACTACGTCAAGAACATGATCACCGGCGCCGCCCAGATGGACGGCGCGATCCTCGTGGTCTCCGCCGCCGACGGCCCGATGCCCCAGACGCGCGAGCACATCCTGCTCGCCCGCCAGGTCGGCGTCCCCTACATCGTCGTGTTCCTCAACAAGGCCGACATGGTCGACGACGAGGAGCTGCTAGAGCTCGTCGAGGTCGAGGTCCGCGAGCTGCTCTCCGAGTACGACTTCCCCGGCGACGACATCCCCTTCATCACGGGCTCCGCGCTAAAGGCGCTCGAAGGCGACGACGCCTACAAGGAGAAGATCCTCGAGCTCGCCGCCGCCCTGGACTCCTACATCCCCGAGCCCGTCCGCGAGCTCGACAAGCCGTTCTTGATGCCCGTCGAGGACGTCTTCTCGATCACCGGCCGCGGCACCGTCGCCACCGGCCGCGTCGAGCAGGGCATCGTCAACACCGGCGACACCGTCGAAATCGTCGGCGTCCATGATTCCACCTCGACCGTCGTCACCGGCGTCGAGATGTTCCGCAAGATCCTCGACCAGGGCCAGGCCGGAGACAACGTCGGCTGTCTGTTGCGCGGGACCAAGCGCGAGGAGATCGAGCGCGGCCAGGTGCTGTGCAAGCCCGGCTCGATCACGCCGCACACCAAGTACAAGTCCGAGGTCTACGTGCTCAAGAAGGAGGAGGGTGGACGTCACACCCCGTTCTTCACCGGCTACAGGCCGCAGTTCTACTTCCGCACCACCGACGTCACCGGCGTGGCCAAGCTGCCCGACGGCGTCGAGATGGTCATGCCCGGCGACAACGTGCAGATGGAGATCGAGCTGATCCAGCCGATCGCCATGGACCAGGGCCTGCGCTTCGCCATTCGAGAGGGTGGCCGCACGGTCGGCTCGGGCGTGGTCACCGAGATCATTCAGTAGCACCGCGGACGCCCTCGCTTTGGCGAGGGCGTCGCGTATTCGCAGTCCGATACGACCAACACGTCCTCGTGGAGAGGCGTAGCAGTGCAGTGGCGAGGGACCGATCCCAATCGTGGGGCGATCCGCTCTTTTCCCGCCGCGCCCCCGACCAGCCTCGAGCTGAAACGAACCCCGATCACCATGGCATCGACCAACCAAAACAAGATCCGCATCCGCCTGAAGGCCTACGACACCTCCGCGATCGAGTCCGCCGCGAAGGAGATCGTAGAGACGGCCACGCGCACGGGCGCGACCGTCTCCGGGCCGGTGCCGCTGCCGACCGAGAAGAACGTCTACTGCGTGATCCGCTCGCCCTTCAAGGACAAGGACTCGCGCGAGCACTTCGAGATCCGCACGCACAAGCGTCTGATCGACATACATCAGCCCACCCCCAAGACTGTCGACTCGCTCCAGCGCCTCGACCATCTTCCGGCCGGCGTCGACATCGAGATCCGACTCGCCACCTGAGCCGCACCCCCCGAGACACCCTGTCCACCGCCTACGAGAACCAGACACCACTTTCACGATGCCCGCAATTCTTGCCAAGAAGCTCGGAATGACCCAGGTCTTCCAGGAGGACGGAAGCGTCGCGCGCGTCACCGTGCTCGAGGCCGGGCCCTGCCCGGTGACGGCGATCCGCACGCCCGAACGCGACGGCTATGACGCCGTCCAGCTCGCCTTTGGCCAGACCAAGGAGAAGCACCTCACCAAAGCCGAGCTCGGCCACCTGCGCAAGGCCGACGCGGGACCGCTGCGCCACGTCGTCGAGTTCCGCGACGAGGCCGGCGAGCTGCAGCTCGGTGAGACCGTCACCGTCGAGGCGTTCTCCCCGGGCGCGCGTGTGAAGATCTCCGGCACCTCCAAGGGCAAGGGCTTCCAGGGCACGATCAAGCGTCACAACTTCGCCAGCGGCCCGAAGTCGCACGGTTCGCACAACGTTCGCGCCCCCGGCTCGATCGGCGCCTCGGCCTGGCCCGCCCGTGTGATGAAGGGCATCCGCGGTCCCGGCCAGATGGGCAACAAGCGAGTCACCCAGAAGGGCCTCGAGATCGTCTCGGTCGACGCACAGCAAAATCTCTTGCTCGTGCGCGGCTCGGTACCCGGCCCGCGCGGCGGCGTCGTTGAGGTGCGGACCGATGCCTGACGCTCCCCTGCTCGGCACCGGCTCAGGCGCCGCCCGGAAGAAGGTCAAGCTCGACGACTCCGCCTTCGGTGCGCGCTTCTCCGGGCCGCTCGTCCACCAGAGCGTCCGCGCCGAGCAGGCCGCTCGCCGGCGCGGCACCGCCGCCACCAAGACGCGCGGCATGGTCTCCGGCGGCGGCGCCAAGCCCTGGCGCCAGAAGGGCACCGGCCGAGCCCGCGCCGGCTCTAACCGCTCTCCGATCTGGACCGGCGGCGGCATCGCGTTCGGGCCCCACCCGCGCTCCTACACCTTCAAGGTCAACCGCAAGGAGCAGCGCGCCGCCCTGCGCTCCGCGCTGTCGCTGCACGCCGAGCGAGGCTCGATCGCGATCCTCGACGCCGCCGCCTTCGACGCGCCCAAGACACGCCAAGCGCTCGACCTCTTGCACGGCTGGGGCGAGTCGCAGCACAAGAGCTCCACGCTCGTCGTGCTCACCGCCGAGGAGTCGAACGCCGCGCTGTCCTTCCGCAACCTCGCCCGCGTCGCGGTTCTCACCAGCGAGAACGTCGGCGTCGCCGACCTCGTCGGAGCCGCCTCGCTGCTCGTCTCCCAGCCGGCGCTCGACGCGCTGACCGCACGCGCGAGCGCTCCCGCCAAGGAGGGTCAGTCCTGATGGACCACTCCCAGGTGATCATCCGCCCGGTCGTCTCCGAGAAGAGCTATGTCCTCTCGGCCGCCCACAAGTACACCTTCCGCGTCCACCCCGACGCGCACAAGACCCAGATCCGCCAGGCCGTCGAAGCCCTCTTCGAGGTGCACGTGGTCGAGGTCAGGACGTTGTCCGTCAAGTCCAAGCCCAAGCGCCGCGGCGTCACCCGCGGGCGCACGCGCATCTGGAAGAAGGCGATCGTGCAGATCCGCACCGGCGAGTCCATTCCGATATTCCAGGGCCTGCAAGCCCTAGAGAGCTAGACCATGCCCATCCGCAAGCCCAAGCCCACCAGTCCCGGTATGCGCTTCGTGTCCTATCCGGACTTCGCCGAGGTCACCAAGTCCAAGCCCGAGAAGACGCTCGTCGAAGGGCTCAAGAAGAGCGGCGGGCGCAACGCGCACGGGCGCAAGACCTCGCGCCACCGCGGCGGCGGCGCCAAGCGCGCCTACCGGCGGATCGACTTCAAGCGTCGCAAGGACGGCGTTCCCGCGAAGGTCGCCGCGATCGAGTACGACCCCAACCGCTCCGCCTACATCGCCCTGCTGCACTACGCAGACGGTGAGAAGCGCTACATCCTCGCCCCTCAGCGTTTGACGGTCGGCATGACTGTCGCCTCCGGTGAGCAGGCCGACATCGCCGTCGGCAACTCGCTCGCGCTAGCGCGCATGCCGGTCGGCACCGTCGTGCACAACGTCGAGCTCCAGCCCGGCCGCGGCGGGCAGATGGCGCGCTCGGCCGGCGCCTCCGTCCAACTGATGGCCAAGGACGGCGACATGGCGACGCTGCGCCTGCCCTCCGGCGAGATGCGCCTCGTGCGCGCCGAGTGCCGCGCGACCGTCGGTACGATCGGCAACTCCGAGCACCAGAACGTCAAGGTTGGCAAGGCCGGCCGCAAGCGCCACATGGGCGTGCGCCCGCAGACCCGCGGCGTCGCGATGAACCCCGTCGACCACCCCCACGGCGGTGGCGAGGGCTCGACCACCGCCGGTCGCCACCCGGTCACCCCGTGGGGCGTGCCGACTTTGGGCTACCGCACGCGCAAGCAGAACAAGACCTCCGACCGCTACATCGTCCGCGGTCGCCGTCGAGGGAAGGGCAAGCAACGATGAGCCGCTCGAGCAAGAAGGGTCCGTGGGTCGAAGAGCGCCTGATGTCGCGCATCGAAGCTCTCAACGCGGAGAACAACAAAAAAATGCTCCGCACCTGGTCGCGTGCGTCGACGATCTTCCCCGAGATGGTCGGCCACACGATCGCCGTACACGACGGCAAGAAGCACGTCCCCGTGTTCATCTCCGAGTCGATGGTCGGTCACAAGCTCGGCGAGTTCGCCCCCACGCGCATGTTCCGCGGCCACGCCGGCTCAGGAAGGGTTCGATGAGCGCCGAGGAGGAGAAGGAGGTGCCGTCTGGCAAGACGCCCGCCGAGAAACCTGCCGCCGCCAAAAAAGCGGCCGCGAAACCGGCTGCGGAGAAAAAGCCTGCCGAGAAAAAAGCTGCCGCTGAGAAAAAATCGGCTGCCGAGAAAAAGCCTGCTGCGGAGAGAAAAGCCGCCGAGAAGAAGCCGGCCGGCGAGAAAGCCGCTGAGAAAAAACCTGCTGCTGAGAAAAAGGCGTCCGGTTCGGGTGGCGAACCGCAGGCCACCGGCAGATCCGCCACGAAAAAACGCGGCTCCAAGAAAGCCGCGAGCGCCGAGGCGGCGGCTCCGGGAGATACCGAGGAGGCGCAAGAGCTGGCGAAGGGGGAGGTCGAGCAGAAGCCGACGCGGAAACTCGCCCGTCGCGCGGCCGCCGATGTCACACCGCCGCGACGGCGCGTCGTGCGCGCGCACGCGCGCTACGTGCGCACCTCCGCGCGCAAGGCCCGCATGGTGTGCGTACACCTGCGCGGCAAGTCTGTTCAAGAGGCACGCGCTATCCTCGCCTTCACACCGCGTGAGGTGGCGCGCGACTGGAGCAAGCTGCTCGAGTCGGCCGTGGCCAACGCCGAGAGCAACCATGAGCTGCTCGAGGACGATCTGATCATCCGTGAGGCCTACGCCGACGAAGGACCGACGATCAAGCGCTTCCGCCCGCGCGCGATGGGACGCGCGAGCCCGATCCGCAAGCGCACCAGCCACCTGACGATCACGCTGACCCCGGGCTCCTAGAGCCGCCTACACACTAAGAACAGAGCTGAGACACAAGGAAATGGGACAGAAGGTTCATCCAGAGGCCATGCGCGTGGGTTACATCCACGACTGGAAGTCGAACTGGTTCAACGAGAAGAACTTCGCGGCATATCTGGCCGAGGACGTCCGCATCCGCGAGCACATCGTGCGCAAGCTCTCACACGCCGGTCTCTCGGACATCACGATCCGCAAGGACTCGAACGAGCTCGAGGTCAACATCCACACGGCTCGTCCCGGCATCGTGATCGGCAAGTCCGGCACCGAAGTCGATGCCCTGCGCCGCGACCTGCACCGCATGACCCAAAAGCAGATCAAGGTCAACATCCACGAGATCAAGCGCCCCGAGCTCGACGCCAAGCTCGTCGCCCAGTCGATCGCCGAGCAGCTGCAGAACCGCGTCGCCTTCCGCCGCGCGATGAAGCGCGCGCTCACCAGCGCGATGCGCTCCGGCGCCAAGGGCGTGAAGGTGCAGGTGGCGGGACGGCTGGGTGGCGCCGAGATGGCGCGCACCGAAAGCTATTCCGACGGCCGTGTGCCGCTGCATACGATGCGCGCCGACATCGACTACGGCTTCTACGAGGCGCGCACCACCTTCGGTCGCATCGGCGTCAAGTGCTGGGTGAACAAGGGCGAGATCATGCCCGAGGGCTACACCGGCGCGGACCTCACCGACATGACCGCCCCCGCGGCGCCCAACTCCGATCGCGACGGCCGCGGCGGACGCGACGGGCGCGATGGACGGGGACGCGGTCGCGGCGGCGGCGGTCCCGGTGGCGGTGGACGCGGGCGTGGCCCCGGTGGCGGCCCCGGTGGCGGTGGGCGTGGGGCGGGCGGCCCCGGATCATTCGGTGGCCAGGGTGGACGCGGCGGTGGTGGACGCGGCGGTGGTCCCGGCGGCGGCGGGCGCGGTCCCGGCGGTCCCGGCGGCGGCGGCGGTCGCGGCGGTCCCCGGCCGGGCGGCGGCGGAGGTCCGCGCTGATGCTGTCTCCCAAGCGTGTCAAGCATCGCAAGCAGCACCGTGGCCGCCGTCGCGGGATGTCGCGCGGCCAGGTCAAGGTCCAGTTCGGCGAGTACGGCCTGAAGTCGCTCGAGCAGGGCTGGCTCACCAACCGTCAGATCGAGGCCGCCCGAATCGCGATGACCCGCAAGATCAAGCGCGGTGGCAAGGTCTGGATCAACGTGTTCCCCGACAAGCCCGTCACGAAGAAGCCGGCCGAGACCCGCATGGGCTCCGGCAAGGGCGCGCCCGAAGGGTGGGTGGCCGTGGTCAAGCCCGGCCGCGTGATGTTCGAGCTGGCCGGTGTGCCCGAGCCGCTCGCTCGCGACGCGATCCGGCTGGCGGCCCACAAGCTGCCGGTGAAGTCCAAGTTCGTGCTGCGTGAGGACTGATCGCGATGCAAGCCAAGGAGATACGAGACCTGCAGGACGACGAGCTGACCAAGCGGATCGCGACGCTGCGCAAAGACGTGTTCGGCCTGCGCTTCGCCAACGCGACCGGCGAGCTCGACGACACCGCCGGAGTGAGCCGCGCCAAGCGTGACCTCGCCCGGGCACTGACCGTTGCGCGTGAGAAAGAACGAAATGGCTGACCAACCAGACAACGACACACCCGCATCCTCCGCGAAGGGGGAGACTCCCGAGAACGCCGACGCGCAGGCCCCCGAGGCTGTGACAGCGGCGACCGACGCGGCCGACACGACCGCTGCCGAGGCGCAGGACGCCGCTCAGACCGCGGCAAGCTCGGCGGCTCCGGCTGCCGCCGGCGGCAGCGAGCCGGCCGAGCAGCTCTCGCCCAAGGAGCGCCGCCGCAAGGCGCGCGCCGCGCGCGCCGGCGCCGAGGCTCGTTCTGCGCGCTCGCCCGAGGAGCGCCACTCCGAGCGGGTCGCGGCACGTCGTGACAAGGCGGTGCGCCGCCGCACGCGCCGCTTGCAGGAACGTGCCAAAGCGGCCGAGCGTAGAGCCGCCGCGCCTGCGCCCGAGCCCTTGGCTCCGGTGCATGCCCCCGTCGAGGGCGCTCGCCGCGAGCGCCAGGGGGTCGTCGTCTCCGACAAGGCCGAGAAGACGATCGTCGTGCGGATCGACACCGCTCGGCGCCATCGGCGCTACCAGAAGATCGTGCGCAGCTCGAGCACGTTGCACGCGCACGACGAGAACAACGAGGCGCACGAGGGCGATGTCGTACGCGTCGTCGAGAGCAGGCCGCTGTCACGCACCAAGCGCTGGCGCCTGGTCGACGTCTTGGAGCGCGCACGATGATCCAGAACGAGACCAGACTGCGCGTCGCCGACAACACCGGTGCGCGCGAGATCCTCTGCATCCGCGTCAAGGGCGGCTCCAAGCGCCGCTACGCGTTCGTCGGCGACGTCATCACCGCCACCGTCAAGCAGGCCAACCCACAGGGATCGGTCAAAAAGGGCGACGTCGTCACCGCCGTCGTGGTGCGCACGAAGAAGCCGATCGGCCGCGAGGACGGCACCTACATCGCCTTCGACGAGAACGCCGCGGTCATCATCGATGACCAGAACAACCCGCGAGGCACCCGCGTATTCGGGCCCGTCGCGCGCGAACTGCGCGAGCGCAACTTCATGAAGATCGTCTCCCTTGCCCCGGAGGTTTTGTGATGGGACGCTCCGCCGTAGTCGTCAAGCGCCGCACTTTGAAGATCCGCGCCGGCGACCACGTCAAGGTGACAGCCGGCAAGGACCGCGGCAAGAGCGGTCGTGTGCTGCGTGTGGAACCGACGAAGGAGCGCCTGTTCGTCGAGGGCCTGAACATGGTCAAGCGCCACACCCGTCCCCAGCAGGTCGCGGGCGCCCAGAGCGAAGCCCAGATCGGCGGCGTGATCGAGCGCGAGGGCCCGATCCACGTCTCAAACGTGATGCTCCTCGACGCCAAAGGCAATCCCACTCGCGTGCGGATCGAGCGCGAGAACGGAAAACGCGTGCGCGTCGCCAAGAGCTCCGGCACGAGACTGGACTGAGCGAGACGATGACCGAGACCACGACAGCCCCACCGGCCCGCCTGAAGGCCCGCTATCTAGAGGAGATCCGCCCTGCGCTGATCGAGCGCTTCGGTTACTCCTCGCCGATGCAGGCGCCGAAGATCGAGAAGATCGTCCTCAACATGGGTGTCGGCCTCGCCAAGCAGGACTCCAAAATGCTGAAGGCCGCGACTGAGCAGCTCGCGACGATCGCCGGACAGCAGCCGAACGTGCGCCGCGCGCGCAAGTCGATCGCCGCGTTCAAACTGCGCGAGGGCATGCCCGTCGGTGTGACCGTCACGCTGCGCGCCGATCGCGGCTACGAGTTCCTCGACCGCCTCATCTCGATCGCGATCCCCCGTATCCGCGACTTCCGCGGCCTGAACCCGCGCTCGTTCGACGGCCGCGGCAACTACTCGATCGGCGTCAAAGAGCAGATCATCTTTCCCGAGATCGACTACGACGCGATCGACCAGGTCCGCGGCCTCGACATCACGATTGCCACGACCGCCGCGACCGACGCGGAGGCGTTCGCCCTGCTCATGGCCTTCGGCATGCCGTTCTCGACCAAATGGCGCCCCAAAGGCTTCGACGAAGCGATCGGAGTGACCTCAGAGCCGACGGACGACGACGGTGCAAGGGTGTCTACCGCGAGCGTCTCGGCGCAAGCCACCGGTGAGATCGAGGGCGCCGTCGACGAGGCGCCGAGTGAGGCTGAGGCGGCAGAGGCCGAGGCCCCAGCCGCAGGGTCGGGGGCTTCCGAGCAGGACGCGGAGGATCCACAGGCGGCCGATGAGACCGGCGCGGCACAGGACGAGGACCCCGCCGAGGATGGCGACGCGGACACCACCGAGAAAGAGAGCACCGACTGATGGCCAAGACTTCGCAGCGCGTCAAGCAGGCGCGGACTCCCAAGTTCAAGACACGCGCCTATACTCGCTGCACCCGCTGCGGGCGTCCGCGCGCGGTGTACAAGAAGTTCGGGGTGTGTCGCATCTGCCTACGCGACCTCGCCCACAACGGCCAGATCCCCGGAATGACGAAGTCCTCTTGGTAGAGGCCGTCCCTACGAAGGTAAACAAGATATGTCAATGACCGATCCGATAGCCGACTTCCTCACGCGTGTGCGCAACGCGATTCATGCTGCGCACGAGACCGTGGAGATCCCAGCGTCCAAGCAGAAGGGCGAGCTCGCTCGGATCCTCGTCGAGCAGGGCTACATCGACTCGTGGACGGTCGTTCCCGCGCCTGAAGGCAACGCCGGGCAGCTGATCCAGATCCGCTTGAAGTACACCGAGGACCGACGCTCGGCGATCTCCGGACTGCGTCGCGTGTCCCGCCCCGGGCGGCGCACCTACGCTGACGCCAAGCACATCCCCAAGGTGCTCGGCGGCATGGGTACCTCGATCGTCTCCACCTCGCGCGGAGTAATGACCGGCCACGACGCGCGCGCCGCCGGCGTCGGCGGCGAGATCCTCGCGCAGGTCTGGTGAGTCGTGTCGAGAATCGGTAGGCAGCCCATCCCCGTGCCCGCCGGCGTGACCGTCGCGATCGAGCCCGAGTCGGTACGCGTGAACGGGCCCAAAGGCGAACTGTCAGAGCGAATCCATCGCGATATCGAGGTCACTCACGACGGCGAGCAGCTGACGGTCACTCGACCAACCGATCGCGGTGAGCATCGCGCGCTGCACGGGCTGACCCGCTCGCTGGTCGCCAACATGGTCCAGGGCGTGACCGACGGCTACGAAAAGCGCCTGGAGATCCAAGGCGTCGGCTACCGCGCGCAGCTTAAGGGCAAGAACCTCGAGCTCGCGGTCGGCTACTCCCATCCCGTTCCGATCCACGCGCCCGACGGGATCGAGTTCGAAGTGCCCCAGCCCACGCGCGTCGTCGTCAAGGGCATCTCCAAGCAGCTCGTCGGCGAGACCGCTGCGATCATCCGCAAGCAGCGTCCCCCCGAGCCATACAAGGGCAAGGGCATCCGCTACGAGGGCGAGTACGTGCAGAGAAAGGTTGGGAAGAGGGCCTGATGAGTGTCATCACCAAGGGCAACCGCCGGCTGAAGCGACGCCGCCGGGTGCGCGCGAAGATCTCGGGCACGGCCACGCGGCCGCGGATCTCCGTGTTCCGCTCGAACCGGGGCCTGAGCGCGCAGCTGATCGACGACGTCTCCGCTCGTACGCTTGCCGCCGTCAACTGGTATGAGCCCGAACTGCGCGACCTCTCGCCGCTCGAGCGGACCAAGCGTGCCGGCGTGGCGCTCGCCGAGCGGGCCAAGGCGGCCGGCGTCTCCGAGGCCGTGTTCGATCGCGGCGGCTACCAGTACCACGGCCATGTTCGCGCCTTTGCCGAGGCGATCCGCGAGTCCGGCATCACCGTCTAAGCGCAGCATCCAGCCCAGACCACCTTCTTCCTACCGCTACCCTCCACTCCTTATGGCAATAACCCAAGATCGCTCAGTCAGCCAGTCGGGTCTCGACCTGCAAGAGCGCGTGGTCGAGATCAACCGCGTCGCCAAGGTCGTCAAGGGTGGTCGGCGCTTCTCGTTCACGGCTCTCGTGGTCGTCGGCGATGAACGCGAAGTGGTCGGCGTGGGCTACGGCAAGGCCAACGAGGTGCCGCTCGCGATCCAGAAGGGGGTCGAGCGAGCCAAGAAGGATCTCTTCCGCGTGCCTAAGCACGGCTCGACGATCACCCATCAGACGACCGGCGTGTTCGGCGCCGGCCGCGTGTTCCTGAAGCCCGCCTCTCCCGGTACCGGCGTGATCGCCGGCGGCGGCGTGCGCGCGGTGCTCGAGCTCGCCGGCATCCACGACATTCTCTCCAAGAGCCTTGGTACTCAGAACCCGATCAACCTCGTCAAGGCCACCGTCGCGGGCCTGCGCGGGCTGCGCACCCCCGAGGAGGTCGCGAAGCTGCGCGGACTTACGATCAATCAAGTCCTCGGTCTAGGCGGTGGCGAGACGGCCAACGGCGCTCTCGCGCCGACAGAGGCGACACAGGAGGCCCCGGTCGAAGGCGAAAAGGCCGCGGACGCGCCCGCGGCGGAGCTGACTGAGAGCGCACCCGAGGCGACGGCCGCGGAGAGCGCGCCCGAGACGGAGACAGCGGAGACGCCCGGCGCTACGCCGGAGACGGAGACGTCGAGCGCCGTCGGGGAGGCCCCGGCCTGATGAGCGCCCTGACCGTCACCCAGCTGCGCTCACGCAACGGCGCGAACAAGAAACAGCTCGACACGCTGCGATCCCTCGGTCTGCGTCGGATCGGACACACCGTTGAGGTCAAGGACTCAGAGCAGGCGCGCGGCATGCTGCACGCGGTCCGTCACCTGGTCGAGGTCGAGGACGGAAAGACCAAGTGAGCCCGGCCGTGCGCAAACCGGCCGCGACCGACTCCGGCGCGGACGAGCGCTCGCAAGACAGCGAGCGGATCGGGCTGCACAGCCTCGCGCCCGCCCCCGGCAGTCGCCGCCCGCGCAAGCGAATCGGGCGCGGCGAAGGCTCCGGCACCGGCAAGACCTCCGGTCGCGGGCAGAAGGGCGCCGGCTCGCGCTCGGGATCCAAGCGCCGTGCCCGCTTCGAGGGCGGGCAGATGCCGATCCACATGCGTATGCGCAAGCTTCGCGGCCCGCACATGAAGAAGTCGATGCCGTTCGAGCCTTTCCGCACGCACACCCAGCCCGTGAACATCTCAGATCTCGAGCAGCGCTTCGACGCCGGCGCCGAGGTCACGGTCGAGCTGATGCAGGCCAAGGGTCTCGGCACGCGCAAGAACATCCCCATCAAGGTGCTGGCCAAGGGCGAGCTCTCCAAGGCGCTCACCGTGCACGCCCACGCCTTCAGCGCGAGCGCGCGCGAGCAGATCGAAGCCGCAGGCGGCACTGCCACCATCATTGAGAGCTAGAATCGGGCGCTCCGCGGACGACAATCGTCCAGCGGTCTGAAAGCTCATGCTCTCCACGATCCTCAACGCCTTCCAGGTAGCGGACATCCGCAAGAAGCTCGCCTTCACGGCGGGCATGCTGCTGATCTACCGCCTCGGCTCGCACATCCCGGTGCCGGGCGTCAACCTGTCGGCGGTCAACAACATCCAGAAGGAGTTCGGCGGCTCGAACATCCTCGGCCTGCTGAACCTCTTCTCGGGGGGTGGGCTTGCGCGGATCGCACTGTTCGCGCTGGGCATCATGCCCTACATCACCTCCTCGATCATCCTGCAGCTGCTGCAGGTGGCCGTGCCCTCGCTCGAGAAGCTCTCCAAGGAAGGCGAGGTCGGACAGGCGCGCATCACGCAGTACACCCGCTACCTGACCGTCGGGCTCGCCTTCGCCCAGTCGATCGGCTACGTCTTCCTGTTCCACACGCTGCAGGCCAAAGCCGGCGAATCGGTCGTCACCCACTTCGACGCGCCGCACATCTTCCTGATCGTCATCTGCCTGACGACCGGCTGTGTGATGCTGATGTGGATCGGTGAGCTGATCACCCAGCGTGGCATCGGCAACGGCATCTCGCTGCTGATCTTCGCCTCGATCGTCTCGCGGCTGCCCGCGGGCATTCAGGCCTGGTGGACCAGCCAGAATCAGGTCTTCAAGGTGATGATGCCGTTCCTCGTGCTGGCCGTCGTCGCCGGGATCGTGTTCGTGCAGGAGGGCCAACGGCGCATCCCCGTGCAGTACGCAAAGCGCGTGATCGGCCGGCGCATGTCGGAGGGCGGACAGACCTACTTGCCGCTGCGCGTCAACATGGCCGGGGTGATCCCGGTGATCTTCGCCGCCAGCATCATGGCCTTCCCGCCGACCGTGGGGCAGCTCGTCAAAACGCACTGGGGCCAGCAGATCTCCGACTTCTTCTCCCCCAACGGCTGGCACTACGTCGTCGGCGAGTCGCTGTTCATCCTCGTCTTCACCTACTTCTACACGGCCGTCACGTTCAACCCGGTCGACCAGGCCGACAACCTGAAGAAGTACGGCGGCTTCATCCCCGGTGTGCGACCCGGACGCCCCACAGCTGAATTCCTCGACCGCATCCTCGCGCGCCTGACCTTCCCCGGCGCGCTGTTCCTCGCCGCGGTTGCCGCGCTGCCGACGATCCTGATCGCGCGGACCCATCAGAACATCCCGCTCGGTGGAACCTCGATCCTGATCGTGATCGGCGTTGCGCTGGAAACGATGAAGCAGCTCGAGGCCCAGCTGATGATGCGCTCTTACGAGGGCTTCTTGAAGTAGTCGGCGGCGAGCTTCGTCAGCGACGACGCTACGAATCGGTTCCAAGCGGGTAGGCTGCCTCGACGTGTCGGAGTTAAACCTGATCCTGCTCGGCCCGCCGGGCGCCGGCAAGGGCACGCAGGCCGATCGCCTGCGTGGAGACTTCGGCCTGCCGCACATCTCTACGGGCGACATGCTGCGCGCGCAGCTGGCGGCCGGCACGAAGCTCGGCAACGAAGCCAAGCGCTACATGGACGCGGGCGATCTCGTTCCGGACGAGGTGATCGTCGGGATGATCGTGCAGCGGATCGACGACGAGGACGCCCGCGACGGCTTCCTGCTCGACGGCTTCCCGCGCAACGAGGAGCAGGCCGGCGCGCTGGCTCGTGCGCTAAGCGGGCTCGACCGGGAGCTGAGCGCAGCGCTGCTGATCGAGGTGCCGGACGAGGAGATCGTGCGCCGGCTCGCGGGACGGCGGGTATGCGTGAAGAACGCCGGGCACATCTACCACGTCGAGTTCGATCCTCCCAAGCACGAAGACGTCTGCGACCAGGACGGCGCGCGGCTGATGCAACGCGACGACGACAAAGAGGAGACGATCCGCCGTCGCCTCGAGGTCTACCACTCCCAGACCGAGCCGCTGATCGACCACTACGACCGCGCCGGCCTGCTGCACCGCTTCGACGGGCGCCGCACCGCCGACGAGGTGCACGCCCACATCCGCGCGACCCTGGCGACTTTGCGGCTGGAGGAAACGCTGTAAAAGCTAAGCTCTCAGGGTGATCATCAAGAAGTCCCCCGAGGAGATCGACAAGATGGAGCGGGCGGGGGAGATCCTCGTCGCGACGCTGGAGCTGCTCGAGGGCAAGGTCCGTCCCGGCGTCTCGACCGCCGAGCTCGACTCGATCGCCGAGCGCTTCATCCGCTCGCGCGGCGCCACACCCACGTTCAAGGGCTATCGCGGCTTCCCCGGCTCGATCTGCGCTTCGCCGAACGCGATGATCGTGCACGGCATTCCCGGCCCGTACCGGCTCGAGCCCGGCGACATCGTCTCGATCGACGTCGGTGTCACGCTCGACGGCTGGGTAGCCGACGCCGCGCGCACCTTCGCGGTGGAGGAGGTCAGCCCGCAGGTGCGCAACCTGCTGAACGCCACCGAGAAGTCGCTGCACGCGGGCGTCGCCCAATGCCGGGCCGGCAACCGCGTGGGCGATGTCTCGAGCGCGATCCAGGCGGTAGCCGAGGGCGCGGGGCTGGCGGTTGTGCGCTCGCTCGTAGGTCACGGGGTCGGGCGCAACATGCACGAGGATCCGCAGGTGCCCAACTACGGTACCCCGGGCAAGGGCCCGCTGCTGAAGGAGGGCATGGTGATCGCGGTCGAGCCGATGACGACCGCCGGCCGTCCCGCGGTGCGCGTGGGTGGCGACGGCTGGGCGATCTACTCCCAGGACGGCTCCCCGGCCGCGCACTTCGAGTTCACGGTCGCGATCACGGGCGCGGGGCCGCGAATCCTCACGCCGTGGCATCTCGATTGCGAGGTCCCGGCGATCGAGTCCGTTCCCGAGGGCGCGGCGAGCGCGAGTTGATCGGCTCGATGCGAGGCGCAGCGGCCCTGGCTCCCTTGCGGCGGAACGCCACGCCCGGGCCAGGGCAGCGGTCCGGGGCGTGGCGTTCCGGGCCACGCCTGGGCCAGGGCAGCGGTCCGGGAGCGAGAGGCCGGTCGCAAACGAAGTAGTGCTACCATCCTCGCTTCTGCTCGGATGCGAGGTGTTCTGCCACGCACGAGAGCTTCTCCACGACCAGGTAGCGGCAGCCGCAACGGCAGCCAGAGCCGGGTCGCCGGGACCAGCCGAAAGGGATCATGAAGGTAAGACCGTCGGTCAAGCCGATGTGCGAGAAGTGCAAGATCATCCGCCGCCACGGGGCGGTGCTGGTCATCTGCCAGAACAAGCGTCACAAGCAGAGGCAGGGCTAGCGAACGCATGGCAAGAATCGCGGGAGTCAACCTGCCCCTGAACAAGCGCTCGGAGATCGGGCTGACTTATGTCTTCGGCATCGGCCGCTCGACGTCGAACAAGATCTTGAAGGAGGTCGGGGTGAGCCCCGACACGTATGTGCGCGACCTGACCGAGGAAGAGGTCTCCAAGCTGCGCGACGCGATCGACAGCGGCCTTACGGTCGAGGGCGATCTGCGCCGGGAGCGCTCGCAGGACATCAAGCGGCTGCAGGAGATCGCGTGCTATCGCGGCCTGCGCCACCGTCGCGGCCTGCCGGTTCGCGGGCAGAAGACGAAGACCAACGCACGCACGCGCAAGGGCCCCAAGCGGATGCAGGTCGCGGGTAAGAAGAAGGTCGGCAAGAAGTAATGCCTCCCGCTCCCAAACGTCCCGGCCGCGGCCGGCGCAAGCCGAAGAAGAACATCCCGATCGGGCAGGCGCACATCAAGACGTCGTTCAACAACACGATCGTCTCGCTCACTGACACGACCGGCAACGTGATCGCCTGGGAGTCGGCGGGCGGCGCCGGCTTCAAGGGCTCGCGCAAGTCGACCCCGTTCGCCGCGCAGGTGACGGCCGACGCGGCGGCGCGCAAGGGTCTCGAACAGGGGCTGCAGAAGGTCGAGGTCTACGTCAAGGGCCCGGGCTCGGGTCGCGAGACCGCGATCCGCTCGCTGCAGGCCGCGGGCCTCGAGGTCACCGGCGTCAAGGACGTCACCCCGCAGGCCCACAACGGATGCCGCCCCCGCAAGCGCAGAAGGGTTTAGAGGCGTAATGGCAAGAGACACAGGACCACAGTGCAAGCAGTGCCGTCGCGAGGGGCAGAAGCTGTTCCTCAAGGGCGAGCGCTGCTTGACCGACAAGTGCGGCGTCGAGCGTCGCTCCTATCCGCCCGGCGAGCACGGACGCGGTCGGATGAAACAGAGCGAGTACCGGCTGCAGCTGCGCGAGAAGCAGAAGGCGCGCCGCTATTACGGCGTGCTCGAGAAGCAGTTCGCCGGCTACTACGAGAAGGCCTCGCGTCAGCCGGGCATCACCGGCGAGAACCTGCTCGCGCTGCTCGAGTCTCGCTTGGACAACGTCTTGGTGCGCCTCGGCTTCGCCGCCTCCCGCCGTCAGGCGCGCCAGCTGATCCGCCACGGCCATTGGACGGTCAACGGCCGGCGGGTGAACATCCCCAGCTATCAGGTGCGCCCGGGCGAGGTGATCGCGATCAAGGCGGACACCGCGGCCACCCAGGTCGTCAGAGACGCGACCGAGCTCACCGGCCAGATACCCGCGTGGCTGCAGGCCGACCACGAGTCGCTCACGGCCAAGGTGCTGCGCAAGCCGGAGCGGCGCGAGGTCGCCGCGCCGGTGCAGGAGCAGCTCATAGTCGAGCTGTACTCGAAGTAGCAGCAACAGCTTTGCCCTTGCCGCGGCCGATCTCGGCGGCGGCGCTTCAGAGCCGGCGTCCGGGCGACGCCGGCGCCACACCAAAACGACGTTAGGACTCAGATGCTCGACTTCCAAATCCCCCGGATCACCAGTGAGTCCGTGGAGCAGAACCGTGGCACGTTCACCATCGAGCCGCTCGATCGCGGGTTCGGCTACACGTTCGGCAACTCGCTGCGGCGCGTGTTGCTCTCATCGCTGGCGGGCGCCGCCGTCACCAGCGTGCGCATCGAGGGCGTGGCGCACGAGTTCTCGACGATCCAAGGGGTCAAGGAGGACGTCACGGACATCGTGCTGAACCTCAAGGGCGTGGTCTGCCGGATGCATTCCGACGCGACCGAGGTCGAGGCGCCACTGGTCGTCACCGGCCCGGGCGAGATCGCGGCGAAGGACATCGACCTGCCCGCGGGAGTGGAGATCCTCAACCCCGAGGTGCATGTCGCGACGCTCGAGAAGAAAACGAAGCTCGAGCTGTACATGACGATCGGCCGCGGCCGTGGCTACCGTCCCGCCGAGGAGAACAAGTCCGCCGACCAGCCGATCGGCGTGATCCCGATCGACTCGATCTTCTCGCCGGTGCGTCGCGTCGCCTACGCCGTCGAGCAGGCGCGCGTCGGCCAGAAGACGGACTTCGACAAGCTCACGCTCGACATCGAGACCGACGGGTCGATCGACCCGCAGGCGGCACTACGCGAGGCGGCCGAGCTGCTGATCTCACAGCTCGCGATCTTCACCGACGCCGATCGCATCCAGGAGCTGCGCGCGAGCCCCGGCGGTCAGCTGGACGGGCACGGCCTCGCGGTAGGCGCCGGCGGCGCCCCGGCGGCGCTGCAGGGCGAGGAGTGGAGCATCCTGATCGAGGAGCTCGAGCTCGGCGTGCGTTCCTACAACTGCCTCAAGCGGGCCGGCATCCAGACCGTGGGCGACCTGATCTCGAAGTCCGAGGCCGAGCTGAACGCGATCCCGAACTTCGGCAAAAAGTCGATCGACGAGGTCATCGAGACGCTTCATGCGCGAGGACTCAATCTCCGCCAGGACTAGGGACCCCCTAGACTGCTCAAAGCTTATGAGACACCAGAAGACACGCAACAAGCTCAGCCGCGACTCCGCGCACCGCAAGTCCTTGCTCATGAACCTGAGCAAGGAGATCATCGAGCACGAGCGGATCAAGACCACCCAGGCCAAGGCCAAGGCGGTCAAGCCCGAGGTCGAGAAGCTGATCACGCTCGCCAAGCGCGGCGATCTGCACGCGCGCCGCCAAGCGCTGTCGACGCTGTCGCAGGACAAGTTCGCGGTGCACAAGCTGTTCGAGGACCTCGCTCCCCGCTATGCCGAGCGCCCGGGCGGATACACCCGCATATTGAAGCTCGGCCCGCGCCGCAGCGACTCGACCGAGATGGTCTTCATCGAGCTGGTGTAGCAGTCGCGGGCACGCGGCTTGGCCCGTGCCCGCCGGCGGGCTGAGCAGCGCCCGTCTGAAGGCTTTGGAAGTGGTCGTCTGAGGAGCTGGGAAGTTGGTTACGAAGCTGACGCTCGAGTACGACGGTTCTCGGTTCGCCGGGTGGGCGCGTCAGCCCGAAGAGCGCACCGTGCAGGAGGTGCTCGAGCGCGCGCTCGAAACGGTGCTGCGCGAGCCGCTGACGGTGACGGTCGCCGGACGCACCGATCGCGGCGTGCACGCCTGGGGGCAGGTGGTCAGCTACGAGCACGAGGCGGTCGACCCGCTGCGGCTCAACGGGCTGCTCGACGACGACATCGCCGTGCTCGCCGCAGAGCCCATGCCCGGCGGTTTCGACGCCCGGCGCGATGCGATCAGCAGGACCTACTGCTACCGCGTGCTCGCACGCCGTGCGCGTTCCGTGTTGGAGCGCGGACGCGCGTTCTGGTGGCCGGGCGAGCTCGACCGTGAGGCGCTCGCGGAGTGCGCCGCGGCGGTGGTTGGCAGGCACGACTTCACGGCGTTCACGCCGACCGAGACAGAGCACACTCGCTTCGACCGCGTCGTGCGGCGCGCCGAGTGGCGAGTCGAAGGAGACGTGCTGGAGCTCTGGATCGAGGCGGACACGTTCATGCGGCACATGAACCGGATCCTGGTGGGCACGATGCTGGACGTCGCCTCCGGGCGCACCACGGTCGAGGAGTTCGAGCTTCTGCTGGAAGGCCGCCCGCGTGCGCATGCCGGGAGGACCGCGCCCGCGCACGGGCTGGCGCTGGCATCGGTGGCATACGACGGCCAGGACCATCCCTGACGCCGATCCTGGTGCGGACGGGCGGGCTCGAGTGGGTCGCGAGATCTGTCGGGGACCGAAGCGGGCCCTATGCTGGGAAGTCAGATGTTGAACGTGCTGCTCACCAACGACGACGGGATCGAGGCCGAGGGGCTGCAGGCGATGCGCCTTGCGCTGAGCGCGGTCGCGGGCGTGCGCCTGGCGGTGATCGCCCCCGACGGGAACCGCTCGGCGATGGCGCGGTCGATCACCACGCGGCGGCCGTTGTGGGTGGCCGAGACGCCGTTCCCCGACGGCACGGTCGGTTATGCGACCGATGGCACGCCGGTCGACTGCGTGCGGCTGGCAAGCCTCGGGCTGGTCGAGGACTTCGCGGCCGACCTCGTCGTGGCGGGCATCAATCACGGGGCGAACCTCGGCGATGACATCACCTACTCGGGCACCGTCGCGGCCGCGCTCGAGGGGGTCGTGCTGGGGCTGCCGGCGATCGCCGTATCTCAGCAGTCGGGCGCGCGCGCGCTGGACTACCGTTTCGACGGCGGCTTCGGCTTCGAGGTCGCGGCCGGGTTCGTGGCGCGCCTGGTGGAACGGATCGAGGACGTGCCGCTGCCGGCGAGCACGCTGCTCAACGTGAACGTGCCCGGGGGCGAGCCGACCGGAGTCGAGGTTACGAGCCTCGGCAAGCGCATCTACCGGGACGAGCTGAAGCTCGAGCGCGAGGAGGAAGGACGCCGCCGCTACTGGATCTATGGCTCCGACCCCGGCTTCCACGACGAGCCCGGCACCGACCTCGCCGCACTCGCGGCCGGGCGGGTGGCCGTGACGCCGATCCACTTCGACCTGACCGATCGTTCCGGGCTGGAGGCTTTGAGAAGCTTCGACCTCGAAGAGCTGCTCAGGCCGACGATCCTGGATCGGCCGGCGCCCAGCGCGTCGTGAGCGCCCGCCCGCCGAAGGGGCCGAGCCGGGGCGGCCTCGGGAGCTCGAGCGCCGCCGGTCGCAGGAGCGCGTGGTGAGCGCCGCGGACCTGCCTTCGGAGGAGTTGCTCGCGCGCGTGCGCGAATTGCGCGCCGAGCTCGATGAGCACGCGCACCGATACTACGTGCTCGACGATCCCACGATCGGCGACGACGCCTATGACGCGTTGCTCGACGAGCTGCGCCGGATCGAGGGGGAGCATCCGGAGCTGGTCACGCCCGACTCGCCCACCCGGCGGGTCGGCGGCGAGCCGGTGGGGCGCCTGGAGAAGGTCACGCATCTGGAGCCGATGCTGTCGCTCGGCAACGTTCGCTCCGAGACCGAGCTGCGCGCGTGGGTGGAGCGGATGCGCACCCATCTCGCGCGCGAGGGGATCGCGGAGCCCCGCTTCAAGTTCGTGGTCGAGCCGAAGATCGACGGCCTCGCGATCAGCCTCGTCTATCGCGATGGCGTGCTCGAGCGCGGCGCCACGCGCGGCAACGGCGAGATCGGCGAGGACGTCACCCACAACCTGCGCACGATCGGTCAGATCCCGCTGCGCGTCGAGGATGTTCCCCCGCTGCTCGAGGTGCGCGGCGAGGTGTACATGTCGCTGCACGACTTCGCCGAGTTGAACGAGCGTCGTGCGCAGGCGGGCGAATCGACGTTCATGAACCCCCGCAACTCGGCCGCCGGCACGATTCGCCAGCTGGACCCGGCCGATGCCGCGGAACGGCCGCTGTCGATGTGGTGCTACCAGGTCGGTGTCGTCGAGGGACTGACGTTTGCCAAGCACTCCGAGGCGCTCGCCTGGCTGCGCGAGCATCGGTTCCGGGTGAACACCGACATCAAGGTGCTGGATAGCGAGGAGGACGTGATCGCGCAATGCCTCGCCTGGCAGGAGCGCCGTGGCGAGCTCGACTTCGAGATCGACGGGGTCGTGATCAAGGTCGACGCCCTCGAGCTGCAGCGCCGCCTCGGCTCGGTCGGGCGCGACCCGCGCTGGGCGGTCGCCTGGAAGTTCCCGCCCACGACCGCGGTGACGACCCTCGAGAAGGTGATGTGGAACGTCGGCAAGTTCGGCGATCTGCGCCCCTACGCGATGCTCACCCCGGTGGCTGTGGGCGGCGTGAGCATCAAGCTGGCGACGCTGCACAACGAGGAGGATTTGCGCCGCAAGGACCTTCGTCCGGGCGAGGAGGTGATCGTGATGCGCGCCGGCGACGTGATCCCGCAGGTGGTCTCGCCCGCGCCGCACGTCGTCGATCGCGCCGGCAAACGCCCGCCGCGCCCACGTCCGCCGTCGCGGTGCCCGTTCTGCAACACGAAGACGGTCAAGGGGCGCGACGCGGTCTTCACGAAGTGCCCCAACCGCGACTGTCCCGCGCGCGCGTGGCAGCTGCTCAAGCACTTCGTCTCGCAAGGCGCGCTGGACATCGAAGGGCTCGGAGAGAAGCAGGTGGCGCTGCTGCAGGAGCGCGGTCTGGTGCGCACCGACGGCGACTACTACCGGCTGACGGCTGAGCAGCTGACCGAGCTGGAAGGGTTCGCCGAGCAGTCGGCGCGCAATCTCGTCGATGCGATCGCCGCCTCCAAGCAGCGGCCGTTCGCGCGCGTGCTGTTCGGGCTTGGCATCGAGGAGGTCGGCGAGGTGACCGCGCGCAATCTCGCGATGCGCTTCCGCGACATCGACGCGCTTTTAGCCGCCACGCCCGAGGAGATCGCGCGAGACGCCGGGGATCGGCGAGAAGATGGCGCGCACGATCTCAGACCAGCTCGCCGATGAGCGCATGCGCGCGCTGATCGCCGACCTGCGCGAGCTTGGATTGCAGCTGAGCGAGCAGGGCCCGCCCCCGTCGGAGGGCCCGCTGGCGGACAAGACGCTCGTGCTGACGGGCACTTTGCCGCACTGGACGCGCGAGCACGCCACCGAGCAGATCATGGCCGCGGGCGGGCGCGTGACGGGATCGGTGTCGAAAAACACCGACTACCTCGTCGCCGGCGAGTCCGCGGGGTCGAAGCTTGCGAAGGCCGAGCGGTTGGGGGTGGCGGTGCTCGACGAGGCGGGATTGCGCGAGCTGCTGGAGAAGTAGTTCCGGTAGGCGCATGCGCCTACCGGCGAACCCGCACATGTGCGGGTTCGAGACAGGGCCGCATGCGGCCCGCGACCTCGCCGCATGCGGCGAGGTCCTCTCCTAGTAGCTCGCGATCGTGATCGCCATGTGGTCCTGAAAGATATGCGCCGTTGCCGTGGCGATGCCGTCCGTGAAGATCGCAAACGCGAGCGTGTGCCCGTCCGCCGCGTTGCAGTACCCGACTAGGTTCGACACGCCCGTCAGCGTACCCGTCTTGCCCTGACAGCGCCCCGACGCGCCCGTGTTGCGCATACGCGTGGCGAGCGTGCCGGTATGCCCGGCGATCGCCAAATTGCCGCGCAGCACCGGGCCGAGCGGGGTCGCGGCGAGCTCCACCAGCAGGTCGGCGACCTGGTACGGGGAGGTTCGGTCCGCTTCTGACAGTCCCGATCCGTCGACCACGTGCGGGTGGATGCCCAGCACCGAGGCGATCGTCGCGCTCGCAACCGACGCACCCGCCGCGGTCGTGGCAGCGCCGCCGTACAGCGCGCCGAGGTCCTTGACAAGCGTCTCTGCGAAGAAGTTGTCCGAAGGCGGCAGCATCAGCCCGAGCAGCTGCGTGACCGTCGGCGATTCCACCCGTGCGAGCTGCAGCGCTCCGGCCGGCGTTGGCGCGGCTCCAGGCGCGCCGTGGATCGTCACGCCATCGCCCTTCAACGCCGCCCACAGCTCGCGCGCCGCGTACGCGGCCGGGGCGTGAGGGCCGCGTTCGGGTCCGACTCGCGCCGCGGTTGAACGCCAGCCCCGAGAGCGTGCCTTCGAGGAACGGGTCGGGCGCGTAGCTCGACGAGGGGTCGCCGCGCAGCGAGTCGAGCCAGCCCTCATCGCCGTATACCGACCCGGTGATGTGGTGGATGCCCGCGACCTGCACGAGCTGTGACGCGAGCCCGGCGACGCTCGTGCCGATGCCGCCGTAATGGCTGCCGATGAACCGCGAAGACCCGAACGTCGGGTCGCCGCCGCCGCGCAGATACAGGTCGCCTTCCCACACCCCGCCCGGCAGCAGCTGGCCGGCGCCGAGCACCGTCGTCGCCAAGCGCGCGGCCGCACCCATCCGCTCCAGCGCGGTCGTGGCGGTGTACAGCTTCTCCACCGACGCCGGCGGGCGCATCGTCGTGGCGCGCTCCGAAAACAGCGCCTGATGAGCGGTGAGGTCATAGACGTAGGCGCCGTCGGCCGGTCCCGCGAGCGCGAGCTGGTGGCCGAGGTCTGTCTGCAGCGCGGCGATCCCGCCCGCGGCGCTTGCGGTCGCTGGCACGCCCACGTCGGCGCAGACGCAGAGGAGGAGCGCACACAGGCACAAGCGCCACATCCTCGAGCCCAGCAGCCATGTCGTCCGGCTCAGAAATCGCGTTCGCCGGCCCCGAAGCCGCGTCCTGCGGCGGGGGCTCGCGCGCGCGTGGGGCGGCGCGAATGGCCGTGGCAGGTTGTTCCGGGGCACGTGCCCGTAAAATCAATCGAGCATGGGCAAGGTTGTCAAGCTGGAACCGACCACCAGGGCGCGAAGGTCCGCCAAGGAGCGGGCGCGCGCGGCCGGCACGGCGCGAACGAAAGCGTCCGGTGCGCGGCGAACGCGCGCACGGAAGCCCAGCAAGACCGCGCTCGTGCTGGGCGGCGGCGGCTTCACCGGGGGGGTCTATGAGATCGGCGCGCTGCGCGCGCTCGACCTGCTTGCGGTCAACAGCACCGTCAACCGATTCGACGTCTACGTCGGCACCTCCGCCGGGTCGTTCATCGCCGCGCTGTGCGCCAACGGCGTCACTCCCGAGGAAATGATGCGGGTCGTCACCCGGCAAGGCAAAGCGCCGTTCAGGGACATCGACATCGAAGACCTGCTCCACCTCAACCTGCTCGAGTTCGCGCGCAAGGGCGCGCTGATGCCGCTGCGCATCGCCTCGCTCGCGCGTCAGGCGGTCGCCCAGCGCGGGCAGGTGTCGTTGATGGACATGATCCTCGGGATCGCCGAGGGCCTCCCCTCGGGCGCGTACACGGGCGCCGGGATCGAGAGCTACCTGCACAAGGTGCTTAACGAGCCTGGGCGCAGCGACGATTTCAGGGAGCTCGACAACGAGCTGTACCTCACGGCCACCGACCTCGACACATGCGAACGAGTCGTGTTCGGCTCTGACGGCTTCGACGACGTGCCGATCTCCACTGCCGTGCGCGCGTCCGGTGCGTTGCCGATGGTCTACGCGCCCGTGCGCGTCGGCGAGCGCGAGCTGATCGACGGCGGGATCGTGTCGACCACCAACCTCGACATCGCGGTCGAGCAGGGCGCGAAGCTGGTTGTCGTCATCAACCCGATCGCCCCGTTCGTCAACGACTTCTCCGGCACCGTCAGGACGCTGCGGGGCAGCCGCCCGCAACGGGTCTCCGACATGGGCTTCCCGCAGATCGGCTACCAGGCGTTCAAGTTGCTCGCCTACCAGCGGCTGCACGAGCTGGCTAAGAACTGGGAGGAGCGCTACCCCGGCGTCGACATCGTGCTGATCGAGCCGCAACCCTCAGACGAGCTGATGTTCCAGACCTCGATGATGAACTTCACCTCGCGCGTCGAGATCGCGCGCCACGGGTTCCAGTCGGTGACGGTGCAGCTCGCAGGCGAATACGAGCGCTACCGTGAGATCGCCGAGCGCCACGGACTGGAGATCTCGGCCAAGCGGGTGCGCAAAGTGGTCGAACACTTTGACGACGAGCGCGAGCAGGTCGGTGGCTGGCGCAAAATCCTCGAAGAGACCACCGGCGCCTTGCTACGCCAGTCGGGCTCCACCGCAGGCTGACCCTCCCGGGGCGCCAGCGGCCCCCTCCCCCGGGTGAGCTGGGGGCGCTAAAGCGCTTTGTCGAGCGCTGCCAGCAGACGGTCCGAGGACGCGTCGTCGTGCACGGCGACGCGCACGTGCCGCGGCTCGCCCAATGCCGAGCCTGCTGCGACCAGCACCCCAGAGCGAGCCAGGCGCGCGGCGAGCTCGTCGCCTGCGACCACCGGATGAGCGGCCCACACGAAGTTGGCCTGGCTCTCCGCCACGTCGAAGCGGCGCTCGCGCAGCCCGGCGATCAACCGCACGCGCTCTTCGGCGATCTCCGCCACACGGCGTTCGACCAGCTCAGAGCATGTGCGCAGCGCCTCCAACGCCCCCGCCTGGGAGACCTCCGAGACGCCGAGGTCGGGCTCGAGCTCGGCCAGCAGACCCTCGGCGCCCGGGCCGCCTAGCGCATAGCCGACGCGCAGCCCCGCCAACCCCCAGGCCTTGGAGAAGCTGCGGAACACGAGCAGCCGCGGATGATGCTCCAGCAGCCGCAGCGAGCCCTCCGCCGGCTGGGCGTCGGCGAACTCGACGAGCGACTCGTCGAGCAGCACGGCCACGTTCGTGGGAAGGCCCGCGAGCAAACGCTCGAGCTCTGCGGTGGGCAGCAGCTCGCCCGTAGGGTCGTTCGGGCTCGCGAGCGCGACCACGCGTGTGTCCTCGTTCTCGTTCGCGGCCGCCAGCAGAGCGTCGACCCCGCCCGAAACCGGGACCGCGCGACCGTGGGCACGGCGCGCCATGATCGGATACAGCGGGTAGGACGGCCATGACGTCAGCAGCTGCTGGCCGGGCTCGATCAGCGCGCGGGTCGCGGAGCTCAGCAGTTCGGCGGCGCCGTTGCCCAGGATCAGGCGCGCCGGCGTGTCGATACCGTGGCGCTCGGCAAGCTCGTTGCGCAAATCCGACCCGCGCAGGTGCGGGTAGCGCTGCAGGCCGCGCCTGGCCACGAACGTGATCGCGTTGACGATGCGTGTGTGCGGCAGCTTTGGCCACGTCGTCTGCGAAAGGTCAAGCGTCTCCACGCGGGTGAGCGCCTTGCGCCTGCGCTCGGCCGCCTGCGCGCGCAGCCCCACGTTGACCTCCTCCTCGGACATCCCTTCGAACTGGCGATAGTAATCGAGCAGGCCCACTGCAGTGCCCGTTCTAGCAGCGCCGGCGTGGATCGACCTCATACCTACTGTCGGCGATCCAGCGCAGCCATGCGCGCTCATCCGCCTTCGCCCTTGCTTACCAGGCTCGTACCCGGCCCGTGGATGACGAGGAACCACAGCAAGAAGGCGGCGGCGCACACGACCACGGCGGCCGCGAAGATCCGTCCCATCGCCCCCGTGCGCTGATCGTGCCCGGCGGCGCGGCGCACGAGGATCCAGGCCTGGTCGAGGCGGCGCAGCAGCGACAGCGTGCCGAACAGCAGCGCGAACAGCGCGCCGAACGAGGCGAGAAGGCCGAGGCTGACGCTGCCCGACAGGTAGTTGACCTGCGAGCCGAGCCACAGGCACGCGATCGGGATCGGCCCCCAGCAGAGCAGGCTGAGCACGACCATCGCGGCGAGCAGCAGGCCGGCCAGGGAGCCGTCCAGGCGCTGGCGGGCCTGATCGCCGCGCAGGGGCAGCTTGCGAAAGCGGACGGGGGCGGTGCCGGGCCTGCGCCCGACGAACAGGCCGCCGTTGTCGCTGGGGTCCGAGCTTGCCATCTGCCTATGTTCGCAGCTCAGAGTGCGCTTACACGCTATGCGGCGTAAAGCGAGTCGAGCACGTCCGAGTACTTCTCGTTGACGACATTGCGCTTGACCTTCAGCGTCGGTGTCAGCTCGCCCGTCTCCTGCGACAGGTCGTGTTCGAGGATCGCAAACTTCTTGACCTGCTCGACCTGCGCGTATTTGGCGTTCGCGCGGTCGAGCGCCTCCTGGATCAGGGCCCTGACCTGCGGCTCGCGGGCGAGCGAGGGGATGTCCTCGGGCAAGCCGTGCTCGCGCGCGTACGCCGGAATCTCCTCCTCGTCGAGGGTCACCAGTGCGACTGGGAAGGGACGCTGATCGCCGTGCATGACCGCCTGGGAGATCCAGCGGCACTGCTTCAGGTCGTTCTCCATGTTGGCCGGCGTCAGGTTCTTGCCGCCCGCGGTGATGATGATGTCCTTCTTGCGCCCGACGATAGAAACGAAGCCGTCCTCGTCGATGGACCGAGGTCGCCGGTGTGCAGCCAGCCATCCTCGACCGCGCCGAACGACGCGTCGGCGTTGTTGTGGTAGCCCTGAAAGATGTTCGGCCCTTTGATCAGCAGCTCGCCGTCCTCGGCGATCTTCACCTCGACACCCGGGAGCGGCTTGCCGACGCTGCCAAAACGGTGATGCTCGGGCTGCACGCGGTGGCGGCCGTGGCCGTCTCGGTCATGCCGTAGCCCTCCATCACGGGCACGCCGCAGGCGTAGAAGAATTCGAGGATCTCCTTGGCGATCGGCGCCGCGCCGCTGACGGCCTCGCGTAGGCGACCGCCGAAGGCCGCGCGCACGTTTTTGAAGAGCTTCTCCTCCGACTCGTCGAACGGACCCTGCAGCTCGGCCGGGATCGGCTGCCCTGCGTGCTGCAACTCGCGCACCTGCATGCCCACCCGCACCGCCCCGGCCAGCTCCTCAGGGTCGGCGTTGGCGGAGACGAGCGTGTAGATCTTCTCGAAGATCCGCGGCACCGACGGCAGGTAGGTGGGTTTGACCTCCGCCAGCTCGACGATGATCTGCTTGGTGTCTCCGCCGAAATACGCCATCGTGACACCCAGGTCGAACACGAGCAGTTGCAACAACAGCGCGAACGAATGCGCGAGCGGCAGGTACAGGTAGACGACGTCGCCCGCGTCGGCGTCGAGCGCGGCGCGCTGCTCGACCATGTCGATGATCGCGCGGTAGTTGCCGTGCGAGAGCACACAGCCCTTCGGTGGGCCGGTCGTGCCGGAGGTGTAGATGAACGTGTAAGGGTCCTCCGGGCGCACCGCCGCACGGCGGGCGTCGAGCTCATCCTTCGTCCGTGACCGTCCGCGCGCGCGAACGTCCTCGAGCGAGATCGCCTGCAGTGCAGCGATCTCCGGCGTCGTCTCCTGCGCGGACGGCGGATCGATCACGATCACGGTGCGCAGATGCGGGAGCCGCTCGCGCACGGCGGCGATCTTGGCCAGCTGCGATGCGTCCTCGCAGACGATCGCGCACCCGTCGGAGTCGGAGATCACCCACACGCACTCCTCAGGCGAGTTCGTCTGGTAGATCGGCACGACCACCGTGCCGATCGACGTGGCGGCGAGGTCCGCGTAGGACCACTCCGGACGGGTGTTGGCGAGGATGCACACACGCTCGCCCGCCTCGACGCCGAGGTCGATCAGGCCGAGGGCGATCTCCTGCACGACGTCGGCGAGCTGCGCATAGGTCACGTCCTGCCAGGCGCCGTCGTGCTTGAAGCGGATCGCGGTGCGTTCGCCGTGCGCCGCGGCGGCGTGCGGGATCAGGTCGGCGATCGTTTGCGACGCCGTAGCGGTGGCCTCCATGACAGCAGCACTCCTCCTCGATCGATCGTGCGAAACCCGACCGTCGAATCTTAGTGCTCCGGTCCTATTGGCGCAATTTGCACAGGTGTCGCGCGTGACGTGTCGGAAGTGTCGCTCGACGAGGTGGGCGCGGACCTGGCGCCGGTCGGTCGGCGCCGGCCTTCACCCGGTCGAGCTGGCTTTGCACCCGTCGAGGCTGCCTCACACCGGGTTCGGTACGTCGATGAAGACGTGGCGCAGGGAGAAGCGCGCGGCCAGATGCTCGCCGAGGCGCTTGACGCCGAACGTCTCCGTCGCGTAATGACCGGCCGCGATGAAGTGCATGCCGGCCTCACGCGCCTGCGCCGGCACGCGCTCCGCCGGCTCACCCGTGAGGAGCGCATCCGCGCCGGCCGCGGCGGCGTCGGCGAGGTAGTCCGCGCCCGCGCCCGTGACGATCGCGACGGTGCGGATGAGCGCCGGCCCCGAGTCGAACACGAGCGGTTCTCTCGACGTTGCCTCGCGCACGCGCGCCGACAGCTCGCTCACGGGTATGCCGTCGCCGGGCAGACGCGCGAGACAGCCGATCGGCTCGCCGTGGTGCAACGCGAACGGCTCCTCCGGCTCCGCACCGAGCGCGCGTGCGAGCAGCGCGTTGTTTCCGATCTGCGGATGCGCGTCGAGCGGAAGGTGGTAGGCCGCGAGCGCGATGTGCGCGTCGAAGAGCGTCTGCAGCCGGCGCTTCAGCAGCGCGTCTACCGGACCCGGGGAGGGACCCCAGAAGATGCCGTGATGGACGATCAGCAGCTCGGCGCGCTCGGCGGCGGCGAGCTCGAACAGCTCCACATGCGCGCTCACGCCGGTCGCCACGGTCGTGACCGTCGCCGGGCCGGGCACCTGCAGGCCGTTCGGGCAGTAGTCGTCGAACCGCGCCGGCTCCAGTAACCGGTCGAGCTCTGTGAGGATCTCCGCCATCGGTGTCGCTGGTGTCGCCATGGGCGTCGGGCGACGATAGCGGGCGGTGTGGGATACTGATCGCTGCGTCGGGGCGTGGCGCAGCCTGGTAGCGCGCGCCGTTCGGGTCGGCGAGGTCCCCGGTTCGAATCCGGGCGCCCCGATTTTCGCTTTTTCTCGCTTGGCTGACGGTGCTCGCGCGGCGCCCGGTCTCCTTCTGGGCGCGCTGGCCCTCGGGCCAGCTCATCGTAATCTTGCCGTTCTTGTGGATCACGGCGCCGGCGAACTCCATCACGGTCGGGACTCGCAGGCCCTCGGCGAGGTCAACCTCTTCGCGCAGCTCGACCAGCCGGTCGTGCTCGGCTTGCTTGTAGACGGCGATCGAGCGGTGCGTACCCACCCACTTCTGTGTCCCTTGTAAGAGACGAGCCCCAAATAGCGCGGCTTGCGTCGTGTTCCCCGATTGTGTGGCATGACGTCCCCCTCTGGGTTGTGCATTCTTTGTTTGGCGCCGGCAAGGCGGAAGCGCTCCTGTGGTTGCACGTCAGTCTCGGTCTTCGTCCGGAGCGGCAGTGGGCGTGTCTGATCTCACGCGCCTGCTCCGGCCGGAAAGCACAAGAATGGCCTCTGCGCCTCGGAGCAGTCCTGCGCAGCGCTCGGCCGCTGGGCGCCCGAAGGGGCGTGTTGCGGTCAACCTCGGGCGGGAGCCGCAGGTATCTCGCCGTTTAGCTTTAGCGCGAGGCGTATGAGCGACTCGATCGCAGCTCGCCGGTTGCGACCTTCGACGCTTGCCGCTAAGCGTATGGCTGGCACAGCGATGCCCCCCGATTGAAGATCCCCGTTATACCACCTGGGGTGGTGCCGGGGCGCCATAAAAACCGCAATGCGTTTCGATCGCAGCTCGCTGGTAGCTGCGCATGGGGCATGTGATGTTGTGTCCCGCATGAGGATCATGCCGCGTCCGCGTCCCGACGATGCAGATGGCGGGCGGAGGGGCACCCGATTCACCGCGGGCGTCCAGCAGCCGCTGCCTCTCCGTCACCTCAGCGCACCGAGTCGAGCGTGGATGTGTGGCGTCTGACCATTTCCCTATGAGGGTCGAACGTTTGTTCGTGCAGCGCAATGGCTGACATCTCTGACATCTATATCTCCGCCGACACTCAGCCGCGCCCGACCCCGGGACAGCCGAGGAGAGCGCGAGAGGTGGACGCCCCCTGGGCAACCCGCCCCCCGCGCCGCGTTCGGGGAGGGTACCCAGGGTACCCTCCCCGAACCCAATCGCCGTCCGGTTAGCAGTTCGGGATCGGTGGCGAAAAGCCACCCCCTACACCCGGTGTGTCCACGTACACATCAGACACGTAATCACCGTTGCTCAGCTTATCCCAGACGTCCGAGGCTGTGCCATGGTTGGGCGTCAAGACCTCGCCGGCTGTCTGACAGACGATGTCCACCTCTTCTCCGTCGTAGAGCATCCCGGCGCTCGAATAGCTGCCGTAGCCGGGGCCGCTGCGCTCGTTCAGCCCGCAGCCCCCATCGGCGCAAGTCCCGTACACGTGATGCACGTAATAGGTGGGTTGTGCGGGAGGCGACGGCGGTAGCGGCCCCGGTGGTGGTGGTGGAGTAGTAGTAGTAGTAGTCGGGGAGATCGCCCTGATCACCCCTTGGAGGTTCGCCTCCAAGGTGTTCCAGAGGCCGGGGACCGCCCAAATGTCAGCAACGTGAGCTCCGTTGCCCCAAGTGAGGTCCCAGAGCCAGGCGTTCGGCACGCCGTCGTAGTTGAACGTGTCGTAGCCGGTGACGTCGAAGCGCAGCCGCCCATGAGACACCCAGCTCGAGAACCGGATGGTGCTGTTGGTACCCTCGGAATGGCCGGGGAGAGACCGAAAGTCAACCACGGCCGTCCCCCCTTTCATGCCCGCGTATTCCACATAGATCGGGTTCGATGTCGCTAGCTGCGAGATGGAGTACACGTACCCTGCACGCAGATTCGCCGCGGCGCCTCCGACTCCGCTGATCGCCCCGGGCGCATGCACTGTGTATGGGTATGTCTGCCAGTGGATGGAGAACGGCCATACGCTGAGTTTGTTCGTCAGCGCCGACAAGACCGCCGCCGGGGTCCGTGTGCTGGTCGCTTTCGCGATAGTCCAGCTGTAGTAGTAGTTGAGATCCGCCCGTGCGACGGCGGCGAACGCGGTTGCGAACAGTGTCATTGTCACTGCGGCGCTAATCGCGATCGGTCTCAGGTGATTGGTGATCATTGTTGCCCTGTTACGCATTTCAGTTTCTCCTTATTCGCTTGAAGGGGTTGCCACCCCGGAGGTGGCGAGGGCTCGTGTCTCCTCGCCACCGCTGGAGTGATCTTTGCGCCCGTCGCCCGTTCTTTTGCCTACTGACCCTGAGCTAGCTGCACTGGGGAATCGGCGGGCTGAACGTTCCGACGTTGGGGGTGTCGAGGTAGAAGTCGCTCACCCAATCTCCGTTGCTCAGCTTGTCCCACACAGCGGAGGAGGCGTAGCCATTTGATACCGCTTATCACATGCCTTGGCAGGCTACGTCTACTTCCGCGCCTTCGGGGAGCACGCCTAGATCTGCATAGCTCGAGTATCCCGGCCCCGACCGGAGTATCAGGCCGCACGAGCCGTCCTTGCAGGTCCCCGTCACGTGATGCACGTAGTACGTGGGTGCCGGTGGTGGGGGCGGCGGTGGTGTGGGGGCCGGAGGGTTCGGTGTCGGTGTCGTCGGTGTCGACGGCGGCGGTTCCGTGACCGGAGCCGGTTTCGCGCCCGTAGGGGTCGTGGTCGGGGGTGTGGGCGTCGGGTTTGGCGCTGGCTGTTGAGGTGCGGGAGTGGGCACGGGCGAGGTCCCGTTGCCTGCCGGGCCGCCGTAGATGTACGCCTGTGGCGCGTCCCGGTTGCTCAGGGACATAGTGTTTATCCACTCTTCCCGGCCCGGCGAGCGCGTTCATCTCTTGGAAGCTGACGGTCCCGTTCCCGACCGCTGTCACGTAGGCCACATGTCCTGCGCTGCTGTCGGCGTACGTGCGGTGAACGCCCGACCACCACGCGACTGCGCCGACCGCGGGTGTGTGGCCTGTCGGGATGCCGCGCTTTTGTGCGCCTACAAGCCAGTCCGTCGCGTTACCCAGATGGGAGAGTTCCGGGCGCTTCGTCCAGACGAAGTCCACACACTGGCCGACGCAATAGCCGCCGCCATCGACGACACATCCGGCGCCACCTCTGCCCGGAATCTCCCGCCCGCGAGAACGCATGGCGTGGTGATGGTGTCGTGAATGACGATGAGACGCCAGGGCGCTGCCGGGAGCTACCGCCAGCGTGGCGACACAGCCGAGCAGGACAGCCGAAACTCGACCACGATTGATGCTGTTGTTGATGAGAGTCATGGTGCCTTCTGAATTGGTGTGGCGGCTATCCTCCCGTCACAAAGTCGCGGGCGCTACGTACCCATGGTGTCGACTTGCCTTACCTGCAAACCAAGCCCGCCCGCAGCGGGTTCCCCTAGGAGGGCTTAGCGAAACGGTTGGCGAAAGCCCTTGATCCCTGCATAGGAACAGCCTAGCGTCGGCGGCTCCATACAAATTGGCCGGGGCGAGTGTGACCTGTCCCCCGGGCGGTGACATAGGAGAGTGACCTCCCATGCATCACGAGGATAGCCCCGAAAACCCGCGTTCCTACTACGAACTGGAACGAGACGCGCTCTACCACCTGACGACGCCCGAGGAAGGGTAGCCGCTTTGGTCGGTGGACGACCTGAACCGCGAGATGGACCGCACCGACGTGACCGACCAGCGGTCTGCCTTGTACGGGATCAGTGGGTGCAGCCTGTCGGCCTTGATCCACATGGACGCGGGCTCCCCACGACAAGCCCCCAACCGTCCTTGATCTTCGGGACGCGCTCGACGCGCCAGACGATGGAGTTCTTATCCGGCTCGTACTGCCGGGGACGAACCCCAGGTGGCCGGTGTGGAACGGTGGCACCGTGATCGAGGCCGCGTTCATGTTGGTGGCTCTTACATAGCCGAGAACGAGCAAAGCAAAGCTCCGGTTCCCAGGACAGGACAATCAAGGCGACGAATCTTAACGGCTCTACTCGGGCACGCCTACTTTGGCTAGGAGCGATGGCCGTGAGAAGGGCACCCCAATCGGACGGAAGCGGACTGCCACTATGTGTCAAGAGCGCGAGTTCGCGATCAAATGTTCCGACTGCCCAGTGCTTGGCTCGCATCTCGGCGGGAGCCCATGAATAGAGCTACTGCTTCAGTAGACATGTGATCGCTCCAGCGGGGGCCACCTGACGCCCGGTTGGGACGATGCCGAGACGTCACGTAGAAGGCTGGTGGTTTCGGTGTCGGCCCGGCGTGTAGAGCGGGTCAGGATCCTGGAAGCTCGACGTTCTCGAATGCGAGGACTTCGGCGAGCTTGGTGAAGTGCGTGTCGCGATGGAGCACCGCGATGTCGCCGTGCTCGGCCGCCGCTGCGGCGATCAGGGCGTCGGTCAGCGGCACGCGGTGGTACCCGTCGCTGTGCTCCGCCAACTCGTCGATCGCGCTCATAGCGGCATCGGCGACAGCGCGGTCGTTGCGCAGGATCCTGAACCCGTCGAGCTCTGTTTCGAGCGCGATGTACTCGGAGGTGCTGCGAGCGGAGTACAAGATCTCCATCCGCACAATCGGCGTATTCCACAGCCGATCGTCGTCCATCGCCGTCTTGACGAGCCCAGCGAGCTCACCCGGAAGGGACGAGAACCGCCACCAGGCTGAGGTGTCGGCGATGAACGGCGCCTCGCCTCCCAACAGCTCGACAGTGTCCACTGCAGGTTCGCTTACGACTCGTCGGCCGTCAGCTGCTCGATGTGCTCGAGCGTGTCCCGATCCAAGCCATCCGGACTGAACACGCGCTCAACAAGGCGCCGTCGCCGCTCGGCGCGCTCCTCGTCGCTCAGCGCAGGGGTCTCGGCGGTCGGGGTTGTGCTCAGAACAGAATGTTTCACGATCCCAGGGTAGCGCCTGAGCACAACGAGAACTGGATCGGCGACGCATGTTGGAGTTGCCCGGCGGGCTGGTAGAGCAGCGATAACTGTCAGCTGTTCGATTCCGAGGAGGATCCCATGACCGTCTCTGCTGTTCTCGATTCCGCTGGGCGGCGTCGCTCACCCGCGACCCTGCCCGGTTTTCACGCAGGTCGTCCGCCTCGCAACAAGGGGATGCGCTATCCGGCCGACCCGCCGACCGTGGAGGAGATCATCGCCGTGATGCGCAATGCGACAATCGCCACGGCTGGCGGTTGCGTGCGTTGATCGTTGTGCTCTGGCGTGGTGGGCTGCGCATCCAGGAGGCGCTCGCGCTGGCCGAGCCTGACCTTGACCCGCGGCGTGGATCGCTGCTCGTGCGCAACGGCAAGGGCGGCCGCCGCCGTGAGATCGGGATGGACGCCTGGGGATGGGAGCAACTGCACCCCTGGCTCGCCTCTCGTCGCGATCTGTCGAGTGCCGCCGTGCGCGTCGAGCTTCGTCGACTCGCCAGCCAGGCAGGGGTGCGACGCCGGTTCGCGCCACACCAGCTACGTCATGCCCATGCGGTCGAGCTCGCCCGGGAGGGCGTACCGCTGAACATCATCCAGCGCCAACTCGGCCATGCAAACCTCGGAACGACATCGATCTACCTTCAGGGCATCGACACCGAGGAGATCATCGCCGCCGTCCACACAAGACATGCACCGATGATGTCCGCCACCGCCGGGCTACGCCTCTGAAAGAACACAATACATCAAACAGCGGGCGGAGCGCCTCGAGCGCTCCGCCCGCAAGCCGACCGCAACTACCGGGCGCGGGTACGGGATCAGGTGCCAATCACAGACGACCCAGACACCACCCATCCGCTTGCATGCGTCCCGACCAGGCGTCTGGGGTGAGCCTTAGCGGACGCTCGCAAATCGCGCAAAGCGGCCGCGCCGTTCTCGCTGCTCCTGTCCGACCACGGGAACACCGAGCCGGGAACACCGAGCTCGCGACCGACGGGCCGCCGAAGCCTGCTCCGATCGTCCACGCGAGCGGAAGACGGGTGCTCGGACCAGTTTTGGCGACAAGCTGGTCGCCCAGCCCAGACCGGGATGCGACACCTGGTATTCCGACCACTCGAGCCACTGCTCGTGGTGCCACTGCGCGCTGGGTGGAAGGATGTGCGTGTCATGCCCACAGCAAGCGATGAGCTGGCGTCCTTTTTCGGTCGCGACCAGGCGCAGAGTCTCCCCAACTCAATGTTGGACGAGGTCGTGAGGTCCCAGTCCGTCGCCCGAGCCTGCCCGCAGGTGAAGCCGAAGTCGACGTCCCGGACAGCGAGCGGGTCGCGGTGACCCGCGTTCGCGAGGGATGGAACTGGCTTACACGTCACGCTGAGTTGGCTCTGGCCTGGCTTACACACCACGCTGCTCTGGTTCTGCTTGCCCTGACCCTTCTCACACTGGGCTTGGGTCTAATTCTGTATCCCGGTCGCGCGGCCGTGTATCGGCCATTGTCGCCGAAGGTGGGAGTTATCGTCGCGAGCGCCAAGTCTTTTCAGGACATCGACGTTCGTGTAACCCGCAAGTCGGGGAACGTCGTAGCCATGTCTTTCACCTTCAACTTTTGCAGCCTACCCTTCTCCGCTGCCTGTCCCGTCTCCGCCCCTCGAGTGAGCTTGAACATTTCCGCGCCGGGTGAAGCGGTCCGTAGCTCTTGCGTCAGCATTCACCCCCAACGATGCTCCTATACCTCTGAGCTGTTCGATAACGCATTGCCAGGAACCTTCACCACCATCGTTACTCGGGCACAGTCCGACATCCTTAGCGCGGCAGACGCGGCTCCAGGTAATCCAGTATGGACCGCCACGGCTAACATTGCGGTCAGGAATCGTGGCTACCCGCTTTTCTGGAGCAGCAATGGCGTCACAGTTGAGGCGACGTTCCCGAAGCTAGATGTGGTTACCCCGCAAGGAGCTGTCGCGAACGGCACCACGCCAGTGAGGGTGGACTACGACGGTGTTCCAGGTGTGTCCCAGTACGACTGGACCGGCGGGCCGACGCCAGTGATAGTCAACCCCATTGAGGCCACATGGAGTGAGCCCCTCAGCACGTTGACCACAGCAACCGCGATTAGCGGTACCGACAACACAGCAGTGAACTCCGACAATCATTTGATTCTCGTCGCTGGCATCCTCTTTGGAATCGCCGGTGGAGCGCTAGTAGGAGCCATACAAGAGCTCCTTCATCGTGGCTAAGACGTGCCCCCAGCACCACAACGCAAGTGAGCGGGTGTGGCCCGTCTGAAGATGGTGGTCCCGAGGAGGGCTTGGCCATCGGAATCAAATCGCGCTTGGTCCGAAGCAGGCATTTCAGGCTGTAACCTCGTGGTGCCGGAATCGCGAAAGGTTCGATGTGGCCGTGGTGGCAGTGGCGTACGAGCACCTACGGGATCCGGGTACAGCGGCCGACCGCCGAGGTGCGTAGATACATGCGCGCGATGGCCCAGCTCTTTTGCGGCAGCCTCAGGTGGTCGGCTCAACGCTTGGCTCGCTTCCGCCTTCGCGTGAAGGCAGTCGCGCATCCCGGTGCCGAGCGGACGCCCGCAACGGACGACGAGCGAGCGCTCTCGGCGGGTCGACCGATCTGCCGGCTGCGAGGGAGAAGCGGCAGTCTCGGACGGCTGGCTCGTGCATCGCCACGCGGAGCGTCTAGCGCGCAGGCTCGTCGCTAGACGTACAAGTCGACTGACGTTGCTAGTACGTTTAGCGGGGTGAGTAGTTGCTTTCGGGCGGGATTGGGATTAGCTTTTTGGGGCGGGGCGCGAGCAAACCGCGCAACCCTTTCTACGGCTTTCTACGCGATTATCTGCCAAAAGCCGGATACAGACATATACGGCTGAATGTCGCGTCGCGGACCCTGGAACGAACCCTTTCTCGATGGGCGCCGGCAGTCCCCCACCGGCGCTGACCGGCCGTGAGGACCAGGAGCGGCAATTTCGCACGCTGCTCACGCGGCTAGGTGACGTGCCTAGGGACGTTGCGATCGCTAGCAAGATCGTGCGGGCGCTCGGGTTCGCCCCGCACGAAATCACCGGCCTGTAGGGCACAACCCTTCGAGCACTGGCGCCACCGACCCGCGACCATGCGAGCGCTTGATTCCGGCATTGACCTCCTGGATCAGGGAACAGGCGACAACTGGGACCTGTTCTTCCCCGGGTACTATCGCCAGAGCCCCGGTCAGCCGTTATACGAAGATCGGCCGATCGGGTACCCGTGTGTAGAACGGGCGGCGCCTCATAGCGTGATCTGGTTGCTGTAGTAGTCATGGCCATCGGAGCCCTGTACGCCGATCCATGCGTTCCCCGAGCCCGAGCAAAGCGGGCCGTAGGTGCCGTTGGGCGAGGTCACGCTGAGCTGCCCGTGGCCGACGATGCTTCCGCCGGTGGGGTATTCCGAGGGGCTGCCGGCGTGACAGAAGTAGTAGTTGGTGCCCTGCGGGAAGTTCGAGAGCTGCAGCGACATCTGCCCGTTGCTGCCGAAGACCGAATCTGACGCGCCGGGGGAGGCGGCGACTTCCATTGTGACTTGGTTGCTGTAGTAGTCGTGTCCGTCGGTGCCTTGGAATCCGATCCACATGTTGGTGTTGTGTCCGCCAGCGCACAGCCCGGAAGCCCAGCTCTCGTTCGGCGAGGTGATGTCGACTGAGGCGTGTGCGGTGACGGTCCCGCCCGTGGGGTATTCCGAAGGGCTGCCGGCGTGACAGAAGAAATAGGTAGTGCCCGTAGGGAAATTGGTGACCTGAACCGCCATCTGCCCGTTGTTATTAGAGACCGAAGCCGACGCGCCGGGGGAAGCTGCGACTTCCATCACGACCTGGTTGGAGTAGTAGTCGTGTCCGTCGGCGCCTTGGAATCCGATCCACATGTTGGTGTTGTGTCCGCCAGCGCACAGGCCGGAAGCCCAGCTCTCGTTCGGCGAGGTGATGTCGACTGAGGCGTGTGCGGTGACGGTCCCGCCCGTGGGGTATTCCGAAGGGCTGCCGGCGTGACAGAAGAAATAGGTAGTGCCCGTAGGGAAATTGGTGACCTGAACCGCCATCTGCCCGTTGTTATTAGATGCGCTGAGCGTGCCGGTCGGCGGCGGCGGCGGGGGTGGTGGTGGTGGTGGCGATGACGAGCAGGGTGGAATGCCCGGCGATGGTTGGTTGATGGCGGAACCGTTCGCGATGAAATGGTCGTTGATCCATCCGTGGCCGGTCCCGGGGCCAGCAACCCAGCTAGCCTGCTCCCACATGCCGTCCGCGAACCCTGGAACGTTCGACGCGCCGCTTTGATAGCAGCTCACCAAAATGATCGTGCCCGGATAGAACCCGTCACCCGCAACCGCTTGAGGCGTACTCCAGTTCGGGGCGGAGCGCCAATAGACACCGCCGGACGCATTCATCACGAAGAACTCGTGCGGGGGCAACGAGGGTGATCCGCCAGTCGAGTTCGGGTTCCCGCTCGGCGCGGGCCTACTGCCTGTAGAGGGTCCGCCGCCGGGTGCTGGTCGATTGTCAACGCGCGGAAGGGTCGAGAAACCAGCGTCACTACTGGCGCAGTCAACCGCGAGCCAGGGACTACCGAAGTGGGTTGGAGAGTACTTAAGGCACTTGCCGCGAAGCATGATGTCTCTAGCAACGTCAAGCTCGTGTTGGGACTCGAGTAGACCTCCCAAGGCATTACCGACGGGGGGAACGAGGGTGCACAGCGCTCCCCCTACAGCGCCGATGAACTTCGCATGTGGCTCGGGGCTCCCCGCAAGGAGATCCGCTGCCCAGCTGCACGCTGTCTCAATATAGGTCGCAGCGTCCTTGGGCTTAGCAGCTAGAGCCACTCCGGAGCATGCTCCATCGACAAAAGCGCCTAGATGATCGCTGGCTAGTCCAACTGCGACGGCGAAGAGCCCACATGCTACGCCGTCTGTGGTGAAGTCCGCGCTTGGGTTTCGACCGAAACCGTCGCATATGACATCCTGGACGCTGCGCTGCCGGTTGTACCAGGTGGTACGCCCAATCGTGGTGCTGTGTGCATCAGGAAATGCTTGAAAGCACACAGGCGGTTGCTCCGCCGCGAGCGCGGCTTTCCCGTTTGCAGGTGCGCGCTGCGCCTCAATCGGTACGACCTTGTACGTCTTGAACGCGTGGGCCACGACCCCCTTGTTACTGTTCTTCGGAGCGGAGGAGCTCGTCAGATAAGCGCATGCGTGGTCGGAGATGCGAGCACTGGTACGAAAGTCCATAGGCACTGTAAACCGTCCGCTGGCGGTTGGCACGTAATACCCGGACGCTGTTCCTGTCGGTCCTGAGCGAGCAAACTCCGCGGCCGGGCTCGATCCGCACTTGCCGGTCTCGACGAACAGGTAGAGATGGTTCCTTCCGACGGTCACGCCCTTGAGGGTGATCGTGTACGAGAGATTGACCTTCACGTGCGGTAGGTAGACACGGACGGTGCTGGCAGCCGCGACTGCGGTGCTCACTCGTACCACGAGAACGAGCGCAACGACAAGCACGAGCGTTCGCAGGTAAGTAGGGATGTGCGGCGTGCTTGTCGTGATCACGTTGTGCCCTCCGTTGGCCCAATCAGATCCCTGCCTAATCGTACTAAGCTTTCGACGGGCATCCGGGGAAAGTTTCGCATATCGGACAGTTAGACGAAGCTCGTGATGCTGGGTTGCGTGATCGTCCCCCGCTCAAGAGGTGGTCCGCAACGCGCCCGCGGGGCATATGAACGCCCTCCGCCTCGGGGCATTCGGGCAGCCGGGCTGATTTGGTCTGTGCAATTGCTCCTCTCGTGATCATCAGCCCTCGCCCGTCGTTTCCACCGGCTTCTCGGACGGAAGGCTTTGGCCGTCAGTTCCGCCGGCAGAGCATCGTTGCCCGCCATTCGATCGGTCAGGCACTACATCGCCGACGTGCTCCATCGAGTCCTGTCGAGGGCACCTTGACGGCGTGTGTCTCGTACAACTCCCGACTCGCCGTCGTGGTCATGCCGCGACGCTCGCGGCCGGTGGTCCGCGTCGAGGCGGAAGTAGACGACCGCTCTGCTCTCGACGGCAGCCGCCAGGTCGAGCGCGGCCTCACCCTCGTCGGGCGTGAGCCGCTGTCATCAGTGGACATCACAACGGCGTAGCGACGATCCGATAGCTGAATAGCCGAGCGTGATAAGGCGTGTGGGGATCGTCACGCCGATCACGTCACCGTTGGCGTCGTAGCGGACGCCGTGTCCCTCTGGCGTAAACGCCGCGTCTGATGCCACGCTGGTGTTCCCGCGTGCCAGATAGAGCACGTCGCCGTCCGCGTCGTAGTCGGCGCGGTCGAAGATGAGGTCATCGATCTTGACGTTCATGGCATCTATCCGGCAGGTGATCGTCCGTGTCCGTAGCCGAGCGCGGTCACGATCCGGGCTGGCTCTTGCTCAGAGTCTACGACGACCATCAGCCAGCGGCTTGGTCCTACGTCCTCTTGAAGAACCGCTCTCGGTGTGGCCAGGCGTCGGGTTCTCGATGATCCGGCGAGGTGACCGCTTCCAGTACCGCTCCGAGATGCGGCTCAAGCTCGGCCGTCGATCGTGCCGCGATGCTTCGGCGATGAGCGTCACCACGCCGCAGGGGCCGTTCAACTACGGCCCAACGAGGATCGCGATTCCGTCGCGACACCACTCCGCAGATGAGATGGATGGGGACGCTTGTTCACGATGGCATACACGGGGCTGGGATCGAGGATGCCATCATGACCGCGGTATGGCCGTAGCAAATCCGTCGCAATGGCTCCCAAAACCGCATCAGCAAGCCAACTCTAACCGTTCGCCCCGATACGTTAGAGAACCGCGAACAGCCGCGAATATGGGCGAAAGGGCGCGAAAACGCTGGGCTTCGCGGGGGCGGAATTCGCGCGTGTTTGCGGCTGTTCGTTGGTCTGAAGACCGCAAACGGATCGCAGCGGGCGCAAAAAGGGACCGCAAAAGGACCGCAACCTCCCGCGAGCGGATGAGCGGCAATCACGGGTATGGGCGAGATCTCGAGATTGAGCTGGTGCGCCGCGCGTGGGATGCCATGACAGGGCGGGTCTTAGGCGAAAAAGTTGGCACCGGATGCACAATGGTATGGGTGGAGGACGGACAGCTAAGGGCCGGCGGGCAATCATTGACGTGATGGAGCCGCAACCTCGCCGGGCGTCTGCGAGGCGAGATCGAGGAGACAATGCAACACGGCCCGCGCGTGATCGTGGCGTTCCGTCCCGAGCAGCCGGCGCAGGTTGACCGCCCGTTGGAGCCGGCGCCGTGGAATTGAGGGTGGGGCGTGAAGTCAGAGACATCTGCACTCAAGCTCTCCTGTCGCCGCGGTCGCCGCAAGTGCGCCGTTGCAGGGTTTTCACTTAGAAAGAGGGGAGCTTCCGGGGCGGTAGTGCTGTCGAGAGGGCGCACGCGCGATCCTGAACTACCCTCCGGCGAACCCATCTGTGGACCCGAACTGTGAGGAGGCGATCATGAGCGCCAATCCAGAGCCCACCATGAATGAGCAGCTTACGCGTCGTCGCGCGCTCGTGGGGATCACAGCGGCGGCTACCGGCGCTCTGCTGACCGACGCGGCGATCAACTCGCCGACGGCGCACGCGGAAGGCGTGTCGAGCGTGAACGGCAAAACGGGCGCTGTGGTGCTCGGAGCTGCCGATGTCGAAGCGGCCCCGGCGTCGGAGATCATGGAGCTGGTCGGCGAAAACACAGCGATCGGCGAAGGCGCGTTTGCGAGCTTTGTCGGCGAGAGCAAAGCTGAACACGAAAAACACCGCGGCAACACGGCCTTCGGCTGGCACGCGCTGCACAGCCTCAGCGGTACGAGTCTCACTAGCACCGAAGACAACACCGCGGTCGGCAGCCAGGCGCTCGGTTTCCTCACGACCGGCGGCGGCAACACCGCTGTCGGCGAGAACGCCGGCGTGAACATCACCTCCGGCGAAGAAAACGTCGCGATCGGCTGCGAATCGCTGGCGGCGCAGCAGACGGCGACCGGCAACATCGCAATCGGCTTCCGCTCGCTTTACCACAACACAACCGGCTCGGGACTAGTTGCGATCGGCTACAGCGCGTTGAACGAAAACAAAACAGGCATCGAAAGCACGGCGGTCGGCTGGGAGGCGCTCTACGCGAACACCGCTAACCGCAACACGGCAATTGGCTTCGAAGCGCTCCGCAACAACTCGACGGGCGCCGAAGGAGTGGCCGTCGGCCGCGGCACGCTCACGCGCAACACGACCGGAGAAGGCAACGTCGGCGTTGGCGCAATTTCGCTCACGAAGAACACGACCGGCAACTACAACACCGCGGTTGGCCTGTTCGCGCTCGGCGAAGTCGTGACTGGACGCGAAAACACCGCCGTTGGCGTCGCCGCGGGCTCCGAATGCACAGGCAGTGGCAACGTCTTTCTGGGCGCTACTGCCGGTCTCAAAGAGAAAGGCAGCAACAAGCTCTACATCGCCAACAGTGAAACAACCGAACCGTTGATCTACGGCGTTTTCCCGAACGAACAGATCACATTCAACGCGAGCAAAGTCGCGCTATACAAAGGTGTCGCGCCGGTCGCGCGGCACGCGACGGTTGCGGTTCCCGGTGAAAACACCGCAGCCAACACGAAAGCAATCAAAGAAATCATCGAAGCGATCAAAGGCATCGGGATCATCCTGTGAGGGTCCGTCTGCTGAAGGTTGTCGTGCAGCCGGTGTTCGTGCTCGACGACGGAGAGGAACTCACCGAGGTGCAGCACCCCGCCGCCGCCATTCCCGCTGTTGAATGGCCGACGTACAGCAGCGAGCGATTCCCTCGCGAGGTCGCGGAATGGCAGGAGAAGCTCGACGCGGAACGCGGCGAGGTGACGGCGAGTGTGACGAGTCTGCGACCGCCGGAGCGGGCTCAGGCTGGCGGTCCCGCGGATGGACCGATCTAGGTCGAAGTCCCCTGGTGCTTATCGCATCGCTGGGCTTGTCGCGAACCGGGGCGACTCAGATCACACGGACAGACCACACGGACGTTCAGCATGGCATACGTCGCGCAAGATGGCATACACCGGGCTTCGGCAGGCACGAAGTTGCTTTACGTGGGGCGAGCACCTGCGAATTGTTATTCAGTTGCCTCGTGGGTCTCGATCAGATGCTCCTTGAGTAGCACTGGCGTTATCGGACATGAACCGTGCACGGGTCCGCAGCCCCGTTCTGCATACCAGCGAGCAGCCCGTCTGAGGTTGGCCGAGACGTTGCGGGCAAGAGCGCTCAGACGTTGCTCCCCGACGGTTGCGGAGGGGTGCTGGCGGGTCGCGGGCCACTGCACATGATGCGCAGCCAGGCGATGCGTCCCTCGTGCTCGCGTACGTAGGCCTGCTGTTCGAAGACGAATGGACCATCAACGCTCTGGCCGTAGACGCGCCAGCCGACGCGTAGGATGTCCTCGACTGTGACTGGCTCGACTGGCTCGACCCGCTCGACCTGCCTGTCGGGGTGCTCGAACCAGGCCCTGATGGTCTCCTCTACCGCGACTGGGCTCTCGGCCTCCCAGATCCGCTTTGGCGTCATCGCCCGGAAGTCGATCTCAGGATGCAAGAAGTCTCGGGCACGCGGGAAGTCCCTCGCGAGGATCGCCTCGAGGAAGCCGCTCAGAGGGCTTGTGACGGCTGTAGTCATGCTCGCATTCTCTCACCGGATCGGCTGTCATTGCAAGTACACGCTGCCGTCGCGTCGGCGTCGTTCGCGCGCTCGTCGCCGAGGTGCCAGCTAGCGGCCGTCCCACTAGTCGAGAGCGTCATCCGAGATCTCTACGCCCGCGCTCATACGACGCTCGCACTAGATCTAAGTCGCCTCACGTTCATGGACGCGGCAGGACTGCAGCTGCTGATCGGTGCGCGCATGCACGCGCACGCGATCGGGAGTCGGCTGGAGATCGTGCTTGGAAACGGCTGCGCGCCGTCTCGCGGAGTTGACCGAAACAATCGAGCATCTACAAGGTCGACCCACTCCGGTCGTCCTGGCCTCACGACGCATCGAGAGCGGGGGCCGAGAATTGCATTCCCGGGCAAGTAGATAGGGCTGTCAGGGTTGAGCTACGGCAACCGCGCTCTCGATCCCCGCCTCGGTTGAGACCAGGATCGCGCCCTCGCCGGTGGCATAAGCCTCCTCACCATGCTGGACGATGTCCATGCCGAGGGCCTCCTCGTGCTCGGTAACCCGAAGCGGCATTACGAGGCCCATGAGCCGTAGCAGCACGAAGGTCGCGGTGAAGGCGTAGGCCGGACCGGCCAGGGCCGCGATGGCCTGGTGGCCGAGTTGGGTGGCATGACCGTAGAGCAGGCCACTCGAGACGCCATTCCAGGCACGTTGAGCGACGAACCCGATGAACAGGATGCCCACGAGGCCGGCGGTTCCGTGGGCGGCGAGCACGTCGAGCGTCTCGTCCACACGCGTCCGCGGGCGCCATAGGATGATTGCGTAGCTCGGTAGGGCGGCTATCGCGCCCAGGGCCATCGCCCAGCCTGGGCTGATGTAGCCGCCGGCTGGTGTGATCGCTACGCAACCTACGATAATCGCGGTGGCCGCACCGATCGCCGTCACTCGTCTACCACGCAGTAGATCCAAGACGAACCAAACCGCAAGCGTGCACGCCGGTGTAAGCAACGTGTTCGTGAAGGCAAGAACGCTTGAATGACCGGTGGAGAAGCCGCTGCCGCCGTTGAAGCCAAACCAACCGAACCACAGCAGACCGGCGCCTAGCAGCACGTAGACCGCGTTGTGAGGCAGCAACGCCTGGCGTCCATAGTCCTTGCGGGCCCCAACAACGATCGCGGCTGCGAGCGCCGAGAAGCCTGATCCGATCTCGACCGGCACGCCGCCGGCGAAGTCGAGCGTCCCGTGCGCCTGTAGCCAGCCGCCACCGAACGACCAGTGCGCCAGCACGGCATATACGAGCACCGACCATAGGGCGGCGAACAGGAGAAAGGGCCCGAACCTCATGCGCTCCACCACGGCACCTGAGACGAGCGCGACCGTGACGATGCAGAAAGTCGCTTGGAAAGCGAAGAAGACCAGTTGGGGAATCGTCGTCCCCGGCCGCGGAGCAAAGCTCACACCATTCAGGAACGCATGGCCGAGACCGCCGATGAATCCGTCGCCCTCGTCGAACGCCAGCGAATAGCCAACCAGCGCCCAGGTGACCATCGCGACCGCGATCGCCCCGATCGACATCATGAACGTGTTGAGTGTGTTCTTGGAGCGCACGAGGCCTGCGTAGAACAGCCCGAGCGCGGGCGTCATCAAGAGCACGAGCGCGGTCGCGACGAGCATCCAGGCGGTGTCACCTGCGCTGATGTATGCCGGCAGCGACACGGCTGCGGATGCCGTCATTCGCTGAGCGGCGTCACGGCGCCTTCGTCGGTCTCGCCTGTACGGATGCGCACCGCCTGCTCCAGCGCCAGGACGAAGATCTTGCCGTCCCCGACTTCGCCCGTTCGCGCACCGGCGCACAGTGCGTCGACGGTTGGCTCGACGAACGCATCGGAGACGGCCACCTCGAAGCGCACCTTCTCAGAGAGGCCCATCTTCACCGTGGTCCCTCGATAGGTCTCGACCCGATCAAGCTCGCCACCGTGACCCTGCACACGGCTCATGGATATGCCGCGTACCTCGGCACGGTAGAGGGCTTCCAGCACGTCATTGACCTTCTCTGGGCGCACGATTGCGATCACAAGCTTCACTGTTTCAGTGCTTCTCCCTCGAAACGAGAACGGCAGCCGATTGGCGCCACAGGAGACTCGGCTCAGCCCAACAGTCCCCGCTAAGGCGGCGGCCGCGAGCTTATCAGGGGGTCGAGCCTGTAAGCCGCAAGTCGAGGCCGGCGTCTATCGAGGCCCATTCGTGGCCGACGGTGGGTACGGACGGGGGCCATGGCGGGCCACCGCCTTTCGAAAGAGGCCTCAAGCAGCGAGCGCGAACCAATTCGCCCATAACGGGGGCGAAAACTGTAGGTTCGCCTGCGTGACAACCCATACGCTCGTAGTCGAGAACACGTCTGACGACCGGCGAAGCGCCGTCAGCACGGTATATGCGACAGCCTGGTTTCACTGGCTCTCCAGCCGGGGATGAGAGTCAGATGACTGCGAAGCAAGATGCGGCAGCTCGGATGGAGGCCAACCTCGACTCCGAGGAAGCCACTCAAGAGGTACTCGACGACATCCATGCCGACGCGGCAGCGGAGGCCGGCGTCTCTCCCCACACTGCCTTCGGCAACGTGGGCCGTCCATTCGATCGTCAGGCTCCTTTCTTCGTCGGTTTTATGGGGGCGATGGGCGCGATTTGCGCTTTTGCGATCGCGTGGACAGTCGTCATCGCGGGCCAGGTCCTGGTGCTGCTCGGGCTCGCGTTCTTCATCGCCGTTGGGCTCGACCCGGCTGTGGTGTGGTTCTATCGCCGCGGACTTCCACGATGGGCTGCGCTCTCGGTCGTGCTCGCGGGAGCCATTGGGCTGTTCATCGGCTTCTCAGTGATCGCCGTCCCTGTGATCACCACACAGGCCGGCGACCTCGCCGAAGAACTACCCCGTTATCTACACACCCTCAACAATCACCGTACCGCGTTGGGGAAGCTGAACGCGAAATATCATTTTGTTCCCGGTCTGCAGAAGCTACTGCACGGCAGCGGCTCGTTTAACAGCGCGCTGGGCGTCGGCAAGGCGCTGCTGGGCTTTGTGACCTCGATGCTGGTGGTTGTCACCGTGACCATCTATCTGCTGGCGGACCTTCCACGTGTCAGGCGCGGGATCTACCTCTTGGCGCCCAAGAGCCGGCGTGCTCGGATGGTGCTGCTCACCGACGAGATCCTCAATCGCGTCGGCGGATATGTGCTCGGAAACCTGCTGACGTCCTTTATCGCCGGACTTGGCACAACTGGTTGGGCGCTGGTCTTTGGCATACCCTACGCGCTACTACTCGGTCTGCTGGTGGCGCTCCTGGATCTGGTGCCTATCGTGGGATCCACGATAGGCGGGATAATCGTCGCGCTCGTGGCCCTGACGGTCTCGCCCGCGATCGCGGTCGCGACGGCTGTCTTCTACCTGGTCTACCGCCTCCTTGAGGACTACGTGCTGACTCCGCGCATCATGGCGCGAACGGTGGCTGTTCCCGGGCTGGTCACCGTGGTAGCCACCGTCCTGGGAGGTGCGCTGCTTGGCATCGTCGGCGCGCTCGTCGCGATACCAGTAGCGGCAGCGATCAAGCTGCTCCACGAAGAGATCACCGCCCAACGCCTTGAGGAGAGCTAGCAAAGGTAGAACGCGGACGAGACCTGCTGCTAGCTCTTGGCAGGCTCGGTTCATCGGCGCTCAGAGTGGTATTCAGTTCGAGCTCCGCAGCGCCTGTCAGGCGGGCGATTCACGGTCCTGCGGTTCGTGCCAGCGCCGCTCCATCGCCCGGAGCATCTGTGGGTAGACGATCAGGTGCCGGAACGGCTTGATCGCGGCCATGTAGGCGCTCCCAAGCAAGCCGTTCGGTCTCACGTAGACCGCCATCTGGCCCCGGTAGCCGCGGGGCCCGTCGGCGACCCAGCCGAGGTGCAGGACGCCGTGCATCGTTTGGTTTGCGATCTCGGCGGCGAACTCGTCGTCGGTCAGGTAGAGCGAGGTGAACGGGAGGCGCTCGAAAGCCGGGCCGGTCGCGGCGCGCAGGTCAGCGGGCAACCGCTCGCGAAGCGTCGTCACCCTCGACCCGAGGCCCGAGCCCGTGTCGTCCAGGCCAAACAGGTCGCCGAGCTTCCACCGCAGCGACCACAGCGCCCGTGCCGCGCGGGACGAGGTCCTCGCCGGATCGGATGAGACGAACCCTTCGACGAGAATCGGAAACTCGTCGGCACCACCGGGCGTCGGCAGCGCCCAGACGTCCTCGAGCCGAAAGTCGGGGACGATCTCGTGGATCCGCCAAGGCCTGGAGGTGTGCGCTGTGTTCGGGAGTCTCACTTTGTCAGGTGGTGGCAGAGGTTCGGCACGGAGGCCATGTCAGCCTTTGAAGCTCGACGCACCGCGGTCGCCGAACGGGTCGTCGCGCTCGCGCACCGCCTGCGCGGAAGCCGGCCTTGGCGGCGCGTCGCTGGAACGCGTAGCCCTCGGCCGTGTGGCGGGCGATGCCGTCGAAGACGGTACCGAGGATCTGGGTGGTGTGGAGACCTCTGGACATCGTCTCTGGTTGACGAGCAGCTTCATCGCACCAGCTGATTGATCGGCATTTGCGCGATCCGCCCGAGGAGGATCTCGAAGCGCTCGTCGAGCTGGGCGCGCGGGGCGCCTCGATCGCGAGTCCCCACTCGAGCGCCTCTGCGCCGGATAGGCAGTCGCCGGTGAACAGCAGCCGCTTGGCCCTCTGCGGCCCCAGACGGTGCGCCCACATCGACGTCGTCGGGGACGCCCCACACGCGCGCCGGCGGATAGCCGATCTTTGCATCGTCCGCGATCACGAGCAGGTCGGAGCAGAGCGCCATGTCGGTGCCGCCGGCGACGCAGAAGCCATGCACCTTGCAGACGACGGGCTTGTCGCAGTGGAACAGGCACATGAAGCCGCGGACGTTGCGGCTCATCATCGCGTAATCGACCATCGGGTCCCACGTGCCGCTTGGATCGTGGTTGGCGGCGATCACCGTGGGGTCGAGCGGTGAGCCCTGCGGGGCCTCGCCGCCGAGCCTGGACATGTCGCGCTCGGCGACTCTCGACGAGGTCGTAGCCGCCGCAGAAGCCCTTGCCGTTGCCTGCGAGCGCGAGCACGTGTACCGCTGGATCGAGGTCTGCGCGCTCGACGCATGCCTCGAGCTCGGCGATCAGCGCCGAGCGTGAGCCCGTTGCCGCGCTCAGGCCGATCGAGCGTGATCCGGGCGATCCGGTCGCCGACCTCGTAGGTCATCGTCTGCGGATCGCTCATCAGGACTCCGGCTTTCAGTTGGCAAAGACTGGATTATGCGCGATCGAGCCGGTCACGAGATGACTACACGATCTCCACAGCTCGGCAACCTCGGCGTGCAGGTGCGCGGGTAGGACTACCAAACTGCTCATCTGCAACCGAGGAGAAGGCGATGCTTGGACGAATTCACCGCGGCGTACTCACAGCACTTGCTGTCGGTGCGATCGCAACCGTGGTGCCGGCGGCGGTTGCCTTCGCGCACCCGTCGCGCGATCATGGAGGTCGCGGAGGACGATCGGGAGATCATGGGGGGCGCCAGGGCGATCACGGAGGGCGGCGGGGAGATCGCGGAGGACAGCAAGGAGATCACGGCGGCGGCTCGGGGGACAATCATGGGCGCCACCACGAAGAAGGCGCGATCTCCCACGTGCTGCTGATCTCGGTCGACGGTCTGCACCAGTCGGACGTCGAATGGTATGTGAGCAATCACCCGAGCTCGGAGCTGGCGAAGCTCGTCGACGGCGGCGCCGAGTACGCACAGGCGCAGACGCCGATCCCGTCCGACTCGTTCCCGGGCATGACCGCCCAGGTCACGGGCGGCAACCCGCGTACGACCGGCATCTACTACGACGACGAGTACAGCCATGCCGTCCTGCCCGCGGGGACGACCTCCTGCCACGGCCAGCCGACCGGCGGCGAAGTCATCTATGACTCGCCGGACGACATCAACGCGAACGCGCTCGACGCCGGCCAGGGCCTCGGCGGCCTGCCCGGCAGCATCCTCGAAATGACCGGCCAGCCGCAGTCGCTGCTAAACCCGGCCGCGCTGCCGGTCGACCCGAAGACCTGCAAGCCGATCTACCCGCACGAATATCTCCAGGTCAACACGATCTTCGAAGTCGCGCACGATCACGGCCTGCGGACCGCTTGGTCTGACAAGCACCCAGCGTACGAAGCCCTCGAGGGCCCGGCGGGCGGTTCGATCGACGACCTGTTCACGCCGGAGATCGATTCGTTCGCGCTCGAACCGAGTGGCAACCCGTACTCGGGTGAAATCAGCTGGACGGGAGACAACGCAGCGACGATGCAGTACGACTCCTACAAGGTCCAGGCGGTGCTCAACGAGATCGACGGCTACGACCACAGCGGCAAGACGAAGGTCGGCGTGCCGGCGATCTTCGGGATGAACTTCCAAACGGTCTCGACCGCGGAGAAGCTGCTGGCCTCAGATGGCCTGAAGGGCGGCGATGAACGGGGCACGACTACGCCCGGGCCGTTGCTACAGCGCGCGCTCGACTACATCGACTCGAAGCTGCAGGCGCTGTACGAAGCGATCCAGGCACAGGGACTCGGGGGCTCGACCGCGCTCGTCGTCTCGGCCAAGCACGGCCAGTCGCCGCAGGACCCGAGCTCGCTGGTCCGGATCAAGGACGGCCCGATTATCGAAGCGATCAACCAGGCCTGGGAAGTGGCTCACCCAGGGTCAGGCGCCCTGATCGTCGCCGGGACCGATGACGATGCGTGGCAGAGCTACCTGTCGAGCACCTCCCAGGAAGCCGCCGATTTCGTCAAGGAATACCTGTGGAACCATTCGACGACCGGCGTCGCATATGACGGCAGCTCGCGCACGTTGGAACACTCGGGGCTGGCCGAGATCTATGCCGGCAAAGACGCCGCCCACTACTTCGGCGTGCCTGTGAGCGACCCGCGCCACCCGGACGTGTGGGGTATGGTCCAGGTCGGCGTGGTGTACACGGGCGCCAGCAAGATCGCCGAGCACGGGGGCGCCAACCCGGCCGACCGCGACGTGCCGATCGTCGTCTACGCGCCGGGGACGGTGCAGTCGGGCTCCTACCGTCATCACGAGGTCGAGACGACGCAGATCGCGCCGACGATCCTCGACCTGCTCGGGCTGGACCCGGACGCGCTGCAGGCGGTCCAGATCGAAGGCACGCAGGTGCTTCCGGGCATCGCTCGCCACTGATCCGGCGCACGCAACCGCCGGGCGCCTCCAGCGCGAGGCGCCCGGCGGTGCGAGCGTCGTGCGAGGGTGCGGAGAGGCTGGATCGACAGCTCCGCCGTCCGCGGATATGCTCTACGCCTCGTGGGGCAGCCACACTCAGATCGCGTACCGAGCCTGAAGCTCTACTACGTCGAGGTCTCCCATCCAGCCAACGCCGCCCGGCTGATGCTGGACTAACTACAAGGGCCTCGCCTACCGGTGCGTGGACATCAGGCCCGGCTTCCAGCTGATCGTCACGCGGATGCACAGGTTCAAGGACATCACCGTTCCGGCGCTCACGATCGACGGCGAGCGCGTCCAGGGCTCGATCCCGATCGCGCGGGCGCTCGAGCGACTGAAGCCCGATCCTCCGCTCTATCCCTCCGACCCAGGCCTGCGGGCGGCCGTCGAGGAGGCGGAGGAGTGGGGCGAGCGCGAGCTTCAGCCGGTGCCCCGGCACCTCTACCGCTGGGCGCTGATCTCAAAGCCCGAGCTGCTCGCGCCGTTCGTCTCGGAGTTCCAGCGGCTGCGCCCGGCCGGCCCTATAGCCAGGGCACAGCGGCCGGGCCTCACCCGTTTCATGCGGGCCCACGGGGTGACCGACGAGGGCGTGCGCGCCGAGATGCAGGCGTTGCCCGGCATGCTCGAGCGCGTGAGGGAGCTGCTGGATGCGGGCGTGCTCGGAGGCGAGCGACCGAACGCCGCGGACTTCCAGATCGCTACGTCGCTGCGGGCGATTGGAGCCCTCGGCGATCTGCAACCGCTGGTCGAGGGCCGGCTCGACGACTACGCGCGGTCGATCTGGCCCGAGACCGAAATTCGCCTGCCAGCGATGCTCCCGCCCGACTGGGCGCCGCAGTCTCCCGTCCAAGCCTGAGGTAGAAAAGCCGGGACCTCAACTTCGTCCGTCGCCGTCGCCGTCGTCAGCGCCGCTGCGATCACGCGGTTACGCCCGGCACGCTTGGCCTCGTACAGCGCCTCGTCGGCCGCCTTGAACAGCGTCTCGTAGTCGACCTGCGCCCCGCGCGCGGCGCTGACGCCGAGGGAGATCGTGATCGGGATGCCCGTCGGGCGTATCTCCTCGATCGCCGCCCGCAGCCGCTCGGCCGTGGCCTTTCCACCGGACAGCTCGATCCCGGGGAGCACGACCAAGAACTCCTCGCCGCCGAGCCGGTAGACGAGCTCGAATGAGCGCAGCCGCTTACGCAGCTCGTAGGCGACGTCGCGCAGGACCGCGTCGCCGCGGTCGTGGCCGTGCTCGTCGTTGACGTCCTTGAAGCAGTCCACGTCGCAGAGGACCACGCTGACGGGCTGGCTTGTGAGCCGCGCCTGATGCGAGATCTCGGTGAAGCGGGGGATCAGCGCGTGCCGGTTGAGCAGGCCGGTCAAGGGGTCGAGGATCGCCTCGTCGCGATGGTGGAGCTCGGCTGCTTGGAGAGCCCAAACGATCGAGACGACGACGGCGAGCAGCGCGAGCGTGGCGATCACCGGAACGGGGTTGTCGATCGTCCAGCCCGGGTGAAGCCCGAAGGTGGTGGCGAGGATGAGGAAGACCGTGAGCACGAGCCCGGCGACGACCACTTGCGGACGGAAGCGAGCGGCGATCATCCCCGCGGGAAGCACCAGCCACTGGAGCATCGGGCTGCGTGGCCCACCGCTGAGGGCGACCCCCCCGCCGAGCAGCGCCAGTGTGAGGAGGATCGCGTAGGCGCTGACGCGCTCGGGGTGGGCGCTGGTGTGGATGCGACGCTCGACGTTCAGGAAGTTGAGCGCGGAGAGCGCGAACAGGCCGAGCGTCCACCAGCCGATCCAGGGCGCTGAGACGACCAGCGCGACGCCGACCGCGCCGGAGCCGACTCGGCGGATGATGCGCACGCGCTCGCTCGCGTCCACGACGCGGCTGCGGTCAAGCTCGGTGGGGCAGAGCCAAGATCCCTCGCTCATATATCCGCTTCGACTCCCGCGTGCGCGTGCTTGAACGGAGGGACGGCAGTTCAGACGATTGTCGATCTACATCCGCCATGCAGAATTTCCCATCTGTCTGAAGACAGGCGGCTCCGTCCAGAAAAGCCCGGTCTATATGCGCGGAAGTTGTCACAAAGATGTGGGGATATCGGCGCAGTCCCCATCGATCGGCGAGCTAGGCTCAAGCCGTGTCGATCGATCATCCACTGTCAACCGTGCGCGAGCTCCTCGCCGAGCGCGTCGGCGAGGAGCTAACGCTCAACGACCGCTATCTGAACCCGCAGATGGGTCGGATCCTGCGCACGCTCGGCTTCGACAAGATTTGGACGGGAGGTGAGGGCGCCCACCTGATCGACGCGGACGGCAACCGCTACCTCGACCTGTTCGGCGGCTACGGGGTGTTCGCGATCGGGCGCAATCATCCCGAGGCGATCGCGGCGATCGAGGAGGTGATGGCGGCGCGCACCGGAAACCTGCCCCAGCTCGGCGTCACCCTGCTCAGCGGGGTCCTGGCCGAGCAGCTGCTCGCGCGCGCGCCCGAGTCGGTCGCGGCGATGGTGCCGGCGAACACCGGCACGGAGGCGGTCGAGGCGGCGATCAAGATCGCCCGTGCCGCCACCGGACGCCCGCGCGTGCTTTACGCGGAGCACGCCTTCCACGGCCTCACGCTCGGCGCGCTGTCGCTCAACGGCAACGCGGAGTTCCGTGACGGGTTCGGCCCGCTGCTGCCCGGCTGCGACCCGGTCGGGTTCGGCGACCTCGACGCGCTCGCGCGCGAGCTGGAACGCGGCGACGTGGCCGCGTTCGTGGTCGAGCCTGTGCAGGGCAAGGGCGTCAACCTCCCCCCCGCCGGCTACCTGCAGGGCGCCCAGGCGCTGTGCCGTGACGCGGGCGCCCTGTTCGTCTGCGACGAGGTCCAGACCGGTATCGGCCGCACGGGCAGGTTTCTGGCACTCGAGCACTGGGAGCTGCAACCGGACATGGTCTGCGTCGCCAAGGCGCTCTCCGGCGGCCTCGTCCCGATCGGCGCGACGCTCGTCTCGCGCGCGGCGTTCGACCAGGTGTTCGACGGGATGGAGCGGGCGGTCAGACACGGCTCGACGTTCGGCGGCAACGACCTCGCCGCCGCCGCCGCGCTCGCGACGCTGCGCGTGCTCGACCGAGAAGGCCTCGTTGAGCGCGCCGAGCGGATCGGCGCGCTGCTGCTCGAGCTGACGACCCCGCTCCTCGAGCGCTACGAGACGGTCACCGACGTGCGCGGGCTCGGCCTGCTGTGGGCGATCGAGCTCGGCCCACCATCTGGCCGCGCGGGCAAATCGTTATGGAACAGGGTCGAGCGTCGCCAGCCGGGCCTTTTCTCACAGCTGATCACCGTGCCGCTGTTTCACGAGCACCGCATCTTCTGCCAGGTCGCGGGCCACCGCATGAACGTGATCAAGGCACTCCCCCCGCTCACGATCGAAGAGGAGGAGATCAAGCGCTTCGCCGACGCTCTGGAGGAGACGATCGCCGCCGCCGAGCGCTATCCGCGCGCGTTAGCGGGTCTCGGCCTCGGTATCGTTCGCCGGACGGTCCGCAACCATGGTCCGTAGAAGAACTAGCGCCACAAGCTGTGGTGACCGGCGCCAACAGGGCCGGACGCAGCATCCGGCTGCCGTGTCTCCCCCAAAGATACGTGCGCGAATGCGCGCGCGATGATGTCGAAAGGCGATGGATCCCCTTGCCGCTCGTCCCCAGAGATGACATACGCAACGTCGCGATCGTCGCGCACGTAGACCACGGCAAGACGACGCTCGTCGACGCGATGCTGTGGCAGTCGGGCGCGTTCCGCGTCGGCCAGGACGTCGCCACGCGCGTGCTCGACTCGATGGACCTCGAGCGCGAGAAGGGGATCACGATCCTCGCCAAGAACACCTCGCTGCGCTACCGCGATGTGAAGCTCAACATCATCGACACGCCTGGCCACGCCGACTTCGGCGGCGAGGTCGAGCGCGGGCTGACGATGGTCGACGGGGTGCTGCTGCTGGTCGACGCCTCCGAGGGCCCGCTGCCGCAGACGAGGTTCGTGCTGCGCAAGGCGCTCGAGGCGAAGCTGCCGGTGATCCTCGTGATCAACAAGGTCGACCGCCCCGACGCGCGCGTGGCGGAGGTCGTCGATGAGGTGTACGAGCTGTTCCTCGATCTCGACGCCGACGAGCAGCAGATCGACTTCCCGATCGTCTACTGCAACGCCAAGGCCGGCGTCGCCTCGCTGCAGTACGACCCGGGTCACCCGATCGCAGAGCGCGACCTCGCGCCGCTGCTCGACCTGCTGCTCGAGCGCATCCCCGCGCCAATGTACGACCCTGAGCACCCGCTGCAGGCGCTCGTCACGAACCTCGACGCCTCGCCCTACGTCGGCCGCCTCGCGCTCTGCCGCGTCAGACATGGAAACATCAAGAAGGGACAGCAGATCGCGTGGTGCCGCGCCGACGGGACGATCCAGAAAGCGCAGGTGGCGGAGCTGTACGTGACCGACGCGCTCGACCGGGTCGACGCGATCGAAGCCGGGCCGGGGGAGATCATCGCCGTGGCGGGGATCGCCGAGGTCACGATCGGCGAGACGCTCGCCGATCCCGTCGACCCCAGGCCGCTGCCGGTGATCACGGTCGACGAGCCCGCAATGTCGATCACGCTCGGCGTGAACACCTCGCCGCTGGCCGGCAAAGACGGGAGCAAGCTGACCGCCAGGCAGATCGAGGCGCGGTTGAACCAGGAGCTCGTCGGAAACGTCTCCCTGCGCGTGCGCGAGACGGCCAGGCCGGACACCTACGAGGTGCAGGGCCGCGGCGAGCTGCAGCTGGCGGTGCTCGTCGAGATGATGCGTCGCGAGGGCTTCGAGCTGACCGTGGGACAGCCGCACGTGGTCGAGCGCGAGATCGACGGCAAGCGCCACGAGCCGGTCGAGCGCCTGTCGGTCGACGTGCCCGAGGAGCACGTCGGCACCGTCACACAGCTGCTGGCCGCGCGCAAAGGTCGGATGGAGCACATGATCAACCACGGCACCGGCTGGGTGCGCCTCGACTACCTCGTGCCCGCGCGCGGGCTGATCGGGTTTCGCACGGAGTTCCTCACCGAGACGCGTGGCACCGGAATAATGCACCACGTGTTTGACCGTTGGGAGCCATGGGCGGGCACGATCACCCGGCGCCAGAGCGGCGCGCTCGTGGCCGACCGCCGCGGCGCGACCGTCACCTTCTCGCTGTTCACCCTGCAGGAACGCGGCTCGCTGTTCGTCGGGCCCGGCGAGGACGTCTACGAGGGGATGCTCATCGGCGAGAACGCCCGCTCGGAGGACCTCGACGTCAACCCGGTGAAGGAGAAGCATTTGACGAACATGCGCTCCTCGACCTCCGACGTGCTCGTACGCTTGGACGCCCACCGCAAGCTCACGCTCGACGAGGCGCTCGAGTTCGTGCGCGAGGACGAGTGCGTCGAGGTCACGCCCACGAACGTACGCATGCGCAAGGTCGTGCTGGGGAAGACGGAGCGCATGAAGACTGCGAGACAGGCCCGTAAATGAGCGAGATCAGCCTGAACGGGCTGGTCAAGTCCTTCCACGGGCCGGACGGCCCGATCCGGGCTGTGCGCTCCATCGACGTTCAGATCGCGGCGGGTGAGACGGTCGCGCTGCTGGGGCCGAACGGCGCGGGCAAGTCCACCACGATCGACATGCTGCTCGGACTGCTCGCGCCCGACAGCGGCACGGTTTCGGTGTTCGGTCGCTCGCCGACCGAGGCGGTCGCGCAGGGGGCGGTCGGCGCGATGCTGCAGACCGGCGCGCTGATCAAAGACCTGTCCGTGCGCGAGCTCGTCACGATGGTCGCTTCGCTGTATCCCGCACCGCTTGACGTCGACGAGGTGCTCGAGCTCACCGGCGTCGCGCAGATCGCCGCGCAGCGCACGAACAAGCTCTCCGGCGGCCAGACCCAGCGCGTGCGCTTCGCCGTCGCGCTCGTCTCAGACCCCGAGCTGCTCGTGCTCGACGAGCCGACCGCCGCGATGGACGTCGAGGGCAGGCGCTCGTTCTGGACGACGATGCGCGAGTTCGCCGCGCGCGGGCGCACGATCGTGTTCGCGACCCACTACCTCGAGGAGGCCGACGCCTACGCCGACCGGGCCGTGCTGATGGCCCACGGGCGGATCGTCGCCGACGGGCCGACGAACGAGATCAGGGCGATGGTCGGCACGCGCACTATCCGCGCGACGCTCCCCGGCGCCGACACGGACGCGCTCGCGGCGCTCCCGGGCGTGAGCGGCGCCGAGCGCCGCGGCGAGGCGGCAATCCTCAACTGCATCGACTCCGACGCGGCGATCCGCGCGCTGCTCGCTGCGTATCCCGCTGCGCGCGACATCGAGATTGCCGCAGCCGGCCTCGAGCAGGCGTTCCTCGAGCTAACGGGCAATGACGCCACGGATCGTGCGGGTGCAGGCGCAGGGGCGGGCGTGGGCGCAGGGGCGGGCACGGGCGGCGATGTCGAGAATGGCACTGGCCAATCGTGATCTGGATGAACGGACCGACCGGATGAACGGGCTGACCTACACGCGCTACGAGCTGCTGCGCACGCTGCGCAACCGCCGCTTCTTCCTCCTCGCGCTGGGGTTTCCGCTCGTCCTGTTCTTCGTGATCGCCGGACCGCAGCGCAACGTGCACAACTTCCAGCACACCGGTATCCCGGCGCCGGTGTACTACATGATCGGGCTGGCCTCGTTCGGGACGATGAGCGCGATGCTCTCCTGCGGCGCGCGCATCGCCGCCGAGCGCGCCGTCGGCTGGAACCGGCAACTGCGCATCACGCCGCTGTCGCCGCGCGCGTACTTCCGTGCGAAGGTCCTCACCGCCTACATGATGGCGCTGCTCAGCCTCGCTGCGCTGTACATCGCCGGCGCGTCACTCGGGGTTAGCTTGCAGGCCGGCGACTGGCTGAAGATGACTGGGCTGATCGTAGTCGGCCTCGTGCCGTTCGCTGCGCTTGGAATCACGCTCGGGCACATGCTCACTCCCGACTCGATCGGTCCCGCGATGGGCGGCGGCGTCTCGCTGTTCGCGCTGCTCGGCGGCACCTGGTTCCCGATCGGCGCCCACGGCTTTCTGCACGACATCGCGCAGCTGCTGCCGTCTTACTGGCTGGTTCAAGCCAGCCACGTAGCCTTGGGCGGGAGCTCGTGGCCGGCCAAGGGCTGGATCGTGATCGTCGCCTGGACGCTCGTGCTTAGCGCGATCGCCGCGCGCGCCTACCGGCGCGACACCGGGCGGGTTTAAAGCACGAGGCCCGCTGCAAGCGGGCCTCGGCAAGACTCTGGTACCCATACTTCCGGGTGGCGACTGTCCCTCGCAAACTCAAAGATGCCAGGCCTTGCCGACACCGCTCAACATCTGGCTCCGGCGGTCGGACTCGAACCGAGACCAAGCGAGGGACAGTCACTCATGCTGCCGTGACACCACACCGGAATACCGCCTAGCACCATACGCAGCGCTTGGGATACTTCTCTCGTATAGGGTGCCGCGGATGAACAGATCGATGACGAGAGTCCCGCGCATCGGCCTCCTGGCCGCGCTTCTGACCCTGGCGTTCGCCGCGAGCGCATCGGCCGCGACCGCGATCCACTTCCAGTCAGAGGGATTGCCCGCGCTGAAGGCGCAGCTGCACCACCACGAAGTGCACGCGCTGACGTTTCACCCGGTGCCGGCCCCAGGGCACATCCACGTGTCGATGGACGACGGTCGGCACTTCACCGTGATCTACCTCCCCGCCGAACAACCACAGCTCGTGGTGCTCGCGCACGCCAGCGGCGCGCGCTACGCGGTCGCCGTGGCCAAACCGAAAGCCGCTGCGAAACCGGCGAAACACACGCTGCGCTACATCGCGGGCGGGATCGTGGTCGTCGTGATCCTGATCGTGGCCGCCGTGCTCCTGGTCGACCGCCGCCGCAAGCTCAACGAAGGCGGCGGTCAGGGCACGCCTGCGCCGAGCGATTCGGCGACCTAGATCTGTCTCAGCAGTAGGCCTGGCCTCGAAAGGGCTCAGACCTCGGGAAGGCTCAGAACCCGGTGTTCGTCTTCACACGCTTGCGGTCTGACGGGTGCAGGCCGCCCTTCTTCGCGAGCGTGGCGCACGCTTCCGCGATGTCCTGACCGAGCGTGACGGTCATCGAGTAGCTGAGCGTCTGCTTGACGAGCACGCGCAGGATCTTTACGTGTTCGGCGTTGGGTGGGAGCGTATAGGCGGGCACCATCCAGCCGCGCTCGGCGGCGAGCTGGGCGGCGACGTCGAACTCGTCGTAAGCGTGCCCGTCCGTCAATTTGAACGCGACCAGCGGGAGCTGCTCGTCCTCGGCCGCGCCGATGATCTCGAACTCGCCGATCGCGGCGATCTCGCGGGCGAGCGTGCGCGCGTTGTACTTCATCGTCTCCATCACATACCGGTAGCCGGAGTGGCCGAGGCGCGCGAAGTTGTAGTACTGGGCGAGCACCATCGCCGAGCCGGTGGAGAAGTTCAAAGTGAAGGTCGCGTCGCGCTTGCCGAGGTAGTTCTCGTAGAAGACGAGATCCTCGGCGAGGTCTGCCTCCTCGCGGAACACGAGCCAGCCGATGCCGGGATATACGAGGCCGAACTTGTGGCCGGAGACGTTGATCGAGCGGACCTGCTCGAGGCGGAAGTCCCACTCGGAGTCGGGGTAGAGGAACGGCCACACAAACCCGCCGCTGGCCGCGTCGACGTGCAGCGGCACGTCCAGCCCCTGCTCGTGCTTAAGCGTGACGAGGTGTGAGTTGATCCCGCGAATGTCGTCGGAGTGCCCGGTGAACGTCGTGCCGAGCACGGCGGCGACACCGATCGTGTTCTCGTCGATGTGCGGCGCCATGTCGTCGGGGCCGATCGTGTACTTGTCGGGCGCGAGCGGCACGATCCGCGGCTCGACGTCGAAGTAGCGGCAGAACTTCTCCCACACCACGTGCACGTCGCCGCCGAACACGAGGTTCGGGCGCTCGGTCCCCTTGCCGGCGGCTTCGCGGCGCGCGCGCCACTTCCACTTCAGCGACAGCGCGCCGAGCATGATCGCCTCAGAGGACCCCTGCGTGCGCGCGCCGGTCGTCTTCCCGGGAGCGTGGAGGAGATCGGCGAGCATGCGGATGCAGCGCTGCTCGATCTCCGCGGTCTGCGGGTACTCGGCGTGGTCGATGAAGTTCGTGTGCAGGTTCTGCGCGATGATCTGATCGGCCTCGGGCTCCATCTGAGTGGTGACGAACGTCGCGAGGTTGCGCATCGGGATGCCGTCGAGCACCATCTCCTTTTCGATCAGCCCCTGTGCTTCCTCTGCGGACATGCCGATCTTCGGCAGCTTGCCGTCGGGGGCAGGCTCGAGCAGGTAGCGGTTGCCGTAGCGTTTCTCGAGCCGCTCGATCTGCTCGCGCGTCAACTCGGGCGGGTGTCCGCCTGGGCGCTCGCCGGCCCGCTGCTGATCAGACGCCATGCGCCGCGATCATACCCACGCGGGCGGCGCTCCATTCGGCCAAGAATGAGACTCAGTCTTGATATCTTTTGACAGTGCGCTGTGAACGCCCAGGGCGAAGGAAGAACTCCCGCTCAACCGGGAGAGGTGTGCGCGCGCGGCGTCCACGGATCGCTGCCGCTGTCCTGCCGGCGCTGGTGGCCGCGGTCGCGGCGGGGTGTGGCGGAAGTGAGCGCGCAGGACAAGCTGACGGTCGACCGTCAGGCCTCGAGCCGGGAGATCGCAATGTGGGTGTTCAACAGCCAGAACGTCACCCCGGACGTGCAGCGCGTGAACGACCTCGCGCGCGCCGCGCGCATCCCGGTCGCGACCGTCACCGAGACGCTCTCGCCGGCGAGCGACAGCTTCGAGCAATGACAGGTCGCACAGCTCGAACGGGCGCCGCACGAGGCGACGGGTCGATGACTACGAACTCCTCCTCGTCTTCCTCCTCCTTCCCTTCCGGTCGATCGCCCGCCACCTTCTCCGCCGGCGGCGACATGGGTCCCGCGATCGAGTGCGCGACGCGCGGGCGCGCATCGGCGGCCGCGACGTCTGGCGGGGCGTCGACTTGCGCGTGCAGCCGGGCGAGTTCGTCGCGGTGCTCGGCCCGAACGGCAGCGGCAAGTCGACGCTGTGAGGGCGATCCTCGGCCTGGTGCAGACCTCGCCCGGGACGGTGACAGTGCTCGGCGGCCCGGCCGGCAGCGCCAACCGCGAGATCGGCTACCTGCCCCAGCGCCACGGCTACGACTCGATGCTGCCGGTCCGCGGCGTCGATCTCGTGCGACTCGGGCTCGACGACGCACGCTGGGGGCTGCCCGCTCCGTTCGGCTTAGCTCGGGGTGTGGGCGTGGCGCGGGGAGACTATGCATCGCAATGGCCGGGGAGACTATGCATCGCAATGGCTTCGCACGCGCACGCGCGCGCGCGCGACGAAGGCTCGCGTGCAAGAGTGATCAACCTGGTCGGCGCCACCGCCTACGCCGAGCGCACGCTCGGCGTGTCAGAGCACGAGATCGTGTTGCACGGGGCGTGTGAGGACTGCGCGGCATAAGCCGCGGCCGCGGAGCCCCCCACAGGTAGGCGGCAACGCAGCCAAGTGTGAAGACGGCCACGACGAGCAGGACCGGGCCGGAGTCCTCGGTCAAGGCTCCGGCTATGCCGGCGGCGAGGCCGCCGGCGAAAGCTGCTCGCCAGAGCGGATCGCCCGCTACCGGGGCCAGCAGGCGATCACGCCGGCGTAGCCCGAGACCGGCGTAGAGCAGCGCGAAGGCCGTCGCCGCCGGCATCGCGTGGTTGCGCAGCTCATTCCACGCGGCGGTGTATCGGCGGGCGATCACGTCGCGCAGGTCACCGGCGGAGCGGGCGTGGAGGATGCTGCCGGTGAAGTGGCCTGACCCGTGGGCGGTAGCGAGGTCGAGCGCGGCGAGCGCGACCAGAGCCGCCACGGGAGTGATCAGCACGACGAGGGCGCGCTTGCCGCCCACCCTCCCGGGCGCCAGCACGACCGTCGCCACCGCGAACCCGGCGCTGACGAGGATCACGCCGCCGACGCCCGCGCCGATCCGCGCCGAGCCCTCGACCGCGGCGAGCAGTACGCCCGCGAGCGCCGTCACAGCCACGACCGCTCGGCGATCCCGCGGCGCGCCGGGGTGCAGCGCGGCCGCGACCGCGACGAGCACGAGCACCGCCAGGCCCGACTTGAGCTCGTTGCCGATGCCGTAGAAGCGGGCGCCGAGGATCGGGTTCGGGCCGAGCAGGGAGCGCATCAGCAGTTGCGTGCCGGCGAGCGCGTCGACCGTCAGCACGACCACCCCCGCGAGCGCCGGCGCGAGCGGAGCCCGGGGCCATGGCAGCAGCCGGTCGGTGAGCGCGCCGAGCGTGAGGCACGCGAGAACGATCGTCGCGTACTCGACAGCCGCGGTCGGCTCGATCGCGGCGGGGATCAGCACCGCGACCGGCGCCCACAGCACGCCGAGCGCGCCCGCGCGCATCGCCCACGCGCGCGCGCGCGCGCGCGCTTGTGCTCGTGCTCGTGCCGAGCCTGGTCGGCGTAGCCGCGCCGCCCTGGATGCGCGTGCGGGCGCGCCCGTCGCCCACGCGCCAGAGGTCCCGCGCCGGCTGCGGATCGGCCACCGCGCGGGCGCGAGCAGCAGCAGTAGCGCCCACGCGCTCAGCAGGCATCCCAGCGCCGTCAGCCGCCGTCCGCCGACCACGCGCAACCGTGCCATCAGCGCCGGCAGGCTTACGGAGCGCAGCGCGCCATCGGTACGTAGCTCCTCGCCGCGCATGTCGGCGGGGGTCGGTATCAGATCGAGGCGACGCAGGATCGTGGGGGCGAGGTCGATCGCGGCGATCAGGCCACGCTCGTTCGTCGTTTGCGAGGTCAAGGCCTTGCCGCCCCCGCCCGGCAAGCCCGCGGCGGCCATCCACAGCAATTCGTGACCGCGCGGCGCCCGCGCGCGCTGGAGGACGAGCAGCAGCTCTCCCGCTCCGCGCTCCCCGCTCAGCGCGCGCAGGTCCGCCCACCCGTCCGCGCCGCCCGGCAGGTCGGCGACGACCAGGCGCCTGCTTTGACGCAGCGCGGCGATCCGCGCGAGCAGCGTTCGCTCCGAGCCCAGCGAGACTGCGGCGAGACGCCCGGAGCGGTCGGCGGCGACGACACCGTCGAGCTCGTCGGTTCCGGCGATTCCAGCGTAGGCGGCGCCCCCCGGGATCTGTGCTGCCAGCAGCCCGGGGCGCAGCAACTGGGGGGCTCTTTCGGCGCGCTCGCGCGCGGCCCGCCAGCCACCGATCGTCCCGCCCGCGCCGGTCGTATGCATGGCCAGCGGCCGGGGCGTTGCGCGCGTGTAGGCCGAGGAGGCGATTCGCGCCCCCTGCGTGATGTCGAGCAGCAGCTGCGTCGCGGAGTAGCCGCCCTGGGTGGCGCTCATGATCCCGACGGACAGGCCGTTCACGCTCGCGAGCTCGCGCTCGAACGTTTCGCTCTCCGAGCCGGCTCGTGCTCCGGGTGCGCCGGTGGAAGGGGGACGAGCGGCCGGTAGGAAGGCCAGCACGACCGAGCCCCGACCGGTGCCGCCGCTCGCCGCGGCTCCCGACGGCGAGGCGCCGAGGAGCGCCGCGGCGCAAAGGGGGGCCGACCACGCCCCCCGACGGAGTGAGCTCAGCCCTCCGCTCCCTCGGTCGCCACGCCGGGGCGCGGGTGCGGAGCCGCGCCCGGGGGGGTCGAGCCGCTGCGCGCGCCCTTCTGCGCGAGATCCGTCGGGAGCGCGGTCCCCTCGATGTTCAGCCGCGGCAGCACTCTGTCGAGCCACGCCGGGATCGCCCACGTGCGCTTGCCGACGAGGTGCAGCACAGCCGGCAGCAGCAGGCAGCGGACGACGAGCGCATCGAGGAACACGGCGCTCGCGAGGCTCAGGCCGAACTCCTTGATGACGCGGTTTTCGCCGAGCATGAACGAAAGGAACACGCACACCATGATCGCCGCGGCCGCCGTCACCACCCGTCCGGTCAGCGCGAGCCCCTCGGCGACCGCCTGCGAGTTGTCCCGCGTGTGCGTCCAGCGCTCGTGCATGCGCGAGACGAGGAACACCTCGTAGTCCATCGACAGGCCGAACACGATCGCGAACAGCATCACCGGGATGAACGACTCGATCGGCCCCTGCTGGACGCCGAACAGAGCGCCCAGCCAGCCCCACTGGAAGATCGCGACGATCACTCCGAGCGCGGCGCTGATGCTGAGCAGGTTCATGATCGCGGCCTGCAGCGGGATCACCAGGGAGCGGAACACGACCATCAGCAGCAGCGCGCTCAGCAGCACGACCACGCCGATGAACAGCGGCAGCTTGTGGCCGAGGACGGTGGCGAAGTCGACCGCGCCGGCGGTCACGCCACCGACGTATACGCTCATGCCGGTGCGCCTCGCGATCGGCGGGACGACGCTCGAGCGCAGGCGCGAGACCAGCTGGGTGGTGGCGTAGGCCTGCGGGGAGGAGTGCGGGTAGACCGTGATCGTCGCCACTTCCCCGCTCGGGTTGAGCAACGCCTGAGCGACCGACGCCACGCCGGGCGTAGCCGCGATCGCCGCGCGCAGCTGCTCTACCGAAGCATCGCCGCCGCCCGGAGGCAGGGTCGAGAGCGCGCCTTGCTTGGCCGCTTCGCGCTGCCGGTCGGGCACCTTCGCCACGACCAGCAGAGGGCCGTTGAAGCCTTCACCGAAGCCTTCCGCCAGCAGCTCGTACGCGCGGTGGGTCGTCTGGCTCGCGGGATCGTTGGAGGCGTCGCTCGAGCCGAGCCGAAGCGCGGTCGCGGGAGCGGCGATCAGCAGCATCACCACCGTGGCGCAGGCTGCGATCGTCCACGGCCGGCGCTGCACGAACGCGCTCCAGCGCAGCCATGTCGAGCCGGCACGGCGGTATCGCTCGCGGTCAAGCGCTCCTCGGCGGTGATCCGCGTGGTCAGAGCGCCGGCGCCGGCTATGTCGCCTTCGCCGGCGTGGCCGATCGACGCCTGACCGGCGCGAGCTTCGCGCCGGCGCGCTCGGCGGCTCGGCCTCGCGACCCGGGCGCCGGCGATCGTCAGCAGCGCCGGCAGCAGCGTCAGGGAGGCGAGCATCACCAGCAGCACCCCGATCGAGGCCGAGATCGCCACCCCGTAGAGGAAGTCGACGCCGAGCAGCATCATCCCCAGCAGCGCGATCACGACCGTCACGCCCGCGAACAGGACGGCGCGCCCGGCGGTGTCCATCGCCTGCACGACCGACTCGCGCGCGTTCCCCTGCGGGGCCCCGGGCGTGCGATATGCCTCACGGAAGCGCGTGAGGATGAACAGCGCGTAATCGATTCCCACGCCGAGCCCGATCATCGCCGCGAGCTCGGAGGAGAAGTTCGGTGTGTCGACCACGTGCGTGAACAGGGCGATCGCCCCGAGCCCGGTGCCGAGGCCGAACAGCGCGGTCACGATCGGCAGGCCCATCGCGATCAGCGAGCCGAACGTCAGCAGCAGCACGACGATTGCCGCGAGCAGGCCCACCGCGGTCGACAAACCGAAGCCCGCCTGCTCGGTCTCCTCGATCGCCTGGCCGCCGAGCTCCACCTGCAGGCCCGGCCGGGCTGCCGCGCGGGCGCTCTGCACGACGCGTTCGGGCGCGCTTTTCGGCAGCAGGTTGGCTTTCTCGTCGAACACGACCGTCGCGAACGCGATCCTGCCGTTCGCCGAGCTCGACCTGCCCGCGCCGGCGCCAACGTACGGGCTGATCACGCTCGAGACATGGGGCAGCTTTGCGACCTGCGCGAACATCGCGCTCATACGCGCGCGCACGACCGGGCTCATGACCGTGCCGGAGGAGACCTTGTATGCGATCGTGTCGCGGTCGCCGGCCTGCGCGGGGAAGCTGCGCTGGAGCAGGTCGCCCGCGCGCTGGGCATCGGAGTTGGGCAGCGTGAAGTTGTTGGAGTAGCTGGTGCCGGCGGACTGCGCGAGGACGTTGACGACGAGCAGCAGCGCGACCCAGGCGAGCACGACGTACTTGCGATGGGTGGTCGACCAGCGGGCGAGCTTGAGCATGGGCGGATCCAGGTCGGTCGAGGAGAGCAGGTAGTCCGGAGGGGAGGAGGACTTCGAGAAGAGTAGCTCGCTCCCCGGTGAGGCTCGACCTTCCTCCCGCTCGCGCTTGGACCCGCGGGACGATCAGTTCACGCTTGGATCCGCGGGACGGTCAGTTCACGCTTGGATCCGCGGGCATGCGCGCGATCAGCGCGTAGCTCCCGCCCTTGCGCGTGAGCACCCTGCTCCACAGCTCCTCCGGCACCTCGGTGAACACGTCCTCGGGGAGCGCCGTGTGCGCGATCCAGTCGCCCTCCTGCACCTCCGCGTCGAGCTGTCCCTCGCCCCAGCCGGCATACCCTGCGAACACGCGTCGACGCGCGGTGGCCTCGGTCAGCTCCTCGATGCCGGCGTCCGGGGCGGGGAAGCCGATGCGCCCGAGCACCAGCAGGCCCGCGGGCGTCGGGTCGAGGAACTCGGCGAGGAACACGATCGAGCTCGGCTGCACCGGGCCGCCGACGTACACGGGCTCCTCCTCGGCGACCGTCTGCTCGAGTTGCGGCACCGCCTCGCCGACGGTCACCGCCGAGGGGCGGTTGAGCACGACGCCCATCGCGCCCTCCTCGCTGTGCACGCTCACGAGCACCACCGCACGCCTGAAGTTGGGGTCGTGCAGCGCCGGCGATGCGAGCAGCAGCTGGCCGGTGAGCGATTCCTCCATGATCTGATTGAGGCTACCGCTCGCGCGGCCCGCCGCCAAGGGCAGACGGGCGGGTATGTGAGAGTGGGACGACTCGAGAGCTGGACAATGGACAACTGAGACGAGGGCCGTCGCCGGACCCCTAACGAGAAGGAGTCGTCTGTGAGCACGCGAGACTTCGATGTGGTGGTTGTTGGCGCAGGGCCTGCCGGGGAGGTCTGCGCCGGACGCCTGGCCGACAACGGCCTGTCGGTCGCCCTCGTCGAGCGCGAGCTGGTCGGCGGCGAGTGCTCGTTCTATGCCTGCATGCCTTCCAAGGCGCTCCTACGCCCCGCCCAGGCGCTCGCGGAGGCGCGCCGCGTTCCGGGCGCGGCCGAGGCGATCACGGCAGAGATCGACGTGCCCGCCGTGCTGCGCCGGCGCGACGAGGTGATCCACGACCTGAGCGACAACGCCCAGATGCCATGGATCGAAGAGCGCTCGATCGAGCTCATTCGCGGCCAGGGCGTGCTCACCCGCGAGCGCGAGATACGGGTCGGCGAGGAGCTGCTGCGCGCGCGCAAAGCCGTGATCCTCGCTCCCGGGACGGGCGCGAGGATCCCGCCGATCCCCGGTCTGCGCGAGGCGCGCCCGTGGACCAACCGCGAGGTGACGACGGCCAAGGCGATCCCAGGCTCGCTGCTCGTGCTCGGCGGCGGTGTCGTCGGCGTGGAGATGGCCTTCGCCTACGCCTCGCTGGGTGCACAGGTCACGGTCGTCGAGGCACTGCCGCGGCTGATCGTAAACGAGGAGGAGCTCGCCTCCCGTCAGGTCAAGGATGCGCTGGAGGGGCTGGGCGTGAAGGTCGTGCTCGGCACGAAGGCCACGGCGGTGCAGCGTGGGGCGGACGCGGGGCCGGCCACGCTCGAGCTCGAGGACGGCAGCTCGTTCACCGGCGCTGAGCTGCTGGTCGCGATCGGGCGGGCGCCCCACACCGACGGTCTCGGCTTGGAGGCGCTCGGCTTGGAGCCCGGCAAGGCGGTTGAGGTCGACGAGCGGATGCGCGTGCCCGGCCACGAGTGGCTGTACGTGGTCGGTGACGCCAACGGCCGTGTGCTGCTTACGCATATGGGCAAGTACCAGGCCCGCCTCGCCGCCGATCACATCCTCGGGCGGGCGGGGGCGACCACGGTCCTGCGCTCGGACGGGCGGCTCTCCCCGCGCGTGATCTTCACCGAGCCGCAGGTCGCGGCCGTCGGCCACACGCTGCAGAGCGCTCGAAGACGCGGGTTTGAACGTCCGCGCGGTCGACGTCTCCACCGAGGGCAACGCGGGCGGCAGCTTCGTCGGGCACGGCGCTCCGGGCACGGCGCGCATCGTCGTCGACGAGGACCGCCGCGTGATCGTCGGCGCCACCTTCACCGGCGTCGAGGTTGCCGAGTCGCTGCACGCCGCCACGATCGCCGTGATCGGCGAGGTGCCACTCGAGCGTCTTTGGCACGCGGTGCCGTGCTTCCCGACACGCAGCGAGCTGTGGCTCGACCTGCTCGAAGCGTACGGGCTCTGACAGGAGGCGGCTCTGATCAGGAGGCTGCTCGGATCAGAGGCGGCTCGGATCAGGAGGCCGAGAAGATCTCGAGCGTGCCCGTGAGCTTGTGTTCGTTGCCGTCGCCCTCGGGCTCGACCACGTGCCCGTCGACCACGATCGGGTTGTTCCAGTGCCCCGGCTCCCCCGCCAGCTTGGCGATCGGCCGCGGCGATCCGGGCCGGTAGACGTCGATACCGCCGGCCGACGGGTCGTACACGTAGAGCAGGCCGCCGGCCAACACCGGGCTCGTGCCCGGCGTGCTGTTCTCCCACGCCCGATACAGCCTGCCGGCGCGCAGTACATACGCGGCGGTTCCATTTTCGTCGGCGACGAACGTCGTTGTGCGGCCGTCGCGGCGCCACACGGCGGGCGCAGTGAACAGCTCGCCGCCGCCGGGTATCTCGAGCTGCTGGACTTCTCCACCGAGCGTTCGCGGCGCGGAGGGAGGACGACCGTCCAGCCGCGAAAGCTGAAGCACGCGCATGACGCCGTCCTTGCCCGCCAGCACGATCCGGTCGTCGCCCAGCAGCGCGGGGGCGCTCGAGCCGAGGTCGGTGTCGCTGGCGTTGAGATGTTCCTGGTTGGCCGGCGTGAACGACTGGCGCGGGCCCAACCCCGGGAACGTCAGCTCGATCACGCTGTCGCCGAAGTTCGTGCTTCCGTTCCACGGACCGTTGCCGGTGTCGACCAAGATCCGCTTGCCGCCCGGCTCCACCACCGGCCCGCTGCGCGAGAGGATCGCCGAGTCGCTGGCGGAACAGCTGCGGGGGACGATCAGCGCGCGGCGGTTCGCGCACAGCGTGTTGAACACGGCCCGCAGGCGACCGCTCGCGCGATCGATCAGGAGAACGTGGCCCTGATAGGGGGGCGCGTCGCCGAGATAGCCGGTCGTGGCAGCGACGACGTCCGGGCCGTCGATGTTCAGCGCCGCGCCGATCTTCTCGTGTGTGGCGTCGCGGGTGACGCTTGCCGGCCAGCCCGCCGCCTCGCGTCCGTCGGCGAGCGCGAGCTTGTGGATCAGCCCGTTCGGCGAGGTCGCATAGACGAAAAGGCCGTCCGGGTCGGCGAGCGGGCTCGCGACCGTGATCTGCGCGCTGCCGGCCCAGCTCGAATATCCCGGAGGGGTGAACGTCCACAGAATCTTGCCGCTGTCCGCGTCGACCGCGAGCGTCCTTCCATAGGTCGTGCTCGTCACGATCGTGTTGTGCGCCGTCCCGTCTACCGACGCCCCGTGCAGGTATATCGGCGAGGAGTCGACCGTGCCGGGCAGTGTGACCGTCACGCGGCGCAGGTGGCCGACGTTCGCGTTTGTGATGCCGGTCGCGTCTTCGCTTACGTCGCTGCGCTGAGGGTTCAACCCGAACTCGGGCCAGTCGAGCAGGCGCGGGGTGGCCCCGCGCGATGGCGGGGCGATCGCCGCGACGCCGGTCGTTGGCGTGGACACGTCGGCCGGAGCGCTGCTTCCGCACGCGGCGAGCAGCGCGCAGACCGATGCCATCGACCCGAGGCGCGTGAGCTGGCGTGCGCGCATGGGGTGTGTTCTAACGCATCCGCCGACTGTCCCCGCCGATCGTCGGTGCCCAGTATGCTGAACATATGGCGAAGACACCGCAGGTCGGTGAGCAGGCCCCAGACTTCCAGCTGAGCGGTACGGACGGGCCGTTTCGGCTCTCCGAGCATCGCGGCGAGCGCGTCGTGCTGCTGTTCTATCCGGGTGACAACACAATGGTCTGCACCAAGCAGTTCTGCTCATACCGCGATCGCGCGGACGACTTCGCCACGTTGAACGCGACGGTCGTAGGGATCTCCTCCCAGGATCTCGCCTCGCATGATGGGTTCGCCGCCAAGCACTCCCTGAACGTCCCCTTGCTTGCCGACGTCGACAAGCAGGTGGCCAAGTCCTACAGCGCGTTCTCCCCGCGACTGGGCGTCAAGCGCGCCGTGATCGTGATCGACGAGGACGGGATCGTCCGCCATCGGCATGACCATCTGCTCGGGCTCGACTACCAGTCGGTGGACGATCTGAAGGCCGCGCTGGATACGCTGCCGACCCCGGCTGGCTAAGAACTTCTTTTCAAAAGAGCGTTGCGGCGGGGCGTTTCTGGATCAAGCTGGACGTCGGGGGGCGCGGTGAAGCGCGTGCTGGTGCAGAATCCGCTCACGAGCGCTTGCCCCAATCTCGGCCGCTCGGCGGTCGAAGCGACGAGCGCGGGTAGAAAGTAACGAGCGCGGGTATCCATGAACGTATGAACGCGCCAACCACGCGCCTTCTACGGGCTGAACGTCTTCGCGTCAGCCGCGAGGTTCCCCCGGAATCCAAACAAAGCTAGCTCTAGGAGAAACCAACCGTGAGCACTGGAACGATCATCATAATTGCTGTTGGCGCCGTGGTGGTGCTGCTGCTCATCGCCCTTGTGGCTCGCGCCGCGAGCCGCAGGCGCGACGTTCGTCGTCGTGAGCAGGCGGGCGAGCTTCGCCAGGAGGCCAGAAGCCGTTCGATCCAAGCGCAAAGCGCGCGCGCCTCGGCTGACGAGCAGGCCGCCGAAGCCAAGCGTGCTCAGGCTGAAGCTGAGGAACGCGCCGCTCAGGCGCGGCAGGGACGTGCCGCCGCAGAGCGGCGGGCGGTTGAGGCTGAGCATCTGACCGAGTCTGCCCGCGATCAGCACGCGCAGGCACGCGCGATCGATCCGGATGCGAGCGACAGCGGCCAGGACGAGGCGTTGGCGATCAACGAACGCACTGACTGACCGGCCGTTTCACCGGCCCCCAACGCTGTGCCCAGAGCACGGAGCTTGAAGGTGTGCCTGCACACGCCATTTTTTACACACACTGTCTAAGAAGGCTGGAGACCAATGGACAAGACTGAACAGAAGATCACGCAGTACCTCAGCGAGGCGCATGCAACGGAGCAGGCGCTCGTCACCGTGCTGCAGTCACAGATCGCGATGACCCCGCGTGGAAGCTACCGCGACGGCCTCGAAACGCACCTGCGTGAGACGCGCGACCATGTAGTTCGAGTGCAGCGCCGTCTAGACGAGCTCGGACAGGGCAGCAGCCCGTTGCAAGCCGGGGTTGGGCTCGTCCAGAGCGTCGTTGGCCAGGCGCTCGCGCTGGGAAAGACGCCCCTCGATCTCGTCCGCGGCACGGGAGGAGAGGAGAAAGTCCTGAAGAACGCCAAGGACGCGTGTGCGACCGAGGCGTTGGAGATCGCCACCTACACCGCCATCGCGTGTCTGGCGAGCTCGGTCGGCGACAAGGCCACGCAGGCCCTTGCCGACTCCATTCGGGCTGATGAGCAAAGGATGCTCGACCGGATTTTGAAGGAGATCCCGAAGCTGACCGAGGCTGTGGTGCGCTCGGAGATCCGCGGGAACGCTTCATACGACATCGGCAAGACAGGTGCCGCCGACGCGGCCCGGTCGGCGTCGGAGAGCGTGAGGGGGGCCGCTCGTGACGCGACGTCGAGTGCAAAACGTACCGCCCGCAAAGCACGCAAGGTACCCGGGGTCACGCAGGCCGAGGGTCGGATCAAGGGTGCGTCGGCCTCTGAAGGAGACCTGGCAATCACCGGCTACGGGAAGCTCACCGCTGCGGAGGTTGTCGAAAAGCTCGCACATCTCTCGCAGGTCGACCTCGCGAAGGTCGACTCCTACGAGCGCAAGAATGAAAACCGTAGGACCATCCTCAGCCGGATCACCAGTCTGCGCGGCGACGAGCCGTGGCCTGGATATGACGAGCTCAGCGTGGAGGAGATCCGCGCGGTGCTGGACGAGGGCGATGAGGACCGCGTCAAGCACGTACGCTCCTATGAGCGCTCTCACAAGAACCGCTCAGGTGTGATCGACGCCGCCGAACGCGAGCTGGTCAAAGCGTAGAAGGCGCATCGGCGCACAGTTTCATCGGCGCTCTCCCTGGGCAGTGGTGCTTGGCCCTCACCACCTTCAGAGAGGGCGCCGATCAAAGACTCCGCGCAGGAGTAGTCACCTAGCGCAGAGTGACTCTGCGAGCCACCTGCCTCGCGCGCGACGTGCATCGCCGCCGCGAACGTCGCGCGCCTTGGCGACCGACGGTGTCTCCTATCAGCCAGAGCATCGGCGGCCACAGGCCGACGAACAGCGCGCGTCGCTCGGCGTTATCGCGTTCGTCCTCCCCGATCGTCTTCGCGCGAATCCACAGGCCGATGCAGAGGCCGACCGAACTCAGCGATGTGCCGTACAGCAGAAGGCAAACCGTCTCGGAGTTGCCCTTGGCAGGTCGCACGATGCCGTTCATCATGGGAAGCTAAGCACCGAAAGTCTGATTGCCCGGTGCGCCACGGTGGTAAACGCAGGCAATGCGGCGTAGGCAGAGCTTCAGCAAGCGCTGGTCAACAGCGATCCGATGGCCGCTCGGGATCGCATTGACCTCCTGGCGCTACATGTGGCGGACCACCGCGGTGCACCGCTGGGAGATGACCGGGTCGATGTGCACCGACGCTGGCCCTGAGTTTCCCGAAGGCGTCGCGCGCCACGACATCCAGATGCTCGAGGACGGAGAGGGACCGTTCGTGCACAGGCTCTACCGGACACGGATCGTCGGCTCCTCGATGACACCCGAGGAGCTGATGGCTCGAATCACGGAAGACCTCGACCGCGTCGCGCCCTCCGAGTTCGCGACGTTCCAGAAGATAAACGGCAACGGGCGCCTTGCCCTGGGGGACGAGTACCTCGTGCGAATGCCCGGCCCCTGGGACGGCCCCGTGCGCGTCGTCGCCGCCACCCCCACGTCGTTTCGGCTGGCGACGCTCACCGGGCATCTGGAGGCCGGGCAGATCGAGTTCCGAGCTGACTCCGACCACCGCTCCCTGGGGTTCGAGATCGAGTCGTGGGCACGAAGTGGAGACCGCTTCGCGGACGCGCTGTACTCGCATCTGCGACTCGCCAAGGAGATCCAGCTGCACATGTGGACTTCGGTGCTCGAAAGGATCGGCCGCCTCACCGGCGGCCGAAGAGAAGGCGGCATTGTGATCACGACTCGCCGCATCGACGCCGAGCAACTTGCCTGGAGCACTCTCGAGCCGCCCGATGCGAGCCCTCCGCGGAAGTTGACGGCGCTCGCCGAGCGGGCGGTCAACTTCGACACCTCGAAGGTCGACGAATACACGCCCAGCAACGGATGGCGTCGGGACGACATGGTCGAGACTCTCCCACACGAAGGTACAGGGCCCCCCGCGGCCGGCGGAAGCTGGCACATCGCCCGCCGCCTGATGGGCGACTACCAGCTGGCCGATCCCCGCACCGTTCGCGCCGTGTACCGCCAGGACGCGCCTCTAGCTGGGCGAGACATTCTCCTGAAGATCCGCTTCGCAGCCATGCGCTTCAATGTCGGGGTACGCGTCGGCGAGGTTTACGACGAAACGCGCCGGCTCGACGGCCGCCACGCGCAGGTCTTTGGCTGGTATTACCAAACTTTGGAAGGCCATTTCGAGGAAGGGCGAATGCACTACGAGCTGTGGAAGTGGCTCGACACCGGCGACGTCGAGTTTCGCCTCCACGCCTTCTCCCGGGCTGCCCAGACTGGTCCGTTCGTGCTGCGAACGGGGTTTCGCCTCTTCGGCAGGACCCACCAGCTGCGCTTCTACCGGCAGATATGCAGGCGCGCGAGACGTCTCACCGAGGCCGAGTTGGAGACCAAGACGAGTTCGAGGTTGCGCTAGACGCTAGCTCCGTTCGCCCGCTTTCGTTCGAGCGGATACTCGAACGCGTTTTGCCAAGTATGCCAAGGTAACGGTGTGGTGAGCACTATCCGGCTGCTCGGGGCGCAGGTAATTTTGCAAGGCGTGTCGCGGCAACGCCGCCGCGAGGTCGTAGGGCGTGGGCGTTGCTGGCTTATCTGCTGCTGTGCGAGCGTCCGGCCACCCGCCGCGAGCTCGCCGAGCTGTTGTTCGCTGACGCCGCGGACCCCCTCGGCGCACTGCGTTGGAACCTCGCACAGGTGCGCCGGGCGCTCGGGACCGCGGCGGTGTTGCAGGGCGATCCTGTCCAGCTGGCGCTAGCGTGTGACGGTATGTCCTCCGCATGGCCGACGCTTTCATACGAGCAGTGGAGCGAGACGTGCGACACGCTCCACGCGCACACCCAGGTCCTCGGCAAGCTGGCGGTGGCGCTTGCCCCGCCCGAGCCGCAGCTGCAGCATGCGGCGCTGCGCCTGACCGCGCGCGGGTGGGAGACCGCTCCGCTGCGCGCACCGGACGGCTCGGGCGCGTTCGTCGTCGTCCTCGACCTGCGCACTCACGAGGCGGTCGTCGAGCACAGCGACGGTGATCTCAGACGCGTCGCGCTCGCTCCCGACCGGCCGGTGGGCGAGGTCACGCGCGAGCTGCTGGACGCTGTCCGCGAGCTGGCGGGCGCGGTCGAGATCGACCCGACACCGCAGGAGGTGCCCTGGAGCGTGAGGCTCGACGAGGACGACGAGCACACGCGCTATGACCCCGCGCAGGTCTCCAGCTACTTCGCCGCGGCGACTCGCGCAGCGCTCGTGCTCGCCGAGTTCCGCGCGCCGTTTCGCGGGCGCTCGACCCCCGTCAACGCGTGGTGGGGCTCGTTCGACCTCGCGGTGAACCTGTTCTCGGGACTCCCGGCCGCCCCGCCGTCGGAGGACTTCATCATGCGCAACGCGATGGACTCACAAGAGGTTGCGGTCGGCTGGTGGCCCGGCGATCCACGCTCTTCCAAGGCGGCGTTCTACGCCTACGCGCACCCGGCGCCGGAGGGGTTTGCGGGAGCGACGCTCGCTCCCGCCGCCGCGCGCTGGGATGCGACGCTGGGGGAGTACATCCTCGACTGGGAAGACGTCCGCGCGAGCTCAGACCCGCACGCGCTCGCGCTCGAGTTCGCGCGCTCGGTATTTCGTCACGCGTGCGCGGTGTGCGACTGGGATCCGGCGCTCGCCGCGAGCGCCGAGGGCACACCGCCGCCTGTCGCGTAGAGCTCGGCCAGCTCGAGCTGCAGGCTGCGCGGGCGCTCTCCCGGGCTGGGCGAGCGCCTGTGCCAGGCGCCGTCGCCGTCGAGCTCCCAGGAGCTCTGGTTGTCGGCGAATCCGCGCTCCAGCGTGTCGAGCAGCTCGCCGCGCAGCTCGGCCGACTCGATCGGCACCGCCAGCTCGACGCGATGGTCGAGGTTGCGCGGCATCAGGTCGGCGGAGGCGATGTAGATCGTGTGCTCACCGCCGCGCTCGAACGCGTACACGCGCGAGTGCTCGAGCAGCCGACCCACGATCGAGACCACCCTGATGTTCTCAGAGACGCCCGGCACGCCCGGGCGCAGGCAGCAGATGCCGCGTACGTTCAGCTCCACGCTCACACCCGCCTGAGAGGCCTTGTACAGCGCTCGGATGCAGCGACCGTCGACGAGCGAGTTCATCTTCATCGCGATCCGCGCCGGGGCGTCCTGCGAGTGGGCCGCGATCGTCTGCTCGATCTGCTGCAGAATCCCGTCGCGCAGGTGGTCGGGCGCCATCAGCACCTTGCGATAGTGCAGCGGGCGCCCGTAGCCGGTGAGGTAGTTGAACATGTCGGCCACGTCCGCGCCGATCTGCTCGTCGGTCGTGAACAGCCCGAAGTCGGTGTACAAGCGGGCGGTCGCCGAGTGGTAGTTGCCGGTGCCGATGTGCACGTAGTTGCGCACCCCGTCGCCCTCGCGGCGCACGACCAGCACGCACTTGGCGTGGGTCTTCAACGCCGGCTGCCCGTACACCACGTGCACGCCGGCCTCCTCCATCGCCTTCGCCCAGTGGATGTTCATGCGCTCGTCGAACCTGGCCTTCAGCTCGACCAGCGCCACCGCCTGCTTGCCCCGCTCGGTCGCGTCGATCAGCGCCGGCACGAGCGGCGAGTCGTCGCTCGTGCGATACACCGTCTGCTTGATCGCGAGCACGTTCGGGTCGGCGACCGCCTGCTCGACGAAGCGCTCGACCGAGGTCGAGAACGACACGTAGGGGTGGTGCACGAGCAGGTCGCCTTCGCGCATCGCCCCGAGCACGTCCGGGCGCTCGCCCTCGTGGCGCAGCAGGCGCAGATGGGTGATCCCGATCTGCTGGCCGATCTTCGATCGGTCCTCGTGCAGCTCGGTATGCCCGGGCAGCTTGGCGATCTGCCACAGCGCGCCCATGTCGAGCAGCCCGTCGACCGGGTAGACCTCCTCGTCCTGCACGCCCAACAGCCCGGCCAGCTCCTCGCGCAGGCGCGCGGAGCACCTCGCGCCGATCTCCACGCGCACGATCTCGCCGAAGCGCCGGCGGCGCAGCTCGTCCTCGACCGCCTGCAGCAGGTCGGCGGCGTCGTCTGACACCTCGAGGTCGGCGTCACGGGTGACGCGGAACACGTCGTAGTCGGCGATCTCCATGCCCGGGAACAGCGCGTCGAGATGGTGCGCGATCACGTCCTCCAGCGGCACCAGCAGCACCGGGTCGGGCGCGGGCTGCTTGAGCGTCACGAAGCGCGGCAAGATCTCGGTCGGGACCTTCACGCGCGCGAACACCGTCTGGTCGGTCAGCGGGTCGCGCACGAGCACGGCCAGGCTGAGCGACAGGTTCGAGATGTACGGGAACGGGCGCCCGGGCGCCACCGCGAGCGGCGTCAGCGCCGGGAAGATCGTCTTCTGGAAGTGTCGCGCCAGCTCCGCGCGGCGCTCCTCGTCGAGCTCACGCACGCCGACCACGTGGATGTCCTCGTCGGCGAGGGCGCCGCGCAGCCGCCCTTCGAAGCAGCCGGTCAGCCGCACTCCCAGCTCGAGCACCCGTTCGCGGATCAGCGCAATCGTCTCAGAGGGGACACGCCCGTCCTGGCCGCGCTGCTCGACCCCGGCGTCGATCTGGTCGCGCAGGCCGGCGACGCGCACCATGTAGAACTCGTCGAGGTTCGTCGTGTAGATCGCGCAGAACTTCACGCGCTCGAGCAGCGGCACCCGCTCGTCCTCGGCCAGCTGCAGCACGCGCTCGTTGAAATCCAGCCACGACAGCTCGCGGTTGAGGTAGAGCGCGGGATCGTGCAGGTCCGAGGGCGGCGAGTCGAGCTGGACGATCATCGATCTTCACGCTACAGGTTGATCGCACCCGGTAGTGTGAAGAGTGACGCATTATGGCTCGTCAGCTCTGGCTACTACGTCACGCCGAGGCGGAGCCTCACGGCGCGCGCGCGGACTTCGAGCGCCGGCTGACGGCGCATGGGGAAGATCAAGCCCGCACGGCCGGTCGTGCGCTGGCACGGCTCGGCGCAGATCTCCAAGCTGTGCTGTTCAGCCCCAAGATGCGCGCCCGCCAGACCGCGGAGCTGGCCGCCGAGAAGTGGAGCGGGAGCGTGCGCGAGCGGATGGCGGTCCATCCGCCGCTGGCCGAGCGCTTCAGCGCAGCTCAGGCGTTGGCTGCGCTGAACGACCTCCCCGCAGACGCGCACCTGCTGCTCGTCGGCCACGAGCCCGACCTGTCGGGCGTCGTCGGCGCTCTGACCGGCGGCCTCGTGAACTTGAAGAAGGGCGGGCTCGCGGTCGTGCGGCTAGAGGGTGGGCGCGGTGAGCTCGCGGTCCTGATGCGCCCCCGCGAGCTTGTCCTGATCGCTGACGCCGTGCGTGCGCGCTGAGGTACGAGGCCGGATCGCAGGCTCGGCCGGCTGCGCCGGCGGGGCTGGATCCCAGTCAGCGGGGATCGAGGCGGGAACGTCCACGTCGATCGCCTCGAGCGATTCGGCGGCGAAGCGGTAGCCGATGCCGAAGTGCGTGTGGATGTAGCGCCACTGCGGCGAGGCCTTCTCGAGCTTCTGGCGCAGCTTGCGCACGAACACGTCGACCGAGCGGTCGCCGCGCACCATCGCATATCCCCACAGCCGCGAGTAGATCTCCTCGCGCTCGAGCACGCGCCCCTCGGCTGCCGCGAGCAGCTCGATCAGCTCGAACTCGCGGCGCGTGAGGTCGAGGCTCGCGCCGCCCACAAATGCCTGGAACCGGTCGGAGCGGATCTCGACTTCGCCCGCCGTCAGCGGCTTGGACTCGGTCCGGCCCGTGGAGCGCCGGCGCCGGCGGGCAACGCCCTGCACGCGGGCGATGACCTCCTCGGGATGGCACGGCTTGGTGATCCAGTCATCGGCACCCAAGCGCAGCCCGCGCACCCGCTGCGCGACCGTCGAAGGCCCGGTGCAGACGACGACCCCGAGCTCCGGCAGCGCGCCGCACAGCCGCTCCAGCCACTCCCACGCCTGCGGGCCGAGCACGGCGAGATCGACGACGAGCGCGCTCAACCGCATCGAGGCCACGGCCTCGGTCGGCACCGGGCTGCCGAGCACGCGGTGCTCCCAGCCCAGCCGGTCCAAGCGCTTGCTCAGAACCTGGATGAACCCGCTGTCGCGGTCCAGCACGGCGATGCGTAACGTCGAGGAGATGCGCCCCGGTCGTCGTCGGCGCCGCCTCGTCCCTGGCGCGGATGCCGCTCTCCGTCATCGCCCGGAAGTCTAGGGGAACGATCAGACCCAAGTGCGGCCTGCCGCAAATGGTCACAGGATGTTCACAGTAGAAATACGCTGTTTGCGGAGGACTCGACGCGAGCCTCGACGGCCCGTAGCTCGCTCAAAGCTGTTCGGGGCGCGTGTCCGGCGCCGCGTCCGCGTGCACGCCCGCGGGATGGGAGGAGTCCGAGAACTCGCGGAACAAGCCGGTGACGACGAAAGCCACCTGCTCGCCGATGTCCACCGCGTTGTCGCCGATCCGCTCGAGCGCGCGGGCCACGAGGATCATGTGCATCGCCCACTCGCGCGTGTCCGGATCATCGCCGATCTCGATCGCCATGCGGAAGATCTCGCGGTTGAGGCGGTTGATCTCGCGGTCCTGGCGCACCAGGTCTTCGGCTAGGCCGACGTCGCGCTCGGCGAACGCCGCCTTGGACTGCACGATCTCCGAGCGCGCGTGCGCGCCCATCTTCGCGAGCGCCTCGAGCACCTCCTGGCGCACCGGCGGCTCGTGTCCGGAGAGGGGGATCAGCTTGGCGATGTTCACGCACTGGTCGCCCATCCGCTCGATGTGCTTGATCGTGTGCAGCAGCGCTGCCACCAGGCGCAGGTCGCCCGCGACCGGCGCCTGCAGCGCGAGCAGCGAGAGGATGCCCTGGTGGACCTCCAGGTAGCGCCCGTCGACGCGGTCGTCGTCGGCGATCACCATCTGCGCGAGCTCGACGTCCTGGTGGCCGAGCGCCTCGAGCACGCGATCGAGCTGCTCGACGATCAGGTCGAGCCCGCCCAGTGCGTGGGCTTCGAGCTCATGCAGCTGCTGCTGGAAGTGGGCGCGTCCCTGCTGAACGCGCCGCGGAGGACGCCGATGGAGCGCTCCGGCGCGAACCGCTCGGGTCCCGGCTCCGCGTCGCTAGCCGAACTTTCCGGTGACATATTCCTCGGTTCGTGGGTCGGTCGGGTTGGTGAAGATCTCCTGCGTCGGGCCCACCTCGACGAGCTGCCCGCCGAGCATGAACGCCGTGCGGTCGGCCACGCGCGCGGCCTGCTGCATGTTGTGGGTGACGATCACGATCGTCACCCGTGCCTTCAGCTGGTCGATCAGCTCCTCGATCTTCAGCGTCGCGATCGGGTCGAGCGCCGAGCAGGGCTCGTCCATCAGGATCACCTCGGGGTCGACCGCCAGCGAGCGCGCGATGCACAGCCGCTGCTGCTGCCCGCCGGAGAGCCCGGCTCCCGGCTCGTGCAGCCGCTCTGAGACCTCATCCCACAGGCCCGCGCTGCGCAGCGCCGCCTCGACCTTGGGGCGCAGGTCGCCGCGCCCGCGAGCGCTGAGCCGCAGCCCCGCGGCGACGTTGTCGAAGATCGACATCGTCGGGAACGGGTTCGGCTTCTGGAAGACCATGCCGATCGCGCGGCGCACCGCCACGACGTCCACCGAGGAGTCGTACACGTCGAGGTCGTCGAGCAGCACCCTGCCCTCGGCGCGGGCGCCGGGGATCTCCTCGTGCATGCGGTTGATGCAGCGCACCATCGTCGACTTGCCACAGCCGGATGGTCCGATGATCGCGGTCACCTCGTTCGCGTGGAAATCGAGGTCGATGCCCTTGACCTGCTCTGCCTCGCCGTAGAAGGCGCGCAGCTGCTCGAGGCGCACGCTCAATCCGGCCTTGGCGGGCAGAGTCGCCGCCGCGCTCGCGCTCGGGGTCTCGGCCTGCGTCCTTGCGGGCGGGGGGGAGGGGGAGTGGGCCGAGCCCTGGAGCAGATCGTCGGGCTCCATCTCAGCCGTCTGCCCGATCGGTTGTTCGTTCATGCAAGGCGGCTCCTTCGTGAGATCAGGCGAGCGATGAGGTTCAGCAACAGGATCATGACTACCAGGGTCAGCGCCGCGCCCCATGCACGGTTTACCACCGCTGTGGTCGGAGATGTGACGTCGCTGTAGATTTGCACGGGCAGCGAGTTCATGAACTGACCGAGGTTGAAGTTCGTCTTCAGTGTCGCTGCGGCGGTGAACAGCAGCGGCGCGGTCTCCCCGGCGGCGCGCGCGATCGCGAGCAGCACGCCAGTGACCATCCCCGGCAGCGCGGTCGGCAGCACGATGCTCACGATCACACGCCAGCGCGGCGCCCCGAGCGCGAGCGCCGACTCGCGCAGCGCCCCGGGGATCAGCAGCAGGATCACCTCCGCCGAGCGGATCACGACCGGCAGCATCAGCAGTCCCAGTGCGAACGACCCCTTGTAGCCGGCGTAGGAGGAGCCGGTGCCGACGACGAGCACGATGTACACGAACAGGCCGAACACAATCGACGGCACCCCGGTGAGCACGTCGACGAAGAAGCGCACCGTCGCCGCGAACCAGCTGCCCTTGCCGTACTCGACCAGCCACACCGCCACGCAGATGCCGATCGGGACCGCGATCGCCGAGGCCAGCGCGACGATCTCGATCGTGCCGAGGATCGCGCTCTTGATCCCGCCGATGCTCGAGCTCTTGAAGAACGTGTTCCCGGTTGGGTCGGTAGTGAAGAAATCGAAGCTCCACGAGCCCAGCCCCTTGCGCAGCAGGTAGTAGACGATCAGCACGAGCGGGATCAGCGCGAGCACCGTGCCGGCGAGGATCGCTCCGCGGGCGACCCTGTCCTTGCGCCTGCGCGCCGGGCTCACCGCGAAGCGGGCGAGCTGCGCGGACGCCGGCCGCCGCGCGCTCATAGGCCCGTCCCCGCAACCGGCAGGGCGCCGCCGGCGAGGGGGTCTTTCGCCGTCTGCTGTGGCCGGCTCGAATGCGAGGCCCGCGCCACCAGCAGCCGCGCCACCCCGTTGACGAGCAGCGTCAGCACGAACAGCACCAGACCGGCGGCGAACAGCGCCGAGCGGTGCAGTCCCTGCGCCTCGCCGAACTCGTTCGCGATCACCGCCGCGAGGCTGTAGCCCTGCCCGAACAGGTGGCTGCCCAGCTGCGGCGCGTCGCCGATCAGGATCGTCACCGCGATCGTCTCGCCGATCGCGCGGCCGAGGCCGAGCATCGCGCCCCCCACGATGCCGGAGCGGCAGTACGGGAGCACCGCGATGCGGATCATCTCCCAGCGCGTGGCGCCCAGCCCCAGCGCCGCCTCCTTGTGATCGGCGGGCACGGTGCTGATCACCTCGCGGCTGATCGCGCTGACGATCGGCAGGATCATGATCGCGAGCACCAGCCCGGTGATGAAGTAGTTGGGGATCGTCACCGCGCCGCCGCCGATGAACGGGAGGAACGACAGCTTTCCAGCGACCCACTGCTCGGCCGGCTGCAGCTTCGGGGCGAGGAAGAAGATGCCCCACAGCCCGTACACGACCGATGGGACCGCGGCAAGCAGCTCAACGAGGATCGTCAGCGGCGCGCGCAGCCGCAGTGGGCACAGCTCGGTCGCGTAGATCGCGGTGGCGACCGCCACCGGCACCCCGATCAGCAGTGCCAGCCCGGAGGTGATGAGGGTCCCCACGACCAGCGGCAGCGCGCCGAACCGTTCGGCGGACACGTTCCAGTCGTTGTCGAACGTGAACCCGAGCACGCCGGCCCTGGCGAACGCGGGACGGGCCTCGCCCACCAGGCGGATGAAGAAGTAGACGATCAGGCCGAGGATCAGTGCCGCGAGCGCCGTCAGCCCGTACTTCAGCGCGCGGTCGGGCAGCCGCGCGAGCGGTGAGCGCGCGAGGATCGAGCGCTCACCGCCGGGGATCGATGCTGCCTCCATACCGTTCTTTCTCTATCCGTTCTCGAGGCAGCTGTGGAAACGCGCCCGCCCCATCGGCAGATCATCGCCGATGGGGCGGGCGGTCCGTGTTCTCAGCCGCCGAGCGGCTTCCCGTTGCATTCGAGGCCCGCCGCCGCTTCCTTGGCTTTCGCCAGGATCGCGGCCGGCAGCGCCGCGTAGTCGGCCTGGGAGAGGATCGACTGTCCCTGGCCGAGCCCGTAGTCGACGAAGCTAACGACGCCCTTGGCGGCCGCTTCGCCGCCCGGGGTGCCGGCCTTGCAGAGGTCCTTGTTGACGACGATGAACGTCTGCGAGGTGATCGGGTAGCTGCCCGATCCGCCGGGGTTTGAGATCTTGATGCCGAGGTTCGCCGGCACCTTGACGTCCGCCGCCGCTGCGCTCGCCGATTCGAGCGTTGGTGAGACGAACTGGCCCGCCTTGTTCTTCACGGCTGCATAGGTGAAGTTGTGTTGCAGCGCGTATGCCTGCTCGACGTAGCCGACCGCGCCAGCTGTCTGCTGGACCGCGCCGGCCACGCCCGCGTTGCCCTTCGCGCCCGTGCCCGTCGGCCACTGCACGTCCTTGCCTTCGCCGACCTTGCTCTTGAATTCCGGGTCGACCGCGGCCAGGAAGCCGGTGAAGCCTGCGGTCGTGCCCGAGGAGTCGGAGCGATGGATGACCGTGATCGCCGTGCTCGGGGTCGTAACCCCCGGGTTCAGCGCCTTGATCTCAGGGTCGTCCCAGGTCTTGACCCTGCCGAGGTAGATGTCGGCGATCGTCTTGCCGTCGAGCTTCAGGCCGGTCTTGACGCCGGGCAGGTTGTAGGAGATGGTGATCGCGCCCAGGAACATCGGGATCTGCACCGCCGGGCTGCCGTTCTTTGCGATCGTCGCTTCGTCTGCGGGCTTCAGCGGCGGGTCGCTCGCCCCGAAGTCCACGGTCTTCGACTCGAGTGAGGTGATGCCCGCGCCCGAGCCGACGGCCTGGTAGTTGACGGTCAGGCCCGACTGCGAGGAGGCCCACTGCTGGTAGACGGGAGCGGCGAACGTCGAGCCGGCTCCGGAGATCGTCCCGGACGCCCCACCCGAGCTTGAAGAGGTCGTGCCGGTGGAACTCGAAGCGCTGCTCGAGCTGCTGGACGACGTGGAGCTGCTGCCGCACGCGGCGAGGCCGAGCGCGAGCACTGCAACGCCCGCGAGCGCGCCAATCCTGTTCTTGAACACTAAGACGTCTCCTCTGTTGTGCTTGGTGATGGCCGACGGGGCAGGGCGAGCCCTCCGCCGGTCCGGTATTGCGGAGCCCAGTCTCTTAAGTACCGGGCGCTCCGGTGTGAAAATCTCGTGAAAGGCCGGGAACATCGGTTTTAGCGTCCACGTCGCGCTCGCCGTCCATGCTCGCGGCGGCGCCGCCCCTCGGGCTCTGAGACCCTCCGCTCACGCTTCCCCGCGCGGGCTGCGGCTGGAAGCGATAGCCGAACCCGGGATGAGTGTGGATGAAGCGGCGGTCGGGCATCGCCACTTCGAGCTTGCCGCGCAGCTTGCTCACGTACACGTCGACCGAGCGGTCGCCCGCCCGCAGCTCGCCGCCCCAGACCGCGCTGTACAGCTCCTCGCGCGTGACGATCGCGCCGGCGCGCCTGGCCATCGCCGCGAGCAGCTCGAACTCCCGCACGGACAGCGTGAGCGCGCGCCCGGTCGCGAGCACTAGGCCCTCGCCCAGCCTGATCTCCAGTTCGCCGGCATACAGGGTGCTCGCGTTGTCCGCCGAAGCCTCCACCATCGCATAGGGTCGCGTCTCGGCGGCCCTGCGCGGGTTGCCAACTCGTGATCGACTCGTGAAGAACTCGTGAAGGAGATCCCGGGCGCCGGCCGAGTATCCATACTCTTCCCGGATGAGCTGGCTGAGCCCTCGCGTCGATACGACCCTGACCACCCTTGTCGAAGACGCCGGGAGGCAACGTGCAGCGCTCCGCCCTGCTGCTGCGCGAGCTCTTGGCCACGTTCCCCGAGCACGCCGCGCTGGCCGAGGACCTCGCTGCCTGCGAGCGGGAGGGCGACCGCATCACCCACGACATCATCCATCGCATCGGCGGTGGCAGGCGCGTGCGCGCGCCATTCGACGCCGGCGATGGCCATGCGCTCGCCACCGCGCTGGATGACATCGTCGACCACACCGAGCAGGCCGCGGCCCAGCTCGACCTGTACGGGGTCGAAGCGCCGATGGAGCAGGCCGTCGAACTCGCCGACGTGCTTCTCGCCGCCGCCGAGGAGATCCGCGCTGCGCTGCGCTGCATGCACAGCAACGGGGATCCGAGCCCGCACCTCGTTGAGGTCCATCGTCTGGAGAACGAGGGCGATCGCCTGCAGCGCGATGCTGTGACTTCCCTGTTCGCGGGTGGGATCGACCCGATGGTGGTGATCCGCTGGAAGGACATATTCGAGTCGCTCGAGGCCGCCGTCGACGCGTGCGAGACGGTCGCTCACGTAATCGAGGGGGTCATCCTCAAAGGCGGCCGGCGGCGAGGCTGAGCGGCGTCCGGCGGCGAGGCTGAGCGGGGACGGGTTACTTGTAGGCGTTGAACACGCTGCTGTCGAACGTGAGCAGGCCGGGGGCGGCGGCGTAGCCGAGGGGATGAGGCCGAACAGGTTCTCGATGCTGCGCAGTAGCGCGAAGTGGTTGTATTCGCCCGCCACGTTCAGGGTGCCGGGCTTGACGTACTTGGAGATCAGCAGCAGCCCCACGCGCCCGCCGCCGGCGGGGGTGGGCGGAGGGCCGGCGCCGGGGGCCAGGGGGGTGGGCGTAGCGCCGGGGGCCGGGGGGCTGGGCGGCGCCGTGGTTGTCGGCGAAGGGGCGGTAGACGGCGGAGAAACCGCTGTGGGCAGGTTTGGGATAGGTGGTCGTGATGCAGCAGCCGCTCGAATCGGCTGCCTGGCCCGGTACGCGGCGCCTGGTCGAAGGTGATCGCGATCAGGCCGCCTTCCCTGTACGCCGTCGAGGCCTCGATCTCGGGCACGACCTTGCGCAGGAAGGGTTCGGCGGCTGGGAGGCCCGACGGCTGTCCGGAAGCGCACGTCACCGCGGAGCCGTCGTCGCAGCGGTCGGGCACGACATAGGCGAACGACGGGGTCGTGCGTGGAGCCTTGAGATCCGCGGTCAGTTGACCCAGTCCGACGTCGTCCTGCGCGCACTCGGCGCCGTCGATCAGCGAGTGGAAGTAGACGAACGGGTTGCGCCAGGTCGCGTAGGCGCCGGCGCTGCTCGGAGCGTTGCCGGGGTCCGTGCCCGCCAAGCGTGGGGTGGCGGCAGCTCGGCGGCTGTCCCACGCCTCCCGATTCGACGCCCTCCACGTACGCCTTCCAGGTCTTGCCCGCGGCGGTCAGCTGGTCGGCGAGCGTGAGGGTGTGAGGCGGATATATGCAGCCGCTTCCGAGCGCCTGGCCTTCGGCGCCGACCGTGCCGGGAGTGATGTCGGTGTACTGAGGACAGTCGCTCGCCGTCTGAGGGGTGGGTCCCTGGCCACTGATCAAAGCGATCGCGTTGGCGAGCTCTCCTTCGCTGGTCGCGTAGTAGTTCTCCAGCAGCTCGCCTTCGCCGGTCAGGGTCTTGGCGAGGTAGAGAGGCCGGCGAGCTTGGGCCGAAGGCCGCTTCGGCGCCCTGATCGGACAGCACGATCAAGAACACGTGCTTGATCGGCGGCAAAGCCGCCGCCCCGCTCGGCGCCGAGACGCCCTTTCTTTACCGCCTCCGCCTCCGCCGTCGCCCTCCTCCTCCTCCTCCTCCTCCTCCTCCTCCACCACCACCACCCTCGCCCGCGCGCGGCTTGCTTGCGCGCCGCGTGGAGGTCTTCGTCGTCGTGCCTGGCGCGGCTTCGGTGGTGCTCGAAGCGGCAGGGGACGCCGCGGCAGGCGCCGGTGGTGGCGTCGGGGCTTTGCGCACAGCCGGCGGTCCGGTGGCCGGTGTGACGGTCTTGGCCGCCGGCGTGACCGCCAGCAGCACCGGTGTGGCGGCGCCACTCGGCGCCACGGGACTGATCGCCGCTCCCACGAGCACCCCAAAGGCGAGCAATGCCATCACCGCGACTGCTGCAGCCCACGGCGCCGGCATCGACGTCTCGAGGACCTGGTCGGTCTCCGGGGAGTCGCTCGGTCGGCGGCGAGATCATCGTCGAGCAGTGTCCAAGCCGGCGGTGTCTTTTATGTGAAAAAGCTGATGCACTGCAGCGATACCGGCCTGCCGAGACAGCCGGTTCCGCGGCATGACTGTCGCCGGGGCGTTGGGCGGCGAGCACTCGGTAACGGGCTCTTCACAATTGCTCAACGCCGCAAGCAGATACTGAGCCGCATGCCGGAGCAGGTGCACGTCGTGACAGCGGACCTGCAGTCCACAGCGAACTTCAGCCCCAGCGACCTGCCTTCTCATCTGCCACGATCGATGCCCGGCGTGCAACGTCACGCTCGCCCCCGACCAGCGCTATTGCGTGGAGTGTGGACAGCGCCGCGGCGCTCCCCGGCTGCCGTTCGGCGATGGTGGGACCCGAGCAGCTGCTCGGCAAGCGCCGAGCTCGCAACCCCGATCGGGACGGACGCGCTCATCGGTCAACACCACGTTGATCGCCGGCATCGGCACGCTGCTGCTGGCAATGGGGATCGGGGTGCTGATCGGACGTTCAGGCGCCGGCTCGGGTGTCAAGAGCGCCGCCAGTCCGGCTGTCCAGGTGGTGACGGTGCCGGGCGCCGCTGCGGCGCCGCGACGCACGAGCACCGAACCCCGAGACCCCGAGCGAGCGACCGCCGGCACGTCGAAGTCCAAGGGCGCCGCGGCAAGCGGCGCCGCTGCCACGAAATCCGCCGGCGCGGCCGCGAAAAAGCGACGCTGCCTCCGGCGTAAAGACCGTGAAGGTCGGCACTCCGGGCAAGGGACCCGGGATATCAGAAAGGCCATTTCACCGGCAAATTCTTCGGTGAATGACGAAGCGAGGGGCGATGAGCGAGCGAGCCACCGAGGACGAGCCGTCCCGACGATGGTCGACCTGGCGGGGCGCCGGGACGAGCTGACGGCGCGTCTGGCCGAATTGCAATGGGATCTCGGGGGTCTCGTATACGAGATGGCGACTCGCAACCACATCCGCGTCGATGTGCTGGTACGGCGCGCCGCCGCGCTGCAGGAGGTCGACGGCGAGCTCGGCGAGATCGAGCGCATCCTGCGCATGGAGGAGACGGGAGCCGCTGGGCAGTGCGCCTCGTGCAACGCCCCGCACAGCAGCGGCGCCGCGTACTGCTGGCAATGCGGCCAGCCGCTGCTCGAGCACGTGCCGAGCCACGCGATCGGCGCCTAGCCGGGGCGCCTAGCCGGACCGCGTCGAGAACGCGTATTCAGCTCATCTCCCGGTAGGGCGCTCGGAGTCCGCCGAACAGGGCCTACCCGAAACGCCCGGTCACATAGTCGCTGGTGCGAGGATCGCGCGGGCGGGTGAAGATCACGCTCGTGTCGTCGTGCTCGACGAGCACGCCGGCTACGCCGCGAGAGCTCTCGTCGAGGCTGAAGAACGCGGTCCGGTCGGCGATGCGCGCGGCCTGCTGCATGTTGTGTGTGACGATCACGATCGTGTAGCGATGCTTGAGCGTCTGCATCAGCTCCTCGATCGAGCTGGTGGCGATCGGGTCGAGCGCCGACGCCGGCTCGTCCAGCAGCAGCACGTCCGGCTCGATCGCGATCGCGCGGGCGATGCACAAGCGTTGCTGCTGTCCGCCCGATAGACCGAGGGCGCTCTGGTGCAGGCGGTCCTTGACCTCATCCCACAGCGCGGCGCCCCGCAGCGCGCGCTCGACGCGCTCGTCGAGCTGCGCCTTCATCTTGAGGTTGCGCGGCGCCCAGGCGACGTTGTCATAGATCGACTTCGGAAACGGATTGGGTCGCTGAAAGACCATCCCGATGCGCCGGCGGACCTCGACCGGATCGACGCGACTGCCGTAGACGTCGTGGCCGTGGTAGAGGATCTTCCCGTCGATCTCAAAGCCGGGTACCGAGTCGTTCATGCGGTTGAGGCTGCGCAGGAACGTGCTCTTGCCGCAGCCCGATGGGCCGATGATCGCGGTGATCAGGTTGCGCTGGATCTGCAGGGTGACGCCGGCGAGCGCGCGGTTGCCGCCATAGGAGACAGACACGTCCTGCACGTCGAAGATGGCCTGGCGCGCTGCTGCTGCGCCGCGTCTCGATCGACCGGCAGCGCGGGCCTCGCGTCTGGCATAAGTCGTACTCGCGCGGCGGGAGCGGCTTGGTCTGAATTCGCACTCGGCGGCGGGCGTCTCGCGTGACGGGGTCGGTGATCTCTGCTCATCTCGAGTCCTTTCATCGCGTCAGCCTCGAGCTGGCTCGCTCGAGCAGCATCCTGGCGGCAAGGCTGGCTAGGAGTATGAACAGCAGGAGCACGAGCCCCGCTCCCCACGCGCGGGCGAACCCGTATGGGTCGGCTGCCTCGGATGCGTTGAAGATATAAACGGGAATATTGGGGAGCGCTTGGCCGAAGATGCGCAGCGACACGCGTGTTGCTGAAGATCGAGCAGGTGAAGATCAGCGGCGCGGTCTCGCCCGAGGCGCGGGCGACGGCGAGCACCGTGGCGGTCAGGATTCCCCCGCGCGCGGTCGGCAGGATCACACCGCGCACCGTGCGCCAACGGCTGACCCCGAGCGCGTCGGCCGCTTCGCGCAGGTCGGTCGGCACGCGCAGCAGCACCTCCTGGGTAGCGCGCGCGATCAATGGCAGCATGATGATCGCGAGCGCGAGAGCGCCGGCGAAGCCACTTTGGTAGTGCCCGACGACGAGCAGCCCGAAGATGAAAAGTCCGACCACGATCGTGGGCAGTCCGTTCATGAGGTCGAGCGCGAGCCTGATCGCGCGCCCCATGCCTCGCCTCCGGCGAACTCCGTCAGGTAGAGCGCGATCAGGACTCCCACGGGCATCGCGATCAACGTCGCCATCCCATCAGCAGAGCGGTGCCGACGATCTCGGGTGCGATCCCGCCTCCGGGAGTGTCGGGGAGCGCGGGTGGGCCCTTGGTGAAGAAATCGATGCTCAGTGCGCTCGCGCCGCGTGAGGCCACGGAGTAGACGACGATCGCCAAGACCGCCACGGCGAGCAGCGCCGACGACGGTGTGGCCGGCTTCGATGAGCCTGCTCACGAGCTGGCGGCGGCGCAGGTTGCCCGAGGCCATCAGCGGTCCCGAGGGGTCCGGGCATCATCCCGAGAAAGCCCGAGGTGTCGACGGGTCCTCTGTCGCGGATCCGATGAGTAGTGCAGGCGAGTCTCCTCCGGTGCGCCGAGCAGATCGCTCATCGCGTCGGTATCCGATTGCACGTCGAAGCGACGGATGATCACTTGCGCGCCAGGTTCGCGAGCAGGCCGATCACCAGCAGCAGCACGCCCAGGTAGAACAGCGAGGAGATCTGCAGTTTTGTCGTGGCCCCCTGGATACTGGTCTGCGATCCGGCTCGCCAGCGTATCGCCGGTGCGAAACAGCGAGGCGTGGATGGCGCTGCCGGCGCCGATCACCTGGGTGACGGCGATCGCCTCGCCAAGCGCCCGGCCCAGTCCCAGGAACGTGGCGGCCACCAAGCCCGAGCCGGTCGACGGAAGCACCACGCCGCGCACCACCTCCCAGCGTGTCGCTCCCAGCGCGGTCGCCCCGTCGCGCAGCTCGCGCGGAACGGTCAAGAACAGGTCGCGACTGATCGAGGCGATGATCGGGACCACCATGATCGTCAGGATCGAGGCTGGCGTTGAACAGCCCGGTGCCGGTGGTCTGCGGCGCTCCGAAGATCGGCAGGAAGCCGAGCGTGCTGTGCAGGAACGGCTCGAGGTGTCTCTGCAGGAATGGCGCGAGCACGATGATGCCCCAGAACCCGAGGATGACGCTGGGGATGGCCGCCAGCATCTCGACCAGCGGCCCGATCACGCCGACTCACGTGCTGCGGGGCCACCGTGCTCAGATACAGGCCGATCGAGATTCCGATCGGGACCGCCAGCACCAGCGCGCCGAGCGAGGTGACGGCGTGCCGTACAGCAGCGACGCGGCGCCGAAGATGTTGAAGTTGGGCTTCCATTCGCTGTGGGTGAGAAAGCCGAGGCCGAACTGCGACATGGCCAGGTTCGCGCCGGTGATCAATTGGTAAGCAATCGCCGCGATCACGGCCACTCCCAGCAGCGATGCGAGCGCGCAGAGCCCGTACAGCAGGCCGTCGCCGATCCGGTCTATCGCGCGAGCGCGCGTGCGTCGGCTTCCCCGCGAGCAATCCACCATGAGCGAATACGGAGGCCGTTCTTGCCGGCCGGAGGATCCGCTGATCTGATGCCTGCGCCCATGCGGCCGGGAGCTTAGCGCGGAGGGTGCCGCGCTATGTCCCGGCGTTCACAACATCTATACATGTGCTTTTACAATTTTTACACATTTTGCTTTACAGTTTACTGAATATGTTCACAGGATTGCCACAGCTGCTTCGGAGACGCGATGGAATGCTCTGCGCGGCCGATAACACAACATTTACCAGGAGGACATTTGACACGCGCAAGAAACCTAAAGATCGCTGCTCGCAGCGGCGGTGATGGCGTGCCTGGCAACGGGCATCTTGGCCAGCAGCGCTTTGGCGGCCGGTTCGCTCACCGGTGCGGGCTCGACGCTGGTCGCTCCGCTCGAGGCGTACTGGGCGCAGGAATTTCAGCATCTGTATGGCGACACCGTCACCTATGCGGCTGTCGGCTCGGGAGCGGGAATCGCCCAGATCTCGGCTCGGACTGTGGACTTTGGGGCATCTGACGCTCCGCTGTCGTCCACCCAGGCGGCTGGATGCAATGGATGCGTCCAGATTCCTTGGGCGCTGACGGCCACCGGCGTAGCCTTCCATCTTGAAGGTATTCGCAAGCTCAATCTCACGGGACCGATCGTCGCGTCGATCTTTCTTGGGAAGATCACCAACTGGAACGACCCGGCGATCGCCAAGATCAACAAGGGGATCAGCCTCCCCAACCTAAAGATCACACCCGTGTTCCGCAGCGACGGATCCGGTGACACCTATGCATTCACGGACTATCTGTCGCGAATCAGCCCGACTTGGAAGAGCCAGGTGGGTAACGCCACAGCCGTCAACTTCCCAACCGGAGTGGGTGGCAAGGGTAACGATGGCGTCACGGCCGTCGTGTCCTCGACGAATGGTGCGATCGGCTATATCTCAGCTTCCTACATAATTGCCCATAAACTCGGGGCAGCTGCGCTGCAGAATGCCGCCGGCAACTACGAGTACCCGAATCTTCAAGAACATCGAAGAAGCGGCAAAGTCCGTCAAGCATGTGCCAGCGAATAACGAAATGCACATCGTTAATCCGCCGAAGAAGTACAAGCTCGCATATCCGTTGTCGACGTTTACCTATGCGATCGTGCCGACGGCGGCGCCGCAGCGAGGGCTCTTGGCGAGTTGGATCTACTATGCGATGACGGCGGGTCAGAAGTTCGGAGCGGCGCTCGACTTCGCGCCGATTCCCAAGGTGGTCCTGGGCGCAGGCGTCAAGACGGTGAAGGCATTGCAGCAATAGCCGGGCTGGACAGCGGCCGCTGCCCGCGGGTCGGCGAGCGTGACGAACACGCCGCCGGCCCGAGCGGTTGGGATGTGATCCTCAGGCGGCTCGTGAGGCCGTTTTTACATCTGGAAAAAGCACCCGCTGATACCCCTCGCCCAGCCGCCCGAGCGCTCGCTCCCAGGTGCGCTTACGCACCGCGACAAGCGCGGCGCTTGAGAGGCGCTCGAGCAGCAGTGGCGAGGAGGCGAGCTCGAGCAGCGCGTCGGCAAGCGTGGGGGCGTCGGCCGCGCGCAGCAGACCGGTGACACCGTCCTCGATCAGCGACAGAGGGCCGCCCTCGGCGACGGCGAGCACCGGCAGGCCCGAGGCCTGAGCCTCGAGAATGACCTGACCGAAGGTATCGGTTGCGGATGGGAAGAAAAACAGGTCGGCGCATGCATATACCCGGGCCAGCTCGGTGCCCTCGAGCCAGCCCAGGAAAGTGGCCGCGTCGCCGACGCGCTCACGGAGGCGCTCCTCCTCCGGTCCGCCGCCCGCGAGCACGAGCCGCAGGCGGGGATTGCGCTCGCGTGCCAGCAGAAAGGCATTCGCGAGCAGGTCGGCGCCCTTCTCGCGGGTGATGCGCCCGCAGTAGAGCACGTTGATGGTCTCCTGTGGCAGGAGATTTTCGTCGTGCAGTGAGGGGTCGAAGCGCACGGTGTCGACGCCGCGATCCCAGCGGAGGATCTTGTGCGATGACATGCCGATCCCGGCCAGAGCATCGTCGGAGGCAAGGCTGGGGGAGAGGACCATGTCGCAGGCGCCATAAAAGGCGCTGACGGCTATCGCCATCGCATCGGCCATCCGGTGCTCGCCCGAGCGCAGGCCGGCGTAGGCGGTGAGCTCGGTGTGGTAACTACCGAGGAGCCGCAGTCCCAATGCGCGGGCGACGAGCACGCCGACGATGCCGGCGGGTCCTGGCGAGCAGACATGAATCGCGTCGAAGTCGCCATCGGCGAGCGTCTGGACGGCGGCGGGTAGGCTCGGTACGCCGATCTGGAGGCCTGGATAGAAGGGCACGTCGATCTCCGCTACTGCCGACAGGCGGCGGTCGACCTCGGGGTCGGTGCCGACGACCTCGATTTCAAAACCGGGGACTCCGCGCTGGCGGATCTCTTCGATCGTGCGGGTGACACCGTGCATCGAGCCGATGCCGTCGGCGATGATCGCCACACGGGGCGTCTCCCCATCATCGCCGGAGCGTCCGTCTAGCTTGGCTTGCTCGTTGGCGAGGAAGGCCGTCGCGGGGGCATAGGGGATCGCCGCGATGCAGCTCTCGAACAGCCCCTCGGCGGCGGTAAGCACCTCGGCCTCACCGGTTGCTGCGCGCACGGCGACCCCGACGGCTGCGCGCAGCTTGCGCTCGTGTAGACGGCAGGCGCGTCGGTAGAGATCGGAGTGGCTGAAGTCCTCGGCTTGCATGTGAGCGATCAGACCGCGCTCGTCCAGGTGATCGAGCTCGACGGCCGAGAGCCAGGCGCGCCACAGGCAGCGGGCGTCCGCTGGGGAGAGATCGCTGCTGCCGGTGGCTCCATGACGCGCGTCGCCCTCGCGCAACAGTTGCTGAACCATGGTGAGGACCATCCGCGGGTCGGGACCTCGCCCACCGGCTTGCCCTTCCTGATCCTCGGCTGCGCCGAGCGATCGTGCTGCGATTGCGATCGCAGCGTGAGCCCACTTCGCGGCGCTGCCCTGCTTGCCGCGAGCGTATACGCGGCCAGCGCGCATGTGCTGGAGAAACTCGGCGGGCGTGCCGGCTTCAGGCGCTTCGGTGTAGGTGCGGCCAACGTCAACCCCGGCGTGATCGTCGGAGCCGCCGATGCCTATTCCGTTGCGGGTGGCGACGTAGGTCGCGGCTGGCCGGTTCAGCTCTCGTGCGCGCGCGCCGTTGCGGATCTCCCAGACACTGAAGAGCTCGGCTAGGCGCCGGCGGTGGCGGGCGGTGAGGGGGGCGCCAACGTTGTAGTAGGGGTGGGCTAGCGCGCATGCGATCTCCCGCTCGTAGAGGTAGGCGGCGCAAAGCTCGACGTCGCCGCGAATTGGCCTGCAGCCATTCGTGATCCTCGCTGGTGATCCCGTAGCAGAGGACGTGCACAGCCTGAGGCTCGCCGCGGAAGTGGGTCGTTAGCTCCTCTGAAATGAACACGTCGGGACGATCTGAGATCTCGAGCACACCGTCGATCGTGTCGTGGTCGGTGATCGTGACGAAGTCCATGCCCCGCCGCTTGGCCAGCTCGTAAACCTCCTGTGGCGGGGTGGCGCACTCGGGCAACCCGAGTGCCCGCTGTACGCCGAGCTTTGAGATCTGCGAGGCCGTCGAGTGGCAGTGCATGTCGGCCCGCGTGATGGGAGTCATGTGGATCGGCGGCGTATCGAGGGTCATCGTTGCTCCTCTCTTATCTTTATCTGTCATCGCGAAGATTCCCCTGCAAAGTGACCGCTTTTGTGACCAGCCGGGAACGATCGTGTGAACGGGTGTGAAGGGCGAGCTGTTTTTTTTGGGGGGAGACGCGTGAGCTCGTCCCGCGAACAACCCAGTCGGCGCCGGTCTCGGTTGCCTGTGTCGCTCGCTCACCGATCCGCCGCGATCCATAAGCTTTCGCGCCGTGCACGACCCGATCTCCTACTTCCAGGCAGTGATCCTCGGCCTGACGCAGGGCATCGCCGAGCCGTTTCCGATCTCGAGCCTCGGCCACGGCGTGATGCTGCCGCGACTGGCGGGCTGGCACATCCATCAGAACGACAAGTTCTTCCTGACCTTCCTGATCGCCACGCACCTGGCGACGGCGATCGTGCTGCTGTTGTTCTTCTTGAAGGACTGGGTGAGGATCGTCAAGGGACTGGGGCGCTCGCTGGCGATGCGTGAGATCCGCGACGATGATGTCGACGCACGGCTTGGGTGGCTGCTGGTCGCGGGCACGATCCCGGTCGGTGTGATCGGCCTGCTGCTACAGGAACCACTCCGCAAACTGTTTGCCTCGCCCCAGCTCGCCGCGGCGTTCTTGATCGTCAACGGGATCGCGCTGCTCGTGTTCGAGCGGCTGCGTCGGCGCCCACCGCGCCCTGGCGACTACGAGGGCGACGGGGACGTGCGGATCGCAAAGCTCAGCTGGCGCCAGGCGATCGCCGTCGGGACCTCGCAGGCGGCGGCGCTGATCCCGGGGATCTCGCGGTCGGGCTTCACGATGGGCGGAGGGCTGCTGGTGGGTCTTTCAAACGAGGATTCCGCCCGCTTCGGCTTCCTGTTGGCCACGCCTGTGATCTTCGCCGCGGCGGCGCTGAAGCTGCCCGAACTGCTGGGCTCGCAGGGCAACGGAGTGCGCGGACCGGCGCTCGTCGCGGGGCTGTGCGCGGCGGTGACGACGTTCTTCGCCGTGAAGTTTCTGCTCAGGTTCTTCGAGACCAACCGTCTAACGCCGTTCGGCATCTACTGCGTCGGTCTCGGGGTCATCTGCACGCTCGTCTTCGCGCTCGGCGGGTAACTGAAGCCTGAGCGTAGGCTTGACCGAGCGGCCTCTTGGGCCCGGTCTGAAACCAGGCGAAGGCGAAGGCCGCGAGGGCCACGACCAGCGCGGCGATGCCGTGCTTGGTGTGGTGGTGGGTCGCCTCGGCACTACCGGCGGAGGCGTGGCCGGGGAAGAACGAAGGCAGCGAGTGCTCCGGCTGGACGAAGTAGACGATCGCCACGACGATCAGCAGCACACCGAGCAGCACGGCCGGGACGATCAGTTTGCGCAGGTTGCCGTTCATCGCCGCAGAGGGTAAAGCAAGAAGGCGCCCGAGGTGTGCACGGGCGTTCTTCGCGCGCCATCATGAAGCGATGCCCGTGCCGAGAACCCCGCAGAAGATGTTCGAGACGCGCAGCCATGCCTGGCAGGAGGTCGGGCTGCTACGGCAGATCAGCCCGCGCGTGGTCAAGCGGGCGCGACTGGAGGCGCTTGTGCTGCTGCCGCTGTTCGTCGGGATCGTGGTGCTGTACGACAGCCGCGTGAGCCTGCTCGGCACCGCCGGCACGCACGGCCACCCGCCGACGACGCTCGAAGAACCGCTCGAAGCGACCGTGCGGGTCGTGACGGTGCTCGCGCTGATGATCCTCGGCTGGGCGATCGCGCGCGACGTCGGCCGCGGCCTCGGGCCGCCGCTGTTCCGGCGGCTGGATCCGGCCACCGCCGGCACGGTCGGGTTCCTGATCCGTCTGACGACGGTCGTGGTGGCGCTCCTCGTGGCGCTGCGCGTGGCCGGCATCGAAGCGCGCACGCTGGCGCTCGGGAGGGGCGTTCACGGCGGTGATCTTCGGGCTCGCCGCGCAGCAGACGCTCGGGAACCTGATCGCGGGCACGGTCCTGCTCAGCGCGCGCCCGTTCCGCGTGGGCGAGCGCGTGCGCCTGCAGGGCGGCCCGCTCGCGGGTCAGCTCGAGGGAACGGTCAGCTCGCTGGGGCTGCTGTACACGACGTTCGCGACGGGCGACGACTCGATCCTGGTGCCGAACAGCGTCGTGCTGAACGTCGCCGTGCTGCCGATCAGGGAGCCCGAGGCGGTCAACCTGCGCGCGCGATTGCGCCCGGGGATGACGCCGAGCGACCTGCAGGAGCTGCTGGAGAAGTCATTGGAGACGCCGCTGCGCGACGCGCCCCGGATCACGCTCGAGGAGCTCGACGGGGATGAGGTGGTCGTACGGATCGCGGCGACCCCGCGGGTGGCCAGCGAAGGGCGGCATCTGGCGAGCGAGCTGCTCAGCATCGTCTCGCGCGAGACGCGCCCGGGCGCCGGGGCCCCTCACCGTAGGCGTAAGCCCGTAGCGCAGGAACAGATGCGAGTCGCTCTCGAACGCCTCGATCAGCAGCAGCTCGACGGGAGGATCGAGGTCGATCCCGGCGAGGATTCGCAGCGCCTCGCCGGTCGCCGGGTCGCCGCCTGCCAGCAGCGGCGCGACGCAGAGGAACAGCTCGTCGACGAGCCCCGCGGCGAGCAGCTGCGCGTTCAGGTGCGGCCCGCCCTCGCACAGCAGCAGGCGCACCTCGAAGCGTGTGCGCAGCTCGGCGAGCGCCGCCCCCAGGTCCAGCACTCCGTCGTGGGAAGGCCGTATGTAGTCGACCTGCGCCGCGTGCTCGGGGAGGCTCGCCGCCGACGGCGTCAGGACCGCGACCCGCGCCGCGGGCTCGGCGAGCAGCGGCAGGTCCGCGGGCAGCTCCAGGCGCCCGGAGACGATGCAGGCGAGGGGCTCGGCGCTCAGGCCGCGCGCGACGCGGGCGCGGCGGGCCACCTCGTCGGGCACGATCCGGCCATAGCGCTCGGTGCGTACAGTGCCCGCCCCGGCCATCACCGCGTCGGCGACGCTGCGCAGCCCGTGGAACAGCTCCCGGTCGGCGCGGTTGCCGATCGGCCCGGAGCGCCCGCCGATGCTCGCGCGCCCGTCGGCGGTGCTGACCATGTTCAGCAGCACGATACGGACGGCGCGCCGGCGCGGTCGGCGACTCGGGCGAGACCAGGCGCTCGAGGATCTCCGCGACGGTGGCCGGTTCGCCGGGAGGCAGCAAACGCCTCAGCGCGAGCGGCTCGCGCTCTGCCTCTCGCCGGTTCGCGTCTGCTCGCATGTCCACAAAGTCACCCTAACCGCACGGAGATTGCCGCGCGGGGTGCGGAGTTTGCCGCAGTGGCCGATCGGGCGCGCATGCAGCGAGAACATCTCGGCAACACAGCCCTGCGGGGACCTGCTACGGTCGTGAGCGTCTGGCCGGCACAAAAGACCGGCGAAAGCAGTGCAAGCGCTCGCAGGTCGAAGCTCTAAGCAGCATCCTCCGCGTCGCAGCACGAACATACCGTGGAGGAGTACCCACATGCCTACTGGCACAGTAAGTGGTTCAGCGACGACAAGGGGTTTGGTTTCATCACCCCCGACGACGGCGACAAGGACCTGTTCGTCCATCACACCGGCATCAACGGCGAGGGTTACCGCTCGTTGCAGGAGGGCTCGAAGGTCTCCTACGACCCGGAGCAGGGCGACAAGGGCCCCAAGGCCGTAAACGTCCAGTCGATCTAGCTTGCGCTCGCGAGGTCAGTAGACCTCGCGGACGATGAACTCGACTTTTCGAGAGCCCGCTTTCAAGCGGGCTCTCGTATGCTAAACGAGCGGCCGGCCGCACGGGAGGCCCAAGGCGCCCGCGCGGACGGCCGGCCGGGACGCGAGGCTGGGCTCGCTGGCGCTGATCGCGATCGTCGTCTGCAGCGCGTTCGTGCTCGTCGCGGCGTCGAACCGGCCGAGCCTGCTCTCGGCGACCACGCACGGCGGCTACTTCCCGCGCTGGATGGCCGGTCCGCTGGGTGGGTTGTGGCCGGGGCTGACGCGCAACGGGACGACCCTGAGGTGGCTGTTCTCGGGGTCGATAGTCGTCATGTACGGCTCCTACCTGCTGGGGCTGCGCTACGTCCCCAGGCTGCGAGCCCGCTGGGCGATCGGCGCGATCATCGCCGTGCACGCGATCTTCTTCCTCGCCCCGCCGCTGGCGCTGACGGACATCTTCAACTACGTCAACTACGGGCGTATGGAGGTCGTGCACCACCTCAATCCCTACACCACGATCCCGATTTTCGAGCCGCACTCCGACCCGAGCTACTACCTCAGCAACTGGCATCAGTTGCTCAGCCCCTACGGGCCGCTGTTCACGCTCCTGACGTTCGCGGTGGTGCCACTCGGCGTCGCGGCGTCGTTCTGGGCGTTGAAGGGCGTGCTCGCGCTCACGAGCCTGGGAACGATCCTGCTCGTGTGGAAGTGCGCGCGGCTCCTGGGCCGCGACCCGGTCGCGGCGATCGTGCTCGTGGGCCTGAACCCGATCGTGCTCGTGTGGGGGCTGGGAGGGGATCACAACGATTTCCTGATGGTGTTCTTCATCATGCTCGGCTTCTACCTGCTGCTGCTCTCTCGGGCGCGGAGCGCGGCGGGGGGATTCGCGGCCGTGGGGGCTGCCCAGCCCGCTCAGCGCCTCGCTGCGCCCGATCTCGTGACTGCCGAGGCCGCGTATCCGCCCGCGGCCGGGGAGGCGCGTCCGATCGCGCGCCTGCCGGGCTGGCTATGGCCGCTGTCGGCGTGCGAGATCGGCGCCGGCGCGGCGTTCGTCACGGCGACCGCGATCAAGGCCTCCGGCGGGGTCCTGATCCCGGTCGTGCTGACCGGCCTGCTGCGCGCGCCGCGGCGCCTGTGCCAGGTGCTGATCGGCATGGCGGTCGCCGCCGTGATCGTCGCGGCGGCCAGCCTGATCGCCTTCGGCTTGCACATCCCCGACCTCAGCACCCAGGGCCGGCTGGTCACGAGCGAGAGCATTCCCAACCTGGTCGGCCTCGCGATCGGCGCGGGCGGGGAGAGCGAAACGCTGCGCAAGGCGATGAGCGGCGTGCTGGTGCTGGCCCTCCTCTACTGCTGCCGGCTGGCCTGGGGCCACGCTCGCCTGCCGCCGACTCGTCCACCGAGGCGACCGGGGGCTGGTCGACCGGCTGCTGACAACGTCCGGCTGGGCGAGCGTCGCCCTGCTCGTGACGCTCAGCTGGGTGCTGCCCTGGTACATCCTGTGGGTGCTGCCGCTGGCGGCGCTGTCGAGCTCGCGTCGGCTGCGCACCACGGCGCTCGTGCTTGGGGTCTACCTGATCGTGGCGTGGGCGCCTGCCTCGGGATTGCTGTGGAAGGCGATCGGCTTCTACCCGGCCAAGACGCCGATCGGGCGATTGCACCAGCGCTACGTGAAGGAGCTCCTCAATTAGCGCAAGCTTGGCTGATGGAGTGGCGCTATCCGTCTTCTGGCGGGCGGCGCTCGCGCTTGCGCGTGGCGTCACGGCGCTTGGCTTGCAAACGGCGCTCGCGCGACGCCGCCGTCGGGCGAGTGGCACGGCGTTTGCGGGGCACGACCAGCGCCCGCTCGAGCCGCTCGGCGAGTCGCGCCAGGGCCAGCTCGCGGTTGCGCGTCTGCGAGCGGGCGTCCTGGGCTACCGCCGTCACGCGCGGGCCCGCGCGTGCGAGCAGACGCTCGCGTTGTGACTCGCTCAGCGCGGTGGAGGCACCCACGTCGAAGCTCGCTTCCACGCGCGATGCGGTCACGTTCGCGTGCTGGCCCCCCGGGCCGGAAGAGCGGCTCGTGCGCAGCACGATCTCGGCCAGGGGGATGCTCAGCTCGCGCCCGACCCGCAACAGCCGCCGTGGGCTCTCAGGCTCGTCCACAGCGGCCGTCGTTGCTCAGGTCTGCTGCTCGCCGGAGGAAAGGTCGTGGATCGCTTTGACCCGCTGCTCCTCGCCCTCGGGCACCTGCCCGTCGCGGCCGACATACCCATCCTTGCCGCCGGCACACAGATATACGGCGTCGGTGTCGCCGGTGTTGCGGATCTTGCGCACGGTCGCCGCGTCCACACGCGCGAATGAGCCCTCGCGCAGCTGCTCTACGGAGCCGTCTCCGAATACCATCTCGATCGTGCCGCGGTGCACGAAGTACAGCTCCTCCTGGGTGTCGTGGTAGTGCGAGCCGCTTTCGATGCCGGCGGGCATCACGATCGCGTTGACGCCGAACGCGGTCACGTCCAACCCCTTGCGCACCTTGCGAAAGCCGGGGCCCTCGCCGAGGTCGTCCAGGTTACCGACGGCGTAGCCCTCGCCCTTTGTCACGTTCGGGTACTCGGTCGAAGCCTCCATCTCACGCATCTCCTTTTCAGTGGTCCGCCACGTGGCCGCCCTCGGGCGAGAGCGGCCGGTTCTCCTGCGCCCATCGTCGCAGGCCGCCGCTCATCGAGTACGCCTCGTAGCCCGCCGCGCGGAAAGCCTGCGCGGCCATCTCAGAGCGCGCGCCGACGCGACAGTAGAAGACGACAGGTCGCTCGCGCGCGATGGTGTCCGCCCGGGCGGTGAGCTCGACCAGCGCGATGTGGCGCGTGCCCGCGATGTGACCGGCCTCGCGCTCGTATGCCTCGCGCACGTCGATCACCTGCGGGCCCCCGGCATCTGGGCCGCCGTCGTGCGCGAGCCAGCCGGCGACCCGCTCGGGGTCGACCTCGAGCTGCGACGAATGATCTTCAGCGACGCTCATCGACAGCAGCGTAGCGGCGAGACCCCCCGGAGCGAGGAAACCTCCGCGATCAGTAGCCGGTCATCTAAGAAGGTCTTGGTTCGTAGACGGCTTTGCAGAGCCGTTTGGGACCGGTTGACAGTTACCGCTTGCTTTTGGCGACGGTTTGTGTATATATTTGTTGAGAGGTGCTCCTGGGGTTTGGGGGGGCACGGAAATAGACTGGGTTTGGGTTGATCTTCTGGGTTGACTTGAGCGCGTTGCAGGGGATGTGTAGGGGAGAGGGCCGGGTCGTAATGATGAGGGGTTGTGTTCGCGTGAGTCCGTTGGGGACAGATGTGGTGGGGGTGGTTGCACGCCGTGATGGCGCCGTAGCTAGATGCGTCAGCGTCGCTGACACATCTCTCTCTCTCTCTCTCTCTCTGCACCGGGTCGTCTAGGCGATAAGCCTAGTTTTGGCGCTGTTTTTGGCGCTTTTCTTCCTCGTCTAGCTGGTAGTAGCCGCGCTTGTGAGCGCGGTTCTGGTCGTTCTCGCCCGTCTTGCGGTGTGGCGCCCGTGGGTGGTGGGCGCTGATGCCCGCCAAGCTCCGTTCCAAGCAAGATCGCGCCACACGCGCCGGGGCGAGCGCTCTGACGCGCCGTCGTGGTGTCGCGCAGATGGGGACTCGGAGCGGTGGGGTCTTTCAGATGCAGCGTGCGCGTTTGCTCGACGCGGCGGTCCCGGTCGTGGACGAGCTGGGTTGGTCGGGTGTGACGGTCGCGGATATCGCGTCGCGTGCAAGGGTGTCGCGTCGCACGTTCTATGACCTGTTCGCCAACCGCGAAGAGTGTTTGCTGGCGGTGCTGGACGACGCGGTGGGGCGTGTTGAGCGGGATCTCGTGGCTGGGAGTGTCGAGGGGGCGTCGTGGCTCGAGCGTGTGCGTGTGGGGTTGTGGGGGGTCTTGTGTTTCTTGGATCGTGATCGTGCGCTTGCGCGGGTGTGTGTGGTGCAGAGTGCGCGTGGTAGTAGGCGTGTGCTCGAGGCTCGTGAGGAGTTGTTGGCGCGTTTGGCGGCCACGATCGGGGAGGGTCCCTCGGGGGTTGTGCGTGGCGCACGGGTCCCGGTCTTGACCGCTGAGGGTCTCGTCGGGGCGGCAGTAGCGATCGTGTACAAGCGTTTGTTGAACGGTGAGCGAGCACCGCTGACCGATCTTTATGGGGATCTGATGGGGATGATCGTGCTGCCCTATCTAGGTGCGGCGGCGGCCGGCAGGGAGCGCAAGCGCCCTACCCCAAACCGGGTCGAGCACTCGGCTGGGGGAGCGTCTGGGGAGTCGGGTGTCGGTGAGGGGGACTCTTTGCGGGATCTACCGATGCGCTTGACGTATCGCACCGCGCGGGTATTGGGAGCGGTCGCGCAGAGGCCGGGTGTGAGTAACCGTCTTGTGGGTGAGCGTGCCGGTATCTCTGACCAGGGGCAGGTCTCGAGGCTCTTGGCGCGCCTGCAACGCCTCGGCTTGCTCGCGAATACCGGGGAGGGTCATGCGCGGGGAGAGCGCAACGCGTGGTGGCTCACGCCACTCGGGGAGCGCGTCACCCAACAGCTAAGCCTCGAGGAGACACCCCCTTCGCCGCGAGAGCATGCGAGTGTCCGACGCGCGAGCGGAAAGGCACGACAGTGAACCCCACCGAGCCTGTCGCTGCCGGTGCTGTCACAACGGTGAGCGTTCCCTCCCGTAGCTCCCGGCGGCTTGTTCGTAGAGAGGTTTTGAGTTCTTCAGTCCAATACGCGTGTGTAGCGCCTGTCGCTCCCACGTTTGACTCCGAGGAGGAGAGATAGGCATGTTCCAAGCACTACGTAGACGTATCCATCTTAGTCCCGCGACGGTGATCGCTACCTGCGCGCTCGTGTTCGCGATGACCGGCGGCGCTTACGCCGCCGGTAGGTACCTGATCACTTCGACGAAGCAGATCAGCCCGAAGGTCCTGAAATCACTGCAGGGCAAGGCCGGAGCACGCGGCGCCACCGGACCGCAAGGTCCCGCGGGAGTAGCGGGTGTAGGCGCTCCCGGGTCACAGGGTCCCGCCGGGGCGGGAGGATCGAAAGGTGAAAACGGCGCGGCGGGAGCTACCGGTAAAGAAGGCGCGCCGGGCAAAGAAGGCAAAGCCGGCAAAGAAGGCTCTCCTTGGACGGTCGGTGGCACATTGCCCTCCGGTAAGACCGAGACCGGTGTCTGGATGCTCCGAACCGGAGCTGGATTGAGAGGAGAATTTGCGCAGATCTCGTTCTCGATTCCGTTGGCTGAACCGCTCACGTGGGGCGAAGGAAAAGCTGGCGAACCGGAAGACCAGGTGCACTACATCAACCCGTCCGGCAAGGAAGTACCGGCAATCAACACGCAAGTTGCTAGTCATCCCGCCTGTCCCGGCACGGTCGCCAAACCCGAAGCGACGCCGGGCAACCTGTGCATCTACGCCAGCGAAGCTCCAACCGAAGGAGAATCGGGATGGAACGAAACCATCACAAGCCCCGCCGACGGCCATCCGGGTGCGGCAACCGCGGGTGCCCTAGTGGTCGCGGAAGGACGGGGGACGTGGGCGGTGACGGCGAAGTAGCCGGACCAAGAGCCAAGCGAACGTGGGGCTCCCCGTGGCAGCAGTACCCGGCCCGGGGAGCCCACATACGACCTTCTAAATGACAGCGATCGTGCAGCACCTAACGAGAAAGGCACACGCGTGACACATCAGGAACCTTCACCGACAAGACCAGCGCGCCGCGCGACCGGTTGTCTTCGCGCGCTCGCTGCCCGTCTCCCCGGCAAACGGAGCATCCCGGTGCGCGCACTATGTTCCGGTCGTGTTCTGCTCGGCGCCGGTGTCGTTGTAGCGCTCGTTGCGATCGCGCCGTCGCTGGCGTCCGCGAAGCAGACGCGTCTGTTCGCCGGTAGCTTCGGAGAAGCAACCTCGACTCCGGCGAACCCCTACCCACTGGGCAGTGCCGGCAGTCTCGCCGTCAGTGCCGGCAGTCTCGCCGTCGATAGCTCCTCTCACGATGTTTATGTCGGCGACCCTCAGAACTTCCGGGTCGAGAGGTTCGATGCCTCCGGCCACTTCCTGTTCATGCTCGGTCTGGAAGTCAACAAGACCGCGGTCGAAGAAAGCGCGACCCGTAAAAGCGAAGAGAACGTGTGTCCCGCCGCAGGCCATCCGGCCGACGTCTGCCAGCGTGGCCAGCCGGGCGCTACACCGGGCGCTTTCCTGAATCCGGCGTTCCTAGCGGTCGATAATTCTTCGGGGCCTTCAAGGGGTGATCTGTATGTCGCTAACCCGGGCGCGGAAAACGAGGAACAGACCGTTACCGTGACGGCTACCAGCGGTAGGTTCACCCTCAGTTTCGAAGGTGAAACCACGGGGCCGATCGCGTTCAACGCTCCGGTTTTTGGGCCTGGGAGCGTCGAAGGCGCATTGCATGCGTTGGCGAAGACTCACTTCGTTCAGGTGGCGGGCTCTCCTGGTGCTTACAGGATCACCTTCTTGGAAGCTCCCACCGGCGTCAAAAACGGGGGTACAAACGTTCCCCAGATGACGTGTGACGGGTCGGCGCTCTCCGCCGGCGGCTCTTGCGCCGTGGCTACCACCCGCCAGGGGTTCACTGCTCAGCTGGTCGAGAAGTTCGATGCTTCAGGTCTGCCCGTCACGACTTGGGGGGAAGGTGGCGAGCTCAACGGGTCGGCTGTCACGAGCCCGCCTGACCCTGTGGCGGGGCCGTTCGCGGCAGTGGCCGGTATCGCGGTCGACACTTCGGGCAACCTCTGGGTCAGCGGTGGGACCAGCACTGGGCACGGACAGGCTGGAGGCGTCGTCTTTGAGTTCGGCAACGATGGTGGCTTCCTCACGGGATGGATTGGGGATTCCGGCGGACTGACGGTGGATGCCATAGACAATCTTTACTTCTCCAACGATACCGTAGATGGGTTTGACTCCGTGGGCAAAGAGATCGGGATCGTCGCTCCGTCGGCGAGGGAATCCGTCGAAGACAACTTCACCATGGTCCAGGGCGGTGAGGCGCTGGATATCGCCACTGACAGTCTTTATGTCGCGGGTAGTGAAGGGTTCGCGCAAGCGGGGACTCGTCACGGCATCGTCAAGCGTTATGACCTCTCCTCCTGCCATCCGGTCATCACTCACGAAATCCCGGCACCTGGCTGTGACGCTGTTGAAGGCTTCGGTGGCGGGCTGATCAGCCCGGACTCGAAACATCCCGTCGCGGTCGACCCTGTGACGGATGCGGTGTATGTCGGGGACGCGGGGCACGTCACGTCGTTCTCGTTCTTGACCGTCCCGGACGTGACGAGCACCAAGCCCACTGGTCCGACCTCGAGCTCGGCCACCCTCACCGGCGTGATCGACCCGAGCGGTGTCGAACTGAACCCGGGTGTGGAAGGTTGTCGTTTCGAATGGGGCGAAACGGCAGCGCCCTACGAACACACCGTCGCGTGCGACAAGACCGCGGCGCAGATCGGCAAAGGCAGCGAACCGGTCGAAGTTCATGCCGCGATCACCGGGTTGCTGGCCGGCAGGACCTATCACTATCGTCTCGTCGCTGCCAATGCCAACGATGTGAATGCGAGCATCACCGAACCTAGTCTTGGCGCCGACGTCACGTTCGGGCCGGCGCATCTCGAAAACGCGTCGGTGCTCGATATCACCGCTACGAGCGCCACCGTCCAGGCGGAGGTGAACCCGAACGATCTCGATACCAACGTCCGCGTGGAGTACGGGACCGAAGCCGGTGTCTACCCGCAGTCGACTCTCGTCTCTGACGTCGGGTCGGCTGGGACGGTCAAGGCTCCCACGTTCGAGCTCACCGGTCTCGCTCCTGGGGGCGTGTACTACTACCGTGTCGTCGCCGAAAACGTTTTGGGTGAAGGCCCCGAAGCCGTCATCTCCCCGGAGCAGACCTTTATCACCCAGACCGCCAGTGCTTTCTCGCTCCCCGACAATCGCGGCTGGGAGCTCGTCTCACCTCAGGCCAAGCACGGCGCGATCCTGAAAGGACCCTCCGGCTTGTCTCCGGTCCAGGCCGCCGTGGAGGGTAACGCGATCTCCTATACGGCGAGCTCACCAACGGAATCGGGTGCCGCGGGCAACGCCGACAATGTCCAGATCGTCTCTGCTCGTGCCGGGACGGGATGGTCCTCGCGTGACATCGTCACACCCAACGTCGTCGCGCACGGAGGCGCCACACCGCCGGAATACAAAATCTTTTCCTCTGACTTGTCGCTCGGCATCGTCGAACCTGACGGTGCGTTCGCGCCGGAAATCTCTCCGGAAGCCTCCGAACAGACGCCATTCCTGCGCAGTGACTTTCCCGCCGGGAACACCGCCGCGCTGTGCACTGTCGGCTGCTTCCGTCCGCTTGTCACGGGGGCGCCCGGGTTCGCCAACGTCCCTCCCGGAACCAAGTTCGGTTACGAACAAAATATCGGCTCCCAGAATGGGAGTGCTCAGACCGTCAGGTTCCTCGGCGCCAGCCCCGACGCGCGACACATAGTGCTCTCTTCTACGGCGCCGCTGGTCGAAGGCGCTCCGAAGTATAGCCTCTACGAGTGGACGGAGGGCCGGCTCGAACTGGTCAGTTTCCTTCCCGGTATGGCAGGGCCCGTCAGCAACGCCTCCGCCACACTCGGCACCAACGGGGAGACCTTGGGTCCTACCCACGGCCAACAGCGAACCGCGGTGTCCGCCGATGGCTCTCGTGTGGTGTGGTCTGAAAGCGGCGGGAGAGGTCATCTCTACCTGCGTGATGTTCCTGGCGAACAGACGCTGCAGATCGACCTCGACAGGGGCGGCTCCGGCAAAGGGCCTGTCCTTCCTGTCTTTCAGATGGCTTCCTCCGATGGCTCGGTGATCTTGTTCACCGACGAGCAGCAGCTAACCCCAGGCTCTGGCGCTTCTCTTGAGCACCCCGATCTGTACCGCTGCCAGGTGACAATCGGGGAATCGGGCGGACTTGAATGCTTGCTCAGCGATCTCTCGCCGACGAACGGAGGCGAAGCGGCGAACGTGAAGGGAATGGTCGGCGCCAGCACCGATGGCTCCTCGGTCTATTTCGTGGCTAACGGTGTCCTTGCGCACAACCAGGTTGACCATGGAGCTGGGCCTGAAGGAGCCGTGCCCGGAGGCTGTGGCAATAGTGTTCTCGAAGGAGAGGGTACGGCGACCTGCAACCTCTATCTTTACCGCGAAGGCGCAACGATCTTCATCGCGCGGTTCTCTTCGGCGGACCTGCGCGACTTTAACCTCGAGGGCCCGGGGCGCGTGTCTGCCAGCGGCCAGTGGCTCGCGTTGATGTCTCAGCGGCCGCTCACGGGCTATGACAATCGCGATCGCGGCTCGGGTAGGCCCGTCGCGGAGGTCTACCTCTACAACGCCGCGGCGGGCCCGGCAGGGATGCTGCTTTGCGTTTCGTGTAACCCAAGCGGCGCCCGGCCTCACGGCATCGAATATCTTCAACTGGCCTCGCAAGGCGATAACAGTCTGCATGCTTGGCCTTGGGGGGCAGCTTGTCGCGGGGTTCCTCCTTGATTCGGACTCCCTCGAAGGGGCCCAGTCTCTATACCAGCCTCATACCCTGTCTGACTCGGGGCGTCTGTTCTTCAACTCGACCGATGGTCTTGTCGCTCAGGATTCGAATGGGGGCGAGGACGTGTATGAGTTCGAGCCGCCGGGAGTGGGCGCCTGCAAAGGGTCCGTGGGGACTTTTGTTTCGCGTGCGGGTGGGTGTGTGGGTCTGATCTCCTCTGGCGCCTCTGAAAAGGAATCGGTGTTCATGGATGCCTCTGAAAGCGGCGATGATGTGTTCTTCCTGACAGCGGCGAAGCTGTCCCCGCTCGATCGCGACAATGCTTATGACGTGTATGACGCGCGGGTTGGTGGCGGCGATCGGGAACCCGAGAAGCCGATCGAATGCGTGGGTGATGCGTGTCAGGGTTTCGTCGCTCCCCCTAACGATGCGACCCCGGGCTCGTTGACCTTCTCCGGTCCGGGGAACCTCAAACCGTTGGCGGCGCTGACGCCGGCGCCTCGCAGCAAACCGAAGGCGAAGAGATGTCCTAAGGCCAAGAAGCTGAAGCACGGTAAGTGCGTCAGGGCGAAGAGGGCCAGCAGGAGCAAGCGAGCAATCCATCACACGGCGAGCCCACGGAGGTCAAAATGATGAGGACCTATCTTCGCCATACGGTGATCGCGGCGACCGCCGGCCTGCTTGTGAGTCTAGCTCTCGGGTCTGCGCCTGCGTTCGCGGATTCGTCTTGGTGGCTGTTGAGCTCGAGTGCGCGTCCGTCTGATCTTCCTTCCCAGCCAGGGGAAACGGGCGAGATCGCGGTGTTGGCTGAGGATGTCGGGGAGGCGCCCGTCGACGGCAGGCCCGCCGGCGGTCAGCCGGTCGTTGTCGCTGACGTGCTGCCCGCCGGGCTGGAAGCGATCGAAATCGCCGGGAGCTCGCCGCAGCCGGGAGACGCGATCGGATACGAGTTCGCTATGCCATGCTCGTTGGCGAGGCTTTCGTGCGCCTTTGAAGGTGTGCTTGCGCCGTACACGATGCTCGAAGTGCGGATCAAGGTCAAGGTCAAGGCCGGTGCTCACTCGGGGGAGGAGAATCAAGTCAGCGTGACGGGTGGTGGTGCTCCCGCCGCGACGCTCGCGCGTCCGCTGAGGTTCAGCTCTGAACCTACGCCGTTCGGCGTCGAAGACTTCGAGAACCGCTTTGAAGAAGAGGGCGGCACGCTCGATACCCGCGCGGGCTCCCACCCCTTCCAGATGACTACCACCGTGGCGCTCAACCAGGGACCGGACACCGCACAGACCGAAAACGCCGGCCACAACCCTAGGGTCGCGCCGGTGGGTCTCGCGAAGGATGTGTTCACGAAGTTCCCGGTTGGCTTCATCGGCAATCCGACACCGGTGCCTACGTGCAGCATCCTCCAGTTCCTGGCATTTCGAGTTACCGCTCCAGCGGGAGAAAACCAGGAAGACAACCGGTGTCCCGCGGAAAGCGCGGTGGGTATCGCCACGGTGCGGATCTGGGAACCTCTCCTCCTCAACTATGTGGCTTTCACGGTGCCGTTGTTTGAGTTGGAACCGGAATTTGGGGAGCCGGCGCGTTTCGGCTTCGCGATCGTGATCGGGGATGTGCCCGTCCTGCTGGACGCCACGTTGCGGTCGGGTCCTGGTGAGGGCGCCGTGCCTGGCCAGAGCGAAGACTATGGGATCAGTGTCGATGCGAGCAATATCACTCAGACGGCGGGGTTGATCAGCGCGACCGTGACCGTCTGGGGCACGCCCGGCGATCCTCGCCACGACGCTTCACGGGGATGGAGTTGTCTTTATCAGTCTCTTGAAGCTGATCATGGTCCGTGTTCGCATCCGGAAAACAAACATCCCCCGGCGTTGCTGACACTTCCGACTACGTGTGGCGCGCCAATGGAAGCGTCGGTCGAAGCTGATTCGTGGGGGAACCCCGGAGTGTTTGAAGATCGTTTGCCCCCGGAACCGTTGCCGGCGCTCGTTGGTTGTAACCGGTTGGCGTTCGCGCCGTCGGTGCAGGCGTCACCGACGACGAGCAGCGCGTCGTCTCCGAGTGGCCTGGATGTGAACCTGGACTTCCATGATGAAGGACTCACGAACAGTGAAGGTTTGACGCAGTCGCGTTTGAAGGACACGGTCGTGACGTTGCCTGAAGGACTGACGGTAAACCCGTCCTCGGGCGTGGGGTTGGCCGGTTGTGCGGCGGCTGACTACGCGCGGGAGACGCTTACCTCGACGTCTGGCGCGGGTTGTCCGGATCAGTCGAAGTTGGGGACGGTCGAAATTACGACGCCAGTGTTGAACAGTGCGATTCATGGTTCGTTGTTTATCGCGCAACCGCACGAAAACCCGTTCGGGTCGTTGCTGGCATTGTATATCGTGGCTAGGAACCCGGAAACGGGGATCTTCATCAAGCTCGCGGGGAAGGTCACCCCGAACCCCGTCACGGGACAGCTCGTGACGACGTTCGCGAACAACCCCCAGCTGCCGTTCAGCCATTTCAACTTCCATTTCCGGGAAGGAGCACAAGCACCACTGGTCACCCCATCCACGTGCGGCACGTACACCGCCCAAGCGTTGCTGACACCATGGGCGAACCCGTTCTCGCCGCTGACCGAGGGCTCCTCGTTCGGTATCACGAGCGGCGTCGGCGGAGGGCCATGTCCCTCTGGTGGCGCGCCGCCCTTCAACCCCGAGATCCAGGCTGGGATGCTGAACAACAACGCGGGCTCCTTCAGCGCGTTCTACCTGCACCTCACGCGTACCGACGCCCAACAGGAGATCTCGGGGTTCTCCACGAACCTCCCGCCTGGCCTGACGGGGAGCCTGACTGGCGTCCCGTTCTGCCCGGAGGCAGCGATCGCGGTGGCACGCACGAAGAGCGGTAGGGAAGAGGAAGCAAACCCGTCCTGTCCCGTCCAGAGCCAGGTCGGACATACGTTGGTCGGTACGGGTATGGGCGCCGTCTTGGCGTACGTCCCGGGGAAGGTGTATCTCGCGGGGCCGTTCCATGGCGCCCCGTTCTCTCTCGTGGCGGTCACCTCCGCGGTCGTCGGTCCGTTCGACCTGGGGACGGTCGTGTTGCGTTTCGGGTTGAACATCGATCCGTTTACGGCGCAGGTCAGTGTCAGCCCGACGTCCTCTGAACCGATCCCGACGATCATTCAGGGGATCGTCACGCATGTTCGTGATATCCGTGTCTATGTCGACCGTCACAACTTCACGCTGAACCCGACGAGCTGTGATCCTCTGGCGATCGGCAGCACCCTGAACAGCGACCTCGGTGCCAGCGCGACGGTCACAAGCCCGTTCCAGGCCGCTAGTTGTGCCGCTCTGAAGTTCGCTCCCAAGTTCGCGGTCTCCACGTCCGGGAAAACATCGAAAGCCAACGGCGCGAGCCTGCACGTGAACCTGACGTACCCCCAGGGTGCGGTAGCTGGCACGTATGCGAATATCGCAAAAGTCAAAGTGGAACTCCCGAAGCAGCTCCCGTCACGGTTGACGACGCTGCAGAAGGCGTGCACGAACGCGCAGTTCCTAGCGAACCCGGCGGGTTGCCCGTCACCGTCAGCGATCGGGATCGCGAAGGCTGTCGTGCCTAACATCCCCGAACCGCTGTCGGGTCCCGTGTACTTCGTCAGTCATGGCGGGGAAGCGTTCCCGAGCCTCGAGATCGTGCTGCAGGGCTACGGCGTGAAGGTGATCCTGGTCGGTGCGACGTTCATCAGCAAAGCGGGGATCACCTCGACCACGTTCAAGACTGTTCCTGATAATCCCGTGAGCTCCTTCGAACTGACGTTGCCGGAGGGGAAGTACTCCGCCTTGGCGGCGAACGGCGATCTCTGCACACAGAAGCTCACGATCCCGGCGGACTTCACCGCCCAGAACGGGATGCAAGCAAACTACAAGACACCCGTCAGCGTCACCGGCTGCGCCAAGGCAAAGGCCCTGACACGCGCACAGAAGCTCGCCAAAGCACTAAAAGCCTGCAAGTCCGACAAGCAGAAGGCCAAGCGCAGCCGCTGCGAGAAGGCGGCACGGAAGAAGTACGGGACGGTCGAAGCCAAGCACAAGGCGAAGAAAGCAAGGACACGCTAACTATCGATCAACGCAAGGGGGAACAGCCGGATGCTCACAAACAGGACGACGACGGAGAGGAACGGTATGAGCGAGAAGGAGAGGATCAGCAGCAGCGGGATGGGGAGGATTGGTGTGTGTAGGCGAGCGCTGCTGGGCGTGCTAGCGCCGTTGGTGCTCTTGGGTGTCGTGTCCTCCTCGGCGTTTGCCGCGCCGACAGGAGTGTTCGCCGCATTCGCGCAATGCCCCACGGGCATTCCGGGTGTCGCGCTGTGCCAGTACGTCGAAGTGACGAGTGGCGAAGTGGTCGTCGGGCCGTTGCAGATACCGATCGACCGGCCGATCGTCCTCCAGGGTGGAGCGCTCCCGACAGGCAGCCCGAACTTCAACGAATACTTCGTGCTGCCCGCCGCTAACGGCGAAAGCGTCTCCCCGACCGAGCTGAATGTCCCCGGGGGACTGTCAAGCGTGATCGGCTGCCCAAGCTTCACAGAGGACAGCAGGGGCGACTCCAGACGCCATCACCGTAGGCACGATCCTTGCTCCCGGTTCCGGGATCGGGAGGGCAGTGAGGTGAGCGCGACAGTCGAAGGTGTCGCCGGACCGACGAACCCCGCGATCCTGAACTTGGCGGCCCTCGTCGAAGAAAAAGGCTCGGCTCTGACGTTCCCCGCGAGGATCCATCTCGAGAACCCGCTACTAGGCGAAAGTTGCTACGTGGGATCTGAAAGCTCCCCGATCGAGTTGCACCTCACCGACGGCACCACCAGCCCCCCACCACCAAACCAGCCAATCACCGGGAAACCCGGCCACCTGAAAGGCGAAGTAGAAGAAGGATATGAAGCGTCCACAACCACCGAAAGCACGCTCGTGGACAACTCCTTCTCCGTACCGCCCGCCGAAGGCTGCGGCGGCGAACTCTCCAACATCATCGACCCGTTGATCGACCGTACCCTAGGCCTGGAATCCCCAGCCGGACACAACACCATCATCCTCAACGTAACAAACAAAGCAGCCGAAGTGAGCGCCGTCCTCGCAAGCGAAACCTTCCCCACCGCCCCACCACCACCAGGCGACCACCATCACCACCACCATTGGGAACGGTAGGCACACACTAAACCGCCCACCCCAACCACACCTGTCTTCACGGAGAGACGATCTGCCCCCGCGACTGGGGCAGATCGTCTCCATTCCCCAAACACGATCCCACAGGCGAACAGACGACCCTGACCGCGCTCGGTACCGCTAGGCGTTCAGCTACGACACGGCGCGGGAAAATCCCGGGAGCACGAGCAGCACAGTCTATCCTCGGCAAACCCTCGGTCAGTAGACGGGAAGACCCCTCGGTCAGTAGACGGGAGGTTCGTCGTACGGGTCGCGCTCGACCACGCGCTCGCGCATGACACGGCCCCGGCGGGGGCTCCACGCGAGCATGTAGAAGATCGAGAGCACCAGCCCGACGATTCCGACGATCATCAGGATCAGTCCCACCGTCGGCAGCGAGATGCCGGATATGCTGGCCGTGACCGCGTAGCGCAGGATCGCGCCGACCGCGATCAGAAATATGGAGGTCCCAAGTGGCATGACACTCGCTTTACCCGCTCGGTCGATCCGTAAACCGCGGTAACGCGCTCACGTCGCCCGTGCCGCCGCTGCGCTGCGCACGCCGGCCGCCGGCAGGCGGCTCTCATCAATAAGATCCACCGCATGCAAGCCGTCAGCGACACCTACACCATCCCCCAGGAGAACCTCGACTTCTGCGCGACGATCGGACAGATCGCGCGCGAGAAGATCGCGTCGCGCTCGGCCGAGATCGACGAGCGGGCCGAGTACCCGTGGGACATTCGTAAGGTCCTCGCCGAGCAGGACATCCTCGGGCTGCCGTTTCCGACCGAGTACGGCGGCACCGGCACGGGCACGCTGATGCTGAACATGGCGGTCGAGGAGATCGCCAAGGTCGACGCCGCCTGCGCGCTGATCCTGATGGTGCAGGAGCTCGGCACGCTGCCCATCCAGCTGTTCGGCTCCGATGACCTGAAGGAGCGCTTCCTGCCGAAGTGCGCCTCCGGCGAGTGGTCGCCCGCGTTCGCGCTGTCAGAGCCCGAGGCCGGCTCGGACCCCGCCGGGATGCAGACGCACGCGGTGCTCGACGGCGAGGAATGGGTCATCAACGGCACCAAGAACTGGATCTCGAACCTCGGCATCGCCGACTTCTACATCACCTTCGCCGTCACCGATCGCGAGACCAAACGGATCACCGCGTTCGTCGTCGAGGCAGACCGGCCCGGGTTCTCCGTCGGCAAGCTCGAGCACAAGCTCGGCATCCGCGCCTCACCGACCGGCCAGCCGATCTTCGAGGACGTGCGTGTGCCCCAGGCGAACGTGATCGGCGAGGTCGGCCGCGGCCTGCGGGTCGCGCTCGGCACGCTCGAGCGCACGCGGTTGGGCGCCGCCGCGCAGGCCGTCGGGATCGCGCAGGGCGCGACCGACTACGCGGTCGCCTACGCGCGCGAGCGCCGCCAGTTCGGGCAGGCGATCAACGAGTTCCAGGCGATCCAGTTCAAGCTCGCCGACATGGAAACACGCACCGCGGCCGCGCGCGAGCTGCTGTACAAGGCGTGCGCGATGGCCGATCAGGGACATCCGCAGCGGGCCAAGTACTCCTCGATGGCCAAGGTCTTCTGCTCGGACACCGCGATGGCTGTCACCGTCGAGGCCGTCCAGGTCCTGGGCGGCTACGGTTATGTCAAGGAGTACCCGGTGGAGCGCATGATGAGAGACGCCAAGATCACCCAGATCTACGAGGGCACGAACGAGATCCAGCGGCTCGTGATCGCCCGCACGCTCAAATAGGCGGGGAGCTGCCGATGCGCTCGCCGTCTCCGCCCAGCGCCCCCGGCCAGTCGAAACGTGTAGGCATCGCAGCGCTCGTCGCGCTGTCGGCCGGTCTGGTCGTGCTCGTCGTCGGGCAGGGCTTCTCCTCGATCGGCGCGGTGCGCGCGCTCGAGGATGTCGCCCTCGGCGTGATCGCCGCGGCGCTCCTGATGGGCGGCGCGGCGTTCGTCGCGGTGCGCATGGCGGGCTGGCGCGACCCCGAGTCCGAGGCCGAGTTCGAAGAGGTCGTGCGCCACTCCGAGCAGCTGGCGCGCGAAGGGCTCGTCGTCGATCCCGGAGAAGAGGAGTTCATGGAGCTCGACCCGCTGAACGACGACGACTTCGAAGAGCTCGTCCGCGACGCCCTTGACGAGCTGCCCGACCTGCTGCGCAACGCGCTCTCCCACGTAGCCGTCGTGATCTCGAACGGTGGCCGCCGCCGCGGCGCCTACGGCCTCTATCAAGGCGGCCAGTCCCGCCGCGACGACACCCACGACCGGATCGTGATCTTCCGCGACACCCTCCGCCGCGACTACGGCCACGACCCCGACCTGCTGCGCGACCAGGTCACGCGCACCGTGCGCCACGAGCTCGCCCACCACGTCGGCTTCGACGAGCTCGGCGTCAGCCGCCTCGATCTATAGTCCCCGACACCTCAACCAAGGAGAAGAGCCTTACATGCCTGAAGCAGTGATAGTCGACGCCATTCGCACGCCGATCGGGCGTGCGGTCAAGGGATCGCTCAAGACCGTTCGCGCCGACGACCTCGCGGCGCTGCCGCTGCGGACGCTGATCGAGCGCAACCCGCAAGTCGACCAGAAGTCGATCGGCGACGTGATGATGGGCTGCGGCTACGGCGAGGGCGAGGCCGGCTACAACATCGGACGCCTGGCCACACTGCTCGCCGGTATCGACTACCACGTGCCGGGCTGCACTGTCAACCGCTTCTGCGCCTCCTCGTTGCAGACGACCCGCATGGCCTTCCACGCGATCAAGACCGGCGAGGGCGACACCTACATCGCCGCCGGCGTCGAGGCCGTCTCGCGCGCCGGGCAGGGCGCGCCGTTCGAGTTCCATCCCAAGCTCGACGGCTCGGAGAACTCGCTGTACAACGCCTACATCTCGATGGGCATGACCGCCGAGAACGTCGCTGAGGAACGCAAAGTCAGCCGCGAGGCCCAGGACGAATGGGCGCTCGTGTCGCAGACGCGTGCCGTCGCCGCGCAGGAGTCGGGGCACTTCGACAAGGAAATCGTGCCCGTGCCCGTGCCGGCGCACAAAGACGTCGACAAAGAGGGCAACGAGATCGACGTGCCCGCGACGGTCGTCACCAAGGACGACGGTCCGCGCGCGGGCACGACGCTCGAGAAGCTCGCTTCGCTGAAGCCCGTGTTCAAGCCGGACGGTTCGGTCACCGCGGGCAACGCCTGCCCGCTCAACGACGGCGCCGCGGCGCTGCTGGTGATGTCGCAGGAAAAGGCCTCAGAGCTTGGCTTGAAGCCCCGTGCGCGGATCGTCGCCTCGACCGTCGCGGCGATCCGCCCGGAGGTGATGGGCCTCGGCCCGATCCCCGCGATTCAGGCGCTGCTGAAGAACACGGGCATGTCGATGAGCGACATCGACGTGGTCGAGATCAACGAGGCGTTCGCCGCGCAGATCGTGCCGTGCAAAGAGGAGCTGGGAATCGACGACGAGAAGCTCAACCCGTTCGGCGGGGCGATCGCGCTCGGTCACCCGTTCGGCATGACCGGCGCGCGGATCATGACCACGCTGCTCAACGACCTGGAGACACTCGACAAGACCTACGGCATCGAGTCGATGTGCGTCGCCGGCGGGATGGGCATGGCGATGCTTGTCGAACGGCTCGGTTAAGACACGCTGCGCAGGGGTACACGCTGCGCGGGGCTGGGACACGTCGCGCAGGGCGGCACGTTTGCATCTCTTCCGGTCGTGTCCGGCCGGAAGAGATGCAAAGTCCGCCACGCACTGCTGCTCGTGACACTGAAAGGAGTCGTGCCCTCTCGTTAAGAGATGTGCTACTCAAACCGCCGGCTATGTGTCGAGGCCGGGGATCGACTCGACCGGGAGCTCACCGTGGAATGCCTCCAGTTCTTCGAGGTCTCGGCGATCCTGGGGACGACCGGCAAGGCGCTTGAAGCCGACGATGCTGCGCAGGCCAGCAATGCGAGCAGGCTGTTCGCCAACTTCGGCGTCTATTGCTTCTTTGGAAACGGTGTCGTAGTCCAGCGGTGGCAAGCCTCCGCGCATGACGTCGATAATGCCGTGACGGCTGACGACACGGAGATGGTCGGCGGCCATCTCTGCTCTGGTCAGCACCTTGCCGTCGCGCAGACGAGACGCTTCTATCCTCTCAAAGAAGCGCAGGATTGCCTCGTCGGTCTCCTGGCCATCCGGCACCAGCAGGTCTGAATCTTTGGTCGCCCGCAGGAACCCGTTGGCTATCACGCTGAAGCCGCCGATCACGACATACTGCAGCCCGACGGCGTTGGCGTCGGCTACGACACCATCGAGATCAGGACCAGAAGGCTCGTCTTGGGACATGGCCGGTGCGTATCGTCGAAGCCAGCAGCTTCACGGCTTGTTGAGATAGCTTCTGACCTTGCGCTATGCGCTCGGAGGGAGTCATGGCTCGCGCGGTGCGCTGGTGGTACTCGAGCTTTTCACGATTAAGCTCCGCCCACTCTGCCTCATGTCCTGGCTCCAAAAGCGTTTTATGAGAACTTACGCTCATGACCATTCATGCTACCGCATCGAGGCATAGAACGAAGCGTTTTGTCCGCATAGTCTTTCAAAATTGCCAACGCTCTCTCCCGGCCGCGGAGCGACTCAGCGCGGGGGCATGCGCAGCGCGCCGTCCAGCCGGATCGTCTCGCCGTTGAGCATCCGGTTCTCGACGATGTGACACGCGAGCTGTGCGTACTCTGAGGGCTGGCCGAGGCGTGGGGGATAGGGGACGCCCGCGCCCAGCTTCTGGCGGGCCTCCTCCGGCAGCGCGGCCAGCAGCGGGGTGTCGAACAGGCCCGGGGCGATCGTGTTGACGCGGATCCCGTACTGCGCGAGATCGCGTGCGGCCGGCAGCGTCATGCCGACGACGCCGCCCTTCGACGCGGAATACGCGATCTGACCGATCTGGCCGTCGTATGCGGCGATTGAAGCGGTGGTCACGCACACGCCGCGCTCTCCGTCCTCGGCCGGCTCGTTGCCGATCATCGCGCTCGCGGCGTAGCGCAGCACGTTGAACGTCCCGATCAGGTTGATCTGCACGATCGTCTCGAACGGCAGCAGCGGATGCGGGCCCTTCGAGCCCGCTACCTTCTGCGCCCAGCCCGTCCCGGCGCAGCACACCGCGATGCGCAGAGGGTTGTCGGCGGCGGCCGCGGCCCGCTGCACGGCCGTCTCGACCTGGCTCTCCTCGCGCACGTCGCAGGCCACGAACTCCGCCCCGAGCTCGCTCGCGAGCGCTTCGCCTTTCTCGGCGTTCACGTCGGCGATCGTCACCGCCGCGCCCCGCTCGTGCAGCGCGCGCACGGTCGCCTCGCCGAGCCCGGAGGCTCCGCCGACGACGATTGCCGAGCTGTCCTCGATCCGCATGGCCGCGAAATCTATTGAACGACGCGCGAGAGGGTCAGCGCGAACAGCTCGTCCGGGTCCGTGAACCAGCGCACGAGCTCCAGCCCAGCGGCGGACAGGTCGCCCTCCAGCCGCTCTGGCGTGAACTTCGCGCTGATCTCCGTCCGCACTTCCTCGCCGGCGTCGAAATGCACCGGCAGGTCGAGCGCGCGCACGAGCGTCGTGTGCTCGCGGCGCGAGCGCAAGCGCATCTCGATCCACTCGTGCTCTGTGTCGAACAACGCGATGTGGTCGAAGTCCTCAGGGTCGAAGTCGGCGTCGAGCTCGCGGTTCAGCACGCTCAGCACGTTGCGGTTGAATTCCGCCGTGACACCCTGCTCGTCGTCGTAGGCAGCCTCCAGCACGCCCGGGTCCTTGACGAGGTCGGTTCCCATCAGCAGGTGGTCGCCCGGGCCGAGCAGGCGGCCGATCGAGCGCAGGAAACGGCGGCGGCTGCCGGGCTGGAAGTTGCCGACGGTACCGCCGAGGAACGCGACGATTCGTGGGCCGATCGCCTCCGGGATACCGTCGAGATGGCGCTCGAAGTCGCCGATCACGCCGTGCACGCGCAACCCCGGATACTCCTCCGTCAACGTCTCGGCGCAGTCGCGCACCATGCTCTCCGTCACGTCGACCGGCACGTAGCGCTTCAGCGTGCCGGCCGCATACAGCGCGTCCAGCAGCACGCGCGTCTTGGCGGCCGTGCCCGAGCCGAGCTCGACCAGCTCGACCGCGTTCGTGCTCGCCGCCAGCTCGGTCGCGGTCTGCTCGAGGATCGCGCGCTCGGCCCGCGTCGGGTAGTACTCGGGCAGCTCGCAGATCCGGTCGAACAGCTCGGCGCCGCGCGCGTCGTAGAAATGCTTCGGCGGCAGTTCCTTGAACGGTCGTGTCAGCCCGTCGAGCACGTCCTCCGCGAGCGAGCGTTCCTGGCCTGAGTCCAGATGCGAGTCGATCTGGATTGTCTCCGCGGGGTTGGCGATTGGCTCCATCAGGCTCCCTTCCGCCTTCGCGCCGGGCGTGGCTCGAGCTCGCTTCGGCGCGCTTGGCCCATGCCTCGCCGCCGTTCCGTGCAAGGTTCGCGCGCTTGACTCATGCCCCGCCGTCCCGCGCTAGACGGACTCCGGCAAAGATCTGTCGGCGCAAGGGCAGGTCCCAGTTACGGAACGTGAGGCTCGCCACGCGTGGATGCGTGGCCCAGGAGCCGCCGCGCAGCACACGGTAGTCCTCGCCGAAGAACACCTCGGAGTACTCGCGATACGGGAACGCGCTGAAGCCGGGGTAGCCGTGGAAAGCGCTGCTCGTCCACTCCCATACGCGGCCGATGCCCCCAGGTGTCTCCCGGGTCCAGGTCGCCGCCTTCTCCCACTCCGCCTCAGTGGGCAGGCGCGCGTCGTGCGCTCTGGCAAAGGCGTCGGCCTCGAACCAGGAGATGTGACAGACGGGCGCCTCTCCGTGTCCCGTCTGGATCTGACGATCGTGGGTGATGTCGTGCTCCTGCTTCCATGCCCAGCCCTCGTCTGACCACCACTCGCGCCGCTCGTAGCCTCCGCCCTCGCTGAAGCGCATCCAGCTGGCGTTGCTCACCGGCCGGCGCGCGATTTGGAAAGCGGGGAGGTCAACGGTGTGACGCGGGCGCTCGTTGTCGTAGGCGAAGCCCCGCTCGTTCGCGCCGATCGCGCACGGGCCCGCGGGCAGCTCGATCCACTGGGGCCCGCCGGCCGCCGAGTCCGGCAAAGGGGCGTCGCGCCTGGCCAGGTCCGCGGGAGGCAGCAGTCCGGCGATCGCCATCGTCTGGCGCATCGTCTCCGAGTGCTGCAACTCGTGGCGGAGGACCATCTCGCAGATCGTCCCGTCGCCCAGCCCGTCGCGTGCGAGCGCCTCGCTCGTTCGCGCGCGAACGGCCGCCATGTAGTCACGCGCCGCGGCCGGCCCGAGCGCCTCGATTTCGCCGCGCACCGCGCGCGGCGTCTCGAACGCGTCGTAGCACTCGGCAAGATCGGGCCGCAGCAGCTCGAGGCCCGCGTGTCGCTCGGCCAGCCACAGGTCCTCGTAGGCGGCGATGTGGCCGAGGTCCCACACGAGCGGGCTCAAGATCGGCGAGTGCACGCGCTCGAGATTGCCGTCGTCGATCTCGGCGACCAGCGCGAGCGTGCTCGCGCGCGCTTCGTCCATGGCGGCGAGCGCCTGCTCGACTCCAGGCAGCGTCCGCGCGCCCGCCGCGAGGGGCTCTGAGTCCTTCACAGGGGTCGTGCTTGGCATGGCGTTCGGGGTGCTCATGCGATCGGACTGCTCACTGTAGAAGCAGAACCCTACCTACCCCGACCCTCCCCGCGTCATCACAGTTCGATCAGCTCGCATTCTCTCGCGATCCAGCGCGCGCCATGTCCAGGGACGTATCGGCGTGCGGTTCTTTGAAAGGTGTTCTAACTCGAGCCGGCCGGCGGTGAGGCGGCGTCGTCCACGATCGCCGTCAAACGACCCCGTCTGAGCAGGCTCGCGGGCACATGGGGGCTCGGCTCGCCCAGCATCGCGCTGATCGCGTCCCCCTTGCTCGCACCGGCTGCAAGCAGCGTGCAGCGCCTTGCGGCGCGCAGCACCGCGAGGCTCAACGTGATCCGCTCCGGCGGCGGCTTGGGCGAGTTGCGCACTCCCAGGCAGATGGCCTGTTCGCCCGCGTCGAGCGTGGGCGCGCCGGGAAACAGCGAGGCGACGTGCCCGTCCGGGCCGATGCCCAGCACGACCACGTCGAGCACCGGCGGGACGGGCGGTCGGCGATCAGCGCCGGGCAGGCGCTCCGTTAGAACCTTTGCGTAGCGTTCGGCTCCCTCGTCCGGGCCGAGCTCGCCCTCCATCCGGTGCACCCGCTCCGCAGGGATGGCGGCCGGCCCGAGCAGCGTTTCGGCCGCCATCCGGTAGTTGCTCTGCTCGTCCTCCGGCCCCACACAGCGCTCGTCGGCGAACCACACCTCGATCCCGCCCCAGTCGGGCAGCGCGTCGACGAGCAGCTCGTAGGTGCGCGCCGGGGTGGTGCCCCCGCTGAGCGCAAGATGGGCGACGCCGCGCTGCTCGCGCGCGCTCTCCAGCTCGCGCGCGATCTCAGCGGCCGCGCGGACCGCGACCGCCTCGGCGTTCGGCAGTGTGGTCAGGCGCGTCACCGGTGGGCTCCGCTGGCCCTCGCCGGATCGTCCTTGCCGCCGGCTGCCGGGGGGCGCCTCACGAGACGCCCTCGGGCAACATCTGCTCGGCCCCCTTCAGCGCCGGCAGGTACGTCGGGTCGCGCAACAGCGCCTGGCGGATGCCCTCGCCGAGGATGCCCGTCTCTCCGCGCGAGGCACCGGGGATCGTCCACGCGCGCTCGTGCCCACCCGCGTCGCGCTCCTGCGCGTGCAAGCCTCCGGGCCCGCGGTCCAAGCGCAGCGTCCGCCGGCCGTCGGCGGTCTGCAGCGTGAGGCCCTCGAGGCCCCTCACCTGCAGCTCGCGCGCACTCTGCAACCGCAGCGCTACCTCGCGGTCTCCGATCGCCCGCGCCGTCCCGCGCAGCCCGTCCTCATGAGCCTTCAGCGAGCCGAGCTCCCAGCCGAGCCGCGAGCCCAGCCAGCCCACGAACAGCATCGCGGCGACCGTCGAATCCGGGTGGTGACGGATCGTGAGGCTCTCGATCGCCTGTAGTTCGGCGCGCAGCAGGGGCGGGTCGAAGCTCGCCGCGACCCGCTCGCGCCACGGCGTCGAGCGCAGCCACGCGAGGTCCACCACGTAGGCTTGTCCGCTTAGCGTGCAGGCGCGCTCGATCGCCTCGCGCGGGTCGGGCTCGTCGACCGAGTCGACCAGCACCGCCTGGGTCAGCCCCATCAGCCCGTCGAGCAGGTCGTAGTGCCCGTGCGGGGACCACAGCAGCGTCGGCAGGTCGGTGATCACGAGCGGGTCGACGATCGTGAACAGGTCCTCGAGATGGCGATCGCCGATCTCGACGACCACCGTTTCGCGCAGCAGCGCCGGCTCGCCGGCCGCCGGTTCGCCCGCGGAGGCGATCGTTACCCGCGCGTCCAATCGCTCGCGGCGCGGCTCGTATGAGAGCACAAGCGTGCGCGAAGCGTGATAGCGACCGACGCCGCGCAAGCGGTTGGCGATCTCCCCGCTCCATTCGTGGTCGACGAACGCGATCATGTTCAGCACTCGCGCCGGCACGAAATCGGCGTTTTCGTTGTGGCGCTCGACCAGCAGCTCACGCAGCGCTCCTTCGATCGCGTCGGGCGTCGTACCCTGCGCCTCCCAGACAGCGTCCGAGGTGGACATCAGATCGCGCGCCAGCGATGGCCCTCCAGCAGCAGGCGCTCCGCCTCCTTCGGGCCCTGCGAGCCGGCCTCGTACTGGGCCAGCGGGCCGGGCGATGCCTGTGCCCACTCGCGGACGATCGGGTCGCAGATCCGCCACTGCGCCTCGACCTCGTCGTTGCGCGTGAACAGCGTTGCGTCGCCGCGCATCGCGTCCGTGATCAGCCGCTCATACGCCTCGGGCGACTGCGACAGGAAGGCCGTTCCGTACAGGAACTCCATGCTCACCGGTCTGATGATCATGCGCGTGCCGGGGATCTTCGCGCCCAACCGCAGCGACACGCCCTCGTTGGGCTGGATCGTGAGGATCAGTTGGTTGGGCTGCACCCCGAGCGAGCCGTCGTGGCTGAAGGCGAGATGGGGGACGGGCTTCAGCGTCACCGCGATCTCGGTGATCTTGCGCGCCAATCGCTTGCCCGTGCGCAGGTAGAACGGCACGCCCGCCCAGCGCCAGTTCTCGACATGCAACCGCAGCGCCGCGTAGGTCTCGGTCGTCGAGTCCTCCGGCACGCCCTCCTCTTCCAGATAGCCCACCACCGATTCCCCGCCCGCGTGGCCCGCGGCGTACTGCGCGCGCAGCGACATCTCAGGTATCTCCGCCGCCGTTGGCGCCGGGATCGCCTGCAGCACCTTGACCTTCTCGTTGCGTACCTCTTCCGCCGTGAAGCTCACCGGCGGCTCCATCGCCACATGACAGAGCAGCTGCAGCATGTGGTTCTGGATCAAATCGCGGAGCGCCCCCGCGTGGTCGTAGTAGCCGGCGCGCGTGCCGATCCCGAGATCCTCCGCCGCGGTGATCTGCACGGAGTCGATGTAGTTGCGGTTCCACAACGGCTCGAACATGCCGTTCGCGAACCGGAACGCCATCATGTTCTGCACGGTCTCCTTGCCGAGGTAGTGGTCGATCCGGAAGACCTGCGACTCCTCGAAGATCGACAACACCTCACGGTTCAGCTCTCGCGCCTCCGCGAGCGTCGTCCCGAACGGCTTCTCGATGATCACCCGCACCTCTGCGCCCTCGTGCCGTGCGAGCTCGCTCTTGCCGAGCGCCTCGACGATCACCGGAAAGAACGACGGCGCGGTCGACAGGTAGAAAGCGCGGTTCAGCTTTTGGCCTGCGTGCTCCTCGAAGCCGTCGAGCACCTTGCCCAGCTCCATATACACCGACGCGTCATCGAACACGCCCGGCACGTACTTGACGTGCTCGAGCAGCCCCTGCAGCACGTCCTCATCTGGCTTGCGCCGGGAGAACTTGCGGATCGCCTGCTCGCACTCCTCGCGGTAGTCCTCGTGCTCTTTTTCTTTGCGCGAGACCCCCACCAGGTGGAAGCGCTCCGGCAGCGCGCCGTCGTGGGCGAGGTTGTACAGCGCGGGCAGCAGTTTGCGCTTGGCCAAGTCGCCGGTCGCCCCGAAGATCACGAGCGTTGTCGGCGCCACCGGCAACCGCTCGAGCCCGGCGACGAGTGGGTTCTCGAGCTCGACCCGCGCCGTCGGCTGACCGGCTATCGCGGCCACCAGCTACCTCCGCGCTTCATCGGCTTGCGCTCTTCGCCGTGGTCGCAGCTCGCTTGGAGCTCGCGCCCTTCGTGGCCGCCTGCTTCGCCCGCTTGACGGCGCCGCCCCCCGGCGCGCTCTTGACCGCGTGGCCGCCGAACTGGTTGCGCAGCGCCGCGAGCACGCGATCGGCGAAGTCGCCGTTGCCGCGCGAGCGCAGCCGCGCATACAGCGACGCGGTGATCACGGGTGTCGGCACGTCGCGGGCAGTCGCATCCGCGATCGTCCAGCGGCCCTCGCCCGAGTCCTCGGTGAAGCCCTCGATCGCCTCCAGCCCGTTGCCGTCCGCCTCGAACGCGCGTGCCGCCAGTTCGCACAGCCACGAGCGCACGACCGACCCCTGTCCCCACAGATGCGCGATCTTCGCATTGTCGAGCTCGTACTCGCACTTGTCGAACAGGTCAAAGCCCTCGGCATACGCCTGCATCAGACCGTACTCCACGCCGTTGTGCACCATCTTCACGTAATGCCCCGCGCCCGTGCTGCCGAATCGCAGCCAGCCGCGCGGCCCGATCGCCTCGATGCTCTGTGCGTTCGTCTCCGGTGCGAGCACGTCGAGGATCGGCGCGAGCTGCTTGACCGCTTTCGGCGGCCCGCCGACCATCATGCAGTAGCCGACCTCCAGCCCCCATACGCCGCCCGAGACTCCCACGTCCACGTAGTCGATGCCCGCGCCCTTCAGTTCCTTGGACCGCCGCTTGTCGTCGGTCCACTTCGAGTTGCCGCCATCCACGATCGTGTCGCCGCGCTCCAGCAGCTTCGCGAGCTTCTCCACGGTCTCCTGCGTGGGATCCCCCGCCGGCACCATGATCCACACGATCCTCGGCGCCTGCAGCTGCTTGACGAGCGACTTCAGCGAGCCCGCGCCTGACGCCCCGTGCTTGACCGCCTGCTTGACCGCCTGCTCATCGAAGTCGAACGCCACCACCTCGTGCTCTGAGTCGCGGCGGATGCGATGCACCATGTTCCCGCCCATCTTGCCCAGTCCGACGAACCCGATCTGTGTCACGGCAGCATCTCCTTGATCCTTGCGGTCAGTGCGCGCAGTGCGCTCGCCGGGTCATCGCCCCGCAGGCGCACGCGCTCGGCTGGGAGCCCAAGCTCGCGCAACGTGTTCAAATCGCCAGTCGCCTCGGCGTTCTTCAGCGTCGTGAACGTGTACTGCTCGCCCGGTATCTCCACATCCTGCGGACCGTCGTGTAGCAACTGCAGGAACCGTCCCGTTCTCGGGCCGCCCTTGTGAAACTGGCCCGTGGAGTGCAGAAACCGCGGGCCGTACCCGAACGTCGTCGTTGCCTTCGTTCGCGCACGGATCGCCTCGCGTAGCTCGGCCACCGCCGCGTCGAGCTCCGCCGTCGGCTGGACATAGCCCATCAGCGCCACATAGTGCGGTGGCGTCGCATCGGCCAGCAAGGCGTGCAGGGCCGCCTCGTCCGCGTCGGATGCCTGCTCCAGCTCGTGGCTTCTCTCGTAGTCCGCGAGCACGCGTTTGGTCGCGTCCTTCGCCTGCTGCACGTTCGGCTGATCGAACGGGTTGATCTCGAGGCCCCAACCCGCGACCGCGACCGACAGCTCGGCGAGCAGGAACACGCGCCCCAGATCGGCCGGGCCATGCGTGGGAATCGTGATCAGCGGATGACCCGCCTCGGACAGCGCCCGCACGCGCTCATCCTGCGCCGGGTCGGGCGCGTCCACGTCGGGCAGGTAGGCGAACACGCGATCCTCCCCATAGACCGCGGGCTCGCCCAGAGGCTCCTCGGCGACGGGCAATATCCCCGTCGCGTGCTTGCCGGTCGACTCGGCCACCAGCTGCTCCAGCCACAGCCCCAACCCCGGCAGCGACTCCGAGATCACGAACGTGAGCTTGTCGCGGCCCGCCTGCGCAAGAGCGCTCAACGCCGCACCCAGCCACACCCCCGCCTGATTCCCGTCGATCGTTGTTCGCCACGCCCCCGCCGAGCCGCTCAGCAGCGCGCGCACGTCCACCCCCATCAGGGAGCCCGGCACGACCCCGAACGGCGACAGCGCCGAATAGCGCCCGCCGATGTTCGGATCGCCGTCGAACGTGTGCCTGAACCCGTGCTCACGGGCGAGCGCGGCGAGGCCCGAGCCGGGATCGGTGATCGCGACGAAGTGCTCGCCGTCACCGCTCAGCGACCAGAAATGCGCGAACAGCGACAGCGGCTCGATCGTGCCCCCCGACTTCGACGACACCACGAACAGGGTGCTCCCCGGATCGATCCGCTCGCCGACCGCCCTGACCGTCGTCGCATCGGTCGAGTCCAGCACGTGCAGCCGCGGATGCCCGGGCTGGGAGCCAAACGAGCGGCGCAGCACCTCGGGCGCGAGCGAGGAGCCGCCCATGCCCAGCAGCACCACGTCCCGCACCCCGTCCTCGCGCGCCTTCGCCGCGAACGCCTCGAGGGCGCCCAGCTCGGCGAGCGTCCGCTCGGCGACGTCGAGCCAACCCAGCCTGTTCGCGATCTCCGCTGCGCCGGGTGGCCCCCACAGGGTCGCATCCCCATCCCGCAGCCGTTCCTCCACCCGCGCGTGCGTCGCCCTGGCGAGCTTGTTCGCCACCGCGGGGCGCAACGCCGCGGGGATGCGAGCCTCGGCTTTGAAATCCTGGGTCGCTCACGCCACGATCGTAGTGACCGCGCCGCTCGTGTGACGGATCCACCATTTATTCTGGTGAGGGCCCCTATAGTTCGCCGCGTCTTTCCTCCTTGCGCGTCCCGATCGCGCTGAAGCCGGCGACACCGCGATCGGTACGGTGGACACGCCGGAATGCTTCCCATCAAAAAACTCTCGTGAGCCCCGACCCCACCCATCAGCGGCCCGACCGCAACCTCGCGCTCGAGCTGGTCCGCGTGACCGAGGCCGCCGCGCTCGCCGCTGCTCCGCTCGTCGGCCTCGGCGACAAGGAGGCGGCCGACCAGGCCGCGGTCGACGGAATGCGCTACATGCTCCATTCCGTCCCGATGGACGGTCTCGTCGTGATCGGTGAGGGCGAGAAGGACGAGGCGCCGATGCTCTACAACGGCGAGCAGATCGGCGACGGCTCGCCGCCGCAGGTCGACATCGCGGTCGACCCGCTCGAGGGCACCACGCTCGCCGCCCACGGCATGCCGAGCGCGCTGGCCGTGATCGCGCTGTCCGCGCGCGGCACGATGTTCGACCCCGGCCCGTGCGTCTACATGGAGAAGATGGCCGGCTCCCCGGAGGTTTCCGACCTGCTCGACCTCGACCGCCCGCTGGGCGAGACCGTCAAGCTCGTGGCCGAGCGCAAAGGCTGTCCGATCGGCGACGTGATGGTGGTCGTGCTCGATCGTCCCCGCCACCACGACGGCATCGCCGCGATTCGCGCCGCCGGCGCGCGCGTGCGGCTGATCGCCCATGGCGACGTCTCCGCCTCGCTGCTGGCCGTCACCGAGCGTTCTCCAGTCGACCTTCTCTGGGGGATCGGCGGCACGCCCGAGGGCGTCATCTCCGCCGCCGCCGTCAAGTGCCTCGGCGGGCAGATCCTTGGCCGGCTGTGGCCGCGCGAGGACGAGGAGCGAAAAGCCGCGCTCGACGCCGGCTACGACCTCGAGCGCGTGCTCGACCGCGACGACCTCGTCGCCGGCGAGGACGTGTTCTTCTCCGCCACCGGCATCACCGACGGCGACGTCCTGCAAGGCGTGCGCTACCCGTCCGCCGGCGGCGCGACCACCGAGTCTTTGGTCACACGCTCGCGCTCGGGCACGATCCGGCGGATTCGCGCCACCCACGACCGCGCGAAGCTCGCGGCGCTGCGCCGGTAGCGGTCGCGGCTCCCGCCCGCCGCCCCGTCAACGTCTGCCTACCGCGATTCGGCGCAACGCCGAGCCCGCGGGCGGTCAGCCCGCTTTCAGCTCGCTGAAGCGTCCTACTCGAGATTCCGCGAGGTCCAGCCGGGCGAGCGAGCGCAGAAAACGGTTCGTGATGATCACATGGATGCGCGACTGCGTCGCGGCGTAGATCCGGCGGCTGATGGCGGATGCGATCGAGGGGTAGAAGTTGGCCACCTCGACCTCGACGTGCAGTCGCGCGCGTGTGAGGCCCGCGTCGGCCTTCTCGGCCTGCGTCTCGACGGCGTGCGTCTCCGCGACGTTCGTTCGCGCGCGCGTGCCGGGCGTCTCGAGGACTCGTGCAGCGGGCGCTGCGGCACTGACCCCGAGCGGCTCGCGGACCACCTCGATCTGCAGGTACCCGCCGCCGTCGCGGCCACGTTTGGAGACGAGCAGGCCCTGGGCGATGCGCCAGCGCACGAGCCCGCGCGAGGCGCTCATCTCGTATTCGGGCGCGTGGAACGTGAGCAGCTTCAGGGGCCGGCCGATCAACACGATCGAACGCTCTCCCTCGGTGTAGCGCACGCGCACGAGCCCGAGCGTCACCCGCGAGAGGAACCGCCAGTAGGTGCGCGCCAGGCGCTCCAGGTGGACCGGCGACCAGATCTGTCTGAGCGCTTCCGGCTCGAGGAACAGATCCGCCCCCTGCATCGAGCGCACCGCGCCGGTGGCGCGGTCTTCGGAGGTCTCGTCCTCGAGGTTGGCGATCGTGGCGACTCTCCTCATCACCCCAGGTTATCCGCGGTGACCATCGTCCTGATCCTCTGATATTCAATGACCATGGCCGACGATTCCCTGGAAGCGGTGGTGGCGGAGCGCCTGACGCGCGCCGCGCGTGCGGCGCAAGACCTGTGCGACGTTCTGTGGGAAGCGCTGCACGAGGAGCTTGCCGATCGCTCGCCGCACGGTCCGCGCGCGCAGCGCGTCGCCGACCTCACCGAGCGCGTCGCGGACGTCTCCGCGACCGTGATGGCGCTGGTGCGCTACGCCAAGCCGGACGTTTACGAGCGGGAGCCCTCCCCGGCAGCCGACCTTCCCACCGAGCCCGTGCCAGAGCCAGAGCCCGCGGTCATGTCTGCGCCGGTGAGGACACCGCCGTCTGCCACCGCCGGCTCGGACGCGGTCATCGTCGACGAGCGGGCCGAGCAGGAGACTCGGGCCCGTCCGCTGCCTTGGGACGAGCCGCCGTCGGAGGAGATGCGCGTGACGCGGCGCGCCATCGAGGAGCCAACCACCATCAGCCCGCCGGACGCGCCCTTCTGAGAGCTTTACGGTCTGCGGGTTCTACGAGCTCTGGCCCGCATCCACCGACGCGGCGAGCGGAATGATCTCAGCTCGCCGCGGCGCCGCCGGTCGCGGATTCCGCGAGCGACGGCGAGGGAGCGCCGAGCGTGGGGGTGTTCGGGGCGCTGCCGACGATGCGCGTGCCGATCCGCACCGTGTCTTCGATTCCGAGCGCTTCGGCGGCGCCGGCCGTCAGGTCCCAGTCGGCGCCGATGTTGCTGTAGGGGCCGCGGTCGAGCACCGGCACGGTCAGGATGTGGCCCTTGTAGCTGACCTTCACGAGCGTTCCGCACGGGAGCGTGCGGTTGGCGACCCCGACCACGCCGGGCGTGAGCGTCTGTCCGCAGGCGGTCTTCTGGCCGTAGAAGCCTGGGCCGAACCAGGTGGCGACACCGGTCGTGTGGACCTTCCCAGGCGCGCTCGCCGACGTGGGCGCGCTCGCGCCGCCGGGGGAGGGGCTCCTCGCCGCCAGCGCGCCGGCGGCGGGCGCCGTCGCGCAGGCAAGGCCGGCGATCAGGGCGAGCAAAGACGTCTTTGTCTTGAAATCGATTCCCATTGTCATCGACGCCTACGGGGTGAGCTGACGGGCTCGCGCGGCACATGTCGTGCGGCGCTACGGCCCCGATGGGCCGATTCGCCCCCGCGAGTCGAGCGTGCCGCTCGTCTCGCATTGGGTCCCCCGTCTCCGCGACCTGAATCGCTGAAGCTCGGCGTGCCGGCAGTATAACCATTCGGCCCGGCGGAGACCGCTCGGCCCGGCGGGACGGCGCTCGGCCCCGGCGGACGGCGCTCGGCCCCGGCGGGACGGCGCTCGGCCCCGGCGGACGGCGCTCGGCCCGGCGGACGGCGCTCGGACCGGCTCCAAGCGCGCGTCAGCTGGGCAATCGCGAGAAGAGGTCTTTGAGCAGGCGCGCGCCGCCGGTGACGCCTGCCTTGGCGAGCTCGCTCGCCAGCTCGGCCGCTGAGGAGACGAACTCGGTCGCGCCCGGCGGCTGCACAGGGCCGGTCGCGCTATCGCCGTCGGGCTCGAAGCCCTGTCTCGGCACAGCCTCCTCGCGGGCGGCTCTGTCCGTTGGGCGCCTGGCTTTGGTCGGCTTGACGTTCGCGGGTTTGGCGTTGGTAGGTTTGGCGTTCGCGGGTCTGGCGTTCACAGGTTTGGCTTTGGTCGGCTTGGCTTTGATTGCCCCCCCGGCCTTCGAGGGCGGCACGCTCGCGCTGGCCGTCTTGCGCGCCGCGGCGCGACGCGGGCTCGCGCGCTGGGGACGCGTGCGCGAGAGGTTGGCGAGGACGCCCGCGTCGGCCGGGGACGCTTTCGGCCGCCTGTCGCGGTTCGCTGGCTCGCTCATGGCGCACATCATCGCCTACATCGCAAAATCTCGCCAGATTGGCTTGATCCCCCAAGCGAGGCGTTAGCATGGGACCTGGAAAGCTACGCTCTGGTTGTAACGTCGGGCCGGTTCCGGCCGTATGTGCAACGGGGCAGTTGTCCTCAGCCAGAATCCGGCCGGGCCCAGCGGTGGCCCCCGGGTTGTCGATCGACGGAAGAAACGGAAACAGATGTCAGTAGTCGAGCTTCAGGAGCTGGATGAGGTGAAGGGTCTGCTGGCCAAAGGCCAGCAGGTGGGCGTGCTCTCCTACACGGAGATCACCAAGGCGCTGTCCGAGATCGACCTGGACGAGTCCGACGTCGAGGAGCTGCACGGGTTTCTGGAGAAATCCGAGATCGAGCTCGTCGAGGACATCGATCCGGCGACGGCGGCCTCCTCGCAGGTAGAGCGCGCGCCCGACAAGCGCGGGCGGCGCAAAGCGAAAACCGCGCTCGACCTCAAGCCGGACATGACGACCGACTCGCTGCAGCTGTTCCTGAAGGACATCGGCAAGGTGCGGCTGCTGACGGCCCAGGAGGAGGTCGACCTCGCCAAGCGGATCGAGCGCGGCGACCTCGACGCCAAGCAGAAGATGGTCGAGTCGAACCTGCGCCTGGTCGTGTCGATCGCCAAGAACTATCGCAACCAGGGCCTGCCGTTCCTCGACCTGATCCAGGAGGGCACCCTCGGCCTGGTCAGGGCGGCCGAGAAGTTCGACTACCGCAAGGGCTTCAAGTTCTCCACCTACGCCACCTGGTGGATCCGCCAGGCGATCGCCCGCGCGCTTGCCGACAAGGCGCGCACGATCCGCATCCCCGTGCACGTGGTCGAGAAGCTCAACAAGATCGGCCGCGCCGAGCGCAAGCTGGTGACCGAGCTCGGCCGCGAGCCGACCGCCGAGGAGATCGCCGACGTGACCGGAATCGAGCCCGAGGAGGTCGACTCGATCAAGCGCTCCGCCCAGGCGCCCGTATCCCTGGAGAAGCCCGTGGGCGACGAGGAGGAGTCCGAGTTCGGCCAGTTCATCGCCGACGAGCGTGCCGAGTCCCCGTACGAGCGCGCCGCCGAGATCCTCACCAAGGAGGCTCTGCGCGAGGCGCTGGAGAACCTCTCCTACCGCGAACGGCGCGTGCTCGAGCTGCGCTACGGGCTCGGCGGCGAGCACCCGCGCACGCTCGACGAGGTCGGTCGCACGTTCAACGTCACCCGCGAGCGCATCCGCCAGATCGAGAACCAGTCCTTGAAGAAGCTCCAGTCGCTGGCCGAGGCGCAAAAGCTCAGAGATGTTGCGTAGTTAGCGCCCGCGGGGGCGCTCTGCCCGACCTGGGCGTAGCTCCCGTCTAGGACTTCTTCGATAGCTAAAGCCGTCACGGCCTCCTGCCGATTGAGGAGGCATGTTCGACGTCAAGGCGGCCCTGCGCGAGCTCGTCAAGCGCGAGGGCTCCGATCTGCATCTGAAGGTCGGCTCTGCGCCGCTGTACCGCGTCCACGGGCACCTCGCGGCCGAGGAGAACGCCGAGACGTTGACGGCCCAGGACACCGAGGGCGCGCTGCGCGAGCTGCTGCACGACGCAAGCAAGCTCGAGGAATTCGCGACCGAGCACGAGGTCGACTTCTCGTTTGAAATTCAGGACGTCGCGCGCTACCGCATCAACGCATTCCAGCAGCGCGGGGTGGTCTCGATGGCCTGCCGCGCGATCCCGCACAAGATCTCAACGATCGAAGAGCTCTCGCTGCCCAAGGTGGTCCGGGAACTGGCCGAGGAGGAGCGCGGGATCGTGCTGCTGACGGGGACCACCGGCTCGGGCAAGTCGACGACGCTCGCGGCGATGATCGATCACATGAACTACACGATGCACAAGCACATCGTGACGATCGAGGACCCGATCGAGTTCGTGCACGAGGACAAACTCTCGGTCATCAACCAGCGCGAGGTCGGCATGGACACGGCCTCGTTCAAGCGCGCGCTGCGCCGCGTGCTGCGCCAGGACCCCGACGTGATCCTGGTCGGCGAGATGCGCGACGAGGAGACGGTCCAGACCGCGCTGTCCGCGGCCGAGACCGGGCACCTCGTGCTCTCGACGATCCATACCGTGGATGCGACCGAGTCGATCAACCGGATGCTCGACTTCTTCCCCCCCACCAGCACAGCCAGGCGCGCTCCATGATCGCCGGCACAGTCAAGGGCGTGATCTCCCAGCGTCTCGTACCGGGCGCGGACGGTGGACGTGTTGCCGTATGCGAGATCCTGCGCATGACCGGGCGCGTGCGCGACATGATCATCGACCCGACCCAGACCGGCAAGCTCGTCGAGGTGATCTCCTCGGGCTCCTACTACGGCATGCAGACCTTCGACCAGGCCCTGTTCGGACACCTGAAGGCCGGACGGGTGACGCTGGAGGACGCGATGCGTGTGGCGTCCAGTCCCGCGGATTTCAAGCTGCTCGTGCAGGCCGACGGGAAACAGGGCACCACGATGGAGGACGTCGCCGCCGCCGAGGCCCGCCGCGACAGCGGCTCGGACCCGGCCGACGACGCGCGGCTGTCCGCCGCGCCCCTCACCGTCGCGTAGAACGCCTCGAAACAGGCAGCGTGGCGGTGCCTGTGCGGGTGCGATACTTCAGTTGGTAAAGTAACGGTTGAAATGGCCCTTGACGAGACATGCCCCGTATGCAAGACGGCCGAGATCGTCTGCGGCAAGTGGACGCTGCTGCTCATACGCGACCTGGCCGCGGGCACCTCGCGCTTCTGCGAGCTCGAACGCTCGCTCGCCGGCATCAGCCCGCGCACGCTCTCTTTGCGCCTGCGCGCCCTGGAGGAGCAGGAGATCGTCGAGCGCCACACCTTCCCCGAGGTGCCGCCTCGGGTCGAGTACGCATTGACCGAGAAGGGCCGCGCGCTGCTGCCGATCATCGACGACATGCGCGCCTACGGCGAAGATTGGCTGGGCGAGGAGTGCGCTGAGCTGATGTCGCCCAACGCCCTCGCAGTCGCGTAAAAGTCCTGCAAGACGGGCTGCGCCGAGCAGGAGCGGGACGCGCGAGCACGAAGTGAGGACGCCATGCGTTCACTCAAGCTGGAGACGGCGCTCACGGAGTTCGTCGAAGCCGCGGCGGACCACCTGCACACCGAGGTGGCCCGCGGCGCGGAGGTGGGGTTCGAGCTCGCCTCCCAACGAGGGCGCAGAGGGTCGCAAACGCGGGCCACGCTCTACTGCTACCGCGCGCTGACCGGTGCGTTCATCGCCGAGCGCCAGAGCGCCCTGGAGCGGCTGCCCAGCCACGCCGAGGCGGCCGCGCTGCTGGCGGGCTTTGACGGGCTCAACCGCTATCTGGCCGGCGCCGCCGTCGATGTCGGGAGAGCTGGAGGTCGCGCCCGCGTGAGCGCCGCGCTCAGAATTCTGTTGGAAGACGTCTTCGCCGAGCAGACCGACTTCGAGCTAGGCCCCGAGCGCCTGCGCGCGGCGCTCGATCGGCTCGAGCAGTCGACGCTTCAAAGCACCAGCGAGGTGATGCTCGTCGCGACGCTGCACGGTCTGACGATCTCCTCGCCCGAGCTCCAGCTGACCCGCGGTTTGACGATCGCCCATCCCGACGCGCTGCACGGTGCCCCCGAGGGCGCCGTCGCCGCGGATGGGGAGGGGCAGGGAGAGCACCTGCTCGTGGTCCTCGCCGTCGAGCACTCCGACCCGGCGGAGGCGATCGTGGGCGGACGTGAGGTCTTGAAGGATCTGCTGCGCGCGCTGCGGCTGTTTGGCGACGGTCGCGTCACGCTCGGCGCGCTGGCCTGGGCGCGGGCGGGCGCGAGCGCGTGGAGCCCGGTCGCGCTGGGCGCCGGCGGGCGTCCACACGGGATGCTCGTCGTGACGGCTGAGCAGGAGGACGAGCTGCGCGCGTTCTGCAATCTCGTCTCACGTCGCGCTCCGCACGGCAACGAGACAGCCTGGGCGCTGCGGCGCTTCGAGCTGGGCTGCGAGCGCGAGAGCCCGTATGAGGCGTTGAGCGACCATCTGCTCGCGCTACGCGCGCTGCTGGCCTGTCCCCGTGAGGGGGAGCCCGACGGTTCTTCGAGCGATCTGCTGGCCGCTCGCCTGGCGGCGCTCTGTGCGACGCCCGAGCATCGGCTGGAGCTGACCGAGCGTACGGCCCAGGCGCTCGCGCTGGAGCGCGCGGCGATCGCGGGCAGGCCGCTCGAGCGCGCGCGCGATCGCGCGCTGGCAAAAGAGGTCTCAGACCACCTGCGGGCGCTGCTCAGAGACGTGATCTGCGGCCATCTCACCCCTGACTTGGCCGGCCTCGCCGACGAGCTGTTGAGCGCGAGCGGGCTCGAGTCAGAGAGCGATCTGAGGCAGATCGAAGGCGAGCCGGGGCAGATGGAGAGCGAGCTCGAGCCGTCAGAGGAGATGGCTCGCCACGCGGGCGAGCCCAGCGAGATCCTGGACGTCCTGGTCTAGATGGGGCACGAGCAGCGGGTGAGGCTCGCGCAGCTCGTGTGAGAGCAGCGCGACGGTGGCGCGATCGCGCTGTACGAGCACGTCGAAGTCCGCCAGGTTGTTTGCCACCCGGGCGGCCAACGGGTCACCCAGCTCCGGGGCCAGCAGCGCCTCGACCTCCGTGGCCGCATGCCCGTCCAGGCCCTCGCTGTGGACGCGGTTGACGATCGTCGCGTCGTGGGACATCCCCGCCGCCGCCAGCCGGCCGCCGAGGAACACCGCCTCGCGCGCCGGCTCCGGCTCGGGCGAGGTGACGATCACGAAGCTCGTCTCGTGATCGCGCAGCAGCGCGGCGACACCGCGCGTGCGCTCGCCGAATCCGTCGATCACGCCGGCGAGCGAGCGGAAGAACAGCGACAGGTCGCCCAGCATGTCGACGCCCGTGACGCGCGCGAAGATCGCGAAGATCAGGCCCGTCGAGCGCCCGAACAGGCGCGCCGTGAGACCCCCGGGCGCCAGGAACACCTTCAGCGCCCTTCCGTCCAGAAACCCGAGCAGGCGGGTCGGCGCCTCGAGGAAGTCGAGCGCGTTGCGCGACGGCGGCGTGTCGAGCACGATCGTGTCGAAGTCGCGCTCGTGACGCAGCTCATACAGCTTGGAGATCGCGCTCAGCTCCTGTGAGCCCGCCACCGCGGTCGAGAGCTCCCGGTAGATCGGGTTCGCGAGGATCTCCTCGCGCGCGCGCTCGTCCGGCGCCAGCCGCACGATGATCTCGTCGAACGTGCCCTTCGCGTCGAGCATCATCGCCCACAGCTCGCCCTTCATCGCGACGCCCTGCGCGGCGAGCAGCTCGGGGTCGATCCGGTGCGGCTCGCCCGCGAGCTCGCTCAGCCCGAGCGCGCCGGCCAGTCGTTCGGCCGGGTCGATCGTGACGACGGCGACCTTCTGCCCCCGCGCGGCCAGCCCGAGCGCGAGCGCCGCCGAGGTGGTCGTCTTGCCGACACCCCCCGCGCCGAGGCAGATCACCACGCGCTTGCCCTTCAGCCGCCTGGCGAGCAGCGGCTCGGACCGCTCGCGCCCGCTCGCGCCCCGCCGCCGCGGTTGGCTCTTCTCGCTCGCGGGCATCCCGGGATCGTAGTCCCGATGGGGGAATCCGATGTGGTCACGTGCGGAATTCCGATGCAGGAATCGATCCTCGCCGTGCGAATACCCACCGGACGGCTTTCCATCAACGAGTATCGGAGCCCCCCGTGCAAGGAAAGGCCAAGGTCATCGCGTTCGCCAACCAGAAGGGCGGCGTGGCCAAGACAACCACGACCCTCAACCTGGCCGCCGCCTTCGCGGAGGAGGGCCACAGGGTGCTGTGCGTCGACATGGATCCCCAGGGCAACCTGACGATGTCGCAGGGGATCGACCCGGACACGCTCGAGCAGTCGATGTACGACGTGCTCGTCCACAAAGTCTCGATCCGTGAAGTGATCCGCAAGCGCGAGATCGACATCGCCTGCGCCTCGATCGACCTGGCCGGCGCGGAGATCGCGATGTCCACCATGATCGGCCGCGAGCGCTCGCTGGAGAAGGCCTTCGCGCCGATCCTCGAGGATTACGACTTCATCTGCATCGACACTCCGCCGAGCCTCGGACTGCTGACGATCAACGCGCTCACGGCCGCCGACAAGGTGATCGTCCCCGTGCAATGCGAGTATCTGTCGATGCGCGGTCTGATCCAGCTCCAGAACACGCTCGCGATGATCCGCGAGAACCTCAATCCGGGCGTCGACATCGAGGGTATCCTGCCGACGTTGGTCGATTCGCGCACGATCCACGCCAAGGAGGCGATCGAGATCCTCGAGGAGAACTTCGGCGATCGCGTGTTCGCCTCGCGCATCCGCAAGACGGTGCGCTTCGCCGAGGCTCCCGTGAAGGGCATGTCGGTGCTCAAGTACGAGCCCGACGGGGTCGCCGCGCAGTCATACCGCCAGCTCGCCCAAGAGGTGCTGGCCAACGGCCGGGAGCAGGAGGTGCTCGCACATGGCCGGTCCTAACAAGCGCGCCTCGATGCGGGAAGGCCCGCTGGCGGCGCTGTTCCGCAAGACCGAAGACGGCGAGGAGATCGCCGCGCCTGAGCTGCCCCATCCGGCCTTGAAGGCCTCCCCGAAGGCCGCCCCGGAGCCGGCGGAGGCGTCGGCAAGCGTGCCCACTCCGCGCGAGCGGTTGCGCCATGCCTTCTCCTCGGAGATCCCCGAGAACGTGATGGATCGTGCGTCGGCGCGCCCCGTGATGGACGACTACGTTCGCGACCACCCGGCCGCGACCGGGCAGTCCGGACCCGTGGGACAGCCCGTGATTCGCGTCGTCGGCGTCGGCGGCGCGGGCGTCAACGCGGTCAACCGGATGGTCGAGGCGGAGGTCGAGGGTGTCGAGTTCCTCGCCGTCAACACCGACGTGCAGTCGCTGCAGCAGTCCACCGCCGACATCACGCTGCACATCGGCGCCGAGGTCACGCGTGGTCTGGGCTCGGGCTCGGATGCCAACGTCGGGCGTCAGGCGGCAATGGAGGACTACGACCGCGTCAAGGCGATCCTCAAGGGCTCGGACATGATCTTCATCGCGGCCGGAGCCGGCGGCGGGACCGGCACCGGCGCCGCGCCGGTGATCGCGCGGATCTCGCGCGAAATCGGGGCGCTCACCGTGGGGATCGTGACCAAGCCGTTCGGCTTCGAGGGCTCGCGCCGCTCCGCTCAGGCCGAGCACGGCGTGAGCGCGCTGGCCGAAGAGGTCGACACGCTGATCGTCGTGCCCAACAACCGGCTGCTTACGGTGCTCGACAAGCAGACCGCGATGGTCGAGGCGTTCCGCGTCGCCGACGACGTGCTGCGCCAGGGCGTGCAGGGCATCTCCGACCTCGTCACGCTGCCGGGGCTGATCAACCTCGACTTCGCCGACGTACGCACGATCATGTCCCAAGCCGGCGCCGCGCTGCTCGGGATCGGCATGGGCGTGGGCGAGAACCGTGCCACCGAGGCCGCGCTGCAGGCCGTCGCCTCGCCGCTGCTGGAGACCTCGATGACCGGCGCGCGCTCGATCCTGCTGTCGATCACGGGCGGCGAGAACCTGTCGCTGTGGGAGGTCAACGAGGCCGCCAAGGCGGTCTCCGAGGCGGCGCACCCCGACGCGAACATCATCTTCGGCGCGATGGTCGACGAGAAGCTCGACGATCAGGTGTGGGTAACGGTCGTCGCGACCGGCTACGGCGACGAGGGCCGGCGCAAAAGCGCCGAGCGCCTGCTCGAGCCGCAAGCGGGCGAGGTGCGCGTCAAGCGCGCGGTCGCGAGCCGTCGCGAGCCCCGTCGCGGCGGTCTCTCTGTAGACGAACTCGAGGTGCCCGAGTTCATGCCTCGCTAGAGCTGGTGGGAGGCCGCCTCGACTCCCTTTACGCTGGCGTGAATGGGTCAAGCTGAAAAGGGAGTGGTCGCGGCTGGGCACCCGCTGACCGCGGAGGCGGGCGCGCGCGTGCTGCGCGAAGGCGGCAACGCGGTCGACGGCGCGGTCGCGGCGATGCTCACGTCGTTCGTCGCCGAGCCGCTGCTGACGGGGCTGGGCGCCGGCGGGTACATGCTGGTGGCCGGCGCCGGGGAGGCGCCGGTGCTGCTGGACTTCTTCGTGCAGGCGCCCACGCGCGCGGGCGACGGCGCCGAGGCGGAGCTGCACGCGATCGACGTGTCGTTCGGCGATGCCGCCCAGGTGTTCCACATCGGCCCGGCCTCCTGTGGCGTGTACGGCACGCCCGCGGGCGTGTGCGACGCCGTCGCGCGTTGGGGCACCGTTGCACTGGAGGACCTGGCGGCGCCCGCTGCGCAGCTCGCCCGGGACGGTGTCGTGCTGAACGGGGGCCAGGCCTATATCGCGAAGATCCTCGCGGAGCTCCTGACCTCCACGCCCGAGTGCGCGGCGCTGTGGGCTCCGGCAGGTCATGTGTTGCGCGAGGGCGAGCGGTTGCGCAACCCCGAGCTGGGCGACGCGCTCGATCGGCTCGGCGCCGAAGGCGCCGAGCCCTTCTACCGGGGGGACGTCGCAGCGGTTGCATGCGACTGGCTGATCGCTCACGGCGGCTCGCTCACGCGCGAGGACCTCGCCGGCTACCACGCGATCGAGCGCGAGCCGGTGAGGATCGGCTATCGCGACCGTGAGATCCTCACCAACCCGCCGCCGTCGGCGGGCGGGACGCTGCTCGCCTACGCGCTCGCGCTGCTCGATCGCGGCCCCGCGCCGCCCACGCTGCGCGGGGTCGTGCAGGCGATGGCGGCCGCCCAGTCCGAGCGCACCCCCCAATTCCTCAGCGGGCTCGCCGAGGAGGGGTTCGCCGAGCGCTTCCTCGCCGCCTGGCTTGGCACGGGAACCGTGGAGTCGGGTGCCGCGGAGCCGGGCTGCGAGGGGACGGGGCCCGACGACGTCCCCGAGCCCGGCGATGCGGGCCATCTGGGCGCGACCACACACATCTCCGTGCTTGACGGCGCCGGGTGCGCGTGCAGCGTGACGTGCAGCAACGGCGAGGGCTCCGGCGTGGTGGTGCCGGGCTCCGGTATGCACCTGAACAACATGATGGGCGAGCAGGATCTCAACCCGCTCGGCTTCCACCGCCACCCGGCCGGCCGGCGCATGCCGAGCATGATGGCTCCGACGGTCGTGATGCGCGGAGGGGAGGTCGAGCTGGTGCTGGGCAGCGCCGGCTCGAACCGCATCCGCTCGGCCCTGCTGCAGACGATCGTGGGCGTGGTCGATCGCGGCATGAGCGCACGCGCGGCGGTCGACGCTTCGCGTGTGCACTTCGAGGACGGCGTGCTCTACGCCGAGCCCGGGATCGCCGCCGAGGAGCTGCACGACCTGGATGCTGCGGCGGGTGAAGACGTGCGTCTCGTGCGCTTCGGCTCGCGCAACCTCTTCTTCGGTGGGGTTCAGGCGGTGCAAAGCCGCCCAGGGGAGAGGCCGGCAGGCGCCGGCGATCCCCGCCGGGGCGGCGTGGCGGCCGGCGCGTGAGACGGGTGCGCGCGGATCGACGCAGCGAACACGCTCCTCGCGCAGTGCGCCGCACGTGGATGGTCGCAGCGGCGGCGCTCCTTGCAGCAGGGCTTCCGGTCGTCGGCTGCGGCGCGGGGGTCTCGGCCCCCGACCTGTTCGTCGTCCAGCGCACCGGCTCCGCCCCGGGTGCACGGCTGACGCTGCTCGTGAACGAAGAAGGCGGGGTGCGCTGCAACGGCTCAAAGACGCTCAAGTTGAGCGACCCGCAGATCGTGCAGGCACGGGCGATCCAGGAAGACCTGCGGAGCTCGGCCGCCAAGGACCTGTCGCTCGAGCCGCGAGCCGGCTCGGTGCTCAGCTACCACCTGCGCGACGAAAACGGCACCGTGCGTTTCAGCGACAACTCGGCTCGTCAGCCCGCGGTCTTTCGCCGGCTGCAGCTGTTCGTGCTGCAGGTCGCCCAGCAGGTCTGTCACCTGGCCGAGTAGCTCGTCTGCGCCTGTCCCGAGTGTGCGTGGCCGAGTGTGGCGGGGCGTGACGGCACGGGCAGCTCCTGCGGCTTGCGCGGAGCTCTACGGCTTGCGCGCGGCGATCATCAGGTTGTAGAAGATCGCCGCCGGCAGGCGCGACTCGAGCACCCGGCGATCGACCTCCTGCAGGGCGAGATAGCCGCGGTAGGCGTACTGGCGCCAACCCCACGGCACGTCGCTGGGCTCGGCCGTGGCCTCCAGCGTGCGGTTGGTCCAGCCGAACCAGTTGGCGAGCAGCTCCTCGCCGATCACGCGCACGTCGGTGAACCCGGCGTCGTGCGCGGCGCGGGAGAGCTCGGCGGGGGCGAAGGCGTGGACGTCGACGACACCCTCGAGCGCCGCGTCGGGAGCGCCTCCCTCGGCGGGAGGGGCAGGACGTGCGCCGATCGCGCGGCGCCACAGCGGCGCCGCGGCGCCCGCCAACCGCTTGGGCACGTTCGCAAGACGGTCGCCGTAGCGCGAGGGCTCGCCGGCGAACAGCACCGTGCCGCCGGGGACGAGCACGCGCTCGAACTCGGTGAACGCGCGGGGTAGATCGGGAATGTGGTGGAGCACGGCGTGGCCGAGCACGAGGTCGAAGCTCCCGTCCGCGAACGGCAGCTGCTCGGCGTCGGCCGGCTCGGTGCTGACCTCCAGCCCGAGGCGCTGCGCGTTGTCTTCCAGCGTCGCCAGCATGCCCGGGGAGATGTCGCTGCACGTGGCCTCGTCGATCAGGCCGGCGCGGAGCAGGTTCAGCGTGAAATATCCAGTGCCGGCGCCGATCTCGAGCGTGCTCGAGTAGCGCCCCGGCTCCCGTCCGAGCGCCTTGCGCACCTTCGCGGTCACCTGGTCGTGGCCGAGCTCGCCGAAGTCGATGCCCCACTTCGAGTCGTAATGGCCGGCCGCCACGTCGTGATAGCGCGTGTTGACGTCGCGGATCTCCTCGGCGGTGAGAGCGGGTGGCACGAGGCGGCACCATATACTCGCGCGCCGTGTCCGTGTCTCTCTACGAGCAGCGCGATCAGCCGGCCGGCGTGCCGCCGCTTGCGCTGACCGGCGAGCGCACGCTGCCGGACGTGCCCGAGGAGAACTACTGGTTTCGCCGTCATCTCGCCGTGTACGAGTGGATCGCGGCGCAGGTTGCCGGGATGCGCGTGATCGACATGGCCTGCGGCGAGGGCTACGGCTCAGACGTGCTCGCCGCCGCTGCCGCAAGCGTCGTCGGTGTCGATGCCAACCCCGAGGCGCACGAGCATGCGCGGCTGCGTTACCGCCGTGCGAACCTGCGGTTCGCACGCGATCTGGTCGAGACCTTCGCCGGGCAGGGAGACGCGGTGGTGTTCCTGCAGACGATCGAGCACCTGCAGGATCCCGGCGCGGTGCTCGAGCACTTCCGCTCGCTCGTCACGCAGGATGGTCGGGGACCGTGTTCTTGTCCACCCCGAACGTGCTCACGCTCGCTCCCAAGGGCGCGCCGCGCTCGGACAACCCGTGGCACGTGCACGAGTACCGCGCGGAGGAGTTCGAGCGGCTGTGCCGCGCGCATTTCGCCTCCGTGAGGATGTACGGTCTGTTTCATACGCGCAAGCTCCGCGTCCATGAGCTCGCGCTGCGGCTGGGCTGGGACGCGGTTCACGCTCGTCTGGGCTTGACAAAGAAGTTCTACGACCGCTTCACGCCCGCGATCGCTGCTTCGGACTTCGTGCTGCGCCCCCGTGGGCAAGCCGATCTGGATCGCGCTCTCGACTTCGTCGCGATCTGCCGCTCGTGAGCGCCGGCCGCGATCGCGGCGCGCTGGCGATCGTCCTGCATACGCATATGCCTTACGTGGAGGGCTTCGGCACGTGGCCGTTCGGCGAGGAGTGGCTGTGGGAGGCGATCGCGTGCTGCTACCTGCCGCTGCTCGAGCTGCTTGACCGTGATGTCCCGCTCACGCTGTCGCTCACGCCGGTGCTGTGCGACCAGCTGCAGGTGCCCGGCGTGGCCGAGCGGTTCGTGGCGTTCGTGGACGAGGTGCGTCGCCACACCCACGACGAGGACGTCGCCGGGCTGCGGGCGGGGGGTCACGAGACGCTCGCGCGCGAGCTGGAACGGGCGTGGGGCGACTATGCGCGCGCGCTCGAGCGGCTGCGCGAGCGGGGCGGCGATCTGCTCGGCGCGTTCGCGCCCCACGCGCAGTGGACGTCCTGCGCGACCCACGCGGTGCTGCCGCTGCTGGCGACCGACGCCGGGGTGCGCTTGCAGGTCCGCGCGGGGGTGGATGCCCACCGGGCGCGCTTCGACCTGGGCTGGCGGGGAGGCCTGTGGCTGCCCGAGTGCGCGCATGCTCGGTGGCTCGAGCCCGCGCTCGTGGCCGCCGGCGCCCGCTCCACGTGCGTCGAGCTGACCGGGCGCTTCGGTCTCGGCGCGCGCGAGCACCTGCGCCCGCTCCTGAGTGACTCGGGGCTCGTGCTCGTGCCGATCGATCGCGCGACGATGTCGCTGGTGTGGAGCGACGGCGGCTATCCCGCCAACGGCGTCTACCGCGACTATCACCGCCACACCGTCCACCACCACAACCCATGGGCCATCGACGGCGGCGAGTACGACCACGCGCGCGCCTCGGCGCTCGCGCGCGAGCACGCTTGCGACTTCGTGGCACGCACGATCGCGCGCCTGCGCGACGAGGGCGCGGGCCTGCCGGGCGGGGGGCTCGCGGTCTGCGCGCTCGACACCGAGTTGCTCGGCCACTGGTGGTATGAGGGTCTCGTCTGGCTCGAGGCGGTGATCGAGGAGTGCGCTCGGCAGGGCCTCGAGCTGGTGCGGCTGGACGACGCGCTCGAGCGCTACGAGCCGGCGCCGCGACGCGGCGGCGAGGACTGGGGGCCAAGCACCTGGGGCGAGCACGGCGATCTGTCGACGTGGTCGGGCCCGGCGGTCGCCGACATGGCGTTCGCCACGCGTGCGGCCGAGCTCGCCGTGGTCGCGGCGGGCGCGCCTGCGGGGCCCCCGCGCGTGGGTGCGGCGGCGGTGCGCGAGCTGCTGGCGTTGCAGGCGAGCGACTGGGCGTTCATGGTCTCGCGCGGGCTCGCCGCGCCGTACGCGTGCGAGCGGTTCGCGGCCCATCGCGAGGCGGTTGAGCGCGCGCTTGTCGCGGGGCCGATGTCGGCCGTAGATGGGTTGCGCAACCTCGCGATTCACGCCGATCCGGCGACCCTGCTCCTACCCTGACCGTTGTAGGCCGCAGCTCACTCCCACTGCATCGACCGAGGCGTCTCCCGCATCCGGATCACGCGCGCGGGGGAGCCTGCGACGACGGCGTTGGCGGGGACGTTCTTGGTGATCACGGCGCTCGTGCCGACGATCGCGTTGTCGCCGATGCTCACCCCGCGCAGCACACACGCGCCGTAGCCCATCCAGACGTTGTGCCCGACGCGGACGTCGCGCTTGTAGATCCCCTGCAGCCTGATCGGCCGCTCGACCTCGACGGCGCCGTGGTCGAAGTCGATCAGCATCACGCGGTCGGCGACGATGCACTCGCGCCCGATCGACACGTGCTGAAAAGCGGAGATCGTGCACTCCTGGCCGATCACGGTCTTCGCGCCGATGCAGACTTCGCCCTCGTGGATACGGATCTTAGTGCCATGTCCGAGCCACGCCCAGCGGCCGATGCGCAGCGTCGCCTCGCTCCCGATCTCGAGCTGAACCCCGGGGCAGACGAAGCAGATGCCGTCCGTTTGCAGGCGCTTGCCGAATCGCAGCTTCAGCAGCAGGTAGCGTGCCAGCAGCAGTGCGTAGTGGCGGTTGAGCATGTTGTTCGCGCGCATCCACCGCCATGTGCGCCGCGCTTCTCGGGCTCGTGTCACGAGCGCGCATCCTAGATACTTCCACGGTGTCCTCCACCCTCGCCCAACGATTGCTCGACGGCGACCGGCGCGCGCTCGCGCGCGCGATCACGCTCGTGGAGGACGACTCGCCGGAGGGGTGGGAGCTGGTGAAAGAGATCTACCCCCATACGGGCGAGGCCGCCGTGTTCGGCTTCACCGGCCCACCGGGGGTCGGCAAGTCGACGCTGATCGGCGCGCTGACGAAGGCCCGCCGCGAAGCCGGCCGGACGGTCGGTGTGCTGTCGATCGACCCGTCCTCGCCGTTCACGCACGGCGCGCTGCTCGGCGACCGGATACGCCTGTCGGAGCACTTTCTCGACCGGGGCGTGTTCATCCGCTCGATGGCCAACCGCGGCGCGCTCGGCGGCCTGTCGGAGGCGGCTCTACAGGCCGCGCTGCTGCTCGACGCGGCCGGGCGCGACGACGTGTTCGTCGAGACCGTCGGCGTGGGGCAGGCCGAGATCGACATCATCGATCACGCCGACACGATCGTGCTCGTGCTGATGCCGGGCTCGGGCGACTCGATCCAGGCGCTGAAGGCCGGCGTGATGGAGATCCCCGACGTGATCGTGATCAACAAGGCCGACCATCCGCTGACCGACACGATGGTGCGCGAGATCCGCGGCGTACTGTCGCTGGCCAACCTCGACCACTCCGCCGAGGGGAGAGACGGTCTCACCCACCCGAGCTGGCGCGTGCCGATCGTGAAGACCGAGGCGAGCAACGGCACGGGCGTGGCGGAGCTGGTGGAGCGGTTGGACGAGCACCGCGCCCACATCCTCGCCGCGGGCCAGCTCGCCGAGCGGCGCAGTCGCAACCTGCGCAACGAGGTGCTCGCGATCGCCGCCGCACGCATGCGCCGGCGGCTGGAGGAGGACCTGCACGAGGATCCGAGGTTCCAGCGCTTGCTGGACGAGGTCGTCACCCGGCGGCTGGATCCCGCCAGCGCGGCCACAGCGCTGCTGGAGCGCGCCGACGTGTAGGGTCGGCCGATGGACACGCTGAACTGGGTGGAGAAGAACTGGGGGCTGCTCGGTCGGCTGATGCAGGGTCACACCGCGGCCTACCGTCTCAGCCGCGGCCTGATCGGACACCACGTCCCCGGCCTGCCGCCGATGCTGCTACTCGACCACGTGGGGGCCAAGTCCGGCACGCAACGCACGAGCCCGTTGGTCTACGGCGAGGACGGCCGGGATCTGGTTCTCGTCGCCTCCAAGGGCGGTTATCCCAAGAACCCGGCCTGGTACCACAATCTCCTCGCCCATCCAGACACGACTGTCCAGGTGGGATCGCGGCGATGCGATGTCCAGGCGCGCACGGCCACCGCGGAGGAGCGGCCGCGCCTGTGGCAACTGATGCTCGGCGTTTATGGCGGTTACGCGGCCTACCAACGGCGCACCGAGCGGGAGATACCGATAGTAGTGCTCGAACCGCGCTGAGAACCTGGCGCTCAGCGCTCGGCGTGCAGCGAGCGCGCGGTTGGCGAGCGCTCCACGGAGCGCTGGTCTGGCAGAGTTCCGATCACGCGGTCGCCGACTGTGGAGGTGACCCCGAACCAGTAGCGCTCGTTCTTGAAGTGGTGCAGCCTGTGGTTGCGCCAGATCGCCTTGAAGTAGCGTCTCCTCGCCCGGTAGGGGGTGTGGATCAGGAAGTGCGTCCACTCGTAAGCGGCGAGGATCGCGAAGCTCGTGAGGATGCCCGTGGTCGCGTACGCCAGGCGCGGACCGCCGAGCACGAGCGCGATCGGAAACGACAGCGCCCAGTTGACGAGCGCGATCATCGGCAGGAACACCAGCACGCCGTATACGGGCAGCAGCACGCCGTCGAGCACCGCGGGCGCCTCGTGATGGGCGCGGTGCTCGCGCGCGGTCAGCATCTCGATGCGGCGGCCTCGCAGCGTGAACGGCGGTGCGTGGAGCATGTACACGTGAATCGCCCACTCGACGAACGGAGTGACCGCGATCAGGCCGGCGACCATGACCGAGTCGCGCCAGCTCCATGCGCCCTGCGCGATCCGCAGCCCGAGCGCCAGTGCTACCGCGCCGAGCAGGTACGGCGGCGAGGGCTGGCACCAGAACGCCCTGAAGCTGTCTGCCAGCGAGACGGTCTCGTGGCGGCTGGGCACGTCCTGAGCCGGAGCGGTGTAGGGGTCGCTCTCCACTGGCTGGTCGATCGCGGCGCCTGCCATCGGCAGTCAGCCTAGACCTGAGAGGGCAATCTGTACAGAGGTCGCGTCCCTGGGGATTATGCGCCGAGCGCGCGGGCGATCACCATCTGCTGCACCTCGTCGGTACCCTCGCCGATCGTGAGGATCTTCGCGTCGCGATAGAAGCGGCAGACGGGGTACTCCTCGATGAAGCCGTAGCCGCCGTGGATCTGGACGGCCTCCTCGGCGCAGCGCACGGCCAGGCGGCCGGTCTTGAGCTTGGCCTGGGCGGCGGTGAGGGTGAAGTTGCGTTTGGCGTCCTTCTCGCGCGCGGCCTTGTACACGAGCAGACGCGCGGCCGCGATCTCGGTCGACATGTCCGCGAGCTTGGCCTGGATCGCCTGGAACTTGGAGATCGGCTTGCCGAACGCCTTGCGCTCCTTGGCGTATTTCAGAGCCTCGTCGAGCGCGCCCTGGGCCAGCCCGACGCCCATCGCGGCGACGCCGATGCGGCCGATGTCGAGGATGTGCAAAAACTGCTTGAACCCTTGCCCGCGGGGGCCGAGCAGGCTCTGCTCGGGCACGCGGCAATCGCTGAACGTCAGCGGGCGCGTGTCTGAGGCGTTCCAGCCCATCTTGCGGTAAGGCTCGCCCTGCTCGTAGCCGGGCGTGCCGTTGGCCACGATCAGGTTCGAGATCTCCTTCTCGCCGTTTTCGGCGGAGGGGTCGCCGGTGACGGCCGTGATGCAGACCATCCCCGAGATGTCGGTGCCGGCGTTGGTGATGAACTGCTTGGCGCCGTTCACCACCCATTCGCCGTCCTGCAGGCGCGCGCGCGTGCGGGTGTTTCCCGCGTCGGAGCCGGCCTCGGGCTCGGTTAGGCCGAACGCGCCGAGCCGCTCGCCCGAGCAGAGTTGCGGCAGCCACTCCTGCTTCTGCTCCTCGGAGCCGAACAGGTAGACGGGCTGGGTGCCGAGCGAGGTGTGCGCGCACAGCGTGATCGCGACCGAGCTGTCGACCCGCGTGAGCTCCTCGACGGCGAGCGCGTACGCGAGCGTGTCGCCGCCGCCGCCGCCGTACTCCTCGGGGAACGGGATCCCCATCAGGTTCAGCTTGCCCAGCTTGCGCACGATCTCATACGGGAACGACTTCGTTCGGTCGAGCTCCTCGGCGACCGGCGCGACCTCGCCCTCGGCGAACTCGCGCACGGTGCGGCGGATCAGCTCATGGTCGGGAGAGAGGTCGAAGTCCACGGGCGGCCATTCTCACAGACGGGCCGGGTTTGAGGAGGGGAGAGAGATTTTTGGGGGACGGCCGCAGGCCGTCCGTGCGACGTTCGTTGCCAGGACTACGCTTGGTGGCCCGCCCCGGCTTGCGCCGCGGCGGGGACGGGGGAGGGTGCTTGCAGGCGCGCGAGGACCGTCGCCCAGGAGGCGCTGCTTGGGTTCAGGTGGGTGCGGTGCCCGACATCGCCATCGATCTCCACGAGCTCGACCTCATCTCCGGCGGCGCGCGCGGCCTCGGCGTAGCGGCGGCTGATCGCGATCGAGACGGTCTCGTCGTGTACGCCGTGGACGATCAGCACGGGCAGCTCGAGCGGTAGCAGGCGGATCGGGTCGCCGACGGCGTAGCGCTCGGGAATCTCCGCGGGCGAGCCGCCCATCAGTTCGTCCACGACCCCGCCGTGCCAGCGGCGGTGGGCGTCGACGAGGTCGGCGACCCCGGCCAGCGAGACGACCAGGCGCGGACGCACGCGCGGGGCACCGCCGAGAGCGCTGGACACATCCGTAGGCAGGTTGGGCCGGCCGGCGGCCCATAGCGCGAGGTGGCCGCCGGCGGAGTGGCCGATCAGCGTCACCCGGTCGAGATCCAGGCGCGGATCTTCGAGCGTCGCGAGCCGGTCGATCGCCGCGGCTGTGTCGGCGAACGTCTCGGGCCAGCCCCCGCCGGCGCCGACGCGGCGATACTCGATGTTCCACACGGCGAAGCCGTGCCTGACGAGGTCGCCGGCCAGCCCGCGCGTGAAGATCTTGCCGTAGTGCTTCTGCCAGGAGCCGCCGTGGATCAGGACGATCACCGGGTGTGGCCCAGGGCCGGCGGGCACATAGAGATCGGCGCGCTGTGAGGGGTGGGGCCCGTAGCGATGCGATCGCCCGCGCGCGAGGAAGTCGAGGATCAGGCGGGTGCGAGCCACGAGGCTCGATCCTAGAAGGGCCACAAACCCTTTGGGCAGGAACGGCGTCTACGCGCTGTAGGAGCGCGCCAGCTCGACGAGCAGGCGCACGCCGTAGCCCGACGCGCCCTTGCCGACGTATGCGCGGCCGAGATCCCAGGCGGAGCCGGCGATGTCGAGGTGCGCCCACGGCGTGTCGCCGACGAAGTTCTGAGAAACGAGCGCCCATGATCGTGCCCGCCTTGCGCGCTTCGGGTGCGTTGTCCAGGTCGCCGTACCTGCCGGCGACCAGCTCGTCGTACTCGGGGTGCAGCGGCAGTCGCCAGACGATCTCGCCGGTGCGCTCGCCCGCGGCGGTGACCTGCTCGACGAGCTGCTCGTCGTTGCTCATCAGCCCCGCGTAGGTCGACCCGAGCGCGACGATCACCGCGCCGGTGAGCGTGGCCAGGTCGACGATCCGCTCGGCGCCCAGCGAGACGGCGTGACAGAGGCAGTCGGCCAGAACCAGACGACCCTCGGCGTCGGTGTTGTTGACCTCGATCGTCTTGCCGTTGGAGGCGGTGACGATGTCGCCGGGCTTGATCGACCGCCCGCTGGGCAGGTTCTCGGTCGCGCCGACGACCGCGATCAGCTTCACCGCGAGCCCGAGGCTCGCGATCGCCCCGACAGCCTCCACCACCGCGGCGCCACCGGACATGTCGAACTTCATCTCCGCCATCTTCGCCCCCGGCTTCAGCGAGATGCCGCCGCTGTCGAAGGTCACGGCCTTGCCGACGAAGCCGAGCACGGGGCCGGTCGCCTGCGGGTGCTCGTAGCGGAGCGTGATCAAAGCCGGCTCCTCCTCGGAGCCCTGGGCGACGGCGGCGAACGCGCCCATGCCGCGGCCGACGATGTCCGCGCGACCCTCCACCTCGACCGACAGCGCAGTCGATCCCGTTCGCGAGCGTCTGCGCGTACTCGCCGAGCGCGGTCGGCGTCAGGTCGTTGCCGGGGCGGTTCTGCAGGTCGCGCGCCTCGTTGACCGCGCGAGCGATCACGGCGGCCTGCGCGACGGTGTCCGTAGGTCTGTCGAGGAGGAGACGATCAGCACGCTCGAGGCTCCGCGTGCGGCCGTCCGACTCCTCGGCCGGCGCGGACTTGTGCCGCTCGAAACGGTAGTCGGCGAGCATCGTTCCCTCCACCAGCGCTGCCGCAACCTCCGGATCGCCGTCTGCGGGCAGCTCCCAGCAGAGCGCCTGGCCGACAGCTCGCGCGCGCGGTCGCAGGCGACGGCGGCCGCCACGCGAGCGCGCTCGGCCGTGAGCTCGCTCCGCTTGCCGAGACCCACAATGAGCCAGCGTTTGCCGGCGGCGTGGGTCAGCGCGAGCGCCTTGAACGAGCGGCGCGCCTCGCCCGAGGCGAGCAGCTCGGCGACCTCCGGCGGCGTCGCCTGCGAGCCGGGCTCGCTGCCGTCGAACACGCCGACCGCGACCGTGTCGGCGTCCGTCGCGCGCGGGCTCGGTGGTGGAGGAGCCTGCATCGTCGCGCAGGATACCGGCTGTGCTGAGGTCGACCGCGCGAGCTACGCTTGATACGCCACTGCGCGTAACGACCACGCGTCTCGAGCTTGCCGGCCGAGGTCTCTGGGCATCGAGCGGTTTCCGAGGCCTTCACTAGCATTGCCTGACCTATCCGTTCTTCTCCGACCCCAGGAGCGTTCTCAGCCCATGCCCAAGACCGTGATCCTCGGCGCCGCGCGCACCCCCATCGGCAAGATGGGCGGCGGCCTGTCAACGCTTGACGCCACCGAGCTGGGCGGCGTGGCGATCGAGGCCGCGCTGCAGCGGGCCGGTGTGGAGCCGGAGCAGGTCGAGCACGTCGTGATGGGACAGGTGCTGCAGGCCGGCCAGGGTCAGATCCCCTCGCGCCAGGCCCAGATCAAGGGGGGCATCCCCAAGGAGGTCTCCTCGGAGACGGTCAACAAGGTCTGCGCCTCGGGCCTGCGCGCGTCGGTGATCCTCGACCAGGCGATCCGCGCGGGCGACGTCAACGTCGGCGTCGGCGGCGGCATGGAGTCGATGTCGCAGGCTCCCTACCTGCTGCCGGCGCGCGCTTCGGCTTTCGCATGGGCGACGTGAAGGCGCTCGACGCGATGGTCCACGACGGGTTGACCAACCCGTTCTCGGGTAAGCAGATGTTCATCGAGGCGACCGAGGTCGGCGACGAGCTCGAGCTGACGCGCGCCGACCTCGACCGCTGGGCGCTGCGCTCGCACGAGCTGGCGCTGAAGGCGACCGACGAGGGGCGCCTGCCGGAGGAGATCGTGGCGGTGACCGTCAAGGGCAAGAAGGGAGACACGACGGTCGAGATCGACGAGGGCTCCGCGCCGGGACACGACGCTCGAGAAGCTCGCCGCGCTGCCCGGGCTGGTCGGCAAGGAGGGCTCGCACACAGCCGGCAACTCGCCCGGCGTCAACGACGCGGCGGCGCGCTGGTGCTCGTCCTCGGATGAGTGGGCGGCCGCCAACGGCAAGGAGGCGCTGGCCGAGATCGTCACTCATGCGCAGTCCGCGAACGACTTCGCTTACCTCGCGACCACGCCCGCGAACGCCGCGAAGAAGGCGCTCGACAAAGCGGGCCTGCAGCCCGGCGACATCGACGTGTGGGAGATCAACGAGGCGTTCGCCTCGGTCACGCTCAACTCGATCCGCATGCTCGGCATCGACGAGGACCGGGTCAACGTCAACGGTGGCGCGGTCGCGCTCGGCCACCCGATCGGCGCCTCGGGCGCGCGCATCTTCGGCAGCCTCGTGCTCGAGCTGCGCCGCCGCGGCGGAGGCTACGGCTGCGCGGCGATCTGCTCCGGCGGCGGGCAGGGCGACGCGGTGATCCTCAAGGTCTGAGACGTGGTCGAGGCGGACGACGGCAGCTGTTCCGTCGCGCGCGGCGGCGTTCTTCGACCTGGACAAGACGCTGATGGCGGGCTCCTCGGGGATCTTCTTCGCCCGGGCCGCGTACGAGACCGGGATGATCTCGCGCGGTCGCCTGGCGCGCGACGTCTTTGAAAACCTGCGCTTCCGCCTGCGCGGCTCGACCGACGATCGCGCCGACGAGGTGCGCAAGCGCGTCGGGGAGATGATCGCCGGCGTGCGCGTGCGCGACCTGCAGCGGCTGTCCCCGCGGGTGCTCGCCGGCGTGCTGCCGCGGCTGTACCCGCAGATGCTCGCGCGCGCCTACGCAGCATCAGGACGCGGGCCGGCTCGTGTACATCCTGACGGCCGCCTCGCAGGAGATGGCGGATCTGCTCGCGCACGTGCTCGCCTTCGACGGCGGTCTCGGCTCGCGCTCTGAGATCGTCGACGGCCGCTACACCGGCCGCGCCGCGGGGCCCTTCAACTACCGCGACGGCAAGGTCATCTCGATGCGCGAGGTGGCCGAGCGCGAGCGCATCGACCTGGACGCCTCCTACGCCTACTCGGACTCGGAGTCCGACCTGCCGATGCTGCGCGCCGTCGGACACCCGGTAGTCGTCAACCCCGACCAGGATCTCGCCCGGATCGCGCGCGGACGAGGGCTGGGAGGTGCTGCGCCTGGACCGTCTCGGCGCGCGTCTGAAGATGCTCGCCGCGCTGGGCGCCGCGGCCGCGCTGGGCGGGCTGGGGTCGGTCGTCAGAGAGCACGTGGGAGCGCGTGCGGACCGCAGGGCTCTACAATCCGCGCGTCTCGCCCGACACGTCCCGGCCCCATCCGCCGGCGCGCACGTCGCTAGAGCCCGGCTCGATGTCCTCTTCAACTGCCCACAGCAAGATTCGCGTCGTCGTGGCCAAGCCCGGCCTCGACGGCCACGACCGCGGCGCGAAGATCATCGCGCGGGCGCTGCGCGACGCGGGGATGGAGGTGATCTACACCGGCCTGCACCAGACGCCCGAGCAGATCGTGGAGACCGTCATCCAGGAGGACGCCGACGCGGTCGGCCTGTCGATCCTGTCGGGCGCGCACATGACGCTCGTGCCGCGCGTGGTCGCGCTGCTGCGCGAGCAGGGCGTCGATGACGTGGTCGTCACGGTCGGCGGGACGATCCCCGCGGAGGACATCCCCGAGCTGAAGGAGCTGGGCGTGGCCGAGGTGTTCACGCCCGGCGCGCCGACCCAGGCGATCGTCGACTTCATCCGCGCATCCGTGCATGACGATGTGCTGAATACGCATCGTAGGCCATTCGCCCGATTGACTTGTCAGTCAACAAACCGGGTAGGATGTCCCTCAACAGACCTTAAGGAGTAGCCTGAGAATGAAGATATGCGTCCTGGTGAAGGAGGTCCCGGATGCCGCCGTCGAGAAGAGGATCGACTCTTCGACGGGGCGTATGGACCGCAGCGGGGAGAAGAACCTCAACCCGTATGACACGCACGCCATCGAGGCTGCGATGCAGATCAAAGAGGGCGGCGCCGTGCCGGTCGAGGAGATCGTCGCTGTGACGATGGGCCCCGACAGCGCTGTGCGCGCTCTGCACAAGGCGGTCTCGCTCGGCGCCGACCGCTCGGTCCACCTGTCCGATCCGGCCGTGGCCGGCTCTGACGTGGCGGCGACCGGCTACGCGCTCGCGAAGACGCTCGAGCGGGAGAGCCCCGACCTCGTGCTGCTCGGCCAGCAGTCCGACGACGGCGAGTGCTACACGATCGGCGCGGTCGTGGCCGAGCACCTGGGCATGCCGTCGCTGACGCAGGTGATCAAGATGGACGTCGAGCCCGACGCGCTGCGCTGCGAGCGCCAGGCCGAGTACGGCTACGACACGGTCCAGATCAAGCTGCCGGCCGTGATCTCCGTCGGCGACGCGATCAACGAGCCGCGCTACCCGTCGCTGAAGGCGATCATGGGCGCCAAGAAGAAGCCGCTCGACACGGTCACCGCTGGCGACGTGCAGATCGACGCGTCGAAGGTCGGCGGCGATAACTCCGCCGCCCAGTGGGTCGCCGCCAAGGCGCCCCCGGCGAAGGCGGCCGGGCAGATCATCGAGGACGAGGACACCAACGAGACGGTCGAGCAGATCGTCGCATGGCTCGACGAGAGGAAGCTGATCTAGATGGCGAACATCCTGGTCTACGCGCTGCATTACAACGGCGCGATCAACAAGAACTCGCTCGGCGCCGTCTCCGAGGGCGCAAAGCTCGCCGCCGAGCTCGGCGGCGAGGCGCACGTGCTTCTGCTCGGCGAGAGCGTGCCGCAGGATCTGGCCGCGTCGCTCGGCAACTACGGCGCCAAGAAGGTGCTCGTCGCCGAGGGCCCCGAGGGCCTGGCTCAGCCGCTGGTCGACGCGATGGCCAGGGCGATCTCAGACGGCGGCTACAAGTACGCGCTGTTCGGCGGTGGCCTGCTCGGCTTCGAGATCGGCGCCGGCCTCGCCGCGCGGCTCGGCGCGGGCGTGGCGATGGAGATCACCGCGGTCCGCGCCGAGGGCGGCGAGCTGATCGCCGAGCGCCCGATCCTCGGCGACTCGGCGATCTCGGAGATCAAATATCGCTCCCAGGTCGGCATCATCATCGGTCGCCTGAACGCGTTCGAGATCAAGGAGACCGGCGCGGGCGCCGCTCCGGTAGAGCAGCTCTCCTTCGAGCTGAGCCCGCAGGCGCAGCAGGCCACAATGGTGACCCGCGGCGAACAGCGCGGCGCCGACGTCGATATCGAGGGCGCGAGCATCCTGATCGCCGGCGGTCGCGGCCTCGGCAAGGCAGAGGGCTTCCAGCTCGCCGAGGACCTGGCCGGCGCGTTCGGTGGCAACAGCGCCGTCGCCGCCACCCGCGCGGTGGTCGACGCCGGCTGGTATCCGTACGCGGCCCAGATCGGCCAGACCGGCAAGACGGTCGCGCCGAAGCTGTACCTCGCGGCGGGCATCTCCGGCGCGATCCAGCACAAGGTCGGGATGCAGGCCTCGGAGAACATCGTCGCGATCAACAAGGATGCCAACGCGCCGATCTTCGAATTCTCCGATCTCGGCATCGTGGGCGATCTGAACAAGATCCTGCCGAAGTTGACAGAGGCCGTGAAGGCGAAGAAGGCGAGCTGAGAGGTCGAGGACGCCAGGTGGAGCGGATGCGCAAGCGCGAACGAGACACGAGGAGCGTGAAGCGAAATGTCATCTCACAACGGCTCTCATAACCCCCCGTCGCGGGGAGCGGGCGGCCCGGTCTCCCGGCGGCCTACCCGCCGCCGGTGGACTCGCAGAAGGAGTTCGTCAAGCGCGGCCTCGACCCGGAGGACGAGCTGATCGAGGTCGGCGTGGCGATCGTCGGCGGCGGCACGGCCGGGCTGGCGTGCGCCAACCGTCTGCTGCAGCTGCTGGCGGACGACCCGGAGACGATGGAGCGCCTGGGCGAAGTGCCGGTCGCGGTAGTCGAGAAGGCGAAGACCTGCGGCGGGCACAACCTGTCCGGTGCGGTCATGCGCCCGGGCCCACTGCAAGAGCTGTTTCCCGACATGACCCGAGAGCAGTGGCGCGAGGAGGGCTTCGCGTTCGGCGAGGTCAAGAAGGAGTCGGTGTACATGCTCACCGGCCCGAAGACCAAGCTCCCGGTCCCGATCCCGGCGGTGCCGAACTTCAAGAACCACGGCAACGAGGTGATCTCGGTCTCCGCGCTCGCTCGCTTCCAGCAGCGCCAGGCCGAGGAGGGTGGCGCCTACGTCCTGACCGAGACCTCGGCGACGCAGCTGATCGTCGAGAATGGCAAGGTCGTGGGCGTGCGCTCCGGCGACAAGGGCCGCGGCAAGGACGGTGAGCCGCTCGGCAACTTCGAGCCCGGCACCGACATCAAGGCACAGGCGACAGTTCTCGCCGAGGGCTGTTGGGGCCATCTCACGGGCGCCGCGATCAAAGAGTTCGACCTCGCCGAGAACCGCGAGCCGCAGGTATGGGAGCTCGGCGTGAAGGAGGTGTGGAAGGTCAAGAAGCCACTCGACCGGGTGATCCACACGTTCGTGCAGCCGTGGCCGCTGAAGGTCGCGGCCAAGTACGGACAGCTCGGAGGCACGTGGATGTACCCGATGAAGGACGAGAAGACGGGCGAGGACCTCGTCTCGATCGGGTTCGTCGTCGACCTCAACTACCGCGACGCGACGACCTCGGCGCACGACCTGCTGCAGACTTTCAAGACGCATCCGCTCGTCAAAGACATCCTCGAGGGGGGCGAGCGGGTCGCCTGGGGCGCCAAGGCGCTCCCCGGCGGCGGCTACTGGTCGATGCCGAAGCTGTCGATGCCCGGCGCGGTGATCGTCGGCGACGGAGGTGGGATGGTCGACACGGCGGCGCTGAAGGGCATCCACCACTGCATCCGGTCGGGGATGCTGGCGGCCGAGTCGATCTACGCGGCGCTCAAGCGCGGTAGCAGCGACCTGTCCGACTACGAGGAGGCGGTCGAGCAGTCCACGATCGGCAAAGAGCTCTATCAAGTGCGCAACACGCGCCAAGCGTTCCAAAAGGGCTTCCTCGTCGGCAGCCTGCTCGCGGGCCCGTCGATCATGTCGAAGGGCAAGGTTCCGCCGGGCCGCCAGGTTTGGCACCGCGACGACGCCGAGCCGATGTTCGTCGGCGACACGAAGGATCGCTATCCGAAGCCCGACGGCAAATACACCTTCGACAAGCTCTCCTCGGTGTTCATCACCGGCAACGCCACCCGCGACGACGCGCCCAACCACATCCGCGTGCAGAAGCACGTGCCCCGTGAGGTCGCCGAGACGTGGCGGTGGATGTGCCCGGCCGGGCGTGTATGAGATCCCCGAGGACGCGCCCGAGACCGGTGACGTGGACGTGATCGTCAACTACACCAACTGCGTGCAGTGCGGGGCGATCACCGCCAAGGGCGGCAGGCTCACCACCCCCGAGGGTGGCGACGGCCCGCTGTACCAAATTCTCTGAGGCGTTGCGGGCGAAACATGCGCGGATGGCGCGTGTTAGAGGGCTGTAATGAAGATGACGATTTCCCTCAGAGCAGCTTCTTTGCGCCGGCCGGCGACGGTCAGGCGCGTCGCCGTGTCGGCGGGCTGCGCGCTGACGCTCATGTGTCTGGCGCAGGCGCCTGTCGCGCTGGGGGGGACCATCGCCGGGGGCGGTGGCCAGACGGGGCGGCTCGGCACGGGGGGAACGTGCCGAGCGCCTCGGCGCTGCTCGAACAATGCGCTACGAGCGGCGAACAGGGGGAACGTGCGGCCACGTTCTCCGGCGAAATGACGGCGATGGCAGGCGCCCCCGCGCGCATGGAGATGCGGATCGACCTGCAGGAGCGGCTGTCCGGCGAAACCGGCTTTCACCTCGTTACCGCCCCAGGGTTGGGGGTATGGCGCGCGTCGAATCAGGGAGTGATGATCTACAAATACGTAAAGCAGGTCACCGACCTGTCCTTTCCCGCGGTCTATCGCGCGGTTGTGCGCTTCCACTGGCTGAACGTCAGGGGCCGTGTGGTTCGGCGCACCGCGCTGCTCACGACGACGTGCTCACAGCCGGCGCCGACCGCGACACCTGCCTTGCCCTCCATCACCGCTAGAATGAACGGACGATGAAGGCGAAGATCCATCCAAACTATGCAGCGGCGCATGTGCGCTGCACCTGTGGCAACGAGTTCGTGACGCGCGCGACGCGCGACGAGCTGCACGTCGAGGTCTGCTCCAACTGCCATCCGTTCTACACCGGGCGCCAGAAGTTGATGGACACCGGTGGGCGCGTCGAGCGCTTCCAGCGCAGGGTGGCCAAGGGTCGCCTGCATTCCGCGCAGACTCGGGCCTCCAAGTAACGTAATGCACTCGCTCCTGGCCGCCGGTTCACAACCGACGCCAGTGGAGCCGGCGAAGAGAGAGACGCCGTCACCCGGCGTGCAGGTCGATTCCGTGGGCGGGATGGCAGCGATCGAAGCCGACGGCGTCGGTGAGCTGAACGCTCAGCGCGATGCGCCCGTAGGGGGGCAGGCGGTGCTGGAGGGCGTGATGATGCGCGGCGTCTCCAACTGGGCGGTGGCGGTGCGCAAGCCGACCGGTGAGCAGCTCGGAGAGGGCGAGCGCTCGCCCGAGGAGGCGGCGCTGGGCGAGATCGAGGTGAGCACCTTCGCGCTGACCTCCGCGCTCAGCCGCCACCGCTGGCTGCGCCTGCCGATCGTGCGTGGAGTAGTCGCGCTGGGCGGGTCGCTGATGATCGGCTTTCGCGCCCTGGAGATCTCCGCGAACGCGCAGCTGCCGCCCGAGGAGTCAGATGGCGGCGAGCCTGAGGCGGGCGGCGACGAGGACGGTGATCTTCAGCAGGGAGGCCAGGAGATCCCGCGTGGAGTCTGGGCCGGGACGGTCGTGGTGGCGATGCTGTTCGCGATCGTCCTGTTCTTCCTGATTCCCGTCGGGCTGACGAGCCTGATCAAGGGTCAGCTGGGCTCTTCGGTGCTGTTCTGGCTGGTCGAGGGTGTGGTGCGGACGGGCATCTTCCTCGGCTACATGCTGTTGCTCTCGCGGCTGCGCGACCTGCGGCGCGTGTTCGAGTATCACGGCGCCGAGCACAAGACGATCTCCTGTTTCGAGGCCGGCCTGCCGCTGACGCCCGCCAACTGCAAGCGCTTCTCACGCCTGCATCCCCGCTGTGGCACGAGCTTCCTGCTGGTGGTGATGATCGTCGCGATCTTCGTGTTCGCGCCGATCGGGCTGCCCGCGTGGTACTGGCTGGTGGCGACGCGCATCCTCGGCGTGCCGCTGATCGCGGGGATCTCCTTCGAGCTGATCAAGTTCGCCGGGCGCAACCGCCGCAGGCGGTGGGTGCAGGCGGTGATGTGGCCGGGGTTGAAGCTTCAGCTGCTGACCACGCGCGAGCCCGACCTGGATCAGCTCGCGGTTGCGATCGCGGCGTTGGAGGCGGTGCTTGCGCTGGAGAAGCCGGGCGATCTGACCGCCGCCGATCTGATGGGCGTGGAGGTCGTGGCGTAGACCTGAGGCCTTCAGAGTAGACGGGACCTCATCTTGCGCTCAGGAGATTTTCATCTCCCCGCCGCCAAGATGACGAGGCGATGCAGATCTCAAAGACCGGGTGTTGGCTGGGTGCGGTGACTGCTTGTGGCTTGCTGGCCGCATGCGGTGGCAGCTCCTCCAAGTCGGCGACGGGCCCCCCGTCCGCGACATCCGGAGCCCCGTCGGCCAGCCTTACCCAGGCTACTACCGGCGCGCTGGCCGCGGATGCCAGATCAGCCGCGACCGGCGACATCCCGGACAACCAGAACTTCCTGACTTATCACAACGCTTCGCCGCGGTTTCGGATGGTCTATCCCGAGGGCTGGACCGTCAAGCAAACCAGGGACGGCGTCACCTTCAAGGACAAGAACAACCTGGTGCGGATCGCCGTCGCGGCCGGGCCGGTCCCGACTACGACCGCCGCCCAAGCGCGGTTGGCGACGCTCGAGCGCTCCGATCCGACGCTGGTCCCCGGCGCCGCTCAGGCAATCGTCCTCGCGGGCCGCCCGGCGGTGAAGCTCACCTACACCACCCGGAGCGCGCCCAACCCGGTGACGGGCAAGAGCGTGACTTTGACGGTCGACCGCTACGAGCTCGATCACGGCGGTCAGGTGGCGACCATCGACCTCGGCACGCCCACAGGCGTAGACAACGTCGACGCTTACAAGAAGATGATCGCGAGCTACCGGTGGGGCTAAAAAGCCTCTACGTCGAGCCACAAGCCGCGACCGAGGCCGTTCATTGGGGCGCACTGGAGTGTCATGACGTATTCAAGATCTTCCGTAGCGGCCCGTGGAGACGGTGGCCTTGCGAGGCCTCGACCTGCGGATCGAGGCGGGAGAGCTCGTGGCGATCCTCGGGCCGTCGGGCTGTGGCAAGAGCACGCTGCTGGCCTTGGCGGCGGGTCTGGAGGAGCCTTCGGCCGGAGAGATACGCGTCTGGGGAAACTCGCTGGGACGCCTGGACGAGGCCCAGCTGGCCGCTTATCGCGCCCACGATCTGGCGATCGTCTTTCAAAGCGACAATCTCTGGCCCGCGCTCTCGGCTCACGAGAACGTCGCCGTCTCCCTGCGTCTAGCCGGACAGGGGAACGCCGCCGACGCCGCGGATGCGGCGCTGGCTTCATTCGGTCTGGCCAAGCGCGGCGCCCACCGAGCGTCGGCCTTGTCCGGAGGCGAGCAGCAGCGCGTGGCGATCGCCGCCGCCGCCGCGCGCGGGGCACGGCTCGTGCTGGCCGACGAGCCTACGGGCGAGCTTGACCAGGGCAACGAGCGGATCGTGCTCGAGGCGCTCGAGAGGGTGCGCACCGAGTACGGGAGCACCGTGGTCATCGTCACTCACTCAGAGCAGGTCGCGGGCGCCGCCGAGCGTGTCATCGAGCTGCGCGACGGGCAGGTCGCTCGGTGAGCGTCATGGCGAGCCGAAAGACCGGTCGGCTGATCGGCTGCCATGGGCGTCAGCGTCTTCTACGGAGAGGGCGACGCGCGCGTTCATGCGCTGCGCGCCGTCGACCTCGATATCGACGCCTCAGAGCGCGTGGCGCTCTGGGGGCGTTCCGGCTCGGGCAAGACCACCCTGCTGCACGCGCTCGGCGGCCTGGTCGTGGCTAACGAGGGTCGCGTGACCTGGAAGGGGCGGGAGCTCTCCGGCGTGGACGCGGCGGCGCGAGGCCAGGCCAGGGCGCAGGGGATCGCTTACATCTTTCAGGGCTCAAATCTGCTCCCGCACTTCACGGCTTATGAGAACGTCGCCTTTGCCAGCCACGCCACGACGGCGCTGACGGCCAACCGATCCGACGGACGCCCCGACTATCCGCCCGAGGAGCTGCTCGAGCTGGTGGGGCTCAAAGCCAAGCTCGACGCCCTTCCAGCGGAGCTCTCCGGTGGGGAGGCCCAGCGTGTGGCGATCGCGCGCGCACTCGCTCAGCGCCCTGAGCTGCTGCTCTGCGATGAGCCCACAGGCCACCTGGATTCCGATACCGCGACCAGGGTCCTAGATCTCATCGAGACACTGCAGGTCGAGCTTTCCTTCGCCCTGGTCACCGCTACTCACGATGTCGACGTCGCCGCTCGCATGGCCCGGGTCGTCGAGCTTAACGACGGCTTGCTCGTCTCGGCGGTGCGGTCATGATGACGTCGCTGCGACTCGCGCTCGCCGGCTTGGCGCGGGCGCCGGGGCGCTCGCTGATCCGAGCGCTCGTGCTCGCGGCGGCGGTGGCGCTGCTGGGAGGCATGCTGCTGTTCGTGGGCAACTCCCTGCGCACGGTCGCGGGCAGCTCGGTTCGCGGCGTGCCGCTGGACCTGCAGGGACCGGTGTCCTCATACGAGCAGGCTCGTAAGGTTGCCACGGGCGTCGCCGGACAGCCCGGCGTGCTCCAGGCCTCGGCGACCGCGACGGCTCCTTTCGCCGGAGCCACGCATCGCGGACCGGCCGGATCGACCAGCGCCGGTGCGGGAGCGGTTCTGGCGGTCGCGCCCGACTACCAGCGCAATATCCACACGTTCCGGCTTCTGCAGGGCTCGCTCGAGCCTGGCGGGGTCGTCCTGGACCAGCAGCTGGCGGCGACGCTGCAGGCGCAGATCGGCGATCGAGTCACGCTACAGACCTCCTCGCGGGGGCGGACGCGGTCCTTCCCGGTATCCGGTGTCGCGCTCGTCGCGGCGCCTGAGCAGCTCTTTCAGCCACTCAACCCCCAGCTTGGTCCGGCGCCCGCCCAACCGCCGGCGAACGTCGCGATCTTGCCCCTGGACACGTTTGCGTTCACGCTCGCTCGCGATCTGCCCGCGATCAACGCCGCCAATCCGGGCGCCAGCACCCAGCCCGGCGCCCAGACGGGCGTGCAATGGCAGGTCCATGCCCAACTGGATCCAAAGGCTCTCAGCGGCGGCAGTCCCAGCACGGCGCTGAGGAAGGCGACCGCGACACGCAACCGCATCGAGCGCAACCTGCCCGGGCAGGTGCAGTTCGTGGACAACCTCTCGGAATCGCTGAACACCGCGGCCGGCGACGCACTCTACGCCCAGACGCTGTACATCATGCTCGCTGTGCCGGGGGCGCTGATCGCGCTCGGGCTCGCTTACCTGGCGGCGCTGGGCACGGTCGAGCGCGAGCGCCGCGACCTGGCCCTGCTGCGCGCCCGCGGGGCCCGTCGCCGTGATCTTCTCGCCCTGGCCGGCGCCGAGAGCGCGATCCTGGGGGCGCTGGCCGGCTTGGCCGGCGCCGCCGGCGCCTTCGGCGCCGTTTCGCTGCTGGTCAGCGGGGGGCCCCACGCGACGCTCGGACGCGTCCTGGTCACCGGCGCGGTGTGCGTCGCTTTGGCCGTCGCCGGCGCCGGTGCGGCTCGCATCGGGGCGAGCCTGTCCTCGCTGCGCGCGAGCGTGGCCGCCGGGCGCCGAGGCACACGCCGAGAGGGAAAGCCTCTGTGGCAGCGCCTGTATCTCGACCTCCTGGCGCTCGCGATCAGCGGGCTGATCTACTGGTTGACGGCGAGCACGGGCTTCTCGGCGGTGGTCAACCCCGACTCCAACCCGACCCTGTCGCTGTCGGTGTACATGTTCTTTGCCCCGGCGCTGCTGTGGATCGGGGCGACCCTGCTGCTGGTGCGACTTCGCGGCCGCGCCCTGACATGGCTGGCTGACCGGGTGGTGGGCGCTCGGGCGCGTTCCCCCCGCGGGTTTCTCCTCGCCAGCGCCGGACGCAGGAGCGCGGCCATCAACCGCGGCCTCCTCGTCGTCGGGTTGTTGCTCGCCTTCGGGGTCAATCTCGGGATCTTCTCCTCGACATATGACCAGCAGTCCAAGGTGGACGCCCAGTTGACGCTCGGAGCGGACGTCACCGCCACGGCGCCACCGGGGGTAGCCGCTCGGCGCAACCTCGCTCGGCAAATCGCAGCCGTCCCCGGCGTCGCGGCCACGACCGGCGTTGAGCATTCATATGCCTACGTCGGTCCGGACCTCCAGGACACCTATGGGATCGACGCTTCGTCCTTCGGGAAGGCCACCTCCCTGCGTGATTCCTACTTTTTGCATGCGACCGCGCGACAAGTGCTCGACCGACTGCGCTCAACTCCCGACGGGATCGTGGTCAGCAAAGAGACGATCGCCGACTTCTCGCTCAAGAACGGAGACCTCCTGCGACTACGCGTGCTCGACCAGCGAACGGGCCGCTTCCAGGTTGTGCCGTTCCATGTCGCAGGGATCGTGCAGGAGTTCCCGTCGGCGCCGAAGGACTCCTTCATGGTGGCCAACCTGAGCTACCTGGACTCGGTCACGCATGCCGGCGGTCCCAACGTGATCTTCGCCAAGGTGAATGGCGACCCACCTGCCGTCGCGCGGCGGATCGCGGCCGTCAGCCATCCCTCCGGGGCGAGGGTCGAGAACATCACCGATCAGTCGGCGAGAACGGCGAGCTCGATCACCACTGTCGACCTGGCCGGAATCAGCCACATCGAGGAGGCCTTCGCGATCGTCCTCGCGGCCGCGGCGATGGCTCTGTTCGTGGCGTTGGGGATCGCCGAGCGTCGCCAGGAGTTCGCCACGATGGCCGCCATCGGCGCGCCCATGCGCCAGATCTCGGCCTTTCTCTGGAGCGAGGCCGCGATCGTGCTGAGCGTCGGCATGGCGCTCGCGGTCGGGCTCGGGTGGCTGCTCTCGGAGATGCTGGTTGCCATCCTGCAGCACGTGTTCGACCCACCGCCGGACGCCCTTTCGGTCCCGTGGGGGTTCCTCGCCGGCCTGGCCGCAGCAGCGATCTTGGCAACGCTCACAGCCACAGCCCTGGCCAGCCGCGGGCTACGGCGCTTGGCGCTCGGGGAGATCCTGCGCGAGCAGTGAGAGCAGGCATCGTGGCGCATACTTCAGCTGTGGCGGGGTTGCGGATCTTGCTCGTCGAGGACGACCGCGAGCTTCGCGGGCTGCTTGCCCGCGGCCTCGAGGAGGAGGGATTTGCCGTCGCGGGCGTGAGAACGGGAGCCGAGACGATGCAGCGAGTCAAAGAGGGCCCACCCGACGCCCTGATCATCGACGTCGGGCTCCCGGACTCGGACGGGCGCGATCTCTGTCAGGCGCTACGTGCCCGCGGAGTGCACGCGCCTGTCCTATTCCTCACGGCCCGCGACGCGATGAGCGACCGGCTGTCTGGATTCGCGGCGGGTGGCGACGATTACGTCGTCAAGCCCTTCAACATCGCCGAGGTCGCGGCTCGCCTGCGCGCGCTGCTCAAGCGTGCGGGCGCCACGCAGACGTTCCAAGCGGCGGGTCTGCTGCTGGACCCCACGACCCACGAGATCCACGCGGCGGAGCAGACGATCTCATTGACACCAACCGAGTTTCGCCTGATGGCCGCTCTCGCCGGGCGTCCCGGTGGCACCCTCGATAGGCGCGAGCTCGTACGGGCGGCGTGGCCCGACGGCGCGGTAGTGCACGACAACACGCTCGACGTCTACCTGGCGCGGCTTCGCAAGAAGCTCAAGAGCCTCCCCGAGGCTCCCAAGATCGTCACCGTTCACGGTGTCGGCTACCGCTTGACATGAGGCGCCCACGATTCACCGGGTTGCGCACGCGGCTTCTGCTGAGCACCCTCGCCGGCTCCCTGCTTGCCGTAAGCGTCTTGGTCGGGGCGTTCAACCTCGTCCTGGACGCAAGGCTGCGCGGCGACGTGGACAACCTCCTACGCGACCGGGCTGCTGCCCAGCTGCGCACGGTAAGCGTCCTGGACGGTCGGCTGAAGGTCCCAGAGGCTCCCGACCGGGCCACGCCCGACGCTCAGACTTGGATCTTCGCGGACGCTCGGACACTCGAGGCCCCGGTCTCTGACCCTGTCACCACACAGGCGGTGCTTGCCACGGTTCCCAGAGCGCCGCGTCTGGTGACCGTCGAGCACAGCGACCTGCGGCTGTATGCGGTGCCGGTAGCTCAAAGCTCGCGACGCCTTGGGACGATGGTCGTGAGCGCGTCTTTGCGTCCGTATGAGAGCAGCGCCAAAGCCGCCCTGATTGGCTCGCTGATCCTCGGGGCACTCACCGTGCTGGGTATCGCGGCGGCATCGACGTGGGTGATTCGCCGTGCTCTGGCCCCGGTCGCACGCATGACCGCGGTCGCGGCCGATTGGGGAGAGCACGATCTCTCTCGGCGCTTCCTTGCCGGAGAGCCGCACGACGAGCTGACCGAGCTGGCGGCGACTTTCGATCGTCTGCTCGACCGTCTGTCGCAAAGCCTCAAGCGCGAGCAGCGCTTCACAGCCGAGATCTCGCACGAGTTGCGAACTCCGCTGGCAAAGATCCTCGCCGAAGCAGAGCTCGATCCACCTGATCGGAGATCGGCCGGCGAGTGCACGCCGGAGCGCTATCGCCGGGCGCTCGAGTCGATTCGCGCCTCAGCGGAGAGCCTTGGCCGGGCCCTCGAGGCTCTGCTTGACAGCGCCAGAGCAGGCGCGGCGGGCGCCACCCGCTTCGCTGACGCGCGCACGGTGGCTGAACGAGCCGCGCAGAATGGGCGCGGCGCGGCGATCGATCGCGGCATCGCGCTCGAGGTCAGAAGCCCGGCGTCCGCGGTGCGGGTCGCGGCCGAGGCGGACCTGATCGAGCGCACGCTCACGCCGGTCATCGAGAACGCCGTGCGCTTCGCCCGCAATCGTGTGGAGGTAGCGATCCGTACCGAGACAAACCAAGTCGTCTTCGAGATCCGCGACGACGGACCGGGAGTCGACTCGGCGATCCGCGAGCAGATCTTCGAGCCGGGCATCAGCGCTGGCGCGAACGGCGGTGGCTCGGGCGCGGGGCTCGGCCTCCCGCTGGCGCGCAGGCTCGCTCGGGCAGCCGGCGGTGAGATCAGCTGCCTGCCCGCAGCCTTGGGCGCAAGCTTCGCGCTGAGCCTGCCGGCGGGCTGACGCGAAGGAGGGCTGCTCCAGCACCTACACTCAGCCTCGATGATCGAGGATCTGATCGCACAGATAGAGGCCCGTTTCGCCGAGCTCGGCGAGCAGATGACCGACCCGCAGGTGATCGGCGACAGGGAACGCTACGCCGAGGTCGGCAGGGCCTACAGCCGGCTCGAGTCGGCGGCCAAGCTCGGGGTGGAGTGGCGCCACGCGCGCGACGACGCCGCGGGTGCGGAAGAGCTGCTGGCAGAGAGCGGCGAGGACCCCGAGCTGCGCGAGTTGCTGAGCAGCGCCCGTGAGCGGATCGAGGAACTCGAGGAGGAGATCCGCATGGCGATGGTGGAGAGCGACCCGAACGACGAGAAGAGCGTGATCGTCGAGATCCAGGGGGGCGCGGGCGGCGACGAGGCCGGGCTGTGGGCCGGGGATCTGTACCGGATGCTGAGCAAGTACTCAGAACGCCGCGGCTGGCAGGCCGAGCCGATGGACATCGGCGAGGGCAAGTTCACGTTCGCGGTGAAGGGCGACGGCGCGTACTCGGTGTTCAAGTTCGAGGGCGGCACCCACCGCGTGCAGCGCGTGCCACAGACCGAGTCCCAGGGACGAGTCCACACCTCGACCGCGACCGTGGCGGTGCTGCCGGAGGCCGAGGAGGTCGACGTGCAGATCGACCTGAACGACCTGCAGATCGACGTTTACCGCTCCTCCGGCCCGGGCGGGCAGTCGGTCAACACGACCGACTCGGCCGTGCGCATCACGCACAAGCCGTCGGGGATCGTGGTCTCGATGCAGGACGAGAAGTCTCAGTTGCAGAACCGCGAGAAGGCGCTGCGCGTGCTGCGCGCGCGGATCTACGAGCGGGCTCTGGCCGAGCAGCAGGCCGAGCTCGCCGCCGACCGCCGCTCGCAGGTCGGCACGGGCGACCGGGCGGAGAAGATCCGCACCTACAACTACGGCGAGCGGCGCGTGACCGACCATCGGATCAAGCTGACCGTGCACAACCTCGACCAGGTGCTCGAAGGGGCCCTGGACGAGCTCACCGCCGCGCTGCAGGCGGACGAGAAGCGCCGGCGCCTGGAGGCGCACTCAGAGGGCACCGGTAGACCGGCGGCGTGACCGAACCGGCAAGCGCGATCGGTTTGGCGGCGTGATCGGCTCGGGTGTCTCTACGCGTGACGCGCTCGACGGCGCGATCACCGCGATCGGCGCGGCCGGGTGCGAAACGCCGCGGCTGGACGCCGAAGTGCTGCTCGCGCACGTGCTCGGAGTCGAGCGCGCACGGCTGCTGGTCGATCGCGAGCTGCCGGTACGGGGGGAGGCGGTGCGCGCGTTTCAGAACGCGGTGCGCCGCCGCTCGGTCGAACGCGAGCCGGTCGCATACATCGTGGGGAGTCGCGGCTTTCGCCGGATCGACCTGCAGGTCGATCCCCGCGTGCTGGTGCCCCGCCCGGAGACGGAGCTGCTGGTCGAGATCGGGTTGACCTTGCCACGCGGGGCGCGCGTGCTCGACGTGGGCACTGGCAGCGGCGCGGTGGCGCTGGCGCTGAAGGACGAGCGCCCCGACCTACAAGTGGCCGGCAGCGACGTGAGTGCAGATGCGCTCGACGTGGCCCGGTCCAACGGACTGCGCCTCGGGCTGGAGGTCCGCTGGCTGCACGCCGATCTGCTCACGGGCGTGAATGACGGATTCGAGGCGGTGCTCTCCAACCCGCCCTATGTCGCCGAGGCCGAGCGCGCGCAGCTCGCGCCCGAGATCCTTCGCCACGAGCCCTCCGGTGCGCTGTTCGCGGGGGAGGATGGGCTGGCGGCGATCCGGGGGCTGCTCGCACAGCTGGCCGATCGCGCGCGCGTGCGCCTCGTCGCGATCGAGGTCGGCGCCGGCCATGCGGAGGCGGTAGCCGGGCTGATACGTGAGGCTGACTTCCCCACGGTGCGGGCCGAGCGCGACCTTGCCGGCATCGAGCGCGTGGTGGTGGGGGAGCGGTGACCTCGGGAACGCCGACTTTCGAGGAAGCGCTCAGCTTGGAGCGGTGTCTTGTCGAGGGAGGCGTGGCGGTGTTCCCGACGGACACCGTCTACGGCCTCGGCTGCGATCCGGAGAGTCACACGGCGGTAGAACGTCTCTATGAGCTGAAGGGACGACCGGCGGATCGTCCCGCGGCGGTGATGTTCTTCGCGCTGAACAGCGCGCTCGAGGCCTTGCCTGAGCTGCGAGAGGCAGAGCGCGCCGCGATGCGCAAGCTGCTGCCCGGCCCACTGACGCTGCTGCTTCCCAACCCTCGCAGGCGCTTTCCGCTCGCCGGCGGACCGGATCGGGAGGGGTCCGACTCCCTGGGTCTGCGCGTGCCGTTGCTACCCGAGCGCTTGCGGGTCCTGCGGGCGGTGCGGGGAGCCGTGATGCAGTCGAGCGCCAACCTCTCGGGGGAGCCCGATGCCAGGCGTTTGGCCGAGGTGCCCGCAAGGCTGTGCGAAGGCGCGGACCTGGTGATCGACGGCGGTCGGCTTCCGGGCGTAGCATCGACGGTCCTCGACCTACGCCATTACGGGCGCGAGGGGCGATGGAGCATCGTGCGGGAGGGGCCGGTGGGACACGCCGAGCTAGGACTGGCTTTGAAACCGCCGCTCAAATGAGACCGCGGCGACCGCGCTCGGCGGTCACCCCCGGGCGCCCCCTGCTAGCCTCGTGACAGCTGCCGCGACTGGCGCCCTGAGGTGGAAGCGACCACCGGGAAGCGGCCAGCTAATCCGCCGCCGCGCGCCTGGGCACCACAGTCCTCACGGTCCAAGGAGAGCGCGATGTCCGAGCTGAGCCCCGATTACTTCAACCGCCCGCTCGCCGAGGTGGACCCAGAGGTCGCCGACGCGTTGAACGGCGAGCTTCGCCGCCAGCAGGACACGCTGGAGATGATCGCTTCAGAGAACTTCGTGCCGCGGGCGGTGCTCGAATGCCAGGGGTCGGTCCTGACGAACAAGTACGCAGAGGGCTATCCGGGTCGCCGCTACTACGGCGGCTGCGAGTGGGTGGACGTCTCAGAGCAGCTCGCGATCGATCGCGCCAAGGCGCTGTTCGGGGCCGAGCACGCGAACGTGCAGCCGCACTCCGGCGCGCAGGCCAACACCGCCGTCTACCACGCGCTGCTGCAGCCGGGCGACACGATCATGGGGCTGTCGCTGGCGCACGGTGGCCATCTGACGCACGGCATGAAGATCAACGTGTCCGGCCGGCTGTACGACATCGCCGCGTACGAGGTCGATCGCGAGAGCAGCCTGATCGACATGGACGAGGTCGCGCGGATCGCGCGCGAGCGCCGTCCGAAGCTGCTGTTGGCCGGTTGGTCGGCCTATCCGCGCCAGCTCGACTTCGCGCGCTTTCGTGAGATCGCCGACGAGGTGGGCGCTTTGCTGGTGGTCGACATGGCGCACTTCGCGGGCTTGGTTGCCGCGGGTTTGCATCCGAGCCCGCTCGAGCACGGCGCCGACGTGGTGACGACCACGACCCACAAGACGCTGGGTGGCCCGCGCGCCGGGATCATCCTGTGCAAGGAGCAGTACGCGAAGAAGATCGACTCGGCCGTCTTCCCCGGTCAGCAGGGCGGCCCGCTCGAGCACGTGATCGCGGCCAAGGCGGTCGCGTTGAGGATCGCCGCGAGCGAGCTGTTCGCCGAGCGTCAGCGCCGCACCGTCACGGGCGCCCAGGCGCTCGCGCGAGAGCTGCTGGGAGCCGGCCACGGCGTCAACGTGCTCACCGGCGGGACCGATGTGCATCTGGTGCTGGTCGACCTGCGCGAGGCGCAGCCCGAGCTGAGCGGCAGGCGGGCTGAGGACCGTCTGCACGAGATCGGCATCACGGTCAACCGCAACGCCGTGCCGTTCGACCCGCGCCCGCCGATGGAGGCGTCCGGCCTGCGGATCGGGACGCCTGCGCTGGCCACGCGTGGTCTGCAAGAGGGTGACTTCGTCGAGGTGGGCAAGATCCTCGCGAGCGCGCTGACGCCCGAGTACGAGACCCGCGCGGGCGAGCTCGCAGAGCGCGTAAACGCGATCGTCGAGCGCTATCCGCTGTACGAGAGTCTCGCCGCAGCCACGCCCGTGTAGCTCGTCCTCGCCGTCGATCCCTGCGATGCTGTTCCGGCTCAATGCGCAACCCAACCGAGCTCGACGCGCTCTATGCCTTGCTGTCCGCCGCGGCCGTGACCGCGCTGCTGACCCCGGTCACGATGCGGATCGCGCGGGCGGTCGGCGCGATCGACGAGCCGCGCGAGCGCGGGCTGTCCGATCGCCCCACCCCGCTGCTCGGGGGCCTTGCGATCTTCGCCGGCGTGCTCGTCGCGGGCCTGATCTGGCTGCCGGGCGGCTACGGCGTCGGCGTCAACCGCGAGCCTCGTCTGTGGACGGGCGTGCTGATCGCCGCTGCGCTGATCACGCTCGTTGGCGCGCTCGACGACCGCTTCGACCTCCCGCCCGCGGTAAAGCTGCTCGGACAGGTGCTGGCGGCGGTGATCGTCGTGCACTTCGGCGTGGCGGTGAAGGCGATCACGCTGCCGTTCGCCGGCAAACTGGCGTTCCCGAACGCGGGCGTGACGAACGCCGGGCCGATGCTGACCGTGATCGGGCTCGTGGTCATGATGAACGTCGTCAACTTCTCCGATGGCGTCGACGGTCTCGCCGCGGGAGTCTGCGCGATTATCGCCGGCGCGATGGCGGTGATCGCCTTTGACCTCACCCGCCAACAGCCGGGCGTGCTCGCGGCGATCGCGGCCGGGGCGGCGATCGGCTTTTTGTTGTTCAACTTCCCTCCCGCCTCGAGCTTCATGGGTGACTGCGGGGCGAACCTGCTGGGGCTGTTGATGGGGGTCATCACCGTCGAGGCGGCGGTCAAGACGACAGCCGTCGTGTCGTTCGTACTGCCCCTGATCCTACTGGCCGTGCCGTTCCTGGACACAACTTTCGTTGTTCTCAAGCGCTTGAAGTACCGCCATCCGATCTATGAGTCCGACAGTGAGCACTTTCACCACCGGATGGCCCGAATCGGCTTCTCCAGCAGGCGTACGATCGCCTATCTATATGCCTGGACGCTGATGCTCGCCGGTCTCGCGCTGGCTTTGCGGTTCGTCCCCTATAGCGACCACCACGGCCATCTCCGCACGGGCTGGACGTTCGTGATGGTCGCGCTCGGCCTGCTGGTTGTGGCCGCCGCGAGTGTCTATTTGGTTTATGTCCTGGAGATCCTCAAGTTCAGGCGTCTGGACGCGACGCGCTTGCGCCGGCTGCGCCCGAATGCGTCAGCCGACGGAGATCGAGCGCGACGTGACCGGGACTTGGAGACCGGGGAGATGGACTGTCTCAGCGGCCGAGCGCCGGGGAGTGCTCTTTCCGCGGGGGCGGGTGACGCGCTGCGGGCTGAGCAGCGCGTCGGCGAGCGGCAGGTGGATCAGGAGCGCATAGGTGCAGAAGAGCAGCGTGGCGCCGCGCAGGCGCCGATCGCCACTGACGGCGGCTAGCGGCAGAGGCCAGATCGCATACCAGGGCAACAGCCAGGCGGTAGACAGCAGCAGCGCGAGCGTGCCCAGCCGGCGGCTATGCGCCAGTCGGTTCCGCGCGGGGTACGCCAAAGCGTGTAGCAGAGGATGACCACGAATCCGGCGATGAAGCAGTGCCGCCACCAACCCGGGTGCCTGCAAGCCCGAGCAGGCGCGCGGTCTCTGCGGGACGCTATGGGTGGCGACCAGCTGCTGTTGTTCGCTGACTGCACTGATAAAGCCAAGCGCGTGCGACCAAAGCCGATCAGCCCGACGAGACAGCGAGTGCCCAGGCGCGGCCGCGGACGTGCGAGCGCTCGCGCCACGCGCGGCGCGCATAGAGGCAGGAGGGGTGAGCTTGAGGAACGGCGAGGCAAGCCCGGCGGTGATCTTCGATCGCCGACCCCCGGCCGCGCAGCGCAGCCGCCGGCGCGCGCGGAGGCGGGGCGTGGCGCACCGGCAGTGAGCGCCAGCGCCGCGGCGAGGAAGGCGAGCAGGAGCATGTCGTTATGCGCGCCGCCGACCGCCAGCACGAGCAGCACCGGGTTCAGCCCTACAAAGGCGGCGGCAAAGCGTGGCGAGCGCCCGAGCTTGCCGGCCGCGCGCGCGGTCAGCGCCACTGCGACGAGGCTTCCCGCTACGGCTATCGCCTTCATCGCCCACAATCCGCCGGCGAGCCCGAGCGGCGCAATTGCATAGCTCCCGAGCGTGAACAGCGGCCCGTAGGGAGAGTGCTGGAAGGGCCAGCCGATGAAGGGATAGACCGGGTCGGTGGGCGCCTCGGCGGCGACGTGCGTGTAAGGGTCAAGCCCATGCAGGGCACCCATGCGGGCGAAGCCGAGGTAGCCAAACACGTCTTGGGAGATCAGCGGCGGGCCGAGCAGCAGCACGACATGCGTGGCGATGATCCCCCCACAGCGAGGAGACCCAGAGAGCGTGCGCGCGACGGCAGCACCGCAGATAGCTCGCGCACATGATCAGCGTGAGCGTCTGAAAGCAGCCGGAGTGATACCGAGGCCGAGGCCCTCGAAGGGCCCGCCATCCAGCCCGGCCAGCCGCCGCTGCGTGCCGGGGACGTAGTGACGGGTTGCTCGCCGCGCCTGCTGCGATCAGGAAGACGCTTGTGAGCACGCCACCAGCCCGAGCAGGCCGAGCGCACGCGAAGTGCCCGCGGGTCGGTCGTCGATGCCTTTCGCGCGCGTGGCGCGCGGTCTGAGCCAGGAGCCGGGCTCGGGCTTGACGGGGCGCGGAGTGCCGGGAGTGGTCGCCTGCATGCGCCCATTGTTACGTCTACCGGACCTGCAACTGTCTGGCGTGCCCGGTACTCTGTGATAGCCGTCGCGCCCGGCAGGGGGCATGCCTGCGCGCGCGCATCGAGTCGGCGCCCGCCGGTCGGCAGATCGACTCCCCTGTGCGACGATAGCCGCTACCGCAAACCCACAACCGGGTTCCTGGGCTACGCCGTGTCCTGATCCTCTCCGCCGACGTGGGCGAGGGTCACGCCGCCGCCGCACGAGCGTTGGCCGATCAGATCGAGGGCTCGCCCGAGCAGGCGGAGGTCACAGTCATCGACGGGCTCGCCGCGATGGGGCGGGTGCTGCGCCCAGTGGTCGAGGATGGCTATCGCGTGCAGTTGCGCTTCATGCCGTGGACCTACACGCTCGTCTACTGGCTGCTCGAGCATGTGGCGCCGATCCGCTTGCTCGGCACGCCGGACGCTGTGCCTTTTCGGCTCGCGCCCGCTGGCACGGCGATCGCCGAGCACAAGCCCGACGTGATCGTGTCCACCTATCCGGCCGTGACGGTCGTGCTGGCGCGGCTGCGCCGCACCAAAATGGTGGACTGCCCGACGGTGGCGACGATCACCGATCTCACCGGCCTGTTCTTCTGGGCCCAGCCCGGGATCGACATGCATCTGGTGATGTATGGCGAGTCGATGTCCTCGGTCGAGCGGATCGCCGGGCAGGGCAGCGTACGCCTGGTGCGGCCGTTGATATCGGCCGATTTCCTCGGTCCCCGCTGCCCGTTGCAGGCACGTCGCGCGCTGGGTCTGCCCGAGCAGGGCCGCATGGTGGTCGTCTCCGGCGGAGGCTGGGGGGTGGGGGATATCGAGGGGGCCGTACGCGAGCTCGCGAAGATGGCAGAGGTCAGCAGCATCGTCTGCCTGGCGGGGCGCAACGAGCAGCTGGCAGAGAAGCTGAGAAGCGACGTTCGCTGACGGGAGCCGCGTGTGCAGGGTGTACGGGTTCACCGACAAGATGCCTCAGCTGCTGGCGGCGGCTGACGTGCTCGTGCACTCCACCGGCGGCGTCACCTGCCTGGAGGCGAAGGCGGCGGGCACTCCCGGTCGTCTCCTACGGACTGCCCGTCGGTCACGCGCGCCTGAACACGCGCGCGATGGCGACGCTCGACCTGCTGCGGCTGGCCAACAACATCGACGAGCTGCGCGAGCACGTGCGGGCGAGCTTCGCCGAGGTCGGCGACCCAGCCCGCACGGGAGCGCCCGCGGAAGGCTCGCTGCAGGAGCTGCTGGTGAGCGACGGTCGCAGGCCCCGACACGGCCAAGGACAGTCGGCGGTCGGGCTGACGACGGTGGCAACTCATGCCGCGGCGCCCGAGGAGTCCGCCGCGGTCGACCTGGTGCTCGGCGCTCCGCGGCGTGTGCGCTCGATTCCCCTGTGGCGGTTGCGGCTGGTCGCGTTCGCCACCCCGTTTGTGCTGCTGCTGAGCGTCGGCGCGTGGACGATGTCGACCGACGAGATCGAGGCATTGGCGAGCGCGCTGCTGCGCGTCCACCCGCTCACTCAAGTGCAAGCACGGACCAGCCCGACGTCGGCCTGATCGTGCGCGCGCCCGCCGATGAGATGACACTCGTGGCGGCGAAGCTGGCCGACCGTGGCATCCACGCCTCGTTCGCCGACGACGGCGGCGTGCCTTCGCGCACGACGATCGTCGAGGCTGCACTCCCTCGACGACGAGCTGCTGCCCGAAGTCGGGCCCGGCAAATCGCCTGCTGCGCTGGGTGCGTACCCGCGGCAAGCTGCGCTCGCAGGCGCACGCTCTGGGGCTGCGTCACCACTTCTACTTCCTGCAGCCACGCACCGGGCTGACGGTCGGTCAGCTGGTGCTGGCGCGCACCGCCGGCGCGACTCCCGTGCAGGGCGCGCAGCGCTTGAGCGCCCCGGGGGCCCTGCCTCAGCGCGGCACGCGAGCCGGCGAAGTGCTGGTCGTGGCGATCGACGGATCGTCCGCCTCGGTCGCGGGGCTGGAGCGGGTCGTCTCCTGGCTCGGCTCCGAGCGGCTCGGCGTCGAGCCGCTCGCGTGGCTGACCGACTCACCCTCCATTAGGGCCAGCAGCAAGGGAGAGCGGGCGAGGAGGGCTGCGCCGAGGACCAGCAGCGCGAGCGAGCAGCTCAGTGGCACGCCCCCGAAAGGGGTGGCGCTGAAGCTCTCGCCGAGCAGCAGCGGCGCGAGCACGACCGGGACGACCGTCTGAGTCACGAACACGACCGGCGCCACCTGGATCGCCGGTCGCGACTGCAACGCGCTCGCCTCGCTGAGCAGCCCGACGGCCGAGGAGATCGCCGTGCCCACTCCCCACGCCGCCGCTGCCAGAAGGTGTCCCTGGGCGAGGTCGTCAGAGGCGAGCTTGGTCGCCACACCGCTCCACGCGAAGCTGAGCCCGGCACCGATCATCGTCACCGACGCGGGCGAGCGGTGGATCGCGCGCAGCAGATAGGGCAGCAGGCTCGTGATCGCGAGGACGCTCAGCACGATCGCGATCGTCAGTTCCTCGGAGTGTGTGGGAGTCGCTGCGCGGAGGCGCCGTGAGCCCCGCCCCGATCACGCCGATCGCGATCGCGCCCATCGCGAGGTACTCGTAGCGCCCGGCGTGCTCGCCGAGCATGCGCTGCGCGACGAACATCAGCACGAGCAGGCCGGCCGCGAGAGCGGGTTGGACGACCACCAGCGGCGCCAGCAGCAGGGCGATGACCTGCAGCGGCCAGCCGAGGATCGACAGCCCCGTGCCGGCGAGCCAGCGGGCACGCCTGAGCAGGCCCCAGACGAGCGCCACGCGCAGGTGCTCCTCGCGGGGCGCCTCCCGGGCGTCGAGCGCCTGGAGCGCGATCCCTAGGCTGTAAAAGGTCGAGGCGCCCACAGCCGCCCCTATTCCCAGCACAAGATCGACCATGTCCACGCACGATCATCGCACTCGCGAGCCCGCCGCCACGGGTGGGATCGTGCTGGGCGGATTGGGAGCTGTGACCGCCGTGGGTCACCTGGTGCCCGCGCTCAGCATCTACTGGCCGGCGCTGCGGCGCCGGCTGGATGTGGAGTGCGCCACCTCGAGCGGTCATGGGTACGCGCTCACGTTCGACGACGGTCCCCATCCGCAGGGAACGCCGGCGGTGCTCGAGATCCTGGCTGGGGCCGGGGTTCGCGCGACGTTCTTCCTGGTCGGCGAGCAGATCCGGCGCAGTCCCGGCTTGGCTCAGGAGATCGTGGCGGCCGGGCATCGGGTCGGCTTGCATTGCGACCGGCATCGCAACCTGCTGCGCCTTGCGCCGTGGCAGGTGCGCGCGGACATCGCCCGAGCGCAGGACACGATCGAGACGGCGACCGGCCGCGCAGTCGCCCTGTATCGGCCTCCCTACGGCGCGTTGAGCGCATCGGCGCTGCGAGAGGCGCGCGCACACGGCTGGCGCACGTTGTTGTGGAGCCAGTGGGGCAAGGACTGGCAGCCGAGGGCCACGCCCGAGTCGATTGCCGCGTGCGTGACCGATGGCGCGGCGGAGGGCTCGGTGCTGCTGCTGCACGACGCCGACGACTACTCGGCGCCTGGCTCGTGGCGGCGCACGGTCGCGGCGCTGCCGCGCGTGCTCGAGACGCTTGCCGAGCGTGGCTTGCGGCCCATGGAGCCCTGAAGGGCCGCTGGGCGCCGGCTCTCAGGTCCGGCGTGTGTCCGCGCTCCGATCCCCGTGGGCTCGTCCCGGGCTCATGGGGTTCGATCTCCGGGGCGGCGGATAACATCGGACGCTTGTCCAGCACGGTTTCGGTTGACACGATCGACCCTGTCGCGGCGGGGGTTCGCGCCGTCCCGGGCGCCACCCCGGGCCTGACGGTGGCCGGCGCGCGGTCACGAGCACGAACGCGCTGGTGGATCGAGGCTGGCGTGATCGTGTGGCTGTGCTGGGTGTATGACGCGATCACGAACCTCGCCCCGCTGCGCCTGCACGCCGCGCTCGGGCACGCAATCGACATCCTGGGAGTTGAGCGCTCGCTGCACTTCGATCCCGAGCATACGCTCGACCGCTGGCTCGCAGGACATCACACGCTCGGGCTGATCCTGTCGGACTACTACGACAACGCGCACTTCATCGTCACGCTCGGGCTGCTGGGCTGGCTGTGGTGGCGGCGGGCGGACCTGTACCGGCCGCTGCGCAACTCGCTCGTGCTCGTGAACGCGATCGCGTTCGCCGTCTTCTGGCTCTACCCCGTCGCCCCGCCGCGGATGCTGAACGGCTTCACCGACGTGGTGGCGTCGACGCACGCGTTCGGCTCCTGGCACACGGGCGCGCTGGCCTCGCACGCAAACCAGCTGGCGGCGATGCCATCGCTGCACATGGCCTGGGCGGCTTGGTGCGCGCTCGCGCTGTGGCGCATCTCGAGACGGAGCTGGGTCCGCGCGCGCGGCGTTGCTGTATCCGTGCATGACCGCGCTGGCGGTGCTCGCGACCGGCAACCACTTCCTCTTCGACGTCTTCGGTGGGCTCGCGGCGATCGCGGCTGCGGTCGCGCTTACGGAAGTCTCGATGCCGTTTGCAACGTGGCTGAGCAGCGCACGGGCTGCCCGCGGCAAGGGCGTGCCCCGATCGCTGTCCGCAAAATCGGACCTTCCCGCGACCCTTCCTGCGTACCGGGTGTCACAAACTTGTTACGAAGTCCCGGATCAGGTAGACTGAGCGGGCCGACGCAGAGGGGAAGGACGCTCACAGGGAGCGCTCGTCGGGTTCGTCACCCGATGGACGCGCGACCTTTCTCGTCTGTAGGGTGGGCCACGCTATGCCAGATTTCGATTCCAACGAGGATTTCATCCGCCTGACACGCGCTGGTCGGGACGATACTCCCGACCCCGTAGAGGTAGACCCGGTAAGGGCCGAGCCGCCGGTCGTGCGACGCGCCCGCATGCACGCCGAGGGCCACCACACGGCGCGCGGCGGTAGGCCCACGCGAGGCATTGGCGTGACCATGATCGCGCGGCGCAGGCACGCCACCCGGCGCGCTTGCCCTTACGGCCGGCGAGTGCCGGTGCTGGCGACCCAGCGGTACAACCGCCGGCGCCTGTGGACCGTGTGCCACGGACTGCCCCCTGGATCTCCACGCTGACGTGATCTTCCTCCGCTACCTCGACGTGTGCCTAGTGCTCGCGACGGCCCCGTTTGTGCTCGTCGGCGGCATGCCGACGCTCGGCTATCTGATCGGCGCCGGCGCCTGGCTGTTGACGCGGGCGGGTACCGCCTTCCTGCATGCTCAGGCCCGCCGCGTCGGCGAGGCCAAGGCTCGAGCCGGGCTGATGGTCGCGGCGTTGCTCGGTCGCGTGTGGCTTGTTGCGCTGGCGATCATCCTGGCGCGCTACGCCGGCGGCAAGAGCGACGGGATCATGGCCGCCGCGCTGTTGTTGGCGGCCTTTACGGTCTATCTTGCGATGTCGTTTGTCACGCGCGACGGCCCGATTCACGGTGCGCCCCGCGTTTCGGGAAGGCCGAGCACCTCGTGAGCGCCGCCGTGTCCGAGGCTACGCCGCCCGCGGATCCGGCGCAGCGGCCCGCGTCCAAGCTCAAACGCACGCTGCTGATGCTTGCAGGGGTCTGGATCGGCGGTGTCGTCGTGTTGTTCGTGATCTTCGGTAGCGGTGGGCGTAACAACGTCTATCAGCCTCAGAACGAGTTCAAGCTCGACAACTGGGTGCACCTGGGCGTCTTCTCGATCAACAAGGCGGTGCTGTACCTGTTCCTTGCGGCGATCGCGACCTGCGTGAGCATGATCTACATCGCCGGGCGCATGCAGGCGCGGCCCAACAAGGTCCAGACGGCGGTGGAGGCGCTCTACCAGCTGATGCGCGAGAACATCACCGGCGGCAACCTCGACGAGAAGATGGCCAAGCGCTGGTTCCCGTTCATCGCCACCCTGTTCCTGTTCATCATGTTCTCCAACCTCGTCGGCTACATCCCGCTGCCCACCAACACCGAGCACAAGATCGACGTGCTCGGTCTGCATATCCCATCCTTCTCGCTGTATGCGGCCACGGCAAACTTGTCAATCCCGCTTGTGCTTGCGCTGCTGGTGTTCATCTCCTACACCTTTGAAGGACTTCGCGCCAAGGGTCCGATCGGTTATTTGAAAGGGCTCGTCCCGGGCGGCGTGACCGGCGGGATGGCGGTCGCGATCTTCTTCCTCGAGGTGCTCTCCAACTTCATGCGGATCCTGTCGCTGACGATTCGTCTGTTTGCCAACATCCTTGCCGGCCATCTGATCATCCTGTTCATGGCCGGAGCGCTCGCCGTGATCCTCGGGGTCTCCGCGCTGGCCTGGTTCACGATCCCGTTCGGCATCGCGCTGTTCGCGTTCGAGGTCGGCCTGGTGGCCGCCCTACAGGCGTTCATCTTTGCCACCCTCACAGCTATCTACCTCGGCGGCGCGGTCGCCAAGGACCACTAAAAGGAGCCATCTGACGTGCATCTAGCTTTCATCACCATTCTGGCGGCCGTGACCGAAGAAACGGCCAAGGCCGGCAAGTCGATCGGACTGGGAGTCGGCGGTGGTCTCGGCGCCGTCGGCGCGGGTGTCGGCATCGGCATCATCTTCGGCAAGGCGATCGAGGCGATCACCCGTCAGCCCGAGATGCGCGACGAGATCACCCAGCTTCAGTGGCTGGGTTTCGCCCTGACCGAGGCATGCTTCTTCTACGGGCTCGTGGCCGGCCTGCTCGCCGCGTTCATCGTGTGACTTGATGCTCGGCTCCCTCGTACACCTCTCAGCATCTCCCACCACGGTGCTCGCCTCCAGCGGCGGCTTCCTGATCGAACCGGGCATCGGGCTGATGATCTGGACGCTGCTCGTGTTCGGCGCGACCATGTTCCTGCTCTCCCGGCTGGCGTTCCCGCGTATCAGCGAAGCGCTCGGGCGTCGCCAGCAAGCGATCGAAGACTCGATCGACACGGCAGAGCGCACGCGCGAGGAGGCCGAGAAGATCCTCGCCGAGTACCGCGAGCGATTGCAGGAGGCGCGGGCCCAGTCGGAGGAGATCGTGGAGCGCGCGCGAGAGACCGCCAAGGCGCAGGAGCGCGAGGGTAAAGAGAACGCTCAGGAGCTGGTCGCGGAGGGCGCCAAGCGCGCGCAGCGGGAAATCGAGCTGGCCACCAAGCAGGCGCTCGGGGAGATCCGCAAGGAGGTCGCCGACCTGACGATCATGGCCACCGAGAAGGTGACACGCAAGACGCTCAACGACGCAGACCAGAAGCGCCTGGTCGAGGAGGCGCTCGGCGAGCTCGATTTCTCCGGCATCTCCTCCGGGGCGGCCGGCAACTGATGGAGGAGCTCGCCCGGGTATACGGCCGCGCGCTGTTCGAGGTCGGCCAAGAGCGGGGCAAACTCGACGAGCTACGTGAGCAACTGGGTCAGTTCGTCGATGCGCTGAACGGCAGTCACGAGCTGCAGGTGTTCTTCTTCTCGCCGTATTTCTCGAGCGTGGAGAAGCAGGACGCGCTTGCCCGTCTGCTGGAGGGGGCCGAGGAGAGCTTCGTGAACTTCCTGAAGGTGTTGATCGAAAGCCATCGCATGCCCGTGCTGTTTCGCATACGCGAGGAGTACGAGCGGCTGTGGGCGACGGAGAACAAGGTGCTGCCGGTCGAGGTGACGAGCGCGATCGCGCTCGACGAGAGCACTACCGCGAGCCTCGGCAGGAGTATCGGCGAGCGCACTGGCCTGAAGGTGAAGTTGAGCGCGCGCGTGGATCCGGAGATCCTCGGCGGGATTGTCGTCAGAGTCGGTAACTCGATCCTCGACGCCTCTATTCGAAATCGACTGGAGCAGCTGCGCAAGCAGGTTGCCCAAGGAGCTTTTTAGACCAACATGCAGATCAACCCCGATGAGATAACCAGCATTTTGAAGAGCCGTATTGAGGGGCTGGACAGCGGCACGGCCGAGCTGACGGAGGTTGGGACGGTGCTGTCGGTCGCTGACGGCATCGCGCGCCTGCACGGTTTGGAGAACTGCATGTCTTTTGAGATGCTCGAGCTGCCGCACGGTGTTACGGGCCTCGCGCTCAACCTCGAGTCCGACAACGTTGGCGCCGTTCTCTTTGGCGAGTGGGAGCATGTCTCTGAGGGCGACACCGTTAAGCGCACCGGGCGGCTGCTGGAGATTCCCGTCGGCGAGGAGCTGCTCGGGCGGATCGTCGATCCGCTCGGTCGTCCGCTCGACGGCAAGGGCGATATCGGGGCTTCGCAGTCTCGCCCGGCCGAGTTCAAGGCGCCGGGCGTGGTTCAGCGCCAGCCGGTGACCGAACCGATGCAGATCGGGTTGAAGGCGATCGACGCGATGATCCCGATCGGCCGCGGCCAGCGCGAGCTGATCATCGGCGATCGTCAGACCGGCAAGACCGCGATCGCGATCGACGCGATCATCAACAACAAGGACACCGGTGTGGTGTCTGTGTATGTGGCGATCGGCCAGCGCATGGCCACGGTCGTGGCGCTCGCGCAGACGCTCGAGGATCACGGCGCGATGGAGAACACGATCATCGTGGCCGCGCCCGCGGACGAGGCCGCGCCGATCAAGTTCATGGCGCCTTACGCCGGTTGCGCGATGGCCGAGCACTTCCTCTACAACGGCAAGCACGCGCTGTGCGTGTACGACGACCTCACCAAGCACGCCTACGCCTACCGGCAGATGTCGCTGCTGCTGCGCCGTCCGCCCGGCCGCGAGGCGTATCCGGGCGATGTGTTCTACCTGCACTCGCGGTTGCTCGAGCGCGCGGTTAAGCTCAACGACGATCTCGGCGGTGGCTCGCTGACGGCGCTGCCGGTGATCGAGACGCAGGCGGGCGACGTGAGCGCGTACATCCCGACGAACGTGATCTCGATCACCGACGGGCAGATCTTCCTCGAGCCGAAGCTGTTCAACTCGGGCGTGCGCCCCGCCATCAACGTGGGAATATCTGTTTCGCGCGTCGGCGGCAACGCGCAGATCGGGCCGATGAAGAAGGTCGCCGGCCGGATCAAGCTCGAGCTGTCGCAGTACCGCGACCTCGAGGCGTTCGCCCAGTTCGGCTCAGACCTCGACGCGGACACGCAGAAGACGCTCGCGCGCGGCGAGCGACTGGTGAAGACGCTCAACCAGGGCGAGCGCGAGCCACTGGCGGTGGAGGACCAGACGATCCAGATCTACGCCGCCACGAACGGTTTCCTCGACCGTCTGAACGTCGAGCGGGTCGCCGAGTTCTTGCGCGGCCTGACCGAGCGCGCCCATGCCCAGCACGGCGAGCTGCGCGCGAAGATCGCGGGCGGCGACTGGTCGAAGGAGACCCAGCAGGAGGTCCACAAGGCGGTCGAGGCGTTCGCGAGCGACTTCGGCTACGACCTCGACGAGGAGGGCCTGGAGCTGGAAGAGGCCCAGGCGGCGTAGATGGCCAGCCAGCGAGACGTCAAGAACCGGATCTCCTCGGTCAAGAACATCCAGAAGATCACCCGCGCGATGGAGATGGTCGCGGCCGCGCGCCTGCGGCGTGCCGAGCAGCGGATCGCCGCGCTGCGCCCGTACGCCGAGGCGATCAGGCGGATGACCCGCCAGGCGGCCGCGGCCGCCGGCGCCGAGGTCACCCGGCTGCCGTTGCTGAGCGAGCACGAGTCCAAGACCAACGTCGGGCTGCTGCTCGTCACCGGCGATCGCGGGCTCGCGGGTGGGTTCAACTCGCAGATCGTGCGCGCGGGCGTCAAAGCCGCGAGCGAGCTGGGCGAGGAAGGCATGCAGAGCGTCTGGTACGCGACCGGTCGGCGCGGGGTGTCCTCGCTGAGCTTTCGCGGGCGCGAGCTGAGTGGCAGCTACACGGGCTTCGCCGACCGTCCTGCCTACGCCGACGCGCGCTCGATCGCCGACGATCTGATCACCGCCTACATCGACGGACAGGTGGATCGAGTGGAGATCCTCTACAACTCCTACGTCTCGCCGCTGACGCAGACCGTGACGCGCGAGACGCTGCTGCCGCTGTCGCAGGCGACGCTCACCAGCGGCTCGGAGGAGGGCTCCGAGGCGGATGGGGATGGCGAGCGGGGCGAGACCGGCGAGAGCGATGGTGGCGTCAAGAACGGCCCGCACGCGCTGGTCGAGTACGAGCCGGGTCCCGAGGAGATCCTCGAGCGGCTGGTGCCGGACTACGTCGAGGTCTCCATCTACCGAGCGCTCGTCGAGTCGGCGGCCGGGTTCTTCGGCGCGCAGATGACCGCGATGCGCAGCGCTTCAGAGAACGCCGGAGAGATCATCACCGACCTTACCCTGCAGATGAACCGCGCACGCCAGGCCGAGATCACGCAGGAGATCATGGAGGTAGTTGCAGGCGCAGAGGGCCTGTCCTAGCGCTGGACTACCACGAAAACGACTTCAAGGAATAAAGAGGAGAATCAGAGACCAAATGTCACCCAGCACCGTCACAGACCCGACCAGCCCGAACGCCCAGAATGGATCGAGCACCCGTAACGTCGGGCGCATCGAGGAGATCCAGGGCGTCGTGATCGAGGCCGTCTTCTCCGAGCGGCTGCCCGAGATCAACCACGCAATCACCGTCGCCCGTCCCGCGGCGGCCGCGGATGAGGAGGCCCCCGGCGTCAGCTCCGGCGCGGGCGAGGCCGTGCTCGTGTGCGAGGTCCAGCAGCACCTCGGCGACGACCGCGTGCGCGCGGTCGCGATGGACACGACCGACGGTCTCGCACGCGGCGCCGAGGTGATCGACACCGGCGCGCCGATCACGGTGCCCGTCGGAGAGGTCACGCTCGGGCGGATCTTCAACGTGCTCGGCGAGCCGATCGACCTCGGCGAGGAGCTGCCCGCCGACACCGAGCGCCGCGGCATCCACCAGGACGCTCCGCGCGCCGAGGACCTGACCCCGACGACCGAGATGTTCGAGACGGGGATCAAGGTCATCGACCTGCTCGCGCCCTACGCCAAGGGCGGCAAGGTCGGGCTGTTCGGCGGCGCCGGCGTCGGCAAGACCGTGCTGATCCAGGAGCTGATCCACAACCTCGCCAAGGAGCACGGTGGTCTGTCGGCGTTCTGCGGCGTCGGCGAGCGCTCGCGCGAGGGCAACGACCTGTGGCTTGAGATGAAGGAGTCGGGCGTGCTCGACAAGACGATGCTCGTCTTCGGCCAGATGAACGAGCCGCCCGGCGCACGCATGCGCGTCGCGCTGTCTGGCCTGACGATGGCCGAGCACTTCCGCGACCAGGGCCAGGACGTGCTGCTGTTCATCGACAACATCTTCCGCTTCGTCCAGGCCGGCTCCGAGGTCTCGGCGCTGCTCGGGCGGATGCCCTCGCAGGTCGGCTACCAGCCCACTCTGGAGACGGAGATGGGCCAGCTGCAGGAGCGCATCACCTCGACCAAGCACGGCTCGGTCACCTCGATCCAGGCGATCTACGTGCCCGCCGACGACTACACCGACCCGGCCCCGGCGTCGGTGTTCGCGCACCTCAACGCGACCACGGCGCTGTCACGGTCGATCTCCGAAAAAGGCATCTACCCGGCGGTCGACCCGCTCGACTCGACCTCGACGATCCTCAAGGCGGACATCCTCGGCGAGGATCACTTCCGTGTCGCCAACCGCGTCAAGGAGATCCTGCAGCGCTACAAGGAGCTGCAGGACATCATCGCGATTCTCGGCATCGACGAGCTCTCAGACGAGGACAAGCTCACCGTCCAGCGCGCGCGCAAGATCGAGCGCTTCCTGTCGCAGCCGTTCTTCGTCGCCGAACAGTTCACCGGCACCCCCGGCGCGTACGTGCCGATCGCGGAGACGATCCGCGGCTTCGAGGAGATCATCGAAGGCAAGCACGACGAGGTTCCCGAGAGCGCCTTCTTCCTCAAGGGAACTATCGAGCAGGTCGTCGAGGCGGCGCAAAAGTAGATGGCGCGTACGACGTTCCCCGTCGAAGTCCTCACCCCCGAGGGCGAGGTGTTCAGGGAGGAGGTGGAGATGCTCTCCACGCGCACCTCCGTGGGCTCGATCGGCGTCCTCGCCAACCACGAGCCGCTGCTGGCGATGCTCGAACCGACGGAGCTGCGGTTGTATCGCTCAGAGACCGAGATCGTGACGCTTCGCCCAGGCCGAGGGCTACCTGCAGTTCGGCGAGAATCGCGCGCTCGTGCTCGTCGAGGAGGCGATTGCGCCGGAGAAGCTCGACCGCGCGACGCTCGAGACCAAGCTCTCCGACGCGCGCCAGACGGCCGAGCGTGCCGAGGACGGCAGCGAGGAAAAGGCCCGCGCGCTGCGCGACATACGCCGCTACGAGGCGTTTCTGGCGGTGGGTCAGAAGTAGTGCTCCGGGTCGGCGCCCACCTTGGGCCCCACACCGACCGCGGTCTCGGCGTGGGACGCTGACGCGCTTGTCGCGCTCGGCGCCCGGATGTATCTGCGTCGACGGGCGTTTCTCCGCTCCGGGTGACGCCGTCGTCTCGGCGCTCGACACGGGGTTCCTGCTGGGAGATGGCCTGTTCGAGTCGTTGCGCGCGCGCGACGGCGTCCCCTACTTGCTCGACCGCCATCTCGTGCGCCTGTACTCCGCGGCGGCGACAATCGAGCTTTCGGGGTTGCCGCCCGCGGCGGCGCTCGAACGGCAGGTGCTCGAGACGCTCGATCGCGCGGCGCTCGCCGACGCGTACGTGCGTATCACCGTCACGCGTGGTCTGGGAGGCGCAGGCCTGCTTGCCCTCGCGGGTCCTCCCACGATCGTCGTCGCCGCGCTGCCCGCCCCTTCGCGCGTGCGCGCGAACGAGGGCATCGCGGTGGCGCTGCTCGAGCGGCGCGCCGAGGAGCGCGCCGCGGCCAAGAGCACGAGCTGGCAGAAAGCGGTCCTCGACCGGCGGCTCGTCGCTCGGCGAGAGGCCGAGGAGGGGATCTACGTCGCTGCGGACGGGCGCGTGCTCGAGGGGGTCTCCTCGAACGTGTTTGCCGTCGTCGGCGAGCGGCTGTTGACGCCGTCTGTGCGCGATTGCCTGCCCGGCATCACCCGCGCGCGGCTGCTCGAGCTCGCGCCGCATGTCGGCGTCGCCGCAGCGGAGACCCGGATCGAGCTCGAGCAGCTGCTGGGCGCGGAAGAGGTGTTCGTCACGAACGCAGTTCAGGGGCTCCGCTCGGTCGACACGATCGCTGACACCGCGATCGGCGGCCGGGGCGGCGACGCGAGGGTGTTTGCCGCGCTGTGCAGCTGTTATGAGGAGGATCGTCCACCGTGGTAACTCCCGCCGCCGCCCCTTCCGGCTAGCCTTCCTGCCTCCATGGCCTCGGCTCGCGAACCCATCGGAGTGATCGGCACCGGCTACGTCGGTCTCGTGACGGCGGCCGGCTTCGCCGAGCTGGGCAGCGAGGTTTGGTGCGTCGACATCGACGCCGCGAAGATCGAGCGGCTGCGCCGCGGCGAGGTCCCGATCTATGAGCCGGGTCTCGAGGAGCTGCTGGAGCGCAACAGGGAGCGCCTGCACTTCTCGACCGACCTCGGCCGACGCGCTCGAGCACGCGCGACTGCTGTTCGTCGCGGTCGGCACCCCGCCGACCTACTCCGGCGACGCCGACCTCTCCGCCGTGCACGCGGTCGTCGACGCGATCCCGGCCTCCGACGATCATGCGCTGGTGATGAAGTCGACGGTGCCCGTGCGGCACCGGCGCCTCGATCCAGCGCGTGTTCGGCGAGCAGGGCAAGGGCGGCCTGCGCTACGTCTCCTGTCCCGAGTTCCTCAAGGAGGGATCGGCGGTCGAGGACTTCCTGCACCCCGACCGCGTCGTCGTCGGGGACATCGGCGACTGGGCCGGCGACGCCGTCGTCGAGCTGTACGCGCCGCTGCAGGCGCCGCTCGTGCGCACCGACATCGCCAGCGCCGAGATGGTCAAGCTCGCTTCCAACGCCTTCCTCGCGACGAAGATCTCGTTCATCAACGAGATCGCCAACGTCTGCGAGGAGACCGGCGCCGACGTGGTCGAGGTCGCGCGCGGCATGGGCCTCGACGATCGCATCGGCCCGAAGTTCCTGCAGGCCGGCATCGGCTTCGGTGGCTGCTGCTTCCCCAAGGACGTCGACGCGCTTGAAGCAGCTCGCCGGCAACTCCGGCTATCACTTCCAGCTGCTCACAGCCGTGATCGAGGTCAACGAGCTGCAGAAGCGCCGCGTGATCGGCAAGCTGCACAAGCACCTCGGTGGCCTCGTCGGCAAGCGCGTAGCGCTGCTCGGGTCTCGCGTTCAAGCCGAACACCGACGACATGCGCGAGGCGTCTTCGCTCGTGCTCTCCGCGCGCCTGAACGCCGACGGGGCGAGCGTCAGCGCGTATGACCCGGTCGCCGAGGAGCAGGCTCGCAAGCTGGTGTCGGGGATCGAGTTCGCCGACTCGCCGCTCGATGCGGTCGATGGGCGCCGACGCGGTGGTGCTGGTTACCGAGTGGCCCGAGTTCCTCGAGCTCGACTGGAAGCTGATCGCGCGGCAGATGGGCGGAACGCTCGTGATCGACGGGCGCAACGCGCTCGCGCCCGAGGCCGTGCGCGCGGCCGGCCTCGTCTACGAGGGGATCGGTCGAGGCCCGGGACCGACGTCGGCCAGACCCACGCGGCCCTTGGCAAGGAGCTCGTGTAATGAGGATTTGGATGTCGCGCCGGGAGGCAGGGACGGTGTCGCGATGCAGGCGGTGATCCTGGTCGGCGGCGAGGGGACGCGGCTGCGCCCGCTGACCTCGACGGTGCCCAAGCCGGTCGTGCCGCTGGTCGACAGACCGTTCATCTCGTTCATGCTCGAGTGGCTGCGCCGCCACGAGATCGACGACGTGATCATGTCGTGCGGGTTCCTCGCCACGAGCGTGCGCAACGTGCTCGGCGACGGCTCCGGCCTGGGGATTCGCCTGCGCTTCGTCGAGGAGCCCGACCCCCGCGGCACCGCGGGCGCGCTGAAGTTCGCCGAGTCGCTGCTCGACGAGCGCTTCCTGATGCTCAACGGCGACGTGCTCACCGACCTCGACCTGACCGCCCAGATCGCCCAGCACGAGCGCACGGGTGCGGCGGCGACGCTCGCGCTCGTGCCGGTCGCCGACCCCACCGCCTACGGCCTCGTGCACCTCAACGACGACCATTCCGTGCGCGACTTCGTCGAGAAGCCGAGCTCCGACCGGATCGACACGAACCTGATCAGCGCCGGCGCCTACGTGCTGCGAGCGCGAGATCCTCGACCTGGTGCCGGCGGAGCGCAACGTCTCGATCGAGCGGGAGGTCTGGCCGCGGCTGATCGGTGAGGGGCTGTACGGATTTCCGTCGCGAGAGCTACTGGCTGGACATCGGCACCCCCGAGCGCTACCTGCAGGGCACGTTCGACATCATCGAGGGCAACGTTCACACGGCTGTGCGCGAGCGGCTCGGCGCCGACTGGCTGGCGATCGACGCCGGGCGCCGAGGTGCACGGGCCGCGTGATTCCCCCGGCGGTGATCGAGCGCGGCGCGCGCATCGCCGCGGGCGCGCATGTCGGCGCCTGGTCGTGCTCGGCGAAGACGTCTCGATCGGCGCGGGCAGCTCGGTCGAGCGCGCGGTGATCATGAACGGGCGCCGAGATCGGCGAGGGCTGCAAGCTGCGCGACTGCATCGTCGCGGCGGGCGCTCGCGTCGGCGCGCGCACCCGGATCGCGCGGCGGCGCGGTGCTCGGCGAGGGCGTGACGGTGGGGGCGGACAACGTGATCGACCCGCGGGGCGCGTATCTTCCCTGGCGTGCACTTTGCCCGACGGAGCGATCGAGTTCTAGGACTCAGGAGGCACGCCGCAGACGAGCCGAGAACGCGCGAGCCGCTACATCGCGCCGAGGCGATTCGCGCGCCGTGATCGCCCGTGTCGACGCCACCGGGCAGCTGAACGACGTGCTGTCGCTGCCCGATCACCTGCGCGACGCGCTGTGGCGGGTGGAGTCGGCGATCATGCAGGACTGGGACACCTCCGCCGGGCTGGTCGTGGCGGGGATGGGCGGCTCGGCGATCGGCGGCGCGCTGGCGCGCGCCGCGCTCGGCGATCACGCCTCGCGCCCGATCTTCGTGACCCGCGCCTACGGCATGCCGTCGTGGACGACGCCCGACACGATGGTGCTGTGCGCGAGCTACTCGGGCAACACCGAGGAGACGCTCGCCTGCTACGAGTCGGCGGGCGCGCTGGGCGCCGGCGCACGGTCGTCACGACCGGCGGGCGTCTGGCCGAGATGGCGCGCGCGGACGGGGTGCCGGTGATCCCGCTGCCCGGCGGCTTTCAGCCGCGCGCCGCGGTCGCCTACATGACCGTCGCCGCGCTCGAGGTCGCAGCGCTGTGCGGTGCCGGCCCGCGGCTGACCTCGGAGATCGACGTGGCCGCCTCGCATATCGAGCAGCTGGTCGCCGAGTGGGGACCCGACGCGCCGGAGGACTCGCTCGCGAAGGAGCTCGCCCGCGGCCTGCTCGGCATCGACGCCGGTGATCGCCGGCGCCGGTCTGACCACGCCGATCGCCTACCGCTGGAAGACGCAGATCAACGAGAACGCCAAGCAGCCGGCGTTCTCGCACGAACTGCCCGAGCTCGACCACAACGAGATCGTGGGCTGGGAGGGCGCAAACGACGTGGGGCGCTTCTCGGCCGTGTTCCTCGACGACTCCGACGCCCATCCCCGGGTGAAGGAGCGGATGGAGCATGACCGAGCGCCTGATCGCCGGCAACGCCGCGGCGAGCTTCCGCCTGGAGACGCGCGGGCAGACGGCGATCGAGCGGGTGATCTCGCTCGTGCTGCTCGGCGATCTCGTCTCGATCTACCTCGCCGCGCTGCGCGGCGTGGATCCCGGCCCGGTGAAGGTCATCGACGAGCTCAAGGCGGCGCTCGCGCAGCGCTAGCCGGCGCTCGGGTGTTGTGATACGGTCGGCGCTCGGCCGAGGAGCGCTGCGACGGGCTCTGATCCGCCACGCTCGGCCTCTCTGCAGCAAGGGCGCTCACCTGACCGGACAGGAGGATTCGTCATGTCCGCAATGACCCCCACCGCCTACACGCAAACGACTTCAAGGTCGCCGACCTCTCGCTTGCCGAGTTCGGACGCAAGGAGATCACGCTCGCCGAGCACGAGATGCCCGGCCTGATGTCGATCCGTCGCGAGTACGCAGACGCCCAGCCGCTGAAGGGCGCGCGGATCACGGGCTCGCTGCACATGACGATCCAGACGGCCGTGCTGATCGAGACGCTGACGGCGCTCGGCGCCGAGGTGCGCTGGTGCAGCTGCAACATCTTCTCCACCCAGGACCACGCCGCCGCAGCCGTCGCCGTCGGGCCCGAGGGCACGCCCGAGGATCCCCAGGGGGTGCCCGTCTTCGCCTGGAAGGGCGAGACGCTCGAGGAGTACTGGTGGTGCACCGAGCAGGTGATCCTGTGGCCCGAGGGCGAGGACGGCTCGCGGCCGAACATGATCCTCGACGATGGCGGCGACGCGACGCTGCTCGTGCACAAGGGCACCGAGTACGAGGAGGCCGGCGCGGTCCCGGACCCCGCGGAGGGCCGAGTCCGAGGAGCACGAGGTGATCCTCTCGCTGCTCGCCCGCTCGCTGACCGAGGACCCGCAGCGCTGGACGCGGATCGGCGAGGGCATCAAAGGCGTCACCGAGGAGACGACCACCGGCGTGCACCGCCTCTACCAGATGGTCGAGAGCGGCGAGCTGCTGTTCCCGGCGATCAACGTCAACGACTCGGTCACGAAGTCCAAGTTCGACAACCTCTACGGCTGCCGGCACTCGCTGATCGACGGCATCAACCGCGCGACCGACGTGATGATCGGCGGCAAGGTCGCCGTGATCTGCGGCTTCGGCGACGTCGGCAAGGGCTGCGCGGAATCGCTGCGCGGCCAGGGCGCGCGCGTGGTCATCACCGAGATCGACCCGATCTGCGCGCTGCAGGCGGCGATGCAGGGCTATGAGGTCAAGACGCTCGCATGAAGTGATCGACGAGCGGCGACATCTTCATCACGACGACCGGCAACAAGGACATCATCACCGCCGCCGACATGGCGCGCATGAAGCACCAGGCGATCGTCGGCAACATCGGGCACTTCGACAACGAGATCGACATCGCCGGCCTCGCGAAGATCGCCGGGATCGAGCGCGTGAACATCAAGCCGCAGGTCGACAAGTGGGTCTTCTCGGACGGCCACGCGATCATCATGCTCTCCGAGGGGCGGCTGCTGAACCTCGGCAACGCGACCGGGCACCCGAGCTTCGTGATGAGCAACTCCTTCTCCAACCAGACGATCGCCCAGATCGAGCTGTTCACGAAGAACGACGAGTACGAGAAGCGGGTCTACGTGCTGCCCAAGCACCTCGACGAGAAGGTCGCCCGGCTGCACCTCGACGCGCTCGGCGTGAAGCTGACGAAGCTGAGCCGACGAGCAGGCCGCCTACATCGGCGTGCCCGTCGAGGGCCCCTACAAGCCCGACCACTACAGGTACTAGACGGCGAGCCGGATGGGCGTGGTCTGATGAAGGCGATGGTCCTCGCGGCCGGGCTGGGAACCCGGCTGCGCCCGCTGACATATGAGATCACCAAGCCGATGGTGCCGGTGCTCGACCGGCCGGTGATGGAGCACATCCTCGACCTGCTCGAGCGCCACGGCTTCGAATAGGTGATCGCCAACCTGCACTACTTCCCCGACATCGATCCGCGAGTACTTCGGCGAGCGGATCTCATACCGCTTCGAGGAGGAGCTGCTCGGCACGGCAGGCGGGGTGCGCGCGTGCGCGGACTTCTTCGGCGACGAGCCGTTCCTCGTGATCTCGGGCGACGCGCTCACCGACATCGACCTGACCGCGCTCGCGGCCGGCACCGCGAAACGGGTGCGATCGCCACGCTGGCGGTCAAGCAGGTGGCTGACACGCGCGAGTTCGGCGTCGTCCTGCACGACCGCGACGGGCGGATCACGGGCTTTCAGGAGAAGCCCGCGTCCCGAGGAGGCGCTGTCGGATCTCGGCAACTGCGGGATCTACGTGTTCGACCCCGAGATCTTCGACTACTTCCCCGACCGCCCGTTCGTCGACTGGGCCAAAGACGTGTTCCCGGCGCTGCTCGAGCGACGACGTGCCGTTCCACATCCACGAGGTGCGCGAGTACTGGAACGACGTCGGCTCGCTGAGCGAGCTGCGCCAGGGCACGTTCGACGCGCTGCGCGGCGAGCTGCGCCTGCGGGATCGAGGGCGAGGAGGTCGAGCCCGGGGGTGGTCGTCGCGGGCGGCCCTCGCCGCTACGCGAGGACACCGAGATCGAAGGGCCGGTGTGGATCGGGCGCGACGTGCAGCATCGGCGCGGGCGTCCGCCTGATGGGGCCGATGGTGCTCGGCGACGGCGCGCAGGTCGGCGACGGTGCGCAGCTGCGCGGCTCGAGCCTCTTTCCCGGCACCGAGATCGCGCCCGAGGCGATCCTGATCGGCGCGATCTCCGGCCATGGCGGCATCCTTCAGAGCCTGCGCCGGCGCGAGCGCTGAGAAGTCCTAAGCGTTCAGAGGGCCCGCCGAAGCGGACCCTCCCAACCCTCGACCCCCCGATGCCCGCTCCTAACGCGAAGAGGCCCGCCAGCAGCGAGCCCCTTCACGGAAAGTGAGACGTACGACAGTCGTCATAGTAGCAGACAATGTCTGCGGTGGGTATCACTCGAGTCGGGATGCTTCACGGCAGGCGCAGGCCGGCCCGCGCAGGCCCAGGCCACTTCGTAGCGCTCGCGGCGCTGCTGCTCGCGCTCTGACTCCGACAGCGCACGCACGAACAGCGGCACGAGCGCCGTGCCCATCACGATCGACTGCTCGACCGCCATGATCAGCCCGGCGATCGACTGGTCGTCGTGCGCGGAGATTCCCCACACGCGTGCATGATGGACGTAGTAGGGGTAGAGCGCGGAAGGCGCAAACGCGAGGCCCATGCCGAGTGCGCCGACGAGGAGCTTGGTGGAGGCCATGTAGACGACCGGGCCGAGACCGTCGAGGCGCAGCCGGGCGCGGATCGGCGAGAGCAGGTGCCACCAGTAGAGCGAGCCGGCGAGCACGAAGCTGACGTGCTCGAGCACGTGCACGTCGGGGTGGCGCACCGCCTAGTCATAGGCGGCGGGGATGTGCCAGACCCAGATCACGACGACGTACAGCATGACCGCGAAGGCCGGGTGCGCGAGCGCGCCCGCGCGCCGCTCGAGGTCGTGCACGGCGCGCGTGACCGGCCGCAGGATGACCTTCGTGAAGCCGAGGATCGCGAGGATCGGCACGACGTCGAGCAGCAGCATGTGCTGGACCATGTGCATGAAGAACAGCTGATCGGCGAGCGCGTCGATCGGGGAGACCAGCGCGATCAGCGCCGATCGCGACCGCGCGCGAGAAAGCAGCACAGCCGCCACACCGGCGCCTCGTTGCTCGCCGCGGCGAAGGCGCCGAGCGCACGTGGCGCCAGCGCTGCACGTAGGCGCCGGCGACGATCGCCGCGCTGATCAGGACGCCGGGGCTGAACGTCCAGGACAGGTTCGGGCTCGCGGCCAGCAGGAGGCTCATGGCGGAGGGCTCACCGCCGGAAGGGGCTCGTGGTGGAGGGGCTCAGGGCCGAGAGGGTGCTCATCGCGGGAGGGTGCTCACGTCTGCGGATGATTGTCCCATCATTCTGCGGGTAACCCGATGGACATCCGCCTTTGGCGGCGTAGCATCGAAGGAGCAGCCAGACAGACAGCCGACCAAGGGAGCCTGTGATGCAGATCGACATCAAGGGTCGAAATGTTCCGGTCACCGACGAGATCCGCGAGCACGCGGAGCGCCGGCTGGACAAGGTCGCGCGGCAGGTCTCAGACCTCGCCCGCCTGGAGATCGAGATCTTCAAGGAGCCCAACCCGCGGGTGGCCGACTGCCAGGTCGCCGAGGCGACGCTGTATCTGAAGGGCGTGACGCTGCGCGCGCACGACTCCTCGCCCGAGATGCTCCACTCCCTGAACCTGGTGGTCGATGAGCTCTCGCGCCAGGTCAAGCGCCATCGCGACAAACTCCGCCACCGCCGCGAGGCGCGCACCGCCGCGGTCCGCGAGGCGGCGCGTGCGGTGGCCGCGCATGACGCAGGCGCCCGAGTCGCCGGCCTAGCCGGCTGGGCGCAAACCGGTGCCGAGGGCTCGGCACGCCGGGCCGCTCGGCACAAAGGCGCTGTGACCTCGCGCACCGGATCGGCGGCGGGCCGGCGGGAGCTATCCTTGGCGCATGCCTTCCCTGCTCGATCGCGCGCTGAACGTCGGCGAGGCGAAGAAGTACAAGACCTACCAGAAGCGTGTCGCGCTGATCGGCGCGTTCGAGGGCGAGCTGGAACACGACTCCGACGCGGAGCTGCGCGAGCGGATGGACGCGCTGCGCGTCCGCGCGCCGCGGACGAGTCGCTCGAGGAGCTGCTGCCGGAGTGCTTCGCGATCGTTCGCGAGACCGGCAAGCGCAAGATGGGCATGCGCCATTTCGACGTCCAGCTGATCGGCGCGATGGCGCTGCACGACGGGCAGATCGCCGAGATGAAGACCGGTGAGGGAAAGACGCTGACGGCGACGCTCGCGGTCGTGCTCAACTCGCTCGCCGTGCACGAGACGAAGGAGACCGGCGAGCGCAAGGGCGTGCATCTTGTCACCGTCAACGACTACCTGGCGCAGCGCGACGCGGAATGGATGTGCCCCGATCTACGACGCGCTCGGCGTGACCGTGGGGGTGTTGCAGAACATGCAGCCCTACGAGGAGAAGCAGCGGGCCTACGCCTGTGACGTCGTCTACGGGACGAACTCCGAGTTCGGCTTCGACTACCTGCGCGACAACATGGCCAAGGACCTGTCGGAAAAGGTCCAGCGCGGGCATTCCTTCGCGATCGTGGACGAGGTCGACAACATCCTGATCGACGAGGCGCGCACGCCGCTGATCATCTCCGGCGCGCCCGAACAGGCAGCCGACCTGTACGTGAAGTTCGCGCGCCTGGCGCCGCAGATGGTCGCCGGCAAGACCCCTGAAGGGATGGATCCGCGCTCCAAGAAGCAGTTCATGGCGGACTTCGACTTCGAGGTCGAGGAGAAGCAGAAGACGGTCGCGATCACCGAGCAGGGCGTCGCAAAGGCCGAGCGCTTCCTCTCGATCGACCACCTCTACAGGGCCGAGAACGGGCACCTCGTCAACCACCTGATCCAGTCGCTGCGCGCCGAGTCGCTCTACAAGCGCGACGTCGACTACGCGGTGATCGACGGCGAGGTCAAGATCATCGACGAGTTCACCGGGCGGATCCTCGACGGGCGGCGCTGGTCGGAGGGGCTGCACCAGGCGATCGAGGCGAAGGAGGGGGTGTCGGTCCAGGAGGAGAACCAGACGCTCGCGACGATCACCTACCAGAACTACTTCCGGTTGTACGACAAGCTGAGCGGGATGACCGGTACGGCGCTGACCGAGGCGACCGAGTTCATGAAGATCTACGAGCTGCCGGTCGTGCAGGTGCCGACGAACATGCGAGATGGTTCGCGACGACCGCAACGATCAGGTGTACAAGACCAAAGAGGGCAAGTGGAACGCGGTCGTCAAAGAGATCGCGGCGCGCCACGAGAACGGCCAGCCGGTGCTGGTGGGGACGATCTCGGTCGAGGTCTCAGAGCTGCTGGGCGACCGCTTGAAGCAGCGCGGGATCGAGCACACGGTGCTGAACGCCAAGCCCGAGCACGCCGCGCGCGAGGCCGAGACGGTCGCCGAGGCGGGCCAGCCGGGCGCCGTCACGATCGCGACGAACATGGCCGGACGCGGCGTCGACATCAAGCTCGGCGGCAACCCCGAGCACCTCGCCGGCCTGCAGCTCGCCAAGGAGGGGCTCGAACGGGCCAAGGACGAGGAGGCGTATGAGCAAAGGTTGCGCGAGATCCTGCCCGAGCTCGAGCGCAAGGTGGAGGAGAACCGCGAGCGCGTGGTGGCCTCGGGCGGGCTGTTCATCTGCGGCACCGAGCGCCACGAGTCCCGCCGGATCGACAACCAGCTGCGCGGCCGCGCCGGCCGCCAGGGCGACCCGGGCGAGAGCCGCTTCTTCCTGTCCGCCGAGGACGATCTCGTGCGGCTGTTCGCGGGCGATCGCATCTACCGGATCCTCGACAAACTCGGCGGCGTCGACGAGGAGGGCAACGAGGAGCCGATCGAGGCGGGGATGCTCTCCAAACAGATCGAGAAAGCACAGAAGAAGGTCGAGGAGCAGAACTTCCTGATCCGCAAACGCGTGCTCGAGTACGACGACGTGATGAACGAGCAGCGCCGCGTGATCTACGCCTACCGCGACGAGGTGCTCGAGGGCAAGTGCGATCGGCGAGGAGGCGCGCCAGGAGGTCGCAACGTGATCGAGCGCACGATCGACCAGTACACGCCGGGCGACTTCATGGAGGACTGGGATCTCGACGGGCTGTTCACCGCGCTCGCGCAGTTCTTCCCGTTCGACCTCGCCGACGAGCGACTCGAACCCCGAGACGATCGACCGCGGCTCGCTGACCGAGCGCATCACCGAGATCGCGATCGAGCGCTACAACGCGCGCGAGACGGAGCTCGGTGAGGAGCTGATGGGCGCGCTCGAGCGTTTCCTCTTGCTGCAGATCATCGACGAGCGCTGGCGCGAGCACCTGTACGACATGGACTACCTGCGCGAGGGCATCCACCTGCGCGGCTTCGCCCAAATCGACCCGCTGGTCGCGTACAAGAACGAGGCCTTCGTCCTGTTCGGCGATCTGATGAACAGCGTGTGGGCGGACTACACGCGGATGATCTTCAACGTGCAGGTGAACGTCGAGGGCCAGAACGGGGGCGGAGGCGGCGGGCCGATGCCCGCCTTCGCCGCCGCCGGCAGCTCGACCCGCGCCGGACGCGTCTCATACTCGGGCGGGCGCAGCGCCGCGGGCGCCGGAGCAGTCGCCGCAGCGGCTCAGGCTGCCGGGCTGGGCACGGAGGGCGCCCCGCAGGGGGCGTTCGGGGAGAACGGGCAGCAGGAAGGCGAAGCTTTGCCGGTCGTCGAGCAGCGCGTGGTCGACGGCGAGCACCAGGTCGGGCGCAACGACCCCTGTTGGTGCGGGAGTGGCAAGAAGTTCAAGAAGTGCCACGGCGCGTAGGACGGCCGTGGGCACGGCGCGATGCTGCGTCCTCAGTCGCTCGCCTGCACAGCACGGCGCGATGCTGCGTCCTCAGTCGCTCGCCTGCACAGCAGGCCACGCTCCTTGCGTCCTTGCCTCGCTTGACCCACGGCCGTCCTACGGGTTTGTTGCCTGATAGCGTGGGCGCATGGCTACCAACGCCCCGGCAGAGTCGATCCCGCAGCGTTTATCCGCGATTCGAGAGCAGTTGACGCTGCTCGCGGATTATCTTTGACCCGGCTGGGCTGGGGAGCGCGTGGCGGCGCTCGAGGGTGAGATGGGGGCAGAGGGGTTCTGGGATGACTCGGAGCGCGCTGCGGCCGTGTCGGCTGAGCACGCGCGCGCGAGCAGGCGTTTGGAGACGTTCACAAGCGCTGCAGAGCGACGTGGAGGATCTCGACGGGCTCGTGGAGATGGCCGCCGAGGAGGAGTCGCTGCAAGACGAGGTCGACGAGCAGATCGCCTCGGTCGAGGCGCGCCTGGCGGAGCTCGAGGAGCAGAGGCTGTTCTCGGGGCGCTACGACGCGGGCGACGCGCTCGTGAGCGTGAACGCGGGCGCGGGGGGGACCGACGCGCAGGACTGGGCGGAGATGGTGCTGCGGATGGAGATGCGCTGGGCGGAGCGGCGCGGCTTCGCCACCGAGCTGCTGGAGGCGAGCGCGGGGGAGGAAGCGGGGATCAAGTCGTCGACGTTCAAAGTGAGCGGCGAGAACGCCTACGGCCTGTTCGGCGCCGAGCGGGGGGTGCACAGGCTGGTCAGGCTGTCGCCGTTCGACTCCGCCCACCGCCGCCAGACGAGCTTCGCGGGGGTGGAGGTCGCGCCTGTGGTGAAGGACACGGGCGAGGTCGAGATCAACGAGGACGACCTGCAGGTCGACACCTATCGCGCGTCAGGGGCGGGCGGGCAGCACGTCAACAAGACCGACTCGGCGGTAAGGATCACGCACCGGCCGACAGGGATCGTCGTGCAGTGCCAGAACGAGCGCTCGCAGTCATCGAACCGCGCGACCGCGATGGCGATGTTGCGCGCGAAGCTGCTGGAGCGCCACGAGCGCGAACGCCAGGCGGAGATCGCGCGCGAGAAGGGCGAGGCGCAGGACGTCAACTTCGGCTCGCAGATCCGCTCATACGTGCTGCACCCGTACACCCTCGTGAAGGACCACCGCACCGATTACGAGATGGGCGACGTCAATCGAGCACTGGACGGGGATTTGGATGGGTTCGTGCGTTCGTACTTGCTGTCCGCCGCGTCCTCGGGCGGATAGCGGTGAATGGTCTCACTGCGGTGGTGAGCAACGGGGTGGGCCAGTGGGCGGGCTCAAGCAGGCGGGGCTCAAGCAGGCGGGGCTCAAGCGGGCCGGTCCGAGCGGGCGGGACCCACGTCCCGGCGAACAAGCGATGACGGCACGATGAGCAGTCACGACCTGACGGAGCTTGTAAGTCACGCGCTGGCTGAGGACGTGGGTACGGGCGACGCTACGACCGACGCGACCGTCTCACCGGAGGCGCGCGCGAAGGCGGGGATCGTGCAAAAGGCGCCGGGGGCGATCTACGGGCTCGACGCGGCGGAGGCGGTCTTCATGCGGCTGGATCCCGATGCGCGCTGCGAGCGGCTGGTCGAGGAGGGCGTGTGGCGTGAGGGTGGCCCGGTGCTCGTTGTCGAGGGCAGAGCGCGCGCGCTGCTGACGGGTGAGCGGACGGTGCTGAACCTCCTCGCGCACCTGTCGGGCGTGGCGACGATGTCAGCGCGCGCCGCGCGCGCGGTGGAGGGAACCGGTGCGAAGGTGCTGGACACGCGCAAGACGATCCCGGGGATGCGCGCGCTCGAGAAGGCGGCGGTCGCGGCGGGCGGCGCGAGCAATCACCGCGCCGGGCTGTATGACGCGATCCTGATCAAGGAGAATCACATCGCCGCTGCCGGCGGCATTGCCCAGGCGATCGACCGAGTGCGCGCGGCTAAGCCCGAGCTGGCCGGCACGCTCGAGATCGAGGTGCGCAACGCGCATGAGATCGATGAGGCGCTCGCCGCCGGTGCGCCAAGGCTGCTGCTGGACAACATGGACGATGCGCAATTGCGTGCCGCCGTCGCCCAGGTTGCGGGCCGCGCGGAGCTGGAGGCCAGCGGCGGGGTCACCCTCCAGACGCTCAGGGAGACGGCGGAGACCGGGGTAGAATGGGTGTCGATGGGCGCGTTGACCCATTCGGCCCCCGCCCTGGACCTGTCCCTGATCCTGGAGGTCTTGCCGTGAACATCGCCCTCCCGATGGCCCCCTCGCAAGCGGTGCTCTCGCCCGAGGAGATCGTGCGGATGCAGGCGGAGGTGCGTGCGCTCGCGGCCGAGCTCGGCGCGGTGATCCTCGCCCACAACTACCAGCTGCCGGAGGTGCAGGAGGTCGCCGACTACGTCGGCGACTCGCTCGGCCTCTCGCGCAAGGCGGCCGCGGCCGACGGCGAGACGATCGTGTTCTGCGGTGTGCACTTCATGGCCGAGACCGCCTCGATCCTGTGCCCCGAGAAGACGGTGCTGATCCCCGATCTCGACGCGGGCTGCTCGCTCGCCGACTCGATCGACTTCGCGCAGCTGGCAGACTGGCGCGCACAGTACCCGCAGGGGGTAGTCGTGATGTACGTGAACACGACCGCCGAGGTCAAGGCGCTGACCGACTACTGCTGCACGTCGGCCAACGCGGTCGACGTCGTGCGCCACATCTACGCGACACACGGCGAGGACACCGAGATCCTGTTCGGCCCCGACATGTGGCTCGGCTCCTACGTAGAGAAGGAGATCGGCAAGCGCATGCACGTGTGGGACGGCGAGTGCCACGTCCACGCCGGCATCCGCCCCGCCGACATCGAGGCCACGCGCGCAGCCCACCCGGGCGCCGACTTCTTGATCCATCCCGAGTGCGGGTGCTCTACCAGCGTGATGGAGTACGTCGCCGCGGGCGACATCGCGAGCGAGGGCGTGCACATGCTCTCGACCGGCGGGATGCTCAAATACGCCGAGGACGCCGAGCGCCAGAGGCTCGTCGGGGGTTCCGGCGCGGAGGGCCACGCGCGCCAGGCCGTGGTTGCCACGGAGGTCGGGATGCTGCACCCGCTGCGCATGGCGGCCCCGAGCACCGAGTTCATCCCCGCGAACGCCGAGGCGAGCTGTCAGTACATGAAGATGATCACGCTGCCGAAGGTGAGGGACGCGCTCAGGGACAACAAGTTCGAGGTGCGCGTGCCGAAGAAGATAGCCGTGAAGGCAAGGGTGCCGATCGACCGGATGGTCGCGCTGGGGTAGCGTCCTATGATAGTTAGCGTATTCGCTAATGCGCTGCCTTAAATATAAGCGAATACGCTATACTAGCTGGCGAGATGATAACCAGCACCGACAACGTCGCCGGCGAGTTGATCGCGGGCATACGCAATGTCAGTGGGCTGAGCCAGGCCGAACTGGCACGTCGCTCAGGGCTGCAGCAGTCGGTACTGAGCGCCTATGAGCACGGTCGTCGCCAGCCATCAGTCGCAGCGCTCGCACGGATCGCGCGAGGCGCCGGGCTGGAACTGGAGCTGAGCCCGGCCTTCGACGAGGCGTCGTTGGAGCGCCAGGCGAAGATCTTGGAGATGGTCCTGGATCTCGCGTGCTCGCTGCCGTTCAAGGGGCGTGGCGAGCTTCGCTACCCGCCGCTGATCAGGCTGAGCGCGTGAGCGAACTCGGCGATCAGCTGCTCGCCGTGCACGATGGCCTCGACGCCGCCTCCATCCCACATGCTATCGGCGGCGCCATCGCGCTCGGTTATTGCGTGCTGGAGCCGCGAGGCACGCGCGACGTGGACGTCAACGTCTTCGTCGGGTCGCAACGCGCGCGCGACGTGCTCGCGGCGATGCCCGAGGGAGTCGAGCTCGGCGGCGTGCAGCTCGAACAGGCCGAACGCGACGGCCAGACGAGGCTCAAGTGGGGTATCACACCGATCGACCTGTTCTTCAGTGTCCTGCCCTTCCATGACAGAGTGCAGGCGCACGTCCGCGAAGTCCCGTTCGAGGGCCGCACGATCCCGGTCCTGGACTGCACGGGCCTGGCGGTCTTCAAGGCGATGTTCGCTCGGCCGCGTGACTGGGTCGATATCGAAGCGATGGTCGAGGCGCGCTCGCTCGATGTCGACGAGACGATCCGCTGGGTCCGCGAGATGGTCGGAGATGACGAGCGCGTGGAGAAGTTGAACGCGCTGCGGGGCAGTCGCCGCTCGCAGGGGGAGCCCCCACCCCTGTGGCGCCCTTAGCCTGTTTCAACACAGGAGGCAAACAGCCGGTTTGGTGGCCGGCTTCACATCGGTTGTACGGAGGGACGCGCACACGGGCATCCCCGAAAAACTTGCTTAGAACTCCTCGGCGCTGTGGGGTCCGACGCAGGCTATTGCCAAGTTGTCGGCCACGCCTTTGGCGACCTCGCGGACCTCGTCGTAGGTGACCGCGTCGAGCGCTGAGATCGCCGCGTCCGGGTCTATGTCCTCGTTGAAGACGATGCTCTGGTTGGCGGCGTAGCGGGCCACCGCGTTTGTGTTCTCGAACGCCAGGACCCTGCGGCCGGCCGCGTAGGCGCGGGCTCGCTGGACCTCCTCCTCGGTCGGGCCGTCGTCGCGCAGCTCGTTCACGATCTCGCGCATGCGCGTGTACGCCTCGACGCACTTGCCGGACTCGAGGCCCGAGCCCAGCTGCAGGATCGGCACGTCGGCGAACGCGTGGTCGACCGCGTACACCGAGTAGCACAGGCCTCGTTTCTCGCGGATCTCGTCGAACAGCCTCGATCCCATCGAGCCGCCCAAGAGCGTCGAGTAGATCGACAGCGCTGCCCGTTCGCGCACGTCCGTCACCGCGATCTCCGGGCGGTAGATCATGCGCAGGTGCGACTGGTTCGTGTCGCGCTCCTCAACCAGCGTCTCCGGCGCGAACTCCGGCGCGGGCATGTACGGGTCGGGCTCGGCCAGCGCCGGGAAGCGGGCGAAACGCTCGTGCAGCTCCTGCTCGTCCGGCAGATGGTCGAGGTTGCCGACCAGGAACGCACCCCCGCGCGCGCCCGCCCAGCGACGCTCGCGGAACGCGACGATCCCCTCGCGCGTGAAGCTCCTCAAGTTCTCCTCTGGTCCCAGCACCGTGCGGCCCAGCGGGTGCTCGCCGAATGCGGCCTTGTCGATCAGGTACTCCGCGACCGTCGACGGCTGGTCGTACGCGCGGTTGATCTCCTGGATCACCACGCCCCGCTCGCGGTCGAGCTCCTCCGCGTCGAGGTGCGGGCGACCCACAAAATCGCTCAGCAGATCGATCGCCTGTCCCGCCGACTCCGCGCGGACCGTGATGTGGAAGGCCACCAGATCGTGGCTCGTGTACGCGTTCAGCACGCCCCCCAACCGCTCGGCCGTCTCGTTTACGTCTCGATAGTGCGGATACTTCTCGCCGCCCTTGAACACGAGATGCTCGAGGAAATGAGCCATCCCGTTCTCCTGCGGCCGCTCGTTCCTTGCGCCCGCGTCGAACGCCACCAGCACGGTCAGCGCGTGCGTGCCGGGTAGCCCGATGCGGTGCACGGGCAGGCCGTTCGCGGGGATCGTGGTCGTCTCGATGCTTGCCATTGGCGCCCACGATAGCCAGCAGCGCCGCTCGAGACGGCGACGGGGATTGCAAACCATCTTGCATGCAGGCAAAAATGCGGATGAGGAGCCGCCGCGCCGCTACCGTCCCCGACCGATGTCACCGGCCGAGACCCTCGCTCGGCGCGTCCGCGCCGCCGACCCGCCCGTTCGTGCCGCACGCCGTGCCGTGCATCCGCAGACCAAGCCTGCCGTCGCGCCCGCGCGCGACACGGTCGTCGAGTTTCGCGGCGTCTCCAAGCTCTACGGCCCCGGCGGCGTCGGGCTCGAGCGCGCCACCTTCGCGATCGGCCGCCAGGAGATGGTCTTCCTCGTCGGCTCGACCGGCTCCGGCAAGTCCACGATCATGCGCCTTTTGATCAAGGAGCTCGAGCCGACCGAGGGCAAGATTCTTGTCGCCGCCCGCAACCTTGCCGAGATCGAGCGCAAGAAGGTCCCCTACTACCGCCGCAACGTCGGCGTCGTCTTCCAAGACTTCAAGCTGCTGCCGACCCGCACCGTCTACGACAACATCGCCTACGCCCTGCAGGTCACGGGCGCCTCGCGCAAGCAGATCCGCACGCAACTGCCCGACATCCTGCGCCTCACCGGCCTCTCCACGAAGCTCCACAACTACCCCCACCAGCTCTCCGGCGGCGAGCAGCAACGCGTCGCCGTCGCCCGCGCGTTCGCCGGCCACCCGCCGCTCTTGCTCGCCGACGAGCCGACCGGCAACCTCGACCCCGAGACCTCGATCGGGATCATGCAGCTGCTCTACCGCATCAACCGCGCCGGCACCACCCTGATCGTCGCCTCCCACGACAACGCGATGGTCGACCGCATGCGCCGTCGCGTGATCGAGCTGCGTCGCGGGCGGATCGTCCGCGACGAGGCCTCCGGCCTGTACGGCGCGCGCGAAGAGAACACCGACGAGCTCGGCGCGCGCTTGAAATACGAAACGACATGAAGCCGGGGTTTTTCCTCAAAGAGGCCGTCCGCTCGATGCGCCGCAATGCCGTTCCCTCATTCGCGGCGCTCGCCTCCGTGCTCGTCACGACGCTCGTCATCGGCGTGTTCATCCCCGTCGTCGAGGCGACCAACGGCGCGGCCAACGACGTGCGCGGGCGCGTGCTCGTCGACGTCGACCTGACCACGAGCGCGACCGTGGCCGAAGTCGCGCGCGTGCGCTCCGAGCTCGTTCACGCGCCGCACGTGAAGAGCGTCCAGTTCGTCTCCAAGCAGACCGGCTATGCACAGGAGCGCAAGCTGAACCCGCAAGCCTTTCAGCTGATTGGCTACAACCCCCTGCCGGACATCTTCCGCATCACCCCTCAGAACCCGTCCGACTCCGCCGCGATCCGCGCCGAGCTCGACCAGTCGAGCCCTTCCTCCACCCGCCTCGTAACCGACCCGGCGATCGCCGCCGTGCAGGACCGCCAGGCCCAGACCGACCAGATCCTCTCCGCCACGCGCATCGTCAAGATCACAATGGCGCTGCTCGCCGCTCTGCTCGTGTTCGCCTCGATCCTGCTGATCTCAAACACGATCCGCCTCTCGCTGTTCTCGCGCCGGCGCGAGGTCGAGGTGATGAAGCTCGTCGGCGCCACCGACTGGTTCATCCGCTGGCCGTTCGTGCTCGAGGGGCTGTTCCTCGGCGCGCTCGGCGGCGCCGCCGCGATCGGCCTGCTCGCGCTCGCCAAGCTCACGCTCGTCGACCCGCTCACCAACACCGTCAAGCTGATCTCCCAACCCGACATGATCGCCTTCCCGCTGCTCGTCGCGATCCTGATGGCCTGCGCGATCGCCGTCTCCGCCGCGGGCTCGGGGCTCTCGCTCCGTCGTTTCCTGCGGGTCTGAGGCAGCCGTCTCAGAGGGCGAGCCCCTCGACTAGGCTTGCTTCGAATGACGCCTTTCAAACGCCCGCCGCTGGTCTCCGTGCTCGCGGCGCTCCTGCCGATCCTGCTCGTGCTCGGCATCTGGCTGGGCGGGCATCCTCGAGACTTGCCCGCCTTCGCGCGCAGCGCGTTCGTCGCCAATCACTCGACGCTCGTCGTCGACGAAGCGATCGACCGGATCGCGAGCGAATACTACCGGCCGATCTCCAAGAGCCGGCTGTCGGGCGCGTCGATCTCGGGCGCCGTCGCGAGCCTCGGCGACCGCTTCTCCCACTACCTCTCCCCGCACGAATTTCACGAATTCGAGGCGCCCCCGAGCTTTACCGGAATCGGCGTCGTTGTCGGCCCCGACCGGCGCGGGCTGCTGATCGCGCGCGTGTTCGACTCCTCTCCCGCGGCGCGCGTCCACCTGCAGGCGGGCGACCTGATCGAAGACGCCGGTGGGCACAGGCTCGCCGACCTCTCCGCCGAAGCGGCGACCGCGTTGATCAAGGGGCTGCCCGGCACCGACGTCACGCTGCGCGTACGCGAGCGTCGCTCAGGCCACACGCTCACGCGCACGCTCACGATCACCCGCGCGATCGTCTCCGAGCCCGTCGTCGCCTCCGAGACGCGCACCGTCCACGGCGTCAAGCTCGGCGTCGTCGCGCTCGCGACGTTCAGCCCGGGCGCGCACGGCGAAGTGCGCTCGGCCGTCGAACACGAGCTGCACTCCGCCCACGCGCGTGGGCTCGTGCTCGACCTGCGCGCCAACGGCGGCGGTCTGGTCGAGGAGGCACGGCTGATCGCGTCGATATTCATTCCCAAAGGTGTCATCGTCACGACCCGCGGGCGCAAGCAGCCCACGAACGTCCTCACCGCCGCGGGCGACGCGATCTCCCCATCGATCCCGCTCGTCGTGCTCGTCGACTCGAACACCGCCTCCGCCTCTGAGATCGTCACCGCCGCGCTGCAAGACCACCACCGCGCGACGATCATCGGCACCCACACCTTCGGCAAGGGCGTCTTCCAAGAGGAGGCGCCGCTCGCAAACGGTGGCGCGCTCGACATCACCGTCGGCCAGTACTTCACCCCCAACGGGCGCAACCTCGGCGGCGGAGGCGTCAAACAGGGCGCTGGCGTAATCCCCGAAGTGCTCGTTCCCCACGGCGTCGACACCAACCACGGCCTGTCCGTCGCGCTCGACACGCTCGCCACGAAAGTCAAACCCGCGTGAGCCGCCCCCCGCGGGGTCGGCCGGGCCGCGCCGATCGAGCGGGCAGTCGCGGCTCGAACGGCAAAGCAGCCGACTCGGGGGGGCGGGAGAGAGCGCGCTCCACCAAGGCGCAGGCCACCGGCTCGGTCGTGGCGGTGATCGAGAAACGTGGAAAGTTCTGGACCGCGGAACCTCATTTCCCGGCGCCGCGGTCAGCGGGTGAGCAGCCGGGTTTTCGCGGACCACGGCGGATCGCGCTTGCCTCCAACCGCGTGGCCGGGCCTGCCGGCTCCACGGCGCGAGCCGGCGATCTGGTGCTCGTGCAAATGGCGGGGCGGGGCGGCGGCGCACGGGCGAGCATCGCGCGCGTGCTCGGGCGCCCGGACGTCGCGCGCGACGCGATCGAGGCGCTGATGCTCGACCGCGGGCTTGCCCGCGCGTTCGACCCCGCTCTCGAGCACGAGGCGCACACCGCGCGCGACCGCGTTCGCGAGCGGGCCCGTGCCGAAGTCGCCGATGGGCGCAGGCGCGACCTGCGCGACCTGCCGACGTTCACGATCGACCCCGCCTCCGCGCGCGACTTCGACGACGCGATCTCGGCCGAGCGCATCGAGGATGGCGGTATACGCGTGTGGGTGCACATCGCCGACGTCGCCGCGCACGTGCAGCCGGGCACACTCGTCGATGCAGAGGCGCGCGCGCGTGCCACAAGCGTCTACGTGCCCGGCGCGGTCGAGCCGATGCTGCCCGAGGCGCTGTCGAACGACGGTTGCTCGCTCGTGCCCGGCGCCGACCGTCCGGCGGTCACCGTCGAGCTGGAGCTGCACGGCTCGACGATCGCAAAGACCACGTTCCACCGCTCGCTGATCCGCTCCGACGAACGTTTGAGCTACGAGCGCGTCGATGAGATCTTCGCCGGTCGCGATCGCGCGGCCGAGCCGTGGGCGGCGCCGCTCGCGGCCGCGCGCGCGGCTGCGACAGCGCTCGGCGAGGCCCGCCTTACACATGGGGGCGCGCTCACGCTCGACGCGGCCGAGCCGGAGTTCGTGCTCGACTCCGACGGTCACGTCAGCGAGGTCCTGATGCGCACGCAGACCGAGTCCCACCGGCTGATCGAGCAGCTGATGATCGCCGCCAACGAAGCCGTCGCGCGGCACCTGTCGGAGCGGGGCACGCCGTGCCTGTACCGTGTGCACGAGCGTCCCGCGCCCGAGCGCGTCGCGCGCCTGGTCGAGCAGCTGGCGACGCTCGAAGTCCCGACCCCGCCGGTGCCCGAGAGCATGTCGCCGTCGCAGGCCGCGGAGCTGATGGGGGAGATCTCCCGCCGCGTCGAGCGCCACGTCCGGGCACGCGCCGCGAAAGCGAGCGCGGGCGACGGATCGATCGGACCCTCTGGCGGACGGGCGGCGCTGACCTCGCTCGTGCTGCGCACGCTCCAGCAGGCCTACTACTCGCCTCGCAACATCGGCCACGCCGGCCTCGCCTCCACGCACTACTGCCACTTCACCTCGCCGATCCGCCGCTACCCTGACCTCGTCTGCCACCGCGCGCTGCTATCCGCCGTCGGCGGCCACGAGCACGCCCACCGCGCCGGCGAGCTCGCCGAGCTGGGGGAGTGGACCTCCGAGCGCGAGCGCTTCGCGATGACCGTCGAGCGCGACGCCGACGACATCGCGCGCTGTTTTGCGCTCGAGCAGGCGCTGTATGAGAACGGCTGGGAGCAGACGTTCCACGGCGAGGTCGTCGGGCTGATCTCCGCCGGCGCGTTCGTCGCATTCGGCCTCGACACCGGCAGGCGTGAGCCGGGCGCGGGCGAGGGAGCGTCCGGTGAGGCGGCAGCGGAGCCCGGAACTGCGCTGCCGGTCTACGAGGGCATGCTGCCCGTACGGCGCATGTCCGGCCCCGCGGGTCGCGAGTGGTGGGAGATCAACGAGCAGAACACGATTCTCCGCGGCGAGCGCACCGGCGCCACATTGCGCCTCGGCGACCCGATCGAAGTGCGCGTCGCGCGCGTCGACACGATCCGCGGGCGCGTCGATCTCGTGCCCGCTCCGTAACGGGCACGACGAACGCCTCCAGCGGAGCCCGTCAGGGCGGAGCCCATCGATCTCGTCAACTCCCTCCCGTCGCGCGCGACGCAATAGGCTCGACTCATGGCCAAGGGCAAGGGCAAGCGCAAGATCGGCGCGGGCGACGTCGCGTCGAACCGCTACGCATCCCACCGCTACGAGCTGATCGAGCGGCTCGAGTGCGGGATCGTGCTCGAGGGCACCGAGGTCAAGGCCCTGCGCGAGTCCGGCGCCCAGCTGAAGGACGGCTACGCGGCCGTTGCCGGCGGCGAGCTGTTCCTGCACTCGATCCACATCCCTCCCTACGCGCCCGCCTCGCGCGAGAACCACGACCCCGAGCGCGTGCGCAAGCTGCTCCTGCATCGCCGCGAGCTCGACCGCATCGCCGCGCGCGCGTCAGAGCGCGGGCTGACGCTCGTGCCCACCCGCATCTACTTCTCCGGCGCCCACGCCAAGGTCGAGATCGCGCTCGCGCGCGGCAAGGACATCTACGACAAGCGCCGCTCGCTGCGCGACAAGGACACCAAGCGGGACATCGAACGGGGGATACGCGAAGCGCGGCGCTGAGTCAGAGCGAGCGGAAGCTGTGGCCGCTGGAGGCGAGGATGTGGGTCTCCTGCATCCCCAAGACGAGCAGGGCGACCAGGCCGATGTAGACGGTCGCCACGATCAGCCGGTTGCGTGGCGATACGCGGTAGTAGGCGGCCTGCTCCAGCGAGCGCGTCTTGCGCAGCTGCCAGCGGCGCCAAGTCTCCAGGCCGCCGAACAGGACGATGATCCAGATGATCGGGTTCGGGAAGACGAACGCCAGCGCGACCAGCGCGCCAAACCCGAGGAACCACATCCACGGCGCCATCGCCGCCATCGCCCGGCCACCGTCCAGGGGCACGACCGGCAGCAGGTTGAACAGGTTCAGCAAGAAGCCGATGTAGGCCAGCGCACGGAACAGGTCGCTGTCGGCAGCTTCGCCGATCGCCAGGCACGCCCCGGCGCCGACCGTCCCGAGGACCGGACCGGCCAGCCCCACGCGCGCCTCGGCGAGCGCATCCTCGCCGAGTGACTTGGCGGTGATCAAAGCTCCCAAGAAAGGGATGAACATCGGTGCGCTCGCCTTGATTCCCTCTCGGCGCAACTGGATCACATGACCCATCTCGTGAATGAACATCAGCACTACGAACCCGACGGCGAAAGTCCAGCCCCAGAAGAGCGAGTAGGCGGCTATCGACACGAGCGCCGTCCCTGCGGTCGCCAGCAGCTTGGGCATGAACAGCAGCAGACCTTTGATGGTCGAGAAGAACTTCACGATCGCCGCTCCCACGATCGCCAGGGCGCTGCCGATCCGGTTGCGCAGGGTGCGCGTCGGACCGCTCTGGCGAGTCCGGCTTGGCTCTCCGAACGGGTTCTCTCCCGCATGACCTGCGGGGACGTTCGTCGAGACGAGCGGGCCGGCGGGCAACCCCGTCGAGGCGACGGGTCGCGCGGGCGGGCGCAGGGAGTGCTCGCCACTGTCCATACATCCATTGTGGCACCACCCTTAAGCGTTGTCTAAGCGCAATCCGCCGTGAGCAAGGCGCGGGGTCTTGACGGCCGGCCTTATTCAAGTTACCATCGGTAATACCAAATAGGCCAGGTGTGTTGCGGACAGGCGGAGGCTTCAAACCTGGATTGCCTGCGCGTGGCGCGCTGTCCGCACGGTTCAACGAGGAGAGAGAGCGATCGTGATGCGCAAAAGTCGGATTCTTCTGGCCGTGCTGCTTGTGTGCGCGTGCTCCAGCGTCGCCGCAGTCGCATGGGCGGCGGAGACGTTGACGACCGAAGTCAGCCTCAGCCCCGACAAGCTCGGCGCCCCGACCAACCTCTCCGTCGTCGCAAAGTTCCACTCGACCACCTCCGGTGTGCCCTCGCCCGTCAGCAAAGTCACGGCCTACCTGCCCGCCGGCATGGAGATCGACGTCCACGGGGCCTCCACCTGCACCGTGGCGGCGCTCGAAGCGACCGGTCCCGAAGCCTGCCCCACGCGCTCGCGCGTGGGCTTCGGCAAGGGCACGGGCCTGCTGGAACTGGCCAAAGAAGTGATCCAAGAGCCGTACACCCTCGACCTCTTCCTCGGGCCCAAGGAAGGCGGGCACCTGGTGGTGCTCGCCTACGTCGAAGGCCGCTCCCCGGCGTCGTTCCAGATCGTCGTGGCGGCCAAGGAATTCCGCGCGCCCAAGCCCTACGGGATCGGCTTCACCTTCGAAGTCCCGCTCATCCCCACGCTCCCCGAAGCGTCCGACGCCTCGATCGAAACCGCCTACATCACGGTCGGCGACAAGAACGTCGCCTACTTCGAGACGGTCCACGGCAAGCGCAAGCTCGTCCACGTCCCCGGAATCGTCGTTCCCAGGAGTTGTCCCCGCGGCGGCTTCCCGTATGGAGCGCTCGTCTCCTTCGCCGATGGTAGCTCGCTCACCCACACGGGGGTCATATCCTGTCCTCGCAGGTAACCCGTGATGAACAGACCTTGCGCTCGCATCCCACCGGCCGCGGGAGTCTTCCGCGCCATGCTCGTGGCCCTGGCCGTGAGCGCGGTGACGGCCGTGCCGGCCCCGGCGCGGGGCCGGCCCCTGCGCCGCCTCCTGTGTCGACTTCTGCGCCGGTTCCGCCGCAGACTTCCGCCACGATCTCCCCCTCGATCTCGCCCAACCGGCTGAGCGCAAAGGCCTCGCTGACGCTGACGATCCACTACACGACGGCCGCTGTCGGCCTGTTCTACGTCCCTCCGCCGGTGCTGCGGACGGTCGTGCGGCTGCCGGCCGGCCTGAACCTCGACATTCCCGACCTGCGCAGCTGCTCGGCCAAGCGCCTGCGAGCGCAGGGCCCGCGTGCCTGCCCGGCGCAGGCGCAGATCGGTCACGGGCACGCGCTGATCGAGACCCACGTCGGGACCGTGAACCTCCCCGAGGAGATCTCGCTGAGCGCCTTCCTCGGCCCGCTGCAGGGCGGGCAGCAGGTGCTGGACATCCTCGGGCAGGGATATTCACCGTTCGACGAGCGCCTCGTGTTCACCGGAGCCGTGCTGTTCGTCGCGGCGCCGTACGGCGAAGAGCTGGTGCTCTCGATTCCCCGGATTCCCACGCTGCGCTTCGAGCCCGACGCCTCGATCGTCACGTTCAGGCTGACGATCGGCGCCCACGGACGAGCGGCGCGCCATGCGAACACGCTGCTCGTACCCTCCACCTGCCCGGCCGGTGGCTTCCCGTTCGCCGCCGAATTCACCTACGCCGACGGCTCCACCGGCAGCGCGCTCGCGACGGCCGCCTGTCCTTCCTGACCGCCGCGGGGCTATCCGTGGGGGAACCGTGAACGTCGCTCTCGCGCACGGCGCTCGCCTGCGCTAGCGTGCCATCTGCCATCAGCCCTCGCCCGTACAAGCAGGTAGCGCGCGAGCAGTCCCGGCAGCGCATCCGCGAAGCGCTGCTCGACGCCGCCGAGGAGGAGCTCGCCACGGGCGGCTGGTCGAAGGCGTCGCTCGAGGCGCTGGCGGCGAAGGCCGGCGTTACCAAGCCGACGGTGTTGCGTCACTTCGGCTCCAAGGAAGGGCTGATCGAGGCCGCCATCCGTCGCACCAGCGAGATCGTGCGCAAAGAACGCGCGCGTGCGCCGATCGGCGACGTTCCGGGAGCCGTGCGCAACCTGCTGGATCACTACGAGCGCTGGGGCAACCTGGTGATGCGCGTGCTCGCCGAGGAGCATCGCGTCTCACTCGTGCGCAAAGCGACCGACCGCGGTCGCCAGGTCCACTACGACTGGGTCGACCATACGTTCGCCCCGCAGCTGCAGAACCTCGGCGAGCGGGCTCGCCGCCGGCGCCGCGCCGCGCTGATCGCGGTCTGCGACGTGCACACGTGGTGGCTGCTCTCGCACGATCTCGGGCTTGGTCGATCCGAGATCTCCACGATCCTGATCGACCTGATCGAGCGTCTGCTCGCGGAGAACGATCCGTCGAACTCCACGTGAAGCCGATACAGGCCGCGCTGCCGCGGCGACGTCAGAGGTCAGGATGAAGGTTCTCGCATACACATCCCCGGCGCGCGGGCACCTGTATCCGATCGTGCCGATCCTGACAGAGCTGCGGCTGCGCGGGCACGATGTCGCGCTGCGCACGCTCGCCTCGGAGGTCGCGCCGGTCCGCGAGCTGCAGATCGAAACAGCGCCGGTCTCGCCGCGTGTGGAAGCGATCGAGCTCGACGACTACCAGGCTCGCTCGCAGGCGGCCAGGGGCAAACGCGCGCTGGCCGTGTTCCTCGCGCGCGCCGAGCCCGAGTCGCACGACCTGCGCGCGGCGATCGACGCGGAGCGCCCCGACGCGCTGCTGATCGACGTCAACTGCTTCGGGGCGGCGACGGTCGCCGAGGCGTCCGGGCTGCCGTGGGCGATGTACTCGCCCTACCTGCTCCCGTTGCCCTCGCCGCAGGCGCCGCCCTACGGGCTCGGGCTGGCGCCGGCCGGCGGCCCGCTCGGTCGGGCCCGCGACGCGCTCGCTCATCGCGTCGCGAGCCGCGTGCTCGATCGAGCCGTCATGCCACAGCTGGACGCCCTGCGCGCTCGCCACGGCCTGCCCGCGCTGGCAAGCTTCAGCGGGCTGCTCGAGCGCCCAGTCCGGCTGCTCGCGCTCACCGTGGAAGGCTTTGAGTATCCGCGCACCGACTGGCCGGCGAACGTGCGCCTGGTCGGCCCGATCGCCTGGGGCCCCCCGCAGCCCGCGCCCGCGTGGCTGGCCGGGCTGGAGGATCCGCTGGTGCTCGTCACCTGCTCGACCGAGCGCCAGCACGACGCGCGCCTTGTCACCGTCGCGCTCGCGGCGCTGCCCGCTCTCGGTATGGCTGTGGTCGCGACCACAGCCGCGCACGACCCCGGCGCCTTCGACGCGCCGGCCGGGAGCCGGGTCGTGAGCTTCGTCGCGCACGACGCGATCCTCGAGCGCGCGGCGTGCGTCGTCTGTCACGGCGGCATGGGGATCGTGCAAAAGTCGCTCGCCGCCGGGGTGCCGGTCGTCGTCGTACCGTTCGGGCGAGACCGAGCTCGAGACCGCCCGCCGCGTGGAGGTGGCCGAGGCCGGGGTTCGTCTCTCCCCGCGTCGCCTGACCCCCGCTCGGCTCGCCGCGGCGGTCCGCGCGGCGCTCGATCGCCGGGCCGGCGCGCGGCGCGTGAGCCATGCGTTCGCGGCGGCCGGAGGCGCGTCTGCGGCGGCGAGCGAGATCGAGCAAACAGCCGCTGACGCTTTTTCCGGAACATGCGGGGAGTTGTCCCGTCGGGGGGGTTGCAATCGCCCGGGAGCGGAGCTACTTTGAATTAGACGCGGAACCGAGCCGCAAAGAGCGAGGCCACCGAGGTGTGAGGCCGCGCCACCGGCAAAGGAAGGCCTTCGGGCCGGACCGAGCAGGTTCCTCGAGCGGCCCGGGACCGCGTCGCTTTCGTTCTCCGCGGGATGTCGACTTCCTTCGCAAACGCTTACATTGTCGCTCAAGATGCTGCACGCGCGCGCGTACGGCGATGAGTCGGCTCGGCTACACTAGGCGTGCAGGAACACTCTCGGGGACGACAGGCTTCGACGCGGTCGGCTCGTGAGGGTGGTGGCGAGTCGAGGTCCCGGGCGGCCTCGTAAAACACCCGGGAAAACCATAAGTGCGGACTCTCACGAGTACGCCCTCGCTGCCTAGCAAACACTAGGCGAGTGAGGTCTCGGGCCCCGCTTGCCTGCGGCGGGGAAGGCCGGGATCAGAAAGCAGGCTCACCCGGCGAGGCCCGCCTTCGCCGAGCCGGGAACATCTAAGGAGGCTGGTTCCTCACAACCCCGCCGGCGAGGCGCGCGAGGGATGAGATCAGAGCGCCGGCTACGCTCGTAGAAGCCACTCTTACGCGATTGCGGACGTGGGTTCGATTCCCACCGTCTCCATCTTTTGCGCGAAGGTCGAACCGCCGCCCTCGCGGTTCGACCTTCGTCCGTCCCCGTCAACTGACACGCAAAGGGGCGAAGAATTGCGAACTTCGCTCTCGCGGCGACATGGCCATGGCTCAACCCCCTGCGTACTCGTCGTGGCGGCGCCACCACATGCCGGTCTCATTGCGCCCGAGCGGAGCGCGGTCGAGCCACGGGTACATGCCCCAGAGGCCGTCGACGCCTCGTCCGTAAGCCGAGTAGGTGTGGAACACGACGCCGTCCTCGAGGGCGAATGCGCTCATGCCAGGGCCCTCTTTTCTGAAGGTCACGGGATCCGTGCCGGCGCCCCTGGCGATCTCGATCAGCCCGGGGCTCTGCTCGGATGGTCGGAAGTCAGCGGTGCGAAAGTTGTACTCGACGGCGCCCGACTGCCATTCCTTTGCGGTGTGAGACGTGTGAAAGTCGTAGTTGAAGTCGCTGTCGAACGAAGACGCCCACGGAAAGCTCCAGCCCATCCGCCGCTTGTAGTCCTGCAGCTTTGTGAGCGGAGCCCGCGACACCGCCGTGAACGCGACGTCGTGATTGGCCAGGTGCACCACCGAGCCGGAGAAGCCGTCTGCAATCGCGGAGCAGGACGGACACCCCGCCGTGAAGTCGGGTCCGAACATGAAATGGTAGACGAGCAGCTGCGAGCGCCCTTTGAAGAGGTCGGCGAGAGAGGCTGTCCCCGTATCCGTCTCGAAGCTGTACTCCTTCTCGATCGGAACCCATGGCAGGTCTCGTCGCAGCCGAGCCAGCTCATCGCCGCGCCGCGTCAGCTCCTTCTCGGCATCGAGCAGCTCGAGCCGGGCAGCAAGCCACTCCTCGTGAGTTCCCGTCCTGTGATCGGTCATTGCGTTCTCCTCGACGGTGTTAGTTATAGATCGATTCCAAATTCGGCCTGCGCGGCCTCGGCGAGCCGCTTGATCCGCGCCAGGCGCCTGTCCCACTGCGCAGCCACGCGAGCCATCGCCTGGGCGGCGTCGTCCAGCCGCTCGGGCCGGACCGCATAGCGCACTTCTCGGCCATGGCGTTGGCCTGCCACCAGACCGACGCGGCTCAGCACCACCAGGTGCTTGGCGACAGCTTGCCGGGTGACCGGCAGCCCTCCCGCGAGCGTCGTGGTGGTCGCCTCGCCGTGCTCGAGCAGCGACTCGAGCACGCGTCGGCGCGTGGGCTCGGCCACCGCCGCCCACAGCGCGTCGTCCTCGGCGACGGCGGTGGCCATCAACGTGTGGCGTCGTGTGGCTTCGAGGCCACGTAGTCGTGCATTTCCCCGAGATGTTTCCCCCAGCCGTGTTCGTGATCTTCGAGGTATCGGGCCTTGCCCTCCTCGTTGTGTGTCACGGCGTCGATACCGCTCTCGACGACCCTCAACCGTGTTCCTCCGGCCTCCTCGATGAGGCTGAACTCGACCAGTGCCGAGTTGCTCTCATCCGGCTCCGCGCCCTCCGGATGGTTCCAGCGAAAGGAGAAGCGGCGGAACGGCTCGGCCTCCACGACCCGGATCGGCACGACCAGGTCTGATTCCTTCTCCCCGCCGCGGCCCCCGGGCTCCCAGGTGAGTGTGCCGTCCGCACCGGCGCGTCCCTCGACCTCCGCATCGTCGCTGAACCAGCGGCTGATCTGCTCGGGTTCGGTTATCACGCCCCAGACAACCTCTGGGAGCGCCTCGATCAGGATCTCTCGTTCGACGCTGTCAGCAGCCACGCCGGCCCCCTTCCTTGATGTGCAACCAATGGTTGCGTTATCTGCTCTGCAAAAGTAGCAGACAGGCTCAGGCCGGCTGGGACAGCCGGCTCGACAAGCTCGCGTGCCTGCTCGCTGAGTACACGTGGCCTGAGCGTTCAAGGCTCTACCCTGACGTGCATGGCGTACACGACCGTCGCAGGAAGGCAGCAGCTGCTCGATAGCCTCGCCGGGGCGACCGACGAGCTTGGGCTCGCGCTGGCCTCCCTGGGGGAGGCGTATGAGCATGTGGACGAGCACGCCGGTGAGCGGCTCGAAGAGGGGCTGTTCCGCCCGGTGCGCACCGCCTATGGACGGGCGCAGCGTGTGTACTCGGCGTTCGCCGAGCGCTCCGACCTGCCGGGCAGGAGCTTCGAGCCACGGCCTCCCGGCGCTCCGTCGGGCGGGGCGAAGGGCAACATCGACAGCGCGATCGAAGCGGTCGAGAAGGCCGATGGGGAGCTCGCCACCCTGCAGGATTCGATGCTGCCGGTCGAAGTCGGAGACGCGGAGCTGCGAGCCGGGATCGCAGATGTGCGCGAGCACCTCGGCGGCCTGCGCGGGCAGGCCCGCGAGCTCGTGCGCGTGCTTGGACGCTAGTACGCGCGCTCGATCCCTTGGTGCGGTGACATCCTCAATGCCCGCATGGGCAGAGCCCGGTGCTTGACTACCGGGCGATGGACCGGCGGGCGCTCACTCCCGCCGGTCCGTGCGCCCCGGACCTCCCTGTCCATCGCTCTCCGTGTGGCATCCCGCCCCGTCTCGAAGGGCTCTGTCTTGCCGCTTGCGGCCTCTATCTCATCCGCGGGTCGACGAACACGTCATCGATGCGCGATGACCCGCTGAGCGCCGTGAAGCGCAGCGCCATCTGGGCGGTGCCGTTGGAGGAGAGCGCGCCGGCGATGGCCGCGCCGGTGGGCATCGCGGCCGACGGCTGCCAGCCGCTGCCCGCCGTCACCATGCCCACCGGCACCGCGATCGCCCCTAGCGGGGTCTGGTAGACCACGGCTACGCTGACGCTCGACGATGCGCTTTCGTTGCGTGCGAAGAACCTGAACGTCGGATCGCTCGCGGTCACACACGTGAACGGCGACTGTGCGGAGGCCCCGGCGGAGGGCAGCGCCAGCGAATACCTGCCCACCGTGCCGGTCGCGCCGTAGGTCTCGCTTCCCGTCGCCTGCGCCGACCCGCGGGACAGCGTCCAGCCGGACAGCGACCCCTCGAAATCGCCGCCCGCGATCAGGCCGTAGGAGTTCGAGTCGCCCCATTTCAGAAATGGCTGGCTCTGCGCCGACGCTGCGCAAGCGGCGGCTGCGCTCGAGGTGTTTGCGGCGGTGGTGCTCTGCGCCGTCGCGGCTGTGGAGGTCGTGGCCGGCGGCTTCGTGCCCTGAGGTGTCGTGGCCGGGGGCGTCGTGCTCGTAGAAGCCGCCTGCGCCGCGGCGGCGGGCAGCAAGACGACCGCGATGCACGCGATCACGCTTCCCGCGACCGCCAGTGGGCGGTGTGGCGCTCTTGCGACTGGGACTCGAGACGAGTTTGAGAACACAATGGGCCTCCGTGCGTGGTGTTCGCGCTGGCGGCCGAGCTATCTCTGAGTTCGAGACCTCTGGCTTTGCGTCCCCGCCTCACGACGGGTTTGCCTTTTTCAGTCCGGTTATCCGACGAACCGCAGCATGCCGCACGAAGCACCTTTAGGGAAGGGCTTTGGACGATCGTTGTAGCTATCCGCACGTTCTGGGTCCCAAAATTCCGATAGCAGGGATTTCTATCCTTGTATTGAGATTATCGACCGCGATCGCCGCCCGCGGGTGTAGTCGAGGCGCCCGGATGACGATATGCGGAAGAGGTCATGTCCGTTCACGCTCTCATCGAATCCGAGCGCGTGCGCGCTGCGTTTGCCGGTCGCACACAGCGCATGGTCGCCGCCGAGCGCCGCGGGGAGGTGCTGGTCGGTGCCGGCTTCCTCGCGGCCGCCGTCGCGCTCGCCTTGCCGGGCGGCCAGGGCCGTGGTCTGTCGCTGCCGGTGGTGATGCTGTACGTGCTGAGTGTGGCCGTCGCCGGGCACGTGCGGTTCGACATCGGCGCCGGCTTTACCGTTCCGACGCAGGCGGTGTTCGTGCCGATGCTGTTCGCCGTTCCCCTTGCGTTCGTACCGCTGTTGGTGGCGCTGTCGCTAGCGCTCGGGATGGCGCCGGCGATCCTCGGGGGACGCGTGCCCGCCAGCCGCCTGCTGACCGTGCCAGGCAACAGCTGGTTCGCTCTGGGGCCGACACTCGTCCTGCTGCTTGCGCGCGACTACAACCCAGATGGGCGCTGGCCCGTCCTGCTGCTGGCGCTGGTCGCTCAGTTCGCGTGCGACTTCACCGCCAACGCGGCGCGCGAGCGTCTGCGCGACGGCCTCACCCTGCGCGAGCTGATCGAAGAGGTGCGTCAGGTCTACCTGATCGACCTGGGTCTCGCGCCGCTGGGTCTCGCGATCGCGCTCACCGCGGTCACGCATCGTTGGGCCGTGCTGCTGATCGCACCGCTGTTCGCCGTTCTGAGATGGTTCTCCCAGGAGCGCCACGCCCGCTTGGAGCAGCTGGTCGAGCTCAACGACGCCTATCGTGGCACGGCGCTCGTGCTGGGGGACGTCGTCGAGGCCGACGACGCGTATACGGGCGAGCACTGCAAGGGCGTCGTTCGTCTAGCGCTCGACGTCGCCGAGAAGCTGGGGCTGGACGCCGAGGAGCGGCGCAACGTGGAGTTCGCGGCGCTGCTGCACGACGTGGGCAAGATCGCCGTGCCGAAGGAGATCGTCAACAAGCCCGGCAAGCTGGACGAGCGTGAGTGGGCGATCATCAAGACGCACACGCTCGAAGGCCAGAGAATGCTCGAACGGGTTGGCGGCTTCATGCGCGAGGTCGGTGAGATCGTGCGCTCTCATCACGAGCGCTGGGATGGTGGGGGATACCCGGATGGGCTGCACGGCACTGATATCCCGCTCGAAGCGAGGATCGTCTCCGCCTGCGACGCGTTCAACGCGATGACCACCACCCGTTCATACCGGTGCGCGATGCCCCTCGCTGCCGCGATCGCCGAGCTGCGCGACAACTCCGGAGCACAGTTCGACCCGCGGATCGTCGAGGTGCTCATCCGGCTGGTGGAGCCACGCGACCCGGCGGCCGAGAGTTAGAGCACGAGTCCGCGCGGCATGAGACCCATGGGCTGCCGTCTCCGTACGGGCGCCCTACTCCTCGCGCGGCGCGTACGGCATCAGCTCGCGCCGGGCGATCGACAGCTTGTGGACCTCGTCGGGGCCATCGGCCAGGCGCAGGGTGCGCAGGTGGGCGTATGCCCACGCGAGCGTCGTGTCGTCCGAGACTCCGCCGCCGCCATGAACCTGAATCGCGCGGTCGATGACCTTCAGGGCGATGTTCGGCGCGGCAACCTTGATCGCGGCGATCTCCATGCGGGCGTGGCGGTTGCCGACCGTGTCCATCAGCCAGGCCGCCTTCAGGGTCAACAGGCGCGCCATCTCGATCTCGATGCGAGACTCGGCGATCCAGTCCTGGATGTTGCCGCGCATCGCGACCGGCTGACCGAAGGTGACGCGCGAGACCGCGCGGGCGCACATCGCCTCCAGGGCGCGCTCGGCGGCGCCGATCGCGCGCATGCAGTGATGGATGCGACCGGGGCCGAGACGAGCTTGGGCGATCATGAAGCCATCGCCCTCGTTGCCGATCAGGTTGGTGGTGGGGACGCGCGCGTCTGAGAACTCGATTTCGGCGTGACCCTCCTGGTCCTGATAGCCGAACACCGGCAGCCCGCGCACGATCTCGACTCCGGGAGCGTCGAGTGGCACGAGGATCATGCTCTGCTGCTTGTACCGCGAGCCCTCGGTCGTGGTCTTACCCATCACGATCATGATGCGGGCATGGGGGTGCAGAGCTCCGGAGGTCCACCACTTGCGGCCGTTGAGCACATAATCGTCGCCGTCGCGCGTGATGCTGAGCTCGATGTTGGTCGCGTCGGATGAGGCGACGTCGGGCTCGGTCATCGCAAACGAGGAGCGGATCTCACCGTCGAGCAGCGGCGTGAGCCAGCGCTCCTTCTGCTCGTCGGTCGCGAAATGAAACAGCACCTCCATGTTGCCGGTGTCGGGCGCCGAGCAGTTGCAGGCCTCGGAGGCGATGTGAGAGCGTCCGAGGATCTCCGCGAGGGGTGCGTAGTCGCTGTTGGAGAGGCCGGCCCCGTGGGTGGCGTCGGGCAGGAACATGTTCCACAGCCCCGCCTCGCGCGCGCGTGCCTTGAGCTCCTCCATGATCGGCGGCTGGAAGTGGGGGTTGCCGGACTCGCGCAGCTGGCGCTCGTAAACGGCCTCGGCCGGATGGATGTGCGCATCCATGAACGCCATCAGGCGCTCCTTGAATCCAGAACAGCGTTCGCTCGGCTGAAAGTCCATCGGTTCTCCTCGCTGGTGGCAATGGCTCTGGGGTCCGAACCCGTGGGGCCCGCGGGTAGGATCATCGCCGATGACGCAAACGGGAAGAGGACACGATGTCGCGCACGCGAGCTACCGCGCTGCCGGCGTCGACTACGAGACGCTCGACGCGGGCAAGCGACTGGCGATGACCGCGGCGCTTTCGACATCGTCGCTGCTGTTGGCGAGAGGCGGTCACGCGCTCGACGCCTCGCGCGGCGAGCCGGCTTTCGTGTTCGAGCTCGACGGACGGACGTTTGCGTTCGTCGTCGAGGGGCTTGGCACGAAGTCGATGATCGCCCGGCGCGTGCTCGAGCGGCAGGGGATCGACCGCTTCGGCGATGTCGCCTATGACACGGTCGCTGCGATCCTGAACGACCTCTGCTGCGTCGGAGCGCTGCCCCTCGTCGTGAACGCCTACTTCGCCACCGGCTCCTCGGAGTGGTATCGCCAAGGCGAGCGCGCCGCGGCGCTCGTCGACGGCTGGCGGCGGGCGTGCGACGACGCCGGCTGCACGTGGGGCGGGGGAGAGTCGCCGTCGCTGCCGGGCCTGCTTGCAACAGAGGAGATCGAGCTGGCGGGCGCGGCCGTCGGGGTGGTGCCCGCGGGCCGCGCGGCGATCCTGGGAGCGGACCTCAGCGCGGGAGATGAGATCGTGATCGTTGCCTCGAGCGGCCTGCACGCCAACGGCGCCTCGCTCGCGCGGCTCGTAGCTGGACGGCTGGACAGCGGCTATGAGACTGCCTTGCCGAGTGGGGCGACGCTGGGAGAGGCGTTGCTGGAGCCGTCGATCATGTATGTCCCGCTTGTCGCGGCGCTGCTCGAGAGCGGGGTGGCGCTCACGTATTTGAGTCATGTGACCGGCCATGGCCTGCTCAAGCTGATGCGCCCGGTCAAGCCGCTCACCTATCGCATCGACAAGGTGCCCGAGGTGCCCGAGGTGCTGAGCTTCCTGGTGGCCGAGGCGGAGCTCGACCCGCACGCGGCGTACTCGACGTTCAACATGGGCTGCGGCTACGCCGTCTACTGCGAGCGGGGTGGCGGCGAGTCGGTCGTGGAGATAGCTTCGGAGCTGGGGTTCGCGGCGTTTCTCGCAGGGCACGTCGAGGAAGGTCCGAGGCAGGTGATCCTCGAGCCGCTCGGGGTGCGCTTCGGCGGCGATGAGCTCGAGCTGTCGGCAGGTTGAGGCGCAGCGGAAGAAGCCGGGCAGCGCGAGCGTGCGATCAACCATAACCCTCTTTCTCAACTTGACGGTTCGGAATGTCGGGAGAATTCCCACGTCAGCGGCCTGTTTTGGTCTGGCTGGATGGCCAGCCTACAAACAGGGAATGTGGTGCAAGCGGCCGACCGCAAGCATGTTCGAACTTGAACCCATCGGCCGAGACGGATAAGGTTGGCTTAGAAATCGCCACTGTTCTCCGGCGTGGGTCGTCGGAGATCTCGATGTCGCCGGACCGGTATGGATCCGGAGCTACCCGGATCGAGGCGGACCTGTCCATCAACAGAGGAGAGAATCTGATGCGCAGAGCATCCACCTGCCTGGCCTTGCTCGGCCTTGCCGTCTTGGGTCTACCGGCCGTCGCGTCGGCAGCCCCGACGGTCACGCTGTTCGCAAAGGCCGTCCCGATCTCGGGTTTCCCGGGAACGGGCAACATCCTCGGCGCAGGCGCGGCCGTGGAATTCAAGTACACGATCAAAGGCACCGAATCGACCGGTGGCGTTCCATCTCAGATCACGGGCGTCACGGTCTACTCGCCCGCCGGCGTGAAGATCAACCCCGCTGGGTTCGTCACGTGCCCGCCGGCTACGCTTGAAAACATCGGCCCGAGCGGCTGTCCGAAGAAGTCTCAGGCTAGCCCGATCGGCACAGCTGCCGTCGTCGACCCGATCGGTGGCGAACTGGTCAAAGAGAACGCGACTCTGCAAGGGTTCTTTGCCCCCGGCGGTGGCCTGCAGTTCTACGCTAACGCCGCTTCGCCGATCTCGGCCCAGCTGCTGGTCGCCAAGGGTGGCTTCAGCTCAGCCAGCCCTCCTTACGGCTTGAAGTTCACGGGCGCCGTTCAGATCGTCGACTCGGTGCCCGGTGCACCGCCGGTATCTACCGAAGGGTTCGACATCAAGGTCGGAGCTGCCTATAAGAAGGGCAAGAAGACGGTCTCGTATGTGACGCTGCCGAAGAAGTGCCCGAAGGGCGGCTTCCCCTTGAAGTCGGAAATCACCTTCGCAACGGGCGAAACGTCCTCGGCGGAATACAAGGCGCCGTGCCCCAAGAAGTAGCTGACAGCGGCGAGCTCACGCCCTCGACGAGGGCGTGAGCTCGACCGGAGCGAAAGCGTTACGGGCGGCCCCAAGGGTATGGGTGGGGTCGCCCGCCTCGCTGTTGAATTGCAAGGAAGGTTCGGGTTGAGGACGCAGCAGACCGGAGGGTGGAGGAGAGGAGCAGCCTGGATGGCCGGTGTCGTGGGCGCCGCCGCGCTGGTCGCGGTCGTGCTGCTCGCAACGTCGGCCGGGGGCTCCAACGGCGGCTACACCGTCCGCGCGATCTTCGACGACGCCGGCAACATCATCCCCGGCGAGAACGTCAAGGTCGACGGCGTCAACGTCGGCAAGGTAAATGCGGTCGAACCCACGCCAAAGGCGCAGGCGGCGGTCACGATCGTGATCGAAAACCCAGGCTTCAAGGATTTTCGCGCCGATGCCAGCTGCACGATCCGTCCTCAGGCGCTGATCGGCGAGAAGTTCGTCGACTGCCTGCCAACGCAGCCACGGGTCGAAGGCACGCCCCTACCGCCCCCCTTGAAGATCATCCGGCACGGCCAGGAAGGAGCAGGCGATCGCCTGCTCCCGGTGACGGATACCCACAGCCCGGTCGATGTGGACCTGCTCCAGGACATCACACGACGGCCCGAGAGCGAGCGTCTGGCGATCATCATCAACGAGCTCGGCGCGGGCCTGGCCGGACGCGGGAGCGATCTGAACGAAGTCGTCCGCCGCGCCAACCCGGCATTGCAGGAACTGGGCAAGGTGCTCGCGATCCTGGCCGGCGAGAACCACGTGCTCGCGAAACTCGCCGTCGACTCCGACAAGGCTCTGGCCCCGTTCGCCGCGGTTCGCAACCGGGTCGCCGACTTCGTCACTCAGGCCGGTACGGTCTCGCGGGCGACCGCCGAGCACAGCGCGGCGCTCAAGCGCAACCTGGCCGACTTTCCGGCCTTCCTAAAGCAGCTCGGACCGGCGATGGAACGCCTTGGGCGCTTCGCCGACCAGACGGCGCCGGCCTTTGCCAACCTCGGCATCGCGGCGCCTGGCTTGAACAAGGCGTTCACCCATCTGGGAGCGTTCTCGGACAGCTCGACCAAGTTCTTCACGACCTTCGGCCAGACCGCGCAGGCCTCCGGCCCGGCGATCGCGGCGACCCAGCCGTTGCTCAAACGCGTACGGGCGCTGGGCGCCACCGGCAAGCCTTTCGGCAGCAGCCTCGCCGAACTGCTCTCCAGCCTGCGCTCGACCGGTGGCCTGGAGCGCTTCATGGACTTCGTATTTCTTGGCTCCGGATCGGTGAACGGCTACGACTCGCTCGGTCACTTCCTGCGCGGCGAGGGCGTGGTGAAGGCCTGTGTGACCTACGTGATCACTCCGGCGCCGGGATGTACCGCCAAGCTCTTCAGCACGACCGGCTCGGAAGCGAAAACCGCGTCGGTCGGCAAACCGAGTCCCAGCACTACGAGCCTGGTGATGGCGCGCACGCTGGCGGTCCTCGACGGCTCCACGCCGTCACAGGCGCTCGCCAAATATCCGGGCTCTGCGCCGAGCGCCGACGAAATCACCGGCACGGGCTCGCCGGCCGGGACTCCAGGTGCCGGGGGTGCGCCTACCCAGGGCGCCAACCCGGTGGGAGGCACAAGCGCGGGCACCACCTATTACACGCCTGCGGCGGAAGGGGCCGAAGCGAGCGGCATGCTGCTCAACTACCTCCTCGGCAACTGAGATGACCACCCGACGACGCCTACCCATCCGTCTGCTGCTTCCCGCGACGAGCGCGCTCGCGCTCGCGCTCGCGCCTGTTTCGAGCCTCGCGGCGGAACCGTCCACTCCCACCTCCGCGAACCCGACGGTCGAAACCACGACCTCGACCCCCGCACCCGAATCTCCGCCCGTGCCGCCGGCTGCCTCGACGACCGACCCGACCCAGACGACTCAGACGCCGACAACGGCGACAACGCCCGCCCCGCCAAGCTCAGAAACAGCAGAAGCGGCGATCCCGCGGGTGCAGTCGCAGCGCGCGCAGGGAAGCACGGCCGCCCCGCCCCCGAGTACCGGCCGCACGCACGGGAAAAGGTCGAGCGGCCATTCGAAGAGTCCCGGCACCGGCGGCGAAGGTGGCGCGGAATCGACCGAAGGGCTTTCCTCGCCGCCGGCGCACGCAAAAAAGCGGACCGCGCCTTCCCCGTCCACCCTTACACCGCCGCTGCCGCTTGCGCTCGGGTCGTCGATCGCGGGCGTGCCCGGCTTCTTCATCGAAAGCTTTCGCATCCCGCCGTTCTTGCTGCCGATCTATCAAGCGGCGGGCACCGCCTACGGGATCCCGTGGCAGGTGCTGGCGGCGATCAACGAGGTCGAGACCGACTACGGACGCGATTTGAACGTATCGAGCGCCGGGGCGGAGGGGTGGATGCAGTTTCTGCCCGCCGAGTGGGAACAGTACGGGGTGGATGCGAACGGGGACGGGTTCAAGGACCCGTACAACCCCGCCGACGCGATCTTCACAGCGGCGCGCTACCTGCGGGCGGCGGGGGGCGGTCAGAGCATCAAGGCGGCGGTCTTCTCCTACAACCATTCCGCGGCGTATGTCGACTCTGTGATGCTGCGCGCGCAGCTACTCGGTGGCACCCCGCCGGAACTGCTCGGGGCGATCACGGGGCTGACCGAGGCACGCTTCCCGGTGCACGCGCCGTCGCACTTCAGCGACGGCTTCGCGACCGCGCCGATCGGCGGCAGGGGCCTGAGGCAGCGGGCGCCGCAGACGCTTGTCGGAACGACGATCTACACGCAGACGGGCGCGTCGGTGATCGCTACACAAGACGGCGAAATCGTGCAGATCGGCGATTCGCCTTCGCTCGGAAGGTTCGTCGCGCTGCGCGACGCGTTCGGTAACACGTATGTGTATGCACGGTTGGGGAGCGTCGCGACTCTCTACCCGGTGCTTCAGCCGCATGAGCACACGGCGGTCAGCACACGCATAGCGCAGCCCGGTGAGACGACCGAACCGGCTCCGAGCGGCCCGGCCACGGCCGGTGCGCAGCCGCGCTCGCCGGTGTCCGAAGGGGCTGCCGTGTCGGGCTTCGCGCTGGGCGTGCCCGCTACGCTTGAACCGGCGCCGGGCCTCCCCTCGCCCGCGCCCGCCGCCACCGCGGGGAAGCTCGCCGCGCCGCGGACACCGTCGCCGGGCGCGGTCAGGGTTTTCAGGGCCGGGCCGGACGACGTCTACCTGCACCGGCTGCGCGTCGGCGTACAGGTCCTTGCGGGTACCGTTCTTGGTCACGTCGGCGCCGTCGACGCATCCGCCGCGGCAACCGGGGAGGCCCAGCCGCACATGTTCTTCCAGATCCGCCCGGCCGGGGTCGGCGCGCCGCTGATCGATCCCAAGCCGGTCCTCGACGGGTGGGTGGCTCTCGAGAACACCTCGATCTTCAGGGCCAAAGGCGAGAACCCGTTCCTCGCGACCTCGCCGACGGTGGGTCAGGTGCTGTTGGAGTCACAAGCCCAGCTTCAGCCTCAGGTGCTGCACGACTCGGGCATCCATCTCGGCAGGTGCGGGAAAGCGGACGTCCAGACCGGGCGGGTCGACCGGCGCCTGCTGGCGGTGCTCGAGGTCCTCTCGGTCTCCGGCTTGAAGCCCACTGTGGCCGGCCTCGCATGTGCCCATTCCTCGCCGTTCACGGAAGGCAACGCGCCTGCGAGCTCGAGCGGCGAGGCGATCGACATCGTCGCGGTCAATGGGATCCGGATCGCAGGTCACCAGGGGCCAGGCTCGATCGCAGACACCACGGTGCGCAAGCTGCTGATGCTGCAGGGCGCGTCGCGCCCACGGCGAATCGTGAGCTCGATGAGCTATCCCGGAGTCGCCGGTGCGCTTGCCGAGCCATCCGCGCGCGACGAGGTCCGCATCTCCTTCGGCTCTCTGTCCGCAAGGGGTTCGGCGCATACCGCGGGGACCTTGGATCAGACGCTGTCGCCGGACGAGTGGATCAAGCTGATCGCGCGCCTGGGTGAGATCCCCGACCCCACGGTCGCCGGCAAGCCTTCGACCGCGGCGATCCCAGATACATCGAGCCCCTCCGTGGGCGCAAGGGAAGCCAATGGCGGCCACTAATCCTTCCGCCCCCCCGGCGGGCGCGGCGGCTGTCCGCCCGGGTGCGCGCACCCGCCGGCCGGTCACGCCCCGGCTGATCGCCATCGGCGCGCTTGTTGTCGTGGTGCTGATCGTCGCCTACCTCCTGTTCGCCGGAGGAGGGGGAGGCAACTACCAGCTCGTGTTCGCCGAAGCCGACCAGCTCGTGCTGGGAGACCAGGTACAGGTCGGCGGCGTGCCCGTGGGGACGATCACGAACATCGTTTTGACCCCCGACTTCAAAGCGCGGGTCACGATCCACGTGAACTCGCCGCTGGCGCCGTTGCACGAAGGCACCACCGCCCAGATCAGGGTGCCCTCGCTGGCGAGCGTGGCAAACCGCTATGTCGCGCTCACGCCGGGCCCGAACAACCGTCCCAAGCTTGGGTCCGGTGCGACGCTGCCGACGAGCGCCACCGAAGGGGCGGTGGACCTCGACCAGCTGTTCAACACGCTCGACCCGAAGACGCGCAAGGGGTTGCAGGAGGTGCTGCAGGGCTCGGCCGAACAGTACGCTGGCGCCGGCAAGGACCTGGGCCTGTCGGCCGAATACTTCGCGCCTTCGTTTGCCGCCACCGACCACATCTTCGCCGAGCTCGTCCGCGACCAGCCGACGTTCACGAGCTTTCTGGTCGAAACGGCGAAGGCCACCAGCACGATCGGCGCGCGCAGCGAAAAGTTGACGGATCTGGTCGAGAACGCGGGCAGCACATTTCAGGCGATCGGCTCTCAGCAGGCGAGCCTGGGCTCGGCGCTGCGCGAACTGCCCGTCGCCCTGCGTCAGAGCAACCGCACGTTCGTGAACCTGCCGTCGACGCTGAGCGCGCTCAAACAGCTGGTGGACGTGTCCAAGCCCAATACGAAGACGCTCGCGCTGTTCTTCGAACGGCTGCATCCGCTGGTGAGCAACGGGACACCGGTGGTCGGCAACCTTGCCACGGCGTTCAACCGGCCCGGTCCCGGAAACGATTTCACCGACGCAATCCGTGCTTTGCCGGCGCTTGCGCAGGCGCTGTCCACGGGCTCTCCGGCCGGCGTTACCGCGCTCAAGGAATCGGTGGGAATCACCTCCTTCTTCGGACCGTACGCGCCCGAGCTCGAGGGCGCCGCGCGCGACTTCGGACAGACGACCGCCTACTACGACGCCAACGGCCACTACGCCCGCGTCAGCCCGGTCGTCGCCGACTTCAAGGTTGGCAAGAACAACAAGCTCACGCCGGCGAGCCCCCAGCAGGGACTGGAAGGGTTGAAAAGCGGTCAGCTGCGCCGCTGCCCGGGTGCGGCGACACAGCCGGCGGCAGACGGGTCCTCGCCGTTCACCAACAACGAAATTCTCAGCTGCGATCCCTCGGAGACGCCATGAGCCGGCGCCGTGGATCCCTGGCTTCCAGCCCGCTGCTGATCGGCGCGGTCACGACGCTGATCGTGGTCGTGGCGGTGTTCCTGTCGTTCAATGCCAACAATGGGCTGCCGTTCGTGCCGACGTACAACCTGAAAGTGGCGCTGCCGGAGGCGTCGGGGTTGCAGAAAGCAAATCAGGTCCGGATCGCGGGCTCGCGCGTGGGGATCATCAGCACGCTGGCACTCCATCAGGACCCCAAGACCGGGCGCGTGACGGCGGTCGCGGACCTGAAGCTCGAAAAGAGCGTCGAGCCGTTGCCGGTGGACACAAAAGCGGTCGTGCTGTCAGTCTCCGCGATCGGTCTGAAGTACCTCGAACTGGAAAAGGGCTCTGCCCGTCAGACGCTGAAGCCGGGCGCGACGATTCCCGTGAGCCAGACACGCGAACCTGTGAACATCGACGAATTCTTCAATATGTTCGACCAGAAGACGAGGACTGCCAACCAGCAGAACCTGAACAACTTCGGTGACGGCCTGGCGGGGCGTGGGCTGGGGCTCAACCAGACGATCTCGACGCTGCGTCCGCTGCTCAACCATGCGGTCCCCGTGCTGCACAACCTCGCCTCGTCGCAGACGGGGCTGCGCGAGCTGTTCGTGGCGCTCGACCGCGCCGCGTCGCAGACCGCCCCCGTGGCTCAGGCCAACGCCGAAGGCTTCAGCGATCTGGACACGTTCTTCACGGCGTTCGCGAGCGTCGCGCCTTCGCTCGAACAGGCGATCGTGGGCGGCCCGCCGGCGCTCGAAGAAGCGACTCACTCGTTCATCTCAACGGCTTCCTTCGTGAACAGGAGCGCGGAGTTCATGCACCTGCTGCGCCCGAGCGCGAGCGGGTTGAGCACCTCCGCCAGGCCGCTCGGCAACGCGTTCGCGGTGGGTGCCGTCAACCTCAGCGCCGCGACGGCGCTGAACACGCGCCTGGCCTCTGCGGCGCAGGCACTGCGGGGCTTCGCTCAGAACCCGGTCGTCAACCTCGGCCTGGAAGACCTCACCCAGACGGCGGGCATCGGAACCCCGATCGTCGCCGGGCTCGCCCCTGCGCAGGCTAAGTGCAACTACCTGACGCTCGCGTTGCGCAACTTCGCCAGCGTCCTGTCGGAGAACGTCGGCGTCGGCACGGTGGCCCGCGCATCGGTCGTGCTCTCCCCGGATGGACCCAACAACGAGGGATACCCTTCCTCGGCTCCGGCCAACGGCCCGTCGGTCGACCATCCCTTCCACAGCAGCGCGATCATCGACGACAACCACCTGCACGCCAACCCCTATCCCAACGTCTCCGGCCCCGGGCAGCCTGCGGGCGTGTGCGAAGCGGGCAACGAGCCCTATCTGCCCGGCAAAGCAGTGATCGGCAACGTGCCCAGCAGTATCGGCAGCAACCACGAACTGACCAGCCGCAACGAAAGCCTGTTCGGAGTGCCTTACTCGAGCGCGACGCTGAAGGCACTGGGCCTGACGAAACCAACCCCCGCCAAGCCGGCCGTCAAGAAGAGCAAGAAGAAGCGCGCGTCGAAGAAGGGAAAGAAATCGTGAGTCGCGTGCGCCTGTGGCGCCGCCATCAGGAAGTGCCCGTCGTCGAACTGCTGCAGCGGGCAAACCCGGTTCGTTTCGGGGCCGTGCTGCTCGTGATCGTGGCGATCGCCGCGTTCTTCGGGTTCACCAAGCACATCCCGTTCAAACACGGTTTCCGTTTGAAGGCGGCATTTGCCTCGGCGCTCAACGTTCATCCCAAGTCGCCGGTGCGTATCGCGGGCGTCAACGTCGGCAAGGTCAGCGCGACCGAACGCGTAGGCAAAACTGGGGTGATGACGATGGAAATCGAATCGGGCGGATTGCCGATCCACTCCGATGCGACCGTGAAGATCCGCCCGCGGACCTTTCTGGAAGGCAACTGGTTCGTCGAACTGCAGCCCGGCAGCCCCTCCGCGAAGACACTCTCCTCGGGGGCCACGCTGCCGATCACCCAGACCTCCGACCCGGTGCAGCTCGACCAGGTGCTGGACGCGTTGAACACGGACACGCGCGCCAACTTGCAGAACTTCTTGATCGGCTTCGGAAACGGTCTGACGCGTAAGCCGAACGCGGCCGACAACGCGGAACAGGAACCCGAAGTGCGCGGGCTGACGGGCGCACAGGCGTTCAACCAGGTCTACCACCGCTCGCCCTCGGCTTTGCGCGGCGGGGGGATCGTCGCCCAGGCGACGAGCGGCTCCGAAGCGCACGATCTGTCCAAACTGGTCGCGAGCATCGGTAAAGTTACGGCGGCGCTGAACGTGCACGAGCAGCAGCTGAGCGAACTGATCCCCAACTTCAGCGCTTTCTTTCACTCGTTCGCAGCCCAGGCGTCGAGCCTGAGCGCCGCGGTCGCGCGATTGCCCGGGGGACTGCACTCGATCAACCGCGGGTTGACGTCGCTCGACGCGGCACTGCCGCCCACGCGCGAATTCGCCCTGGACATCATTCCGGGGGTCAAGCAGACGCCCGCCACGGTCGCCGCCGGGTTGCCGTGGATCGAACAGGTGAACGCGTCGTTCGCGCCGAGCGAGATCGGCGGGGTGGCCTCCGGGCTGTCCAACGCCTCGCCGTCATTGTCGCGGCTGTTCAGCGAACAGCCCGCGTTCTTCCATCAACAGGAACTGTTCAGCAAGTGCCTGACGAACGTCTTCTACCCCGCCGCCAACACGAAGATCCAGGATGGGGCGAACACGTCCGGCGTCGAAGACTACAAGGAGTTCTGGTACGCGCTGACGGGCCTGGCCGGCGCCGGTCAGAGCTTTGACGGCAACGGCACGATGTTCCACACCGTGATTGGCAGCGGCGGGCGCACGGTGCGCTCGGCGCCGGCGTCGATCCAGGGCACCAAACTGCAGGGCCTGCCGCTGCTCGCGCACGCGACGCTGACGCCGCAGGGCACGAGCCCGGCGTTCCCGGCGGAAGAGCCGCCGTATCAGCCGCTCGTGCCGTGCTACACGCAGAAGCTGCCCGAATTCAACGGTCCGCTCGCATCGGGCCGCGCGGACGGAGCTCCCTGATGGCATCCCCTGAGACACCCACCGGCAGCCACGAAGGCGGGCTCAGCGTCCGCGATCAGATCGAGCGCTATCGCACGGCGTTCATCGCGGTCGTGACGATGGTGCTGCTCGCGGCCGTGACCGGCGGCTACATCTTGGCGCACGAGAACCTCAAGCTGCCGAGCTGGGTGCCGGTGCTGGGCAAAAGCTACTTCATGTTGAAGGCGGACTTCCAGACCGCCCAGGCGGTGACGCCGGGACAGGGCCAGGCGGTGACGATCGCGGGCGCGAAGATCGGAGAAATCGCGAGCGTCAGCTTGAACAACGGGGTCGCGGTGGTGGCGATGAAAGTGACGCCGAAGTACGCGCGGATCTACAAGAACGCGACGTTGCTGCTGCGGCCGAAGACGCAGTTGAAGGACATGACCGTGGAGGTCAACCCCGGCACGCCGTCGGCCGGCCGGTTGCACAGCGGCGAAACGATCCCGTTGTCGCAGACCGCGCCGGACGAGAACTTCGAAGAGTTCCTGGCGGCGTTCGATGCCGAAACGCGTGACTACCTGCGAGAGCTGCTGGCCGGGGCGGGCGAGGGGTTCAAGAACAACGGCAAGGCGCTGTCGGCGACGCTCAAGCGGTTCGATCCGATCGCGCGCGACGCGAAAGAGATCGGCCAAGCGCTCGAAACCAGGCAGGCGAACATCGCCCGCTCGATCCACAACTTCCGGCTGCTGGTGGAGGCGCTGGGGGGCAAGGACAAACAGCTGAGCGAGTTCGTCGACTCCTCGAATGAGGTGTTCAAAACGTTCGGCGAAGAGGATCAGAACGTGCAGAAGACCGTGCAGCTGCTGCCCGGCGCCTTGGACAAGACGAAGAGTGGGCTGGGCAAGCTCGCGGTCGCCGCGGATGAGCTCGGCCCGACGCTGAAAGAGCTGCGGCCGTTCGCGAGCGCACTTGGGCCCGCCCAGGAACGGACGCAGCCGTTCTTCAAAAAGACGGCGCCGATCTTCAAGAGCCAGATCCGGCCGTTCGCGCGCCAGATCCTGCCGGTCATCAACGAAATCCAGCCGAGCACCCAGCAGCTGAGCGAAGCGCTGCCGAAGCTCGCGACGAGCTTCTCGGTGCTCAACGAACTGTTCAACGAGTTCGCCTACAACCCGGGCGCCAAGCAGGCGGGCTTCCTGTTCTTCGTTGACTGGGGCGCGCACGATCTCAACAGCACCGTGAGCTCCGCCGACGCTCACGGCGTGCTGCCGCGCACCTTGGTCTACTTCAACTGCGAAGTCGCTCCGCTGTTGAAAGCGGCCGGGGAAGTCAACCCGACGGTGAACCTGCTGGTCGGCCTGCTGAACCCGCCGTCCAGGGCGACGTGTCAGGGCGCGGGCGTGCCGACCAGCGCCGCCGCGAGCGAGCGCGGCCGTCTGCGGTTGCCGTCGAGCGGCCACGGCGGCGTGTTCTCCGGGCTGAGCGATCGCGTCTTCGGCGAGCGCCTGCAGGCCGGCGTGGCCGCTCGGGAAGCCCACACAGCCGCCGGGGTCGCCACGCCGGCTCCACACGCCAAACAGGCCAACGCGCACGGGGGAGGTCGCTAGCGATGCAGAAGCGAGCGCCCACGTTGGGCAACATCCTCGTGATCATCCTGTTCGTGCTGAGCTGTTTTGGGTTGCTGATGTTCCTGTGGGAGTCCTTCGGCGGACCGTTGCCGCTGAAGCCCAAGGGATACCGCATGACGGTCGCCTTCCCGCGCGCGCTCGCGCTGGCCGAACAGTCAGACGTGCGGATCTCGGGCGTGAACGTCGGCCATGTGATCTCGGTGAAGTTCGGCAAAGAAGGTCTTACCCGCGCGACGCTTGAAATCGAGGGCCGCTACGCGCCGATACGGGCGAACATGCACGCGATCCTGCGCCAGAAGACGCTGCTAGGGGAGACCTACGTACAGCTGATCCCCAAGGGCAAGACCGGGCCGTTCCTGCGCGACGAGGGCCAGCTGGCGGACGGCAACGTCGAACGGTCGGTGACGCTCGACGACATCCTCTCGACGTTTGATCCCAAGACGAGACACGCGTTCGAGGTGTGGCAACAGTCCGTGGCGGAAGGGATCAACGGACGCGGAGAACAGATCAACGCCGACTTCGCCGAGCTCGAACCGTTCGCCGAACACGCCAACCGGCTGCTGAACGTGCTCGCCTCTCAGGAAGGCGCGACCAGAGCGGTGGTGCACAACACGGGAGTTGTGTTCAACGCGCTGGCCGGCCGCGATCACGACCTCGAACGGCTGATCGTCAACAGCGAGCACACTTTTCATGTGGCGGCCGCGAACAGCCAGGCGTTCGCCAACGCCTTCCGCGTGCTGCCGGCGGTCGAGCGCAACTCACGGACCGCGCTGAAAGAACTCGACAACTTCGCCACTGACGCCAACCCATTTTACAACCAGTTGTTCCCGATCGAGCGTCAGCTCAGCGGCCTGGTGGGAGCCGTGAAGCCGTTTGCGCCGCAATTCAACCGTTTTCTGACATCGCTTGGACCGCTGACGCAGGCCGCCAAGCAGGGGCTGCCGGATGTGAAGACCGAGCTCGACCTCACCGTGCCGTTGCTGGAAAACGTGAGGCCGGTGCTGCACAACTTCGATCCGCTGCTGCAGTACGCGGGTGAGTACGTGCCCGAGGCGCAGGCTCTGTTCGCCAACCTCACGGCCGCCAGCCAGGCCCACACGCTCAACAGCAACACCGCCAATCAGGGTCCGCAGCAGCACTATCTGCGCACGATGCTGGTGCTGAGCCCGGAGAGCCTTGCGATCTATCCGCAGCGGATCGGCACGAACCGAGCGAACCCCTACTTCCAGCCGGGGGCGTTCAGCGCGCTCGGGAACGGCGGGCTGAAAGTGTTCAGCGACGGCTCGTGCTCGAACCCGGTGCCGTCGGTGAGCGGCCCGGGGAACGAAACGATCTCCGAAAGCCTGATCGAACAGATCGTCCAGTTCCACGTCGCCAACGCGCCGGAAAGCTCCAACTCGGTGCCTGCGCCCGCGTGCAACCAGCAGGGTCCGTTCACGTTCAACGGGAAGACCAGCCAGTACCCCCAGGTGACGTACAGCCCGTCGGCTACGTACAGCGGGAAATAGCCAGCGCCCGGTACGCCTTCTCTTAGAGACCAATAGCTATTGCTACAGGCTCTGACCGGTGTGCTACGCCGCCGCGGAGAGTCCGGCGGCGCTCAGCGCGCGGTGATGGCCGAGGTAGGGCATGAGCGCGAAGTAGAGCAGGTCGGGGAGCAGCGAGGGGAGCTCAGCGGTGTGATCTTCGAGCACGCGACGGTGGACGATCGCGGCGATGCCGCCGACCACGGCTTCAGAGGTCAGGGGAGACAGATGCTCGGCGCCGGGAGCCAGCACGAGGCCTTCTTCGAGGATCGGGACGAAGCTCGCTAGCGCGCAACGCAGGCGCTTGACCGCCGACTCGCCGGCGCCGAAGCTCTCGACCATCGCGAGGCGCGCTCCGTCGGGATGAGCGGCGAGCCCGCGCAGCAGGGTCTGCAGACCCAGCCGGATCCGCTCGGGCCAGGGGAGCGGACGGGCGATCCGCTTGAGCACCGCGCACTCGAGTCGGCCGATCAGCTCGTCGAGCGCCTGCAGGAAGCAGTCCTGCTTGTTCTCGAAGTGCTCGTCGAAGACCGGCGCGGGCACTTCGGCGACGTGCAGGACGCGCTCCAAGGTGGTGCGGTCATAGCCGCGTTGCGCGACCGTGGCGATCAGGGCGTCGATGATGCGACGCCGGGGATCGCGACGGCGAGCCGCCGTGGACGGCTCAGGGAGCGCGACGGCGAGATGCCTGCGTGTACGGTCCAACATCCTTCCCCTCCCTCCGTGCCCGGCCCCGAGCTACCCCCCGAGCTATAAACCGCTTATGACGCCATATCGTAGACTCGCCGGCAGTGGATTGTCAAGTGGGCGTATGCGGTGGCTGCCCGGGCCGTTAGGGGCGAGGCGACTGCCGGTTGGGGGAAGCCGCGGTTGATGGCGGGAGCACGGGCGATTAGTATGGACGGGTGGAGACCGCCGGCACGCCACGGGATTCGGAGGGGGGATCGCTCGACCCGCAGGGGGCGACGGCGCTCGGGCAGCCGGACGAGCAGTTCCAGTATCACTCGAGCGAGCTGAGCCTGGCCGATCCGGCCGAGGGCAACTGGTCGATTCACTGCCGCGACGTGCACAAGCGGTTGGGCGGAGTGCCGGTGTTGAACGGGCTGAACGTGTCGATCCCCGACGAGACGATCACGGTCGTGCTCGGCCCTTCGGGCACGGGCAAGAGCGTGCTGATCAAGCATCTGATCGGGCTGATGTTCCCGGACTCGGGCGACATCATCGTGCACGGGGACTCGGTTCCGAGCCTGACGATGCCAAAGCTGCTGGAACTGCGGCGCAAAGTCGGCGTGCTGTTCCAGGACGGCGCGCTGTTCGGGTCGATGACGGTGTTCGACAACGTCGCGTTCCCGCTGCGCCAGCACACGGACTTCTCCGAGACGAAGATCGCGAAGATCGTGTCCGAGCGCCTGAGCGACGTGGGTCTGACGGAGGCGATGGACGACATGCCCAACCAGCTGTCCGGCGGCATGCGCAAGCGCGCCGGGTTCGCCCGCGCGCTCGTGATGGAGCCGGACATCGTGATCTTCGACGAGCCCGACTCGGGGCTCGACCCGGTGCGCACGGCGCTGCTGTGCGACCTGATCCAGGAGATGCACCAGCTGCACGGGGGCACGTACATCGTCGTCACCCACAACATCGCCTCGGCGCGGCAGATCGGCGAGTACATCGCGCTGCTGTGGCGCGGGCGGATCGTGGAGGCGGGCGACGCCGAGCGGATGTTCTCCTCGGACAACGCGTTCGTGCGGCAGTTCCTCAACGGGTCGGCCGAGGGCCCGTTGACGATGGACTGAGCGCCGCTGGCGCGATCGGGCGCTTTTTCTGGGAAGCACGTGAGCCTGCAGCTTCATCCAGCGTGGTCGGCGCCGGCTACCACAGCTGTTGGCGCTAGAGGTTGTGGATCGAGCGCTGGACGTAGTCCCGATCGTATGCGAACATGTGTTCGTATATGGTCGTTTGCGTTCATCTTCCGCGGTTCGAGCTGGTCGTGGCCGCCGGCGGCCCGCAGGCGCTCGCGGGGAGCGCCCTGGCGATCGCCCCGGTGCCCGGAGGCGCTCAGCGCGTGGGAGAGGTGTCGGGGGCGGCGGAGGCGTTTGGGGTGGCGCCGGGAATGGCCCTGGGCGAGGCACTCGCCCGCTGCCCCGAGCTTGGCTTGATCGCGGCCGACCCGCTGGGGGTGGCGCAGGCGTGGGAGCAGACGGCGCGCGCGCTCGAAGGTATCGGCGCGGCGGTCGAGCTCGAGCGCGCCGGGCTGGCCTACTTCGAGGCGGATGGCCTGCGCGGGGTGTACGGCGGCGAGCGCGAGACGATCGCCGCCGCGCGGGAGGCGGCTCGCTCGCCGAGCGGCCGCATCGCGCGGGTGGGCGCCGGGCCGACGCGCTTGTGTGCGCTGGCCGCGGCGCTCGCGGCGCGCTCGCGGCGTGTGGTCCTCGTGGAGGAGCGCGACGCCGGCCGCTATCTCGCCGCACAGCCGGTGAGCCTGCTGAGCTTTCGCGCGGAGACGGCGGCGCTGGTGGAGGGGCTGAGCCGACTTGGGGTGCGCACGCTGGGCGAGCTGACGGCGCTCGGGCGCGACGCGGTGGCCGACCGTTTCGGGGCGGCGGGCGTGCTCGCCCATCGGCTCGCCGCGGGTGAGGAGGAGCCGCTGCGCACGCGCCGGGTAAAGGATGGGTTGGAGGAGGAGATGGAGCTCTGGGAGGCGAGCTCCGGAGCGGCGCTCGAGCGCGTGCTGGGGGTGCTCGTGGAGCGGCTGCTGGCGCGGGGGGAGCGGCGCGGGCGCACGCTGGGAGCGGTGACGCTGTCGGCCGTGCTCGTGGAGGGCGGCACATGGAGCGAGCGGGTGGTGTTTCGCCAGGCGATCTCGGACGCCAAGCGCATCTGCCTGGCGCTGTCGCTGCGTTTGGCCTTGCTGCCGGCGCCCGCGCAGGCGCTGCGGTTGGCGGTCGAGCGGTTAGGCCCGCCGGGCGGCGCGCAGCGCGCGCTGCTGGAGGAGGACGTAGAAGCTCGTCGCGAGCGGTTGCGCGAGGCCGTCGGGCAGATGCGCGCGCTGGCCGGGCGCGACGCCGCGTTACGCGCGTTGTGTGTGGATCTCGAGTCACGGGTGCCCGAGCGACGGGTCGTGCTGAGCCCGTTCACGGGGTGAGCGGATGAGCGGTCCGCGTGCGCTCAACCTGCCACGCCCTGCTCGCGTGCGAGCGCGAGGCGATGGCGTGCCGGTGGAGGTCGACGGCGAGCGGATCGAGCAGGTGCGGGAGTCCTGGCTGGTGGAGGACCGCTGGTGGACAGCCCGGCCGCTGCGGCGGCGCTACTGGGAGGTGGTGAGCGTCAGGGGGCGGAACCTGGTCGTCTTTCACGATCTGCGGGACGGCGCGGGCTCTGTGGGCGGCTGGTTCACCCAGGCGGCGTGAGCGGCGCAGGACAATGGGAGGCACCCCGCCATACGTCGAGCTGCACTGCCACTCGGCTTACTCGTTCCTGGACGGCGTATCGTTGCCGGAGGAGCTCGCACAGCGCGCGGGCGAGCTGGGTCATGGGGCGCTGGCGCTGACCGACCACAACTCCGTATCGGGGTCGATGGAGCTCGCGCAGGCAGCGGAGGGATGCGGCATACGCGCGATCCACGGCGCCGAGATCGACATGGTCGTGGAAGATGGGGTCGGCGCCGGGCGAGGGCATGGCGCCGGGCGTATAGGCGGCGCCGATGGGGCGGGGGAGTGCGAAAATCCCGTCGCAGGCGCTCGTCGCCATGTCACGCTGCTCGTGCGCGATGCGCGCGGCTGGAGGAGCCTTTGCCGGATCGTCACGCTCGCCCACCGGCACACCCGCGAGGGAGGAGACAGGCGCGTGCTCGCCGAGCCGGCGGTGGGGATCGAGGCGGTGACGGCGCACGCCGAGGGACTGGTGTGTCTAACCGGCTGCGCCGCGCGCGGGGTGCGCGAGGAGGGAATCGGGCGACGACTGCTCGACGCCTTTGGGCCGGAGGGATTGCGCGTCGAGTTGCAGCGTCCCTACGGACGGAGCGACCGCGCGCGCAACCGCATGCTCGCGGCGCTGGCGCGGCGGCTGGGGGTGGCGTGCGTGGCGAGCGGCGACGTGCACGCCCATACGCGCGCGCGAGCGGAGCTGCAGGACGCGTTCGTGGCGCTGCGCCACCACACCACGCTCGATGCCTCAGAGCCGCTCAGGCGAGGCAACCACAGCCATGTGATGAGCGCGCCGCGGGCGATGGCCAACCGTTTCGCCGATCATCCCGAGGCGGTACGCGAGACGCTGAGCCTTGCGGAGGAGCTGCGCTTCGATTTGAGCAGGGACCTTGGCTACCGCTATCCGGGGGCGGAGGACGAGAGTTCGCTTGAGCGCCTCGTCGAGCTGTGCCGCGCGCGACTGGACGAGCGCTACGGGCCGGGTGCGTCCCCCGCGCACGGTCAGGCGGGTCACCACGGCCGGGAAAGGCGGGCCGTCGAGGCGGAGGCGCGCGCGCGATTGGAGCAAGAGCTGAGGGTGATCGAGCGGCTCGGGCTGGCGGGCTTCTTCCTGCTCCATCACGAGATGTTGGAGCTGGCGCGCGAGGTCGCCGTGGAGGTGCGCGGGCCGGACATGGCGCGCGCGCTGCTCGAGCCGGGGCGCGGGCGCGGCTCTTCGGTGTCCTCGATCGTTTGCTATCTGACCGGGCTCTCGCACATCGACCCGATCGCGAACAGGCTGTTACTCGGGCGTTTTCTGCACGCGGAGCTGAGCGACCTGCCGGACATCGACCTGGACTTCCCGCGCGACATCCGCGAGGTGCTGATCCCGCGTGTGCACGATCGCTACGGCGCGGATCGCGCGGCGCTGGTGGCGGCCTTTCCCACCTTCCGCGCGCGCGGAGCGATCCGCGAGCTGGGCAAGGTGCTGGGCCTGCCCGCGGGCGAGATCGAGCGGGTGGCGCGCGGGGCGGAGAACTGGCGGGGAGGAGCCGAGCACGACATCGCCGCTCCCGTCCGCTCTGAGCGCTGGCGCTGGCTGCAGCGGCTGGTGGACGAGGCCTACGGGCTGCCCCGCCATCTCTCTCAGCACCCGGGCGGGATGGTGGTATCGACACAGCCGCTGATCGATTGCTGCCCGGTGGCGCCCGCAGCGATGGAGGGCAGGCAGATGGTGCAGTGGGACAAGGACTCCTGCGCGGACGCCGGCTTCTTGAAGATCGACCTGCTGGGGCTGGGCATGCTCTCGGCGGTGGAACGCTGCGTGGAGCTGATCGCCCGCGCGCGCGGGGAACGCGTCGACCTGTCGCGGATACCGTTCGACGATCGCGAGACGTTCGCGGCGATCCGCGCGGCCGACACGGTCGGCGTGTTCCAGATCGAGAGCCGCGCGCAGATGCAGTCGCTGCGGCGCACGCGACCGGAGAGCCTCGAGGACCTGACCGTGCAGGTTGCGATCGTGCGTCCCGGGCCGATCCAGGGTGGCGCGATCAACCCCTACATCGAGCGCCGCTCGCGCCTGCGCGAGGACCCCGGGTATGAGATCCCATACGAGCATCCTGCACTCGAGCCGGTGCTGGAGGGAACGCTCGGCACGATCATCTTCCAGGACCAGGTGATGGAGGTGGCGGAGGCGTTCGCCGGCTTCTCCCCGAGTGAGGCCGACGGGCTGCGCCGGGCGATGAGCCGCAAGCGTTCGCAGGAGCTGATGCGAGGGCATCGCGAGCGGTTCGTGACCGGCGGCGAACGCCACGCGGGCGCCGACCGGCAGACGGCCGAGCGCGTGTGGGAGATGGTGGCGGGGTTCGCGGGCTTCGGCTTCCCCAAGGCCCACAGCGCCGCGTTCGGCCTGCTCGCCTACCAGTCGACGTGGCTGCGCGTGCACTACGGGCCGGAGTTCCTGTGCGCGCTGCTGAACGAGCAGCCGATGGGCTTCTACGCGCCCGACACCCTCGTGCACGAGGCGGAGCGCCGCGGGATCGCCGTGCTGGGGCTGGATGTGAACGAGTCGGGTGTGGAGTGCACTGTGCAGGCCGTCCCTGCGGAGGCGCTCACCTCGACTGGTGCCGGCGACGCGGACAGGGAGGTCAGGACGGCGTCGCGGGAGGGGAAGGCGGGGCTGCGCGAGGGGCCGGCGCTGGGTGTGCGGCTCGGCTTGGGCTACGTCAAGGGAGCGGTTGCCGAGCAGGTGCGGGCGCTGGTCGCCGAGCGCGAACGGAGCGGTCGGTTTCGTAGCCTGGGGGAACTCGCCGCGCGGGTGGGGGCGGGACGGGCGACACTCGAACAGCTCGCCTGGTCGGGCGCATGCGACGGTCTTGTGGAGACGGATGCGCGCGCTGCGGGGAGCGATCGCATGCAGGGCGGGCGATCGCACGCGGACAGACGCCGGGCGCTGTGGCAGCTGGGGCTGGCCACGCCGGGCAAGACGGTCGGGGTCGGAGTCGAGGCAGGCACCCAGCTCGCGCTCCCGCTGGAGTTGGGAGGGGCGCCGGTGCTGCGCCCGCTCAGCCGCTGGCAGGGAGTGATCGCCGACTACGAGACCAGCGGGGTGACGGTCGGCGAGCACGCGATGGCCGTGCTGCGCAAGCGGCTGACCGCGCCAGAGCTAGTCACCAGCGCTCAGCTAACCCTTCTGCCCTCGGGCTGCGCCGTGACGGTGGCCGGGCTGGTCATCGCCCGCCAGCGGCCGGGCACCGCGAAGGGGACGATGTTCCTGCTGTTCGAGGACGAGCTCGGCACGACCAACCTGATCGTCGGCAGGGCGGTGTACGAGCGCCATCGCCACCTGGCGCGCGCCGAGCCGCTGCTGCTCGCCCGCGGCCGTCTGGAGCGCTCGCAAGAGGGCGTGGTGAACGTGATCGTGCGCGAGTTGGAGCCGCTCGAGCGCTATCTGCCGGGTGGGATCGAGGTGGACGAGGAGTCCGCCGCGCGGGCACGCGTGCACAGCCTCGCCGACCGCCGGCCCGCGCCGGCAGTCGCGGACGAGGACGAGGAGAGCGCCGCCGAGGTGGGCGCCGGCATGCGCGCGGCCGCCCCGCCCGTGCAGAGCTTCGCGATGGGACGGCGGCGGTAGGAGCGATGAATGGCTGCGGCAGGAGGTGTTTAGGAAGTGCCGGTTTGCGCGGCCGAGGTGAACGAGAGCAGCTGGTGATCGGGGTCGCGCAGGGTGAGCTGGCCGTCCTCGTCGCGCGCCGGGGACGGGGCGGCGGCCGTGTTGGACAGCCTGTGCTCGAGCTCACCGATGGCCTGCTCGTCGGGGAGCTCGAAGACGACGTGGCGCAGGCCTGGGGCGCTGTCGGGAGCGGGTTGGCCGCCGTGGCTGTGCCAGGAGTTCAGGCCCACGTGGTGGTGGTAGCCACCGGCGGAGAGGAAGGCGGCGGAGGGGAGCTGCGCTTGCTCTTCGAAGCCGAGCGCATCGCGGTAGAAGGCGATGGCGCGGGGTACGTCGGAGACTTGCAGGTGGACGTGACCGATGCCGGTTCCGAGCGTCGCCATGGGCGTGTCCTCCGCCGCGGTCTGGGCCAGCAACAGGTCCTCGATATCCAGCGGCAGCGTGACCATCTTCACGCCGCGCCCGTCGGGTGGCCGCTCCCATCGAGCGGGGGGCCGGTCGGCGTAGAGCTCGATGCCCAAGCCGTCGGGATCGCTCAGGTACAGCGCCTCGGAGACACCGTGGTCGGCGGCGCCGTCGATCGGCCAGCGGTTGTGAGCCACGCGTCGCAGGGCGCCGGCGAGCGCCGCGCGCGAGGGCGACAGCCAGGCGACGTGGAACAGGCCGGTGCTCTTTCGGGGGATCGAAGTGGGATCGGCGAGCTGGACGAGCGCGAGGGTGGGGCGCTTGGGATCGGTCCCGAGCAGCGCGCGCTGCGCGTCATGAGAGATGAGCGGCAGTCCGAGCACGCGCGCGTAGAAGTCCGCGCTGCGCGACAGGTCGCTGACCGCCAGCTGGACAGAGTCGATGCGCAGGGCAGGATCGATCGAAGCGGGCTCGCCGGCCATCACGTTCCCGAGGCTACTACCCGATGCGCGTTCGGCCTGGTGGCGGGGGCTGAGCCGGTGGCCGGCGCGAGGAAAGAGGTTCCGGCTCACATTGCCGTCCATCCCAATCCCACCGATTTCCACCGCATTTCCGGCCGCGTGCACTAAGCTCAGCCGCGTGAACTTCCGCAAGCTCGGCTCCAGCGACATCGAGGTCTCCGAGATCAGCCTCGGCTCGTGGCTCACCTACTCGGGCGGGGTCGAGCGCGAGCGGGCCGAGGCATGCGTGAAGGCGGCGTTCGACGCAGGGATCAACTTCATCGACACGGCCAACGTGTACGGGCAGGGCGCCGCCGAGACGCTGCTGGGTGATGTGCTCTCGGGGTATGAGCGCTCGTCGTACGTGCTCGCGACGAAGGTGTACTTCGAAATGTCGAAGACCGACAGGGGCCTGTCGGCGGCGCAGATCCACAAGCAGATCGACGCCTCGTTGAAGCGCTTGCAAACCGACTACGTCGACCTGTACCAGTGTCATCGCTACGACGAGAACACGCCGCTGGAGGAGACGATGGGCGCGCTCGCGGAAGTGGTACAGGCCGGCAAGGCGCGGCACATCGGCTTCAGCGAATGGCCGGTCGAGAAGATCGAGGAGTCGCTCGCGCTGCCCGACGTTCCCCGCTGGGTCTCCAGCCAGCCGCAGTACTCGATCCTGTGGCGCGGGCCCGAGGCGGAGGTGATCCCGCTGTGCGAACGCGAGCAGATCTCCCAGATCGTGTGGTCGCCGCTCGCCCAGGGCGTGCTCACCGGCAAGTACCGCCCGGGCGAGCCGCCTCCGTCCGATTCGCGCGCGGCGAGCGAGAGCATGAACGACTTCATCGGCTGGCTCGTGACGCCACGTGTGCTCGAGGCGGTACAGCGCCTTGTGCCGGTGGCGGAGCAGGCGGGATTGACGATGGTCCAGCTGGCGCTCGCCTGGGTGCTGCGCCAGCCGAACGTCGCCTCGGCGATCGTCGGTGCGAGCCGGCCCGAGCAGGTGCACGCCAACGCGTCGGCCTCCGGGATCGTGCTCAGCGAGGACACGTTGACCGCGGTGGACGACGCGCTGGGCGACCTGCTCGCTCGCTGAGGCTTCTGGTCAGCCCGTCTTGACGGCGGAGATCTCGAGCAGGATCTTGACCTTGTCGCTGACGACGACGTTGCCGGAGCCGAGCGCCATGTTGAACTTCATCTCGTAGTCGGAGCGGTTGATCTGGGCGGTCGCCGACAGCCCGACGCGAGGGTTGCCCTGGGGATCGGTCTCGGTGCCCTCGAGGGTCGCGTTCAACGTCAGCGAACGGGTGACGCCGTGGATCGAGAGGTCGCCGTCGATCTCGAACGTGTCCTCGTCGAGCGGGCGGATGGCGGTCGACTGGAAGACGATCTCCGGGTACTGGTCTGAGTCGAAGAAGTCGGGCGAGCGCAAGTGGGCGTCGCGCTGGGACTCACGCGTGTCGACGCTCGCGACTTTGACCGTCCCGTACGCGCGCGACCCGTCGGGTGCGACCTCGAGCGTGCCCTCGAACTCCTTGAACTGGCCCTTGACGGTGGCGATGCCGAGATGTTTGACGTGGAACTCGACGCTCGAATGGACCGGGTCGACGTTCCAGGTGCCGGTTGGGAGGGGGGTCTGCAGGGACTGGATAGTGGCGGACGACTCTGAAGGCATTGGAGACTTCCTTTCGCATGCGGCAGGGGGGCCGGTTTGAGCGGGATAGTTGACCGCTCAACAATATAGAGCAATTGTTTGTGCATGCAACTACCGGGTCAGCGTGACTGGACGACGAGCGTCTGAAACGTCCGGCCGACCGGACCGGACTCGTCGTGCAGCACGCTCTCGCTCAGGCCGGTGCCGCCCTCGTGCAGCAGTGTCTGCGCGTCGAGGCCGATCCACTCGCCTTGCGGAGGACGCTGCAGGTGGATCGTGAGGTCGGCGTTGATGAACAGGTATTTGTCGAACGGCAACGCGGCGCTAACGCCGTTGCCAAAGTCGGCGGTCGCGACCAGGCGGGCGAGCGCGCTCGGTGGCTCATCCGGCAGCAGCGGATGGCGCAGGCGCATCCATACGAGCCCCGGCCCGAGCGCCCAGGGGTCGCTGAACCAGCGCATCTCCATGCCGGTGGTCGCAAAGCTCGCGCCGCCTTCGGGGTTCAGGGCAAACGGTATTCCCTTGCCCTGCTCCGGCGGCTGCATAGCCTCCTGCTCTGCCGGCGTGCCCGGTGGCAGGTCGGTCGGGACAGCCTGCACGCGCAGCGCGCTCGCACGGCAGATCAGCTGATCGTCGGCGCGCAGCTCCGCCGCGAGCTCCTGAACGCGCTTGCCAGCGCGCACGACGCGCGTGGACAGCTCGAGCAGGGCGAACGGGATCGGGCGCAGGAACTCGAATCCCAGTCGCGCGATCGGCAGCTCCGCGCCGGGCTCGCCTGTCCCTGCAAGGGGGATCCGCTCGAACGCCGCCGTGATCAGCGCCGCGGGCGCGCCGCCGTGCAGCGCGCGCGGGTCCCACGGCCCGCGGGCGTGTTCGGTCGGCTCGATAGCGCCCGTCCTCAGAGCGCGTGAAGATGCTCTCGGCCATCTCCTCAGCTCGGTAGCTGCGCCACGAACTTCGCCAGCTTGCCCGGGTCGCGCAGCGGGGCGCCGTGGCCGAAGCAGGCGAGCGCCGGGTCGAGCGCGGCGAGCCTGCGCGCCGACTCGTGGTTGCGGGCGACGTCCGGGGTGAACATGTCCGGGGGCGTGTTCAGGCCGGGGATCCCGGTCAGGAAGTTCATGTTGCCGAGCACGTCGCCGACGATCAGCACGCGGTCTGACTCGCGCCAGAAGGAGACGTGCCCGGCGGAGTGTCCCGGCGTCTCGAGCACCGTGAATCCCGCCACCTCGTCGCCCTCGTGCAGCGCGCGAGCGACGGGGTGCGGCGGGCCCGTCCAGAAGCGTTCCTGCACCAGGTTGAGCAAGCGGGGCGCTTTGGGGTTTTTGATCGCCCCGGGGGTCTCCATCGCAGGGATGTCCGCCTGTCCGCACCACAGTGGAATGCCCAGCTGCTCGCAGATCGCGTGGCTCGCCCCCTGATGGTCGGGGTGAGCGTGGGTGAGCGCGTGAGCGGTGACGCCCTTGCCGGCAATCTGGCGCATGATCCGCTTCTCTCCCTGCCTGGTCGCCGCGTCGATCAGCACGTCCCCGACGAGATAGACGTTGATCGCGTTGCGCGGCCATCCGTCGAGCATCTGCACACCCTCGGCAAGCTGCTTCATGTGACGCGCTCCATTTCCATTGGGATCGAACTCGAAGACGTTTGGGATCTGATCTTTGGGACCCGAGACCCGAAGACTAGCCGCGGCGCTGCTCCCACGAGAACCCGCGCACCGCGAGATACAGCCCGAGCACGCCCCACAGCCCAATCACCGCGAGCGCGTCGAGGTGATCGCCGAGTCCGGAGCCGGTCACCAGCGCCCCGGACAGCCCGTCGATCAAAGGCTTCAGCGGTAGCGCTTCGGCGATCGAGCGCAGGAAGCCAGGCGCGCTCTTTGAGTCGAACACGTAGAATGAGACGAACACGACCGGCAGGAACACGGCGTTGACGTAGGCAGCGGTCGACTCGAAGTTGGGGATCGCGTGCGCGAACGCGACGCCCAGTGCCGCGAAGCAGACGACGCCCATGACCACGAACACGACCAGCTCGCCCCAGTCCTCGGGCCAGCCGATCCCGAAGAACGCGCGTCCGGCGAGCACGACGACCGCGATCTGAAGCGCCGTGTTCGTGACCGCGTTGGCGGCGACCCCGCCGAAATAGGAGATGCTCGGCAGTGGCGTGCCGCGGATGCGCTTCAGCACGCCGCGCTCGCGCAGGAACACGATGTTGTAGGCGAGTGCAGTGAACGTCGTCGACATCACGCTCATCCCCGCGATCGCCGGCACCAGCTTGTTCAGGTTGTGCTGACTGCCGCTGAGGATCGCCCCGCCCGCGACGAGGAACAGCAGCGGCAGCGCGAAGTTGAAGAACGCCGCGCTCGGGTTGCGCCAGAACATGCGCCGCTCCAAGCGATACTGCCGCCAGCTCAATGTCAGGGCGTCAGGCATCTGCCGTCAGCTCCAGGTAGACATCCTCCAGCGTCGGCCGCCCCACGCTCAGCTCCTCCAACCGCTCGCCGCGCGCGAGCGCTTGCGCGGTCAGCTCGTGCAGCAGGGCGGTCGGGTCGCTGGTCTCCTGCTCGATCAGCTCGCCGGCCCCATCGCGGTAGGCGACACGGTAGTGCGAGGCGCCGACGCCGAGCTCGCGTGGCGGCCCGATCGCGAGGATGCGCCCGTCCTTGACGATCGCCACGCGATCTGCCAGCTCTTGCGCCTCGTCCAGGTAGTGGGTCGTGAGCACGATCGTCTTGCCGAGCGCGCGCAACCCGCGGATCGTCTCCCAGGCGGCGTGCCGCGCGGCGGGGTCGAAGCCGGTCGTCGGCTCGTCGAGGAAGATCAGCTCGGGGTCGCCCACCAGCGCGAGCGCGAAGTCCAGGCGGCGCAATTGGCCGCCGGAGAGCTTGCGGCTGCGCACGTCCGCCTGGGTCTCAAGCCCCGACAGTCGTAGCACCTCCGCGACGTCGCGCGGGCGCGGGTAGAAGCTGGCCCAGTGGCGCAGCGCCTCACGCGGGGTGATGTGACCGTAGATGCCGCCGCTCTGCAGCACGATCCCGATACGCCGGCGCAGCTCGATCGAGCGGTCCGCCGGGTCGTGTCCCAGCACGGAGATCTCGCCGCTCGTGCGCGCGCGGTAGCCCTCGAGGATCTCGACCGTCGTCGTCTTGCCCGCCCCGTTGGGTCCCAGCAGTCCGAACACCTCGCCGCGCCGCACCGTGATGTCGATCCCGCGCACCGCCTCGAACTCGCCGTAGCGCTTGCGCAAGTCGCGCACCTCGATCGCCTGACCGCCGTCGCTCACCGTTCGATCATTCCAAGAATCAAGCCTGGGCGGCACATGTGCCGCCCAGCGGGGGTGTGCATGCACACCCCCGAACCGAACCGTGCATGCACGGCTCGGCCGGCCGGCACATGTGCCGGCCGGGACCTGGCCGCATGCGGCCAGGTCTTCCTCCTACCAATGAACGCCCCGCGTCAGCGTCGCCATCGCGATCTGCTCGAACGAGGCTTTCTCCTCGACGTTGGCCTGGCCCTTCGACGCGGCCGAGTCCGGGAACACGCGGTAGGCGAGATGCAGCAGCCGGTCGACCGCTTTCGGCGAGAGCGCGTAGGCGACCTCGCCGAAGGTGCCGAGGCGCGTGCCCATGTGCTTCGGGCGCGAGCGCAGCGCCTCGCAGATCATCTGGCCCGCCTCCTCCGGCGTGATCGCGGGGAACGCGTCGTACATCTTCGTCGGCGCGATCATCGGCGTGCGCACCAGCGGCATGTGGATCGTCGTGAACGTCACTCCGTCGCCGATCGTCTCCGAGGCGACCACGCGCGTGAAGGCGTCGAGCGCGGCCTTCGAGGCGACGTAGGCGGAGAACCGCGGCGGGCTGGTCTGCACGCCGATCGAGGAGATGTTCACTATGTGCCCCGAGCCGCGCTCGCGCATGTGCGGCAAGAGGCCGATGATCAGCTTGACCGCGCCGAAGTAGTTGAGCTGCATCGTCCGTTCGAAGTCGTGAAAACGGTCGTAGCTGAGCGCGATCGAGCGGCGGATCGAGCGCCCGGCGTTGTTGATCAGCGCGTCGACGTTGCGATGGTCCGCCAGTACCCGCTCGAGCAGACGCTCGACCGACTCCATGTCGGAGATGTCCGCGGCGTACACGTATGCGGTGCCGCCCGCGGCGACGATCTCCGCGCGCACCTCCTCGAGCTTCTCCACGTTGCGCGCCACGAGCAGCGGCACGCCGCCCGCGGCGGCGATTTTCAGCGCGGCAGCGTGCCCGATGCCGGAGGAGGCGCCCGTGATCATCACGTGCTTGCCGCCGAGCTCCTCTTTCAGCGTCCGCCCGCGCGCGAGGCCGGGGTCCATCTCGCGCTCCCAGTAGTCCCACAGCCGCGCCCGCGTAGTCGTGCAGCGGCGGCGGCTGCTCCAACGCCGAGCCCCGCAGCGCGCGCTCGGCCTCGCGCGTGTCGAAGCGCGGCTTCAGCTCCATGTGCGCGAGCACCTCCTCGGGAATGCCGAGCTCGCGCAGCGTGATGTTCCGCACCTGGCGCCACGGCGGCAGCTGCATGGCCAGCGCGAGCGGCCACTTCGGCAGCGCGTCGGTCAGTCGCTTGTCGATGCTGATCGCGAAGCGCGGCGCGTGCGCGGCCGCGGCGAACTCGTTGAACAGCTCGTCCACGCGCTGTCCGCGCGGGTCGGTCAGGTGGAAGGCGCGGTTGTCGAGGTCGGGCTCGTGGGCGATGTGGTCGAGCGCTGCGGCCACCCAGTCGACCGGCACGACGTTCGTCTTGCCGAGGTCCAGCCCTACCAGCGGCAGCCACTCGGGGAACAGCCCGCGCGCGCGCTGGATCGCCTTGAAGAAGTAGTACGGGCCGTCGACCTTGTCCATCTCGCCGGTCTTCGAGTCGCCGACCACGACCGCCGGGCGGTATACGCGCCAGGGGACGTACGGCTGCTCGCGCACGATCCGCTCGGACTCGAACTTCGTGCGGTGATAGGGCGACGGCAGCTTCTGGCCCTCGTCGAACATCTCCTCCTCGAAGGTGCCCTTGTACTCGCCGGCCACCGCGATCGAGGAGACGTGATGCAGATGGCCGACGTCGAGCGCGCGCGCGAGCTCGACCGCATGCGTCGTGCCGCCGACGTTCACCGCCGTGTTGCGCTCGGCCGGCGCGGTCATGTCGTAGACGGCGGCGAGGTGGAAGAAGTGGGCGATCTTGCCACGCAGCTCGGTCACCTGCTCCTGCTCGACCCCCAGCAGCGGACGGCGCAGGTCGCCGATCACCGGCTCGATCCGCTTCGCGGCCGACGGTCCCGCGACGACCGTCCAACGCTCGATCAGATCGTCGAGCCGTCTGAGCGAGCTCTCGCGCACAAGTACGTACACCTTGTCCTGGCGCTTCTCCAGCAGCCGCTCCATCAGACGCCGTCCGATGAACCCCGTTGCTCCTGTAACGAAATAGGCCATAGCGACCACCGAGGATATAGGGCTGGGTGCGTTAGCGAGGAATGCTTCTGCCGCCTGGAGCGATGCGCCCGCGTGCTTGCGCTCACGCGCCGCTCAGGACGCCTCTCAGGCGCCCGCTCCGGCCCCGCCGCGCCCCTCGCCCGCGGCGAAGCGCGCCGCGCCGCGGGCGCCGTCGGCGAACACCTCCGGACCGGCTTTGGCCTCGAGTGCGAGACCGTCGGCTAGCGTCATGCCGAGCCCCTCGATCGCGGCGCGGCGGTCGGCGAGCATCGTCGCCTGGGGAAAGCGCGCGAGCCCCTCGGCCAACTGCAGCGCGCGCTCGAGGTGCGCGCCGGGCGAGACGACCTCTGTGAGCAGGCCCATCGCCAGCGCCTCCGCCGCGTCGACCATGCGCCCGGTGAGGATCAGGTCGAGCGCGCGGCCGAGGCCGACGATGCGCGGCAGGCGCTGGGTGCCGCCGTCGATCAGCGGCACGCCCCAGCGCCGCTCGGGATAGCCGAGGGTCGAGCCCTCGGTCGCGATCCGCAGATCGCACCACAGCGCGAGCTCGAGCCCGCCGGCCAGCGCGAACCCGGAGATCGCGGCGATCGTCGGCTTGGACGGCGTCAGGCGCGTGAAGCCCATCGGGCCCTCCTCCGCCATCAGCCGGTCGGCGAACGTCTCGGTCGCCTTCAGGTCCGCGCCCGCGCAGAAGGAGACGCCGCCCGCGCCGGTGAGCACGAGCACGCGTGCGTCCTCGTCCCCCTCGAAGCGCAGATAGGCCTCCTGCAACGCGGCCGCCGTGGGTCCGTCCACGGCGTTGCGCCGCTCCTGGCGATCGATCGTGATCAGCGCCGCCGCGCCGTGGCGCTCGTAGCGGACGGCGGTCTCGGCTCGAATGCCTCCGGTTCGGCGTTCGGCGCGCTGCGCCGGTCGGGCTCGCTCATCCGCGGCTCATCGCCTCGGTGCGAAGCCGGCGCTACCAGCCGCCGCGCCACTGGGCGGTGCTGCCCATGTAGCGTCTTGTGCGCGGCCTTGCGCGCTTCCTTGCGCTTGTCCAGAGCGCGCTGGAGCATGCTCATCGCGAACACGAACGTCGGGAAGAACACGATCAGGATGAAGCCGGCGTTAGTCACCACTTTGTCGTTCGTGGCTCCGTAGAACCCGCGCCCGTCGTTGTACGCCGCAGCCGTCGGCGCGAACACGAGCGATATGAGCAGAGCGAGCGAGAGCAGGCGGAGCGATAGGAGACGCATCATGGGCGGATCGTATCGAAGCACCGGGCGACCTCGCCGGGCGAGCAGAAGATCGCGCCAGGGCCAGGCGTGCGGGTGTCCTCGCCGGCCCCGATCGAAGCAGATGGCGCCGGGCGCCTACCATCAACAGCCGATGGCTGTACTGATCGCTTCAGACCTGCACAAGGACATGGCCGGGCAGCCCCTGCTGCGCGGCGTGTCGTTCAAGCTCGAGCGCCGCGAACGGATGACGATCGCCGGGCGCAACGGCGCGGGCAAGACGACGCTCCTGCGGATGCTCGCGGGGGAGACCTCGATCGACCGCGGCAAGCTCAGCCTCGCCAAGGATGTGCGCATCGCTCTGCACGACCAGCGCCCCCCACGCGAGCGCAAGGTCTCGCTGCGCGACTACGTGCTTTCCGGCTGCGCCGAGGAGCTGAAGATCGAGACGCAGCTCGCCAAGCTCGAGGGTGAGATGGCGGTGAGGGGGCGGCCGACGAGGCGCTGCTCGCGCGCTACGCCCGCGCGCAGGCGCTGCTCGAGGCGCGCGGTGGCTATCTGTGGCGCGATCGGGCCACGGGGATGGCTCGCGGCCTGGGATTTCTCGACGGCGACCTCGATCGCCCACTCGACACCTTCTCCGGCGGTCAGCTCACACGCGCGTCGCTCGCCCGCGCGCTCGCCACGGGCGCGGACGTGCTGCTGCTGGACGAGCCGACCAACCATCTCGACATCGAGTCGCTGGAGTGGCTCGAGCAGACGCTCGTCGAGCCTGGACGCGGCGATCGTGCTGGTCGCGCACGACCGCTGGTTCCTGGAGGCGGTGGGCACGGCCGTGCTCGAGCTCGAGGCCGGGAAATCGCGCTTCTTCGCGGGCACCTGGCACAACTGGCGCCGCGAGCAGGCCGCCCGCGAGCTGGCGCTTGGCCGCGCGATCGACAAGCAGCAGGCGGAGATCGAGCGCATGGAGCGGTTCATCGAGCGCTTCCGCTCGAAGGCCACGAAGGCCCGACAGGCGCAGTCGCGCGTGAAGAAGCTCGCCAAGATCGAGCGGATCGAGCGTGACCCGAAGGATGAGAAGGGACTGGAGTTCGCGTTCGCCGCACCGGAGCGCTCGGGCCGCGTGATCTTCGAGCTGCTCGACGGGCGGGTGGAGATCGGCGACCCGCCGGTCACTCTGCTCGAGCACGCCGAGCTGTGGCTCGAGCGCGGAGAGCACGTCTCGCTCGTGGGCCCCAACGGCACGGGCAAGACCACGCTGATCGAGACGCTCGCCGGACGGCGGCCACTCGCCGCGGGGAAACTGAGCGCGGGCCACAACGTCAAGGTCGGCTACCTCTCCCAGCACGCCGAGGAGCTGGGCGCGGGCGGCGCGCGCCGGGCAGACGGTCGTCGAGGCGGCCCAGCGCGCCACCGGCCTCAGCCAGGGCAAGGCGCGAGCGCTGCTCGGGCGTTTCCTGTTCTCGGGCGAGGAGGCGGAGAAGCCGCTCGACGGACTCTCCGGTGGGGAGCGCCGGCGGCTGTCGCTGGCGGTGCTCGTCAACGTCCGGCGCCGAACGTGCTGATCCTCGACGAGCCAACCAACCACCTCGACATCGAGAGCCGCGAGGCGCTCGAGGACGCGCTGCGATGATTCGCCGGCGCGATCCTGCTCGTCTCCCACGACCGCGCACTGCTCGACGCGGTGGGCACGCGCACGGTCGCGGTGGAGGACGGCTCGCTGCACAGCTACGTCGGCGGCTGGCCCGAGTACGTGCGCGTCCGCGACGAGCGCCGCGGCCGGGACCGGGGGAAAGGGGGCACCGGAATGGGACGTCCGGCGGTCCACATGGCTGCGCGTCGCGGCTCCGCCACGGGGGCGCAGGGCGGCGCGCCCACCGGCTGCGGCGCATGTGCCGGCGGGAGAGGCAGCGAATGGGTGCCCAGCCCGGCGTCGAGCGGGGGGAGCCGAAGGGGTCCAAGCCGAAGGGGCCGTCGAAGAATCGGCTGGGCGCCAGCAGAAGGCCGAGAAGGCCGTCGAAGCGGTCGAGGCGGCGATGGCGGGCTGAAGGACGAGCTGGCCGACCCGGCGGCCTGGGCGACGCAGTACGAGTCGGCCAAGTCAGAAGCGCGTCACACCGCCGCCCGGCGCGCCGTCGAGGATGCCTATGCGCGCTTGGAGACGCTGATCGACTGAGCCTAAACAGTGTCGATGGATGCGTCGATGCCGGGCAACGTGCGAGCAGCCGTCCGATCGGCCTGCGGATCGCTTGTGCCGGCTGGTCGCCGCTCCCAGGAGCGAGTGGCGTGACGGTCAGCGTCGGGTCGGAATCGTGTCGCTGGTAGCGCTGACCGCGAGCATGCAGCCCGCAGCATCGCGCAGCGAGTGGGTCGACGGGGTCTGCTCGACGGAGCCTGGCGATCGCGGTAATCAGCAGCGCCTGCCGGGCCGGATCGTGCCATACCTGGGCGATGCGGCGGAGTGTGGTTCGCCTCATCGCCGCTGCGGCGGCGACGGCGAGCCGCGGCGTACCGATCGCGGCGGAGTCTGAGCCGCGATCGGCGTCGATCAGCGCGCTGGCTCAGTCGCAACGCCGAGGGCATGCAAACGTTCGTGGCCTCGCCCAACTCATGCCCGGTGTCGGGACCGGCCGTCGCCATCGCGATCTCCGGGACAACGCCGTAGAGGGCGATGGCGCGCAGACTGGCCGCGGCGGCGTCGGCCAGCGCTGAGCCCGACACGCCGCTCGTACCGGCCGCATCGCGCAGTCGACTCGATGAAAGCCGTCATCCAGGCTCACGCTGATCTTGCCAATGCAACGATGGTAGTCACCGCTGGTCATACCCAGGGGCGGCCAGGCCGGGGCTAAGCACTCTCGGCCTGTGCAACGACACGTGAAGAACGCACTGCAACTGGGGATCGGCGTGGTGATCGCTGCAGCCGTCTGCTCCATCGCCCGGCGGCGGCCGCGCGGCAGGCACCTTCGAAGCGTTGCTGTGGGCTGCATTCGGCGGCGGCATCGGTTATTCTCGCTCGGCTGCGCGGTACCGTCGATATGGCCAGGTTCATCTTGCCCGGCTCGCGATCGACCGCGATTAGCGGGCATGCGTCTACGGGAGCGACGGGAAGTCGCCGAGGTCGGCCACCTCGCTTGGCGCCGATGGACGTCATGATCGCGGCGTGTGCGCACCGGGCCGCCTGGTGGGTGCTCGCACTCGGCGTGATCTACACGCTCTTCGCTGAGCTCTCCGCCGCGTTCGACAGCGAGTGGCTGGCGCCGCCGGGCACGCTGTAGAGCGACCGCCGGGCGCCTCCTATCCTCGATGCGTGGCCGGCACCGAAGCAGCGACGGAAGCGGGAGATGCGCGCGAGAGCATTGCCGAGCAGCGCAAAGCGCGCTGCCGGACCAGCCCGGCGTGTACCTGTTCCGCGACAGCAAAGGTCGGGTCATGTACGTCGGCAAGGCCAAGTCGGTGCGCAAGCGCGTCGCTTCGCACTTCGCCAAAGCGCAGGTGCCAAGCAGTCCCGGTCACGCGGAGATGGTCGCGAGCGTCGAGCACATCGAGTGCGTGGTCGTGGCCACAGAGGCCGAGGCGCTGCTGGCGGAGCAGAGCTTCATCAAGCAGTACCGCCCGCGTTTCAACATTCGCCTGCGCGACGACAAGTCCTATCCGTTCATCGCGATCTCGCTCGACGAGGACTATCCGCGGGTGTACTTCACCCGCGAGCGCCACCGCGCCCGGGCGCGCGTATTTCGGCCCATATTCGAACGCAAAGCGCGTGCGCTCGACGCTCGAGGTGCTGGCGAAGGTGTTCATGTTCCGCTCCTGCACGGGGCCCGAGCCCGGGCGTCGTAGCGGCAGCCCGTGTCTGGACTACTACATCAAGCGCTGCGAGGCCCCTGCGTCGGGTACGTCTCGAAGGAGGACTATCGCAAGAGCATCGACGGGGTGACCGATTTCCTGTCGGGACGGTTCGCCGCGATCGAGCGCGACCTCGACGCGCGCATGCGCACGGCCGCCGCCGAGGAGGAGTTCGAGCAGGCGACGCTCGAGCGCAACCGGCTGCGCGCGGTGCGCTCGATGCTCGAGCGCCGGCGTGTGGCGAACGAGTCGGTCGGCACGTTCGACCGCGGTCGCCGTCGCGCCGTCAGACAGGCGTCGCGAGGCCAACGCGCAGGTGTTCCAGGTCCGCGACGGCGTGCTGTCGGACCGCCAGTCGTTCTACCTGTCGAACGAGACCGAGCGCGACGTGGCCGAAGTGGGGGAGGAGTTCATGCTGCAGTACTACGGCGGGCACATCTCGATCCCGGCGCTGCTGGTCGTCCAGCGCGAGCTCGAGGGCGTGAGGCGCTCGCCGATGCGCTCGCCCGCCGCCGCGAGGGTCCGGTCGAGCTGCGTGCGGCCGAGCGCGGCGAGAAGCGCCGCATCCTCGAGCTGGCCGAGCGCAATGCGCGGCTCGCGCTCGACCAGGAGCGGCTGCGCTCCGAGCGCCGCCGTCAGGGAAGGGTGGAGGCGCTCGAGGGGCTGCAGCAGGCGCTCGGCCTGGACGTGCCCCCGATCCGGATCGAGTGCTTCGACATCTCGCACATCGGTGGGACGCAGACGGTCGCCTCGATGGTCGTGTTCGAGGGCGGAGCGCCGAAGAAGTCCGACTACCGCCGTTTCAAGATCCGCACGCTCGCCGAAGGCGAGTCCGACGACTTCGCCGCGATGGCCGAGGTTCTGAGCCGCCGCTTCGCCCGCTGGGAGCGCCAGGCCGACATCTCCCCGCACGACCCAGCCTACGACGCCGAGCTTCGCCGCGCTGCCGAACGTCGTCGTGATCGACGGCGGCAAGGGTCAGCTCGCCGCCGGTCTCGGTCCGCTGCGCGGCTTCCGCGACCGCGGCGTCGCGGTGGTGTCGCTGGCGAAGCGGATCGAGGAGGTGTTCATCCCCGGCCGCCGGGCGCCGCTCGTGCTCGACCACTCCACACCTGAGCTGCAGCTGCTGCAGCGCGTGCGCGACGAGGCGCATCGCTTCGCCGTCACCCACCACCGCAACCGCCGCGACCGGGCGATGACGACCTCGCTGCTCGACGAGCTGCCGGGCATCGGCCCGGCGCGCAAGCGCGCGCTGCTGGCGCATTTCGGCTCACCCGAGGCGATCGTGGCGGCCTCCAGCGAGGAGCTGCAGGCCGCGCCCGGGCTCCCGGCCAAGATCGCGCGTGAGATCCACGCGCATCTGCATCGCGCCGGCTGAGAAACGTTTGTCCGCTCACCGACGCGGTTGTCCGCCGCGCGCGGCACAATAGAGCGGATGGCCGTTCTCAGGCCCCTGAGCCCATGCGCGAGCCGGCGAGACGGCAGCCGGTGTTGGAGTCGCGCCTGCAGGACCTCGTCGTGATCACGGGCTTCTCCGGCGCCGGCAAGTCCACGGCGATGAACGTTTTTGAGGACGCGGGGTACTTCTGCGTCGACAACCTGCCGCCCGAGATGATCCGCTCGCTGGTCGAGCTGTTCGTGCACCAGGGCTCGAAGGTCGAGCGCGCGGCGGTCGTCTCGGACGTGCGCGGCGGTGTGTACTTCGAGGCGCTGCGCGCGGTCGTGGACGATCTGGACGCGCTCGGGATCACCCACCACGTGCTGTTTCTCGAGGCCGCCGAGCAGACGTTGGTGACCCGCTACAAGGAGACCCGCCGGCGCCATCCGCTCGCGCCCGAGGGCAGCGTCGCGGCGGGCGTCGCATCCGAGCGAGCGCTGCTCGAGCCGCTGCGCAGCCGCGCGGACATGGTGATCGACACGACGGGAATGTCGGCGACGATGCTGCGCGGCAAGATCGCCGACGAGTTCCTGCCGCACAAGGCCGCGGGCCGCCTCGCGCTGACGTTCATGAGCTTCGGCTTCAAGCACGGTCCCCCGCGCGAGGAGGATCTTGCGTTCGACGTGCGCTTCCTGCCCAACCCCCATTACGAGCCCGAGCTGCGCGAGCTGACCGGACGCGACGAGCGGGTGGTCGAGTACGTGGCGCGCGACGGGCGGCTGGACGAGCTGTACGTGAGACTGCACGCGCTGCTCGACTTCCTGCTGCCGCAATACGTCGCCGAGGGCAAGGCCCATCTGGTGATCGCGATCGGCTGCACCGGCGGGCGCCACCGCTCGGTAGCGATCGCCGAGCACCTCGCCGCGCGCTATCGCGAGCACGACGATCTCGATGTGGCCGTGGCGCACCGCGACATCGACAAGCGCCCTGGGGGCTCTTGAGGGTCTGTCTCGCGAGGTCGCAAGTCCGGGTGTCGCCGGCCGCCTGGCGTGGCCGTGAAACGGCCGGTAAGGGTTCACGTCAGGAGAAATGGTGGGTTGATGCGGCCGTTCCGCGGCGTCAGGCGCCACCCACGATGCTCGGCGTGCCACCAGCACGCCTGCGCTCGCGTGCGGCGCCTGCCATCCACGGTCCGACCACCTCAATCCACCATTTCTCCTGACGTGAACCCGGAGACGCCTCGCTGCTAGCCTTTCCGGTGCACGCCGGGCGATGGAGCCGTGCTCCAGAGGCCCGGCATCGTTCGTTTTCACTGCCAAGGAGGCTGTGCATGGCCGTCGTACGCGTGGGGATCAACGGATTCGGCCGCATCGGCCGTAACGTGTTCCGCGCCGCCCAGGCCCGGGCGGTTGAGTTGGGGGGAGCGATCGAGTGGGTTGCGGTCAACGATCTGACCGACTCCGACACGCTTGCGCATCTTCTGAAGTACGACTCGATCCTGGGCCCTTACCCGGGCGCCGTCGAGGCCCGCGAGGGCGCGATCGAGGTGGCGCCCCTGGGGGGCACCCTCCCCGCGGGAGGACAGGCAGGAGGGCAGGAGCTGAAGGTGCTCGCCGAGCGCGACCCCGGAGCGCTGCCGTGGGGCGAGCTGGGGGTCGACGTCGTGATCGAGTCGACCGGGCTGTTCACCGACCGCGACAGCGCAGCCAAGCACCTGGCGCAGGGCGCGAAGAAGGTGATCATCTCGGCGCCCGCGACGAACCCCGACGCGACGGTGGTGTTGGGGGTCAACTTCGACGAGGTGTACAACCGCGACGAGCACGACGTGATCTCGAACGCGTCGTGCACGACGAACTGCCTGGCGCCGGTGGCGAAGGTCGTCAACGACTTGGTCGGCATCAAGCACGGGCTGATGACGACGATCCACGCGTACACCGCCGATCAGCGGCTGCAGGACCTCCCGCACAAAGACCTGCGCCGTGCACGCGCCGCCGCGATCAACCTGATCCCCGCCTCGACCGGCGCGGCGAAGGCGATCGGGCTGGTGATCCCGGAGCTGCAGGGCAAGCTGCACGGCTTCGCGGTGCGCGCACCCGTGCCGACCGGGTCGGTCGTCGACCTGACGGTCGAGTGCACGCGCGAGACGACGGCCGAGGAGGTCAACGCGGCGCTGAAAGGGGCCGCTGACAGCGGGCCTCTGGAGGGGATCTTGCAGTACACCGAGGACCCGATCGTCTCCACGGACATCGTTCAGTCGCAGTTCTCCTCGATCGTCGACTCCAAACTGACGGCGGTGGTGGACGGCACGATGCTGAAGGTGGTGGCCTGGTACGACAACGAGTGGGGCTACTCCAACCGCCTCGTCGACCTGGTGCAGAGAGTCCTGTGAGGAGCATCGACGATCTGGAGGTGCGGGGCAAGCGGGTGCTCGTGCGGGTCGATTTCAACGTGCCGCTGGACACGGACGTGGATCGGGCTCCGGCGGCCGGCGGTGTTCCGCTTGTGAGCGACGACACGCGGATCGCCGCGGCGCTGGCGACGATCGAAGAGCTGCGCGCGCACGGAGCGCGGCTGGTGCTGGTCTCACACCTGGGCAGGCCGGAGGGGAAGCGCGTGGCGGAGCTGTCGCTGGCGCCGGTGGCGGATCGCCTGCGGGAGCTGACGGGCGCGAACGTGACGCTGGCGCCGACGGTGGTCGGCGAGGAGGTGACGGCGCTGGCCGAAGAGCTCGGCGACGGCGACATCCTGGTATTGGAGAACGTGCGGTTCGAGCCGGGGGAGACGAGCAACGACCCCGAGTTCGCGAGGGAGCTGGCAGCGTTGGCGGATCTCTACGTGGACGACGCGTTCGGTGTGGCGCATCGCGCGCACGCGAGCAACGAGGGCATCACACACCTGTTGGGAAGCGCAGCCGGGCGGTTGCTGGAACGCGAGGTCAAGACGCTCACGGGGATCCTCGAGCATCCGCGGCACCCGCTGGTCGCGATCGTCGGCGGCGCCAAGGTGGCGGACAAGATCAAGGTGATCGAGCGTTTTCTGGCGGTGGCGGACGTGGTGATGATCGGCGGTGCGATGTGCTTCCCGTTCCTGTGCGCGCAAGGGCATGCGGTGGGCAAGTCGTTGTGCGACGACGAGGATGTGGAGCACGCGCGCAGCGCGCTTGCGAGAGCCAGCGACACGCACGATCCGCAGGCCGGCCGAGCACGGTTGCTGGTGCCGAACGACCTCGTGATCGGCGAGCGCCTGGCGGCCGATGCGGAGCACCGCGTGCTGGACGGGGTGGAGGTGCCGGACGGCTGGATGGGCCTGGACGTCGGCCCGAAGACCGTGAAGCGCTACGCGAGCGTGATCGCGAGCGCGGGCACGGTCTTCTGGAACGGCCCGATGGGCGCGTTCGAGCTCGAGCCGTTCGCGGCCGGCACGCGCGCCGTGGCCGAAGCGGTGGCGAGCGCGCAGGGCATGACGGTGGTGGGGGGCGGCGACTCGGCGGCGGCGCTGGCGCAGTTCGGGCTCGAGCATGCGGTCGACCACCTGTCGACCGGCGGCGGCGCGACGCTCGAGCTGCTCGAGGGCCGTGAGCTGCCGGGGGTGCTGGCGCTGAACGGCGCGGGGGTGGCATCGTGACAGCCCGCGGGGCCGCACGCGTGCCGCTGATCGCGGGGAACTGGAAGATGCACAAGACGAAGGCGCAGGCGGAGGAGTACATCCAGGCGCTGCTGCCGCGGGTGTCGGCGATCGACGGCGCGGACGTCGCGATCTGCGTGCCGTTCACGGCGCTCGAGGCGATGGTCGACAGCGCAAGGGGATCGCGGGTGGAGGTGTACGCGCAGAACATGCACCAGGAGGCCGAGGGGGCCTACACGGGAGAGGTGTCCGCGGCGATGCTCGGCGAGCTCGACGTACGCGGGGTCGTGCTCGGGCATTCCGAGCGCAGGCAGCTGTTCGGCGAGACCGACAAGGCGCTCGCGCAGAAGGTTCCCGCGGCGCTGGCAGCGGGCTTGACGCCGATCCTGTGCGTTGGCGAGACCGAGGAGGAGCGCGACAACGACGACACCGATCGCAAGCTGCGCCAGCAGGTGCGCGACGATCTGGCGGGAATCGCCGAGGAGCAGCTCGCGGAAGTCGTGATCGCGTACGAGCCGATCTGGGCGATCGGCACCGGCAGAGTCGCGACGGGCGAGCAGGCGCAGGAGGCGATCGCGTTCATCAGGGCGCTCGTGGGCGACCGCGACAAGCAGGCGGCGGAGCGCGTGAGGATCCTGTACGGGGGATCGGTCAAGGGGGAGAACGCGGCCGAGCTGCTGGCGCTGCCCGACATCGACGGCGCGCTCGTCGGCGGGGCTTCCCTCGAAGCGGAGTCGTTCGCGCAGATAGTTGCATCAGCCGCGACATGACCGATCCGGGTGGCTCTGTCCCGCCCGGGTCGGCCTCCTTCGAGCCGGCCCTGCCGGGGTCTGATAGGGAACCGGTGGAGAGTGTCTGCTTGGTCGTGCTCGATGGCTGGGGGCTGGCCGAGGCCGGGCCGGGCAATGCCGTGTCGCTCGCGCGCACGCCCGTGTTCGACGGGCTGTGGGCGAAATATCCCCATACGACGCTGACCGCGTGCGGGCGTGCGGTCGGACTCCCCGACGGGCAGATGGGCAACTCGGAGGTGGGGCATCTGAACCTCGGCGCCGGTGCGGTCGTGCGCCAGGACCTGGTGCGGATCGACGACGCGATCGCCGACGGAACGCTCGCGCAGAGCGCGGTCCTGCACGCGGCGTTCGCCGACGCCGGCTCAGGCTCAGGGGCCGGGCGGGTGCACCTGCTCGGGCTCGTGTCAGACGGCGGCGTGCACTCCTCGCTCGCTCACCTGCGGGCGCTCGTCGCGATCGCGCGCGAGAACGGCGTCGAGGATCTGGTCGTGCACGCGTTCACCGACGGCCGCGACACGCTGCCGCACGCCGGGGTGGGGTACCTGGCCGAGCTCGACGCGATGGACGGCATGCGCGTGGGCTCGGTGGTCGGCCGCTATTGGGCGATGGACCGCGACCGCCGCTGGGAGCGGGTGCAGCGGGCGTACGACCTGCTCGTGCACGGCCGCGCGCCGGCGGCGAGCGGCGCCGACTCGGCGACCACCCGGTTGCACCACGCCGACAGCGGCGAGCAGGCGCTGAGAGATGCGTACGAGCGGGGCGAGACCGACGAGTTCGTCGAGCCGACGCTCGTCGGCGCGGAGGCGACGATCCGCGCGGGGGACAGCGTGATCGCGTTCAACTTCAGGCCGGACAGGATGCGCGAGCTGACGCGCGCGCTGGCCGAGCCCGGGTTCACGGAGATAGACCGCGGCGGAGCGCCGGTGGTGGAGCGGTATGCGACGTTTACGGAGTACGAGGAGGGCTGGCCCTATCCGGTGGTGTTCGCGCCCGAGCGTCCGGAGACAACGCTGTCGGTTGTGCTCGCCGGAGCGGGCGCCACGCAACTGCATGTGGCGGAGACGGAGAAGTACCCGCACGTGACGTACTTCTTCAACGGCGGCGAGGAGTCGCCGCTGAGCGGCGAGCGGCGCGAGCTGGTGGCCTCGCCGCGGGACGTGCCGACATACGACCACAAGCCGCAGATGAGCGCGCGCGAGGCGGCCGCCGCGTTCGTCGGCGCATGGCGCGAAGACGAGCACGTGCCGCGCTTCGGGATCATCAACTTCGCGAACGCCGACATGGTCGGCCACACGGGCGTGATTGCAGCGGCGGTCGCGGCGATCGAGACCGTCGACGCCTGCCTCGGCGAGGTCGTGGCGGCAGTGCACGAGCGCGGCGGCGTGTGTGTGGTGACGGCCGACCACGGCAATGCCGACCACATGCTCGAGCCCGACGGCAGCCCGAACACGGCCCACTCGATGAACCCCGTGCCGTTGATCGTGACTCGTGGGGGCCTGTCGTTGCGCGCGCGCGAGGGCATCCTCGCGGACGTCGCCCCGACCGTGCTCGAGCTGCTGGGCATCGAGCAGCCGTCGGCGATGACCGGGCGATCGTTGATCGAGGACAGCTAGATTTTTGGATGAACGGCCTACCGGCCGCGGAGTTCGCGTGGCAGAGAGAAGGTGAGGAGAGGCTTCGGCGGTGCAGATAGAAAACGGGGCGGGCGGACTGGCGGGAAAACTGTCGCGACGGCTGCTCGCCGGGTTCTTCATCGGCGGCGGGGTGAACCACTTCGCGATGCCTGGCCCCTATCGGCAGATCGTGCCGCCGCGGCTGCGCGGGCAGGCCAAGTTGGTGGTGGAGGTGAGCGGCGTCGCCGAGGTCGCGGGTGGGCTGGGGGTGCTGCTGCCGGCGACGCGCCGTCTCTCGGGGCTAGGGTTGATCGCGCTGCTGGTGGCGGTGTTTCCGGCAAACCTGCACATGGCGCGCACGCCGGAGGAGTTCCCGAAGATCCCCCGCTGGGCGCTGTATGGGCGGCTGCCGTTGCAGCCGCTGATGATGTGGTGGGCGTGGCGGGCAACGCGGCGATGAGAGAACGGCTCCCTGGAGTGGTTTTCCGCGCTGCTATGTTCGATTGAGACTGCTTTTAGGTTCAGACCGTCATGTCGACCGCGACCGCCGTCAAGATCACCGCCTCTGAGCACGAGGCTCTCAGCGAGGGAGAGGTGCGCGCCTGGCGCGGTCTACTGCGGGCCCACGCTTGCCTGGCGAAGCGATTGGACGCGACGCTCGAGCAGGCGCACGGGCTGCCGATGACCTCATATGAGGTGCTGCAACACTTGCAGGACGCCAGCGAGGGGCGGATGCGCATGTGCGACCTGGCCGAGCAGGCGCAGCTTTCGCGCAGCGGGCTGACACGGCTGGTCGACAGGCTGGAGCGGGAGGAGCTGCTCGAGCGCTGCTCCTGCGAACACGACGCCCGCGGGTCCTACGCCTGCCTGACGGACAGCGGGCGCGAGCGGCTGGCAGCGGCGCGCGGCACGCACTTGGCGGTCGTGAGAGAGCATTTCTTCTCGCGCTTCTCCGAGGACGAGCTGGGAGCGCTTGCGGATATGTGGGAGCGCATCGCCCCCTGCAGCAGCAGCACCTGTTGAAGGCTGTTCCGCCGCGTCAGACGCCACCCCGATGCTCGTCGTGCTGGCCGATCCCGGCCGATCGGTAGCACGCCTGCGCTCGGGTGCGGCGTCTGCCATCCACGGCCCAGCCCTCAAATCGTCGTTATCTCTGCTGCTCGCGACGGTGGCGGCGGTGCATGAAGAACGCGCTGACGAGCGCGAGCACCACCGCGGCGAGGCCGTAGTAGCCGAATGTCTGGATCGCATTGCCGGCGGAGTGGCCGATGAAGTAGGCGACTAACCCGACGGCGGTGGCCCAGACGATCCCGCCGAGCGCGTTCCACAGGACGAACGAGCGCCACGGCATGTGGGTCGCGCCCGCCAGCCACGACGCCCACACGCGCAGGCCGAGCACGAAGCGGCCGAAGAACACGGCCTTGGGACCGTGGCGGTCGAAGAACGACTCGCCCGTGCGCAACGCGTCGAGGCGCTGGCGCTGGAAGCGGCCGGGCCGTTCGAGCAGCCAGCGCCCGCCCTTGCGCCCGATCACGTAGCCGATGTTGTCGCCGACGATCGCCGCGACGGCGGCGATCGGGATCACGAGCTCGATCTGCAGCTTGCCGAGGCTCGCGAGCACGGCCGCGGCGATCAGCCCCGTCTCCCCGGGGATCGGCAAGCCGCTGGACTCGGCCATCACGACGAGGAACAGCAGCGGGTAGCCGGAGACTTCGACGAGGTGGGTGACGTTGAAGAGGGACGCGAGCATCGAGCCCCTTAGGATGGCGTACTCATGAGCGCGTTCACGATCGAGGGCCGCGACGGCGCCTCGAAAGCCCGCGCGGGAGCGCTGAGAACAGCGCGCGGCGAGGTGCGCACACCGGCGTTCGTGCCGCTCGCGACGAAGGCCACGGTGAAGGGGCTGCTGCCGGGCGAGGTGGCGGATCTCGGCTATGAGATGGTGCTCGGCAACACGTTCCACCTGCTGCTGAACCCTGGCCCGGAGCTGATCGAGCGGTTCGGCGGGGTCGCCCGGTTCATGCGCTGGGACGGCCCGGTGATCACCGACTCCGGCGGGTTTCAGGTTTTCTCGATGGGCCACGGCACGGTCGCTGAGGAGATCAAGGGCCGCGCGCGCGGGGGCGTGAGCGATGGCGCGGGGGCGATCCTCGAGATCGGCGAGGAGGGCGTGCGCTTCCGCTCGTATGTCGACGGGACCGAGCGGTTTCTCTCGCCCGAGGGCTCGATGGCGACGCAGGCGGCGCTCGGCTCGGACGTCGCGCTCGTGTTCGACGAGTGCACCCCGTTTCACGTCGACCGCGAGTACACGCAGCGCTCGACCGAGCGCACCCACCGCTGGTTGAGACGGTGCCTGGACTGGCACGGGGAGCACGGTCCAGGGAAGCAGCTCGTGTACGGGATCGTGCAGGGCGGCGTGTACGAGGACATGCGCGGCGAATCGGCACAGACGGTTGCGGCGAGCGGGAGCGGCGGGATCGCGATCGGCGGCTCGCTCGGAGCGGAGAAGGCGCAGATGTACGAGGTGGTGGGGTGGGCTGTCAGCGAGCTGGGAGGCGAGCACGAGCACAAGCCGCGTCATCTGCTCGGGATCGGCGAGGTGGACGATCTGATCAGGGGAGTGGAGCTGGGGATCGACACGTTCGACTGCGCGATGCCGACGCGCCTGGGCAGGCATGGAACCGCGCTCGTGCCCGACCCGGAGAACCGCTGGCGGGTCGACCTGAAGAAGGCCCGCTGGCGTGAGGCGGACGAGCCGTTGCTGGAGGGCTGCGAATGCCCGGCCTGCGCGGGCGGCTACTCGCGCGCATATCTCAGCTATCTGGTGCGCTCAGGCGAGCTGACCGGAGCGCGATTGCTGACGCTGCACAACCTCGCTTTTCTGGCTCGGCTGATGAAAGATCTGCGCGCCGGAATCCTAGACGGGGACTTGGAAAGCGTGGCAGACGCATGGCGCGCCGGAGAGTTTAACGGCGGTCAGCTAAGCGTGTGCGAGATGCGTCGTGGGCCGTGATTCGTCTTATTTGGTGTTTTCCGAGACGAGCTGTTTGAGCGCGGAGGACGTCTGCTGGACGTCTTTGTAGACGACGTTGCGCAACACGACCTTGGTGGGAGCCGATGCGGTGGCGATGATCACGGCGACGATCGCCACGGCGAGCGCGAGCAGCGCGAACAGCGCCAGGAACAGACGCCTGCCGCGCCCCCTCCTTCGCGGCGCGTACGGACCGGCCTGGGCGACGGCTGGCGGCTCGCGCCGGGCCGGTCCGGGACGGGGCCGGCGAGGGGTGACGGTCGTTGGTGTCCCGCCGGAAGCGCTGCCGCCGCGCCCACGCGTTGCGAGCAGGCTCGTCGCGGCCGTCGCGGGCGCCGCGCGCGCGGTGGAGGAACGCTCGCCGGGGGCGATGCCGTGCGCGCCGTCGGTCAGCGCGCGGCCCATCTCGCGTGCCGTCTGATAGCGGTCGCGGGGGTCGAGCGCGAGCGCGATCGCGATCGCGTCGGCCAGCGCAGGGGAGACGGCGGCGACGAGCGTGTCGAGCGTCGGCGGCTCCTCCTGCTGCTGCTTGAGCGCGAGCTCGGTCAGCGAGGTCGCCTCGTAGGGGAGGCGACCTGAGAGCAGCTGGTAAGCGACGACCCCGAGCGCGTACAGGTCCGCGCGCGGACCGGCCTCCTCGCCGCGGGCCTGCTCGGGCGCGAGGTAGGCGGCGGTGCCGAGCACCGAGCCGACCTGGGTGATGGACGACTGCTCGGTGGCCTTGGCGATGCCGAAGTCCGCGAGCTTGACCTCGCCTTCGCGCGCGCGCAGCAGGTTGCCGGGCTTGACGTCGCGGTGCACGACGCCGTGGCGGTGCGCGTAGTGCAGTCCCTCGCACGCCTGCTCGATGATCGAGATGCCCTCGTCGACCTCGAGCCAGCCGTCGTCGCGCAGGATCTCCGCGCAGGACTGACCCTCGATGTACTCCATCACGATGAAGTGCCGTCCGGTGCGCTCGTCCAGGCCGGAGTCGAAGATCTGCACGATGTTGGGATGGACCAGGCGCGCGGCGGCCTGCGCCTCGCGCTGGAAGCGCGACACGAACGTGGGATCGTCGGCGAGATGCTCGGCCAGCAGCTTGACTGCCACCTGGCGCTCCAGGCGCAGGTCGAGGGCGAGATGGACGGTGGACATGCCGCCGAAGCCCAGCCTGCCTTCGAGGCGGTAGCGCCCCGCGATGTCCTCCACGCTCACTGGATGTTCTCCATGCTCACCGCAGACCTTCAATCGCAATGGAGGGAGGTGCGCCAAGCGAACGCTCGGAGGTCGCCGATCGTCTCATTCCCGGCCTTCCTGGCCGTTGCCGTGGCCGTGGCCGTTGCCGCCACCGGCGCCATCGTTTGCGCCCGCGCCGATGCCTTCCCCCGCGCCCGTGCCGCCCTGGGCTTCGCCTGCGCTTGGAGGAGCTTCGGGGGTCGGGGCGGGAGTGCCGCCGCCGGGGCTCGAGGTCGCGGGCGTGGTGGGGGTCGTGATCGTCGGCGTGGTCTGTGTGGAGGTGGTCTGTGTGACGGTGGGGGTGGTGACGGGCGGGGTGCTGGTGGTTGTCCGCGCTGGAGAAGCGCTCGTCGTGGTCGTCTGCGCGAGCGGCTGCGCGCACAGCGAGAGCGCGCGCGAGCGCAGGTTCGAGATGCCCCGTTCGAGCGTGCTGCGCAGGCCGGCGTCGACCGAGGGGGGCAGCGCGCTGAAGTCCTGCTCGGTCTTGCGGATCGCTTCGGCGGTCGCGGTACAGCTCCCGTCGCCGTTCTGCGCCGCCTGGGCGACGGCTTCGAAGTCGCTCTGCAGCGGTCCCGCGTCACCGGTGGGGATCAGCCCCTTGCCGGAGCTGCCGCAGGAGACGAGCAGCGCGGCGGTGAGTCCGAGCAGCCCGGCGCAGACGAGGCGTAGGAGGGCGGTGGGACGTCCGCGGCGAGAGCCTGTGCGGGCGCCGAGATCGCCGGGAGCGGATGGTGTGGAGTTGCGCACGGTCATTGACCGTACTCCAGGCGCTCGGCGAGCGAATCTGGCAAGCGCGCCGCGCGGATCGCCGTGGCGGCGCCGGCCACGTCGTAGTCGGTGCGCTGAAAGGAGACGGTCGCCTCGGCGAGATCCAGCAGCAGCCATGAGGCACGGGGATCGCCGTCGCGCGGCTGGCCGATGGAGCCCGGGTTGAGCAGCCATTCGCCCGCGGCAACGTCGAGCATGGCGCCGTCGCGCCGCGGCTCGCCGGTGGCGAGCTCGCCCTCGGTGCGCACGAACGAAAGCGCAACATGGGAGTGGCCGATCAGGCAGATGCGGTGAGGTTGCTCGTCGAGGCACAGCTCGGCGAGCAGTGCGGATAGCACGTACTCCCATACGGGATCGCGCGGGCTGGCGTGATAGAGGCCCAGCGATCCCTCGGCCGAGCCCTCTTCGCCCTGGGGGCGCAGGGTCGCGAGGAAGGCGAGGTTCTCAGGTGCGATCACCTCCCGGGTCCACTGCGCCGCGAGGCTCGCGCCGCGAGAGAAGTCCTCGAGCGAGATCTCGCCGGTGACCGCGAGGTCGTGGTTGCCGGCGAGGCATACCGCGGCGTGCTCGCGTGCGAGCTCGACGCAGGCGTCGGGCTCGGCGCCATAGCCGACGAGATCGCCGAGGCACCACAGCTCGGCCGCGTCGCTGGCCGCGACCGCTTCGAGCGTCGCCTCGAAGGCGTGCCGGTTGCTATGGATGTCGGAGATCACCGCGACCTTCATTGCTGTCGCTGTTCGTGGCTCCGCCGCCCTACTCCTCTGCCGATCCGGCCTCCGCGCCGCCGTACTCGGGCAGGTTCTTGATGCCCTCGCGAGTGCGCCACTTGGAGTAGTTGTCCTCCATTGCGTCGATCAGCTCGCGCATGAAGCGGGGGGAGAGGTTCACGCGGGAGACGACGACGCCCGGGACCTCCTCGGACTCGACCTCGTGGTCGACTCGCGCGAAGGTGACGGTGAACTCGTAGTCGGAGTGGCTGACGTTCGCGAAGTTCGCGTATACGCCCCCCATTATCTCGGGGGAGAGATGGATGTTTATGTGGCGCTCGGCGCCTGAGTCTTGGTCGTTCACGCAGCTAGTATCGCAAGCGGTGAGCAAGATCGATACAGAAGCTTCTCTCAGGCCGCTCGACGGGCTGCGCGAAGCCGTGCTGGCGGCCGCCGGGGAGCTCGGCGGCCGGCCTCTGGTCGGCGGCGGCCTCACCGACAGGCGGGGGGCGATCGCGCTCGAGCGCCCGCCGCGAGCCGACTTCGGCGACTACTCGACGAACGCCGCGCTGCTGCTGGCGCCCGGTCTCGGGGCCGCGCCACGAACGGTCGCCCAGCGCTTGGGGGAGGCGCTACAGTCGCGTCTCGGCACGAGCCTCGAGCGCTTCGAGGTGGCAGGCCCCGGCTTCCTCAACCTGTTTCTTGGCGACTCCTGGTTTGTCGAGGCGCTCACCGGCGTGCTCGTCGCGGCGGAGTCCTATGGCGCGGGTCGGGCCGCGACGCCCGAGCACATCCTGATCGAGTTCGTGTCGGCCAACCCGACCGGGCCGATGCACGTCGGCCATGCCCGCAACGCCGCCTACGGCGACGCGCTGGCACGCGTGCTCGCTTTTCACGGCCACCGGGTGGAGCGCGAGTTCTACGTCAACGACGCCGGCTCGCAGGTGCGCAAGCTCGGCGAGTCGGTGCTGGCCTTGGCGCGCGGCGAAGAGGTGGCTGAGGACGGCTACCGCGGCGACTACGTCGAGCGGCTCGTGCATCTGGCGAAGGCCGACTCGATCGACCCGGCCGAGCTGGGGCGCGCCGCCGTGACAGTGATGGTGGGCGAGATGCAAGCCTCGCTCGCCGCGTTTGCGGTGCATGGGTTCGATCGCTGGTCATATGAGAGCGCCCTGCACGAGGGCGATCCCAGCCGGGTGGCTCACGCTCTGTCGATTCTCGAGCAGCAGGGACACACCTACCGCAGTGAGGGGGCGCTATGGCTGCGCAGCACCGACTACGGCGACGACAAGGACCGCGTGCTGGTGCGCTCCAGCGGCGAGCACACCTACTTCGCCTCGGACATCGCCTACCACCAGGACAAGCGCGAGCGCGGCTTCGACCGGCAGATCGACGTGTGGGGCGCCGACCACCACGGCTATGTCGCGCGGATGAAGGCGGCGTATGAGGCGCTCGGGGGCGACCGCGAGCAGCTGGAGCTGCTGATCATGCAGCTCGTCCACCTGGTGCGCGGGGTGAGCGCGCACAGATGTCAAAGCGCTCCGGCGAGTTCGTGACGCTCGACGAGCTGCTCGAGGAGATCGGTGTGGACGCCACACGCTGGTATCTGCTGGCACGCTCGCACGACACGACGGTCGACCTCGACCTCGACCTCGCGCGCGAGCAGTCCAGCGAGAACCCGGTGTACTATGTGCAGTACGCGCATGCCCGCATCGTCTCGATGCTCGCCAAGGCGGGGGAGGATCGCGTGCGGGCGGCGCTGGCCGAAGTGGAGGGGGAAGGCGGACCGGGCGCCTGCGAGGTTGTGGACGGCGTCACGCCGCTCGACCCGGCCGAGCGCGCCTTGATCAAGCAGCTGCTCGCCTTCTCAGCCGAGGTCGCGGAGGCCGCAGAGCGGCGTGCGCCGCATCGGATCGCGGCCTACGCGCTCGAGCTGGCGCAGAGCTTTACGGCCTTTTATCGCGATTGTCACGTGCTTGGCGCCGAGCCCCGGGCGGTCGAGTCGCTGCGGATCGCGCTGTGCGTGGCGAGCCGGCGCACGATCGCGCGCTGCCTGGATCTGCTTGGGGTGAGCGCGCCCGAGGAGATGTAGGACGTCCCGGCGATGTTCTCAGACCCTCAGGGCTCTCCTGCAAGATGCTCCGGCGCCGGGCCCTAGTCGAACCTTGGTGCGGGCCCTCAGTCGAAGCGCGCGAGATCGGCCTCCAGGCGCGCCGCGTCGCCGGCGGCGAGCGCCGGGGGAGGTGCCTCTTGGTCGGACTGCCGGGCGCGGGCGTGGCGGCGCCAGCGGGGCAGAAGCACGGCCAGCGTCGCGAGCAGCGTGAGCAGCACGGCGAGCGGCACGAGATAGACGGTCAGGTCGAAGCCGTGCGCCCGCGGCAGGCCGAGCACCGTCGGCCCGTACTGGCCGACGAGGGCACTCTTGATCTGCGCTTCGTTCTCGCCCTCGTCGATCAAACCCTGGATGAACGCCCGCTCGCGGTCGGCTTGCGGGGACTGGGCGACGTTCAGCGGGATTTTGCAGGTGACACACATCACTTGTCGCTCGATCGCCGGCAGCGACGTGCGCGCGACGGCGGCCGCGGCGCTCGTGACGGGACATGCGACGGCGCCGGCCAGCAGCAGCGCGCCAAGCAGCCGTCGCGAGCGGCGTCCCGACTGAGACGAGGGCTTCACGCGGGCTGCGCGCACGGCGAGACGGGTCACGAGGCCTCCGCGAGCGCGATCGCGCGGTTCGAGGAACGCCTGGTCGATCTCGCCGCGAGAGATCGCAACGACGTGGCCTTGGCGGTCGATCACGAAGCTCTCCGGCAGCTGGTCGGTGCCGTAGGAGTGTGCGAAGGCGCCGGTGTTGTCGCGCAGATTGGGATAGGTAAGACGGTAGTGATGCACGAAGCCCAGCGAGTCGGGCGAAGCGTCGAGATAGGCGACACCGAGCACGGTCGCATCGTGGCGCGCCAGCCGGCTCTGCGCGTGCTCGAGCAACGGCGCCTCGACCTGGCAGGGTACGCACCAGGACGCCCAGAAGTTCAGCACGACGACCTTGCCCTTGAACGAGGCGAGCGCGGCGGAGGCGGCGAGGCTGCCAGACAGCACCGGCAGCGCGCGGTCCGCGTCGGGGGCAACGGGCCGGTCGCCGCGGGCCACGCGATCGTCGAGTGTGCGGCTCGCCGATCGCGCGGACACGCCGTAGATCAGCAGCCCGACCAGGCAGGCACCGGCCAGAGAGGCGAGGATCGGCAGGATGCGACGTCGCACGGTCATCAAGGGTAGACGCAGGGCACGTACGCAGGGCGCGTAATATCCAGTGGACGCGGTGGTAGCTCAGTTGGTAGAGCGCGAGCTTCCCAAGCTCGAGGTCGCGGGTTCGACCCCCGTCCGCCGCTTGCAAAGCGCCGAAGGCAGATCAAATCCGCAGGCAGATCCAGGATCAGGAAGTGAGCGAGCATGCTGCTGGAAGGTCGTAGAGCGATCGTGACCGGAGGCTCGAGCGGGATCGGGAAGGCCACCGTGGAACGTCTGGCGCGAGAGGGCGCGAGCGTCTGCATCAACTACTACTCCGAGCAGGAGGCCACGGACGCCCAAGCTGTGCTTGAGGTAATTGAGCGGGAGGGGGCCGGCGGACTGATCGCGCAGGCCGACGTGGGAGACGAGGAGGCGGTCACCGCGATGGTCGCCCACGCCGACGAGCGGCTCGGGGGTTTGGATCTGCTCGTCAACAACGCGGGGATCGAGAAGCAGATCCCGCTCTTGGAGATGGCCGCGAAGGATTGGGAACGGGTGCTTCGCACCAACCTCACAGGCGCCTTCCTTTGCCTGCGCGAGGCGGCCAAGGCGATGGTCGATGGGGGAGGCGGCGTGGTGGTGAACATGTCGAGCGTGCACGAGTTCATCCCGTGGCCGGGCTTCGCCCACTACTGCGCGAGCAAGGGCGGAATGAAGCTGCTGATGGAGACGGCCGCGAGGGAGCTGGCCGGCGACGGCATTCGCGTGCTCAGCGTGGCCCCCGGCGCGATCGTCACGCCGATCAACACAGCCGTGCTCGACGATCCCGAGGCCAAGCACGCGGTGGAGTCCGAGATCCCGCTAGGTCGCATGGGCACGCCAGAGGAGATCGCCGCGGCCGTCGCCTGGGCTGCCAGCGACCAGGCTAGCTATCTGACGGGCACGACAATCGTCGTGGATGGCGGGATGTCCCTCTATCCCAAGTTCGTCTGAGAGCCGGTCAAAGGGGTAGGCCCTGCTCCAGCGAGGCGATCGCATAGTCGGCGCCGGCCGCGCGGAGTTGCTCGACGTCGAAGTGGTGGCTGCCCACACCAACGCACGCGATCCCGGCGGCATGGGCGCCCTCGACGTCATGCGGCGTGTCGCCGACCACGACCGCCTGCTCGGCGGACACCGGCTCGCCGTACACGAGACCCGCCCGCTTCAATGCAATTCGCGTCAGCTCGCCGCGGTCGGTGGCATCGGAGCCGTACCCGCCGAAGGAGAAGAAGCGGTTGAGCTGCGCCCGGTGCAGCTTGATGTGGGCCGCGGCCTCCAGGTTGCCGGTCACCAGGCCAAGCAGGTAGCCGTCGTCGAGCAACTGCGGCAGCAGCTCGTTCACGCCGGGCAGCACGCGATAGTCAGGCGACTCGGCCACCGTCTGGTGCAAGTAGTGCAGCCGCCGCTCGAGCAGTCGCGCGAACTCGGCGCGCTCTGGCTTGCGCCCGAGTACGGCTTCGAAGGTGCGGCGCCCCACGTCGGGGTCGGTCATGCCCGAGTCGGTGAACTCGCCGATGTCAGCCGGCACGCCATACAGCTCGTCGAACGCCAATCGCCACGACGCGGCCCCCGCACCACCGGTGATGAGCAGCGTCCCGTCGATGTCGAACAGGATGGTTATTCGTCGCTCGGGCATTGGCATGACAGGTTTATCATGCGCGCTCGACGGGGTTCAGCCGCGGCCGGCGAGCTCGCGGGCCGCGCCGGCTCCGGCCGGTTGACCGCAGGATATCTGAGACCTGGTCTCAGGTGAGTGGTGTGACCGATCCGTGCGCTGTGACGGTCACAGACGTTCCGACCGGCAGCGCCTGCTCGCCGTGCACGCGCGCGAGCAGCGTGTCGCTCATGCCGCTGGACTCGTCGGGGCGGATGTGCAGGAGCGCGTCATGGCCGTAGTAGCGGCACTGCTCCACGGTGCCCGCGCAGCCCGCATGCAGCTCGGCTCCGCCGGCGTCGTGCGCGCTCGCGATCCCTTCGCGGGGTAGCACTTCGAGCTGCTCGGGGCGCACGAGCACGATCCCGCCTGCCGCCGGCCGGGACGCGGGGGGGAGTCGCAGCTGAAGCTCGCCCAGGGGAGTGCGTGCAATCTCGCCGACGAACGCTGCGTCGATCATGTTCGCCGCCCCTAGAAAGCGCGCCAAGCGCGCGTCGGTGGGTCGCTCATACAGCTCTGCCGGCGTCCCCTGTTGGACGATCGTCCCGTCGCGCAGGATCGCGACGGTGTCCGCCAGCGACAGCGCCTCCTCCTGGTCGTGCGTGACCAGCACCGTCGTCACGTCCTGCTCCCGCAGCAGCGCCTGGACCTCCTCGCGCACGCGCGTGCGCAGCGAGGCGTCGAGCGAGGAGAACGGCTCGTCCAGCAGCAGTACTCGCGGACGGCAGGCCAGCGCTCGCGCGAGCGCGACGCGCTGCTGCTCGCCACCGGAGAGCTCGTGCGGCAGGCGCCGTGCGAGCGGCGCGATCCCCACCATCTCGAGCAGCTCTGACACCGTCTCGCCGTGGCGCTCGCGGCGCGTGAGCCCGAAGCCGACGTTCGCCTCCACGCTCAGATGCGGAAACAGCGCGCCCTCCTGGGGCACGTAGCCGATACCGCGCTTCTCCGGGACGATGTAGGTGTGCCCGTCATCTAGCGTCCGCGCCCCGAGCGAGACCCGGCCACGCTCGGCCCGCTCAAAGCCTGAGATGACCCGCAGCAGCGTCGTCTTCCCGCACCCGGACAGGCCGAGCACGGCGGTCAGCGAGCCCGCCTGGACCTCGAGATCGAGGCCCCGCAGCACGGGCATACCGGCGTAGCCCTTCCACAGGCCATCCACGCTCAGCTCGCTCGGGCTCTCGTGCGCCCGAGCACGGTCGCTCTTCGAGCTGCTTCCATGTGCCCGAGCGTAATCACTCATCGCGCCGCTCCCGCGCGCGCAAGCGTCGTCATCCGACGGCTGAGCAGGTAGGCGGGGATGGCCGAGATCGCCACCATCACGGCCGCGTATGGCGCCGCCGCGCCATAGGAGAAGTCGGTCGTGTAGGCCCAGAACTGGGTTGCCAGCGTGTTCACGCCGGTCGGGTGCAGCAGCAGCGTCGCGGTCAGCTCGGTTGTCGATGAGATGAACACCAGCCCGAACGCCGCCCCGAGCCCGGGCGCGATCAGCGGCAGCGTCACTCGCCACCAGACCGCCACCGGGCCGCGCCCCAGCGAGCGCCCCACCTCTTCCAGGCGCGCGGGCGTCTGCGCCATCGCCGAGCGCACGCCGACGATCGCGAGCGGCAGGAACAGGATCGCGTAGGCCACGATCAGCTCTAGCGTGCTCTGGTACAGCGAGAACGCATAGCGCACGGAGAACGCTACGAGCCCGAGCGCGATCACGAGGCCGGGGAGCGCTTGCGGCAGGTATGCGAGTCGCTCGATCAGCACGGTGAGCCGGTTGCGATGGCGAATCGCAAGCGCCGTGACCGGCACCGCGAGCAGCGTGGAGATGGCGGCTGCGGCCGCGCTGAGCTCGGCCGTATGAGCCGCATCGGCGAGGATCGATGCGGACGGCAGCGTGGTCGAGCCACCGCGCAGCGTCCAATACACGAGTGAGCCGACCGGCACGCCCAACGCCAGGACGCTCAGGGCTGAGAGTCCCACCAGCGCGGGCGCCGTCCAGTGTCCGAGCGCCACCCTCGGCGCTCCTCGCCGCGCGCCGGCTCCCGAGCGCCATATACGGCCACGGCCTGTCAGTGCCAGCTCGCCCGCGAGCGCCGCGACGCTCAGCAGGATCAGCACAAGCGACAGCGCGCACGCGGAGGCGGTGTCGAAGCCGAGCTTGAACTCGGTGAAGATCGCCACGGTGAACGTCTGGTACTGGACGATCTCAAACGCGCCGTACTCGGCCAGCAGGCCGAGCGTCACGAGCAGGCAGCCGCCGAGCGCCGCCGGCCAGACCTGGCGCAGCGTCACCCGCCGGAACGTCTGCCACGCGCTCAGGCCAAGGCTGCGCGCGACCTCCTCGAGCGCCGGGTCGATCCCGTTCAGGGCGGCGGCCACGGGCAGGTACACCAGCGGGTAGAGCGACAGCGTCATTACCATCACGGCCGCCGGATAGCCGTGCAGGCCGGGCTCGAGCGAGACCCAGCCGAAGCCCACGACGAAGTCCGGGATCCCGAGCGGGAGCACGAGCACGACCGCCCACATCCGCCGGGCCGGCAGCGTGGTGCGCTGCACGCACCACGCTGCCGCCACGCCGAGCACGGCGCACAGAGCGGTGCTGAGAACCGCCAGGCGCACGCTGTTCCACAGCAGCACCGCGACGGCGTGGCGGATGAGCACGCGCTCGAGCGTGCCCCAGCCGGACTGCTGAGCCTGGACGAGGAGGAACACCAGCGGCAGCAGCACGAGCCCGACGGCGAGCGCCGCACCGGCAATGCCCACCAGCGGCCAGCGCCCCCGGCCGGACCACGCGCGCGTCCAGCCGCTCGTAGATGAGTCGATCGGTGCGAACGTGCTCACGCAGGTGCCTCTCGCCTACAACAGGCCGAGCTTCTGCTCCATCGCGAGCGCCATGCTGCCGTCGCCAAGCTCGGCCGGTGTCAGCGACACGGGGTGGATGTCGCCGAACGGTCTCAGCTCCGGGGCGGGGGGCACGCCGGGGCGCAGCGGGTATTCGTAGCTGTGGCTGCGCGCGATCGTCTCCTGGCCCGAGTGGCTGACGAGGAAGGCGAGGAACGCCTGCGCCGCGGCTCGATGGGAGCTCGACTTCAGCACGGCCGCGCCGGAGACGTTGAGGAGATCGCCGGGATCGCCCGGCGCGTAGTAGTGCAGGGCGGAGCGCATCCCGCCGCCGCCGACCTCGGCGTGCAGGCGGTACCAGTAGTAGTGGTTGATCGGCCCGATCGCGCTCTCGCCGTTGTTGACCTGGCTGACGACGGTCTCGTTGTCGGGGTAGACCTTGCCGTTCGCCTGCATGCCCTTCAGCCATCGTTCCGCGGTCGCGGCGCCGTCGAGCTTGACGATCGCGGCGATCAACGGCTGGAAGTCGGTCTCTGACGGCGCGAAGCCCAGCTTGCCTTTCCACTTTGGCTCGGCGAGCGCGAGGATCGAGTCGGGGAGTCCCGTTGGCTCGAGCCGCGAGGTGTTGTAAACGAATGCCGACACGCGCGCGGAGACGCCGACCCAGTCGCCCCGAGCGGACTCGTAGCGCGCGGGAACCGCCGCCAGGGTGGAGGCGACGACGGGCGCGAGCAGGCCCTTCTCGCGCAGGTCTTCCAGCACGGGGGTGTTCTCGGTGTAGAAGACGTCGGCGGGGCTGTTCGCGCCCTCCTGCAGGATCTGGTTGCCCAGTTCGGCCTCGTTGCCGGAGCGGACTTCGACCTTGATCCCCGTCTGGCGCTCGAACACGGCTACGAGCGCGGCCGTGGACTGTTCGTGCTGGCCGTTGTACAGGGTGATCGTCTTGCCGCCATGCGAGCCGCCGCAGGCCGTGAGCGAGGCGGCCGCGACCAGAAACGGGGCGAGGAGGGGAAGCTTGCCGTAGCGCATAGTCGAAATCCGAGCTGTCCGGTCGGGATAGGAAGGTAGCATAGGAGTTAGGGTTGCCTAATGCCAGGCCTGCAACCCGGGCGCCGCCGAATGCGTGAGAATCCCGCGCTATGCATGTGACCGCCAAGGCGGACTACGCCGTGCGAGCCGTCGTCGAGCTCGCCGGCAGCGGCCAGGAGGCCCCGCGCAAGGTCGACGAGGTCGCTCAGGCCCAGGGCATCCCGGTGTCCTTCCTGGAGAACATCCTCACGCAGCTGCGCTCCTCGGGGATGGTGCGCAGCCAGCGCGGTCCCGAAGGCGGCTACTGGCTGGCTCAGCCACCCGAGCAGATCAACCTCGCCCAGATCATTCGCGCGGTCGAGGGACCGCTCGTGGGCGTGCGCGGGCAGCGGCCCGAGGAGATCGAGTACACAGGCTCGGCCGAGTCGCTGCAGCAGGTGTGGGTAGCGCTGCGCGCGAACCTGCGCAAAGTGCTCGAGCACGTGACGGTTGCCGACGTCGCCGCGGGGAAGCTGCCGAAGGACATTGTCGCGCTCACGCGCGTCGAGGAAGCCTGGACTACCCGCTGAGCTGAAGAGCTATGGCACGAACACCCGGGGGGCGGGCAGGCGCACCGGGAGGATCTGGCCCGCGGCGAGCTCGAGCTGCTGCGCGCTCTCGCGTGTGACCTGTGCCCAGATGTCGCGACCGTCGGGCAGGGTCAGCTCGACGCGCACCTCGAAGCCGAGGTGAACGACGCGCTGCACGAGCGCCTCCGTCGTTGTCCCGTCGGCCTCGGTCACGATCTGGATGTCGTGCGGGCGCACGAACGCGTCGCCGAGGCGGTTGACCGGGCCGATGAACGACATCACGAACTCGTTACGCGGGCTCTCGTACAGCTCGCGTGGCGTCCCCGCCTGCTCGATCTTGCCCTTGTTCATCACGACGATCTGCTCGGCGACCTCCATCGCCTCCTCCTGGTCGTGCGTGACGAAGATCGTTGTGACATGGATCTCCTCGTGCAGCCGGCGCAGCCATTCGCGCAGCTCGCCGCGCACCTGTGCGTCCAGCGCGCCGAACGGCTCGTCGAGCAGCAGCACTTTCGGCTGCACCGCGAGCGCGCGTGCGAGCGCCATGCGCTGCAGCTGACCGCCGGAGAGCTGCGACGGGTAGCGCTCGGCCAGCCCTTCCAGCCTTACCAGTCCGAGCAGTTCCGCCACGCGTGCCTTGATCTCCCCCTTCGGGCGCTTGCGCACGGTCAGGCCGAAGGCGACGTTGTCGTGCACGGTCATGTGCTTGAACGGCGCGTAGTGCTGGAACACGAAGCCGACATCGCGCGTGCGCGCGGGCGTGTCGGTGACCTCGCGCTCGCCGATCACGACCTCGCCGCCGTCCGGCGTCTCCAGGCCGGCGATGATCCGCAGCAGCGTCGACTTACCGCTCCCGCTCGGCCCGAGCAGGGCCGTCAGCGCGCCGTCGTTCACGCGGATGCAGACGTCGTCCAGCGCGACGAACTCGCCGAAGCGCTTATCGACGTTGCGGACCTCGATCGCCATCGTTACACCGAGCCCTTTCTCGATAGTGGATTGTGCCGCTCGCTGCGCATGGCTATACAGCCGTCCTGCCGCTCCGGCGGCGTGTCAGCAGGTTCATCGCCAGCAGCGTGCCCAGCGCCAGCAGCGCGAGCACGACCGCGGCCGTATAGGCGCCGGCCGTGTCGAAGTTCTCAAAACGGTCCTGCACGTACAGCGGCAGCGTCTGCGTCTGGCCCTCGATCCGTCCCGACACGATGGAGACCGCGCCGAACTCGCCGAGCGCGCGCGCGGTCGTCAACACCACGCCGTAGACGACCCCCCAGCGGATCGCGGGCAGGGTCACCCGCCAGAAGGTCTGCCACGCGCTCGCGCCGAGCGTCGCCGCGGCCTGCTCTGAGTCGGTGCCCAGCTCGCGCAGCACCGGCATCGTCTCGCGCGCGACGAACGGCAACGACACGACCGCGGTGGCGATCACCATGCCCGGCACCGAGAAGATCACCTGGATGGCGTGTCCCGCCAGCCAGTCGCCGAACCAGCCGGTTTTCCCGTACACCAGCACCAGCGCCAGCCCGACGACAACCGGCGAGATCGCAAACGGCAGGTCGATCAGCACTCCCAGCAGTGCCTTCCCCCGGAAACGTCCGCGCTCGAGCAACAGCGCCATGCCGATCCCGAACACCGTGTTCAGTGGCACCGCGATCGCCACGATCTCGATCGACAGCCAGAACGCGTGCATCGCGTTCGGTGTGGTGATCGCGTCCGATACCGGCGCGAGGCCGTGTTCGAAGGTCCGGTAGAAGATCATCGCCACCGGAGCCCCCAGCAGCAGCGCCAGGTAGCCGAGCGCCACCACCCGCACGCTCAACCTCGTGGTCCGCGAAGGTGTCAGGCTGAGCGCGGCACGCGCGCCGGGCGCGCCGACCGAAGCGTCCCTAGCGGACATGCTTCGACCTCCAGCGCGACACGAGCGTGAGCGCGCCCAGCACGAGCAGCGCGGCGAGCAGCAGCACGACCGACACGGCCGCCGCCGCCGGCAGGTCTTCGTTTGAGATCTGCCCGAACACGTACACCGAGCCGACCTCCGTCTTGAACGGCAGCTCGCCCGTGATCAGCACGAGCGAGCCGTACTCGCCGACCGCCCGCGCGAAGCTGAGCGCGACCCCGGAGACGATCGCGGGCGTCAGGCTCGGCAGCACGATCCGGCGCAGCACCGTCAGCGGCCGCGCGCCGAGCGACGCGGCGGCCTCCTCCATCGAGGTGTCGAGCTCGTGCAGCACCGGCTGCACCGATCTCACGACGAACGGCAGCGTCACGAACAGCAGCGCGAGCGCGATCGACGCGCGCGTGAACGCCACGTCGATGCCGACCGGGCTGTTCTTGCCGTACAGCGCGAGCAGCACCACCCCGGCGACGATCGTCGGCAGCGCGAACGGCAGGTCGATCATGGCGTTGACGAGCTTCTTGCCGGGGAACTCGTCGCGCACGAGCACCCATGCGATCAACGTGCCGAAGACCGCGTTGACGAGCACAACCAGCACCGACACGACCAGGGTCAGCTTGATCGCGGCGAGCGCCTCCGGGTTCGACACCTCGCGCCAGAACGTGCTCGTGCCGCCGCTGCCGGACTTGGCCAGCAGGGCGGCCACCGGCAGCAGCACGAGCGCCGACAGGTAGATCCCGAGCAACCCCTTGCCGAGCGCGCCGCCGACCCCGAGCGACGCTCCGCTCGTGCGTCTGCGACGACGGCCGGGAACGCGCGGCGCGAACGTGACCGGCGACGGCCCTTCGCCGTCGCCGGTACCGTTCGCGCCCGCGGGCGCCGGGATCGGTGTCCTATTTCGCAGTGGACACTCCCAGCGACTGCTCGATCTTGGTGACGATCCCCGTTTCCGGTTCGAAGAACTGCTTCGTCACGGCCTTCCAGCCGCCGAGCGTTTCGATCGTGAACAGGCCCGCCGGCGTCGGGAACTCGCCGGGCGCGGCGACCCCGGGCACAACCGGCCGGTAGCCCTCCGCGGCCCAGATCTTCTGGCCGGCCGGCGAGAGCAGGTAGCTGACGAACTTCTGCGCCTCGCTCGCGCCCGCGCCCGTGCCGACGACGGCGACCGGGTTCTGAATCAGGATCGTGTCCTTCGGGATCACATATTCGATCGACGCGCCCTTCTTCTGGTCCGCGATCGCCTCGTCCTCGTAGTCGATCAGCGCGTCGCCGCGGCCGGCGAGGAACGTCTGCAGCGCGTTGCGGGCCGAGCTGTCCTGGCTGACCACGTTGTGGAACAGCGCCTTCAGATATTCCTCGGCCTGGGCCGGGGTCTTGCCTTCCTTCAGCTGCGCGCCATAGGCGGCCATCACGTTCCAGCGTGCGCTGCCGCTGGTGAACGGGTTCGGCGTCAGCACGCCCACGCCCGGCTTGATCAGATCCGACCAGCCGGTGATGTGCTTGGGGTTGCCCTTGCGCACGATGATCACCGCGACCGAGTTCGTCACGAAGCCGTGCGTCGCGTTCTGGTTCCAGCTCGACGACACGAGACCCGCCTTGACGAGCTTTTCGACGTCCGGTGCCAGCGACAGGTTCACGACGTCGGCATGTAGCCCGTTGGCGACCGCGCGGCTCTGTTCGCCGGAGGGACCGAACGACTTGCTGAACGTGACGCCCTTGCCTTCGGGGGTCGCCTCGAACGCGGGGATCAGCTGTTCGAACGCCGCCTCGGGGGTCGAGTAGGCGACCAGCGCCAGCTGCTTGCCGGAGCTGGTGGAAGAGCTGCCGCAGGCTGTCAGCCCGAGCGCGGTGGCGATCAGTACGAGGGGTACGGCAAGGGTGCGTTTTAGCATGGTCACTTTCTGCGTCGAGAACATTGACATAGTGTGAAAGATAACATATAAACCCAATCGGGATTAGAACCAATAGGGATCGAAGGGTGGGCCCATTCGCGGAAAGCGCCGTCGTGGGCTACGCTTTGCGGTGACCTGCCCGAAGGCCCGCCGCCCTGCCACGCTTGCGACGGACTGTGATCATCCAAAGGAGAGCCCGTTCGATGTCAGCCACGACGACACCCGTCGCCAGCCCCGACGAGAAGACCGAGGCCGCCGAGGCCGCCGTCAACGCGATCGCCAACTCCGCCAACCAGGACGCGACCTTCTCGCTCGCGCTGAACCAGGACCAGAAGGACATCCGCGACTGGGTGCACGGGTTCGCCGCCGATGTGATGCGTCCCGCCGCGCACGAGTGGGACGAGCAGGAGAAGACCCCCTGGCCGATCATCCAGGAGGCCGCGAAGATCGGCCTGTACGGGTTCGAGGGGCTGGCCCAGTTCTTCGCCGACCCCACCGGGCTGACGCTGCCGATCGTCAACGAGGAGCTGTTCTGGGGCGACGCCGGCATCGGCATGTCGATCATGGGCACCGCGCTCGCCGTCGCCGCGATCTTCGGCCAGGGCTCGGGCGAGCAGATCGGCGAATGGATCCCGCGCTGCTTCGGCACCCCCGACGATCTCAAGGTCGCCGCCTTCTGTGCCTCGGAGCCGAACGCCGGCTCGGACGTCTCGAACGTACGCACCCGCGCGAAGTTCGACGAGGCCACGAACGAGTGGGTCATCAACGGCCAGAAGGCGTGGGCCACGAACGGCGGCATCTCCGACGTGCATGTCGTGATCGCCACCGTCGACCCCGAGCTGGGCTCGAAAGGGCACGCCGCGTTCGTCGTGCCGATGAGCGAGGCGAAGGGCATCTCCCAGGGCGCCAAGGTGTCGAAGCACGGTCTGCGCGCGTCGCACACCGCCGACGTGTACCTCGACGACTGTCGCGTTCCCGCCGGCTACGTGCTGGGCGGCAAGGAGAAGCTCGACGAGCGCCTCGCCCGCGTGCGCGAGGGCAAGAAGGGCAACTCTCAGGCGGCGATGCAGACGTTCGAGTCCTCGCGCCCGACGGTCGGCTCGCAGGCGCTGGGGATCGCCCGCGCCGCATATGAGTACGCGCTCGACTACGCCAAGGAGCGCGAGCAGTTCGGCAAGAAGATCATCGAGAACCAGGCGATCGCGTTCACGCTCGCGCGGATGAAGATGGAGATCGACGCCTCGCGCCTGCTCGTCTGGCGCGCCTCGTGGATGGGTCGCAACCAGGTCCCGTTCGAGAACGCCGAGGGCTCGATGTCGAAGCTGAAGGCGGGCGAGGTCGCCGTGTGGGTGACCGAGCGCGCGATCCAGATTCTCGGCGGCAACGGCTACACCCGCGAGTATCCGGTCGAGCGCTGGCACCGCGACGCGAAGATCTACGACATCTTCGAGGGCACCGCGGAGATCCAGCAGCTCGTGATCTCGCGCGCGATCTCGGGTATGCACATTCGATAGCGCGCGTAGCCGGGCTGGGAACGCCGTCCAGCCGGCTCAGAAGTCCGTCTGCCAGGACCTCGATAGCGCCCAGCCGGCGCTACCAGGCTTGCGGGGCGCTGCAGTGCGGACACTGCACGGTCGTCGAGACCGGCGCGAGGAACACGTAGCCGCACATGCACGTGTATGAGGCCCGGTCGATCGGGCCTCCGGCCTCGCGCACTCGCTGGACCGCGGGATCTGACGAGGATGGCCTGGGGGCCACGAGCGTCACCTCGCGGATGAGCGGCGCCTCCAGCACAGGCGTGGCCACCGCCTCGAGCTTAGTGTGGCGGCGTCGGCGACGCGGATGGCGCCGTTCGGCGAAGGGATGCGGGGGGAGGCTGATGATTGCTCTCATGGCTCTCTACCCATAAAGACTCGGCACACCCCGGAAGGTTTCGCTTTGCGGGCACAATTTCCTGGCCAAATAGCCGGTTTGGCTCTCCTCGGTGTGGCGGGCCGGACGGATGGCGCGCGAAAAGCGCTCCGCCTCCTCGCGCGAGCGGTTTCCGGCACGGCAAGGTAGTTGGTTTGAGATACTGAGGGCGATGAACCCCGCGCGTAAGCGAACGGTGCGTCTGGTGGTGGCATTGAGCGCGGCCGTGGTGCTGGCGAGCGCGCTGATCTACACCAGCTTCAGCGCCGCCAGCCCGGCTCTCAGCCCCAGCCAGCTGGTTCGCGAGGCCCAGCCCGGCCGCAGCTACCTGCTGACCGGTACGGTCGTCGCCAAATCCGTGCATCGCGAAGGTGCGATGCTGAGCTTCAGCGTTGAGGATCGCGTGGGGGGGACCGTCGTTCCGCTGGCCTACACCGGCACCGTGCCCGACCCCTTCCGCGAAGGGCGCGAGGTGATCGTCACGGTGGACAAGCAGGGCGGACGGTTCATCGGCGAACGCAACTCGCTGATCACGAAGTGTCCGTCGAAGTACAAGACGACTCCCACCACGTCCGGCGGCGGTGCCGGCGAGAAGCAGACCTCCTGAGTGCCCGCTCCCGCGGCGTATCCCACCCACAGGAGCGGTAGACGCTGATGGCCGGTCTCGGGCGCGCCTGCCTGCTGCTTGCGCTGGCCATATGCGTGTACGGGATCGGCGCGTCACTGTACGGCGTGCGGACCGGCCGCGTGGAGCTCTCAGAGTCCGGGCGCCGCGCGGTGTATGCGCTCGCGGGCATCCTGACGGTCGCATTCGCCGTGCTCGAGATCGCGTTTCTGCGCAACGATTTCGCGTTCAACACGGTGGCCGAGACCTCGAGCAGGACCACGCCGACGTTCTACCGTGCCGCTGCGGTGTGGTCCTCGCAGGAAGGCTCGCTGTTGCTATGGGCCTGGCTGTTGTCGCTGTGGTCGAGCCTTGCGCTGTTCCTGACCCGCAGGCGCCTGCGTGACGTCGCCTCCTACGCGACCGCGATCCTGCTCGGCTTCGGCGGCTTCTTCATCGGCTTGATGGTGTTCTACGCAAACCCGTTCGACACGACCAGCCCGGTGCCGGCCGAAGGCGCCGGGCTCGACCCGCTGCTGCGGTTCCCGACGATGATGATCCATCCCCCGATGTTGTACTCCGGCTACACGCTGTGCACGATCCCGCTCGCGTTCGGCATGGGCGCGCTCTTGGCGCGCCGGGTCGACGCCGACTGGATCAGGGCGGTGCGGCGCTTCGCGTTCGCCGCCTGGTTGTTCCTCGGCATCGGCATCCTGCTGGGTGCCCGCTGGTCCTACGCGGAGCTCGGTTGGGGCGGCTACTGGGGCTGGGATGCGGTCGAGAACGCGTCGCTGATGCCATGGCTGACCGGCACGGCCTTCCTGCACTCGCTGATGATCCAAGAGAAGCGAGGGATGCTGAAGGTGTGGAACGTCTCGCTCGTGCTCGCCACCGGCACGCTCGCGATCATGGGCACGTTCCTGGTGCGCAGCGGCGTGCTGAACTCGATCCATGCCTTCGGCGGCGCCACGCTCGGTGTGCCGTTCGTGTGTCTGATCGGGGTGCTGATCGCCGGCTCGATCTACCTGATCGTCTCGCGCCGCGACATGCTGCGCTCCGAGCATCGCCTCGACTCGCTGCTGTCGCGCGAGTCGATCTTCCTCGCCAACAACCTCGTGCTGGTGGGGCTGTGCTTCGTGATCTCCTGGGGCACCTGGTTCCCACTGATCTCCGAGGCGCTAACCGGCCGGGAAGCCTCGGTCGGGCCGCCGTGGTTCGACCGCTACACGGTGCCGCTCGCGCTGGTCCTCGTGCTGCTGAGCGGGATCGGGCCGGTGATCGCCTGGAGGCACGCGACGCTCGCCAACGCGCGGCGAAACTTCGTCGCGCCGCTCGTGATCGCGCTGCTCACGCTGGTGGCGCTGTTGGGCGCGGGTGTGGCGGAGAAGCCGTTCGCGATCGCGATGTTCTGCTGCGGCGCGTTCGTGTTCGGCTCGATCGGGCAGGAGTTCTTTCGTGGCGTGCGCGCGCGCCGGGCGATGGCCGGCGAGGCCGCGCCGGTCGCGCTGGTGGCGCTCGTGCAGCGCAACCGCAGGCGCTACGGCGGCTACATCGTGCACATCGGTATGGCTGTCCTGTTCATCGGCGTCGCCGCGTCGTCGTCCTTCCAGCACGCCTCCGAGCTCGGCCTCTCGCCGGGCCAGTCCGCGCGCGTCGGCGCCTACGCGCTTCGCTACGTGCGTCCGACCGCGACGATCACGCCGAAGAACGACGCCGCCCACACCGGCTCCACGCTCAGCTTGGGCGCCGTGCTCGACGTGAGGAAGGGCGGCCGCCACGTCGCCACGCTGTATCCGAGCGAGGGCTATTACGCGTCGGAGGAACCGAGCCAGGGTTCGGTCGGCAGCCTGATCGGGGGGCAGTCGGTGAGCCACATCGCGATGGACGCCGGCGTCACGCGCGACGTATGGACGGCGATCGCGCCCGACATCGAAACGCCTGCACTGCAGCGGATCATCAAGATCGGCAACCGTACGCTGCCGCCGCAAGACGCCGACGTCGCGCTCGGCTATTTGGCGCGCGCCTACCTGAAGAACCCACCGCAGGCGCAGTTCCATCTGATCGTCTCGCCGCTCGTGATGTGGATCTGGATCGGCGGCCTGATCGTGGGCGGCGGCGGCCTGATCGCGATCTGGCCGTCACCGAGCGCTGTGCGCCGTCGCGTGGCGGCGCGCTCGCGCAGCCGTGCAGAGCACGGCCTGGCACGCGCCTGAGCACCGGCGGGCGGGGCAGGTGGACATCCTGATCGCGTTTCTGATCATCGTGCTGCTTGTCGCGGTGATCGCCGTAGTCGGCCAGCCGTTGCGCCTCGCGCGCCGCGAGCCGTCCGCCGCTTCGCCCGGCCGCGACGAGCTGGAGGCTGCGCGCGAGGCGAAGTACCGCGAGATTCGCGACGCGGAGCTCGACTACCGCACCGGCAAGCTCTCACGCGAGGATTACGACACGATCGACGGCGCGCTGCGAGCGGAGGCGGTCGACATCCTCAACCGGCTCGCGGCCTTGGAGGGGGAGTCGGGGACGAGCGCCTGAAGACGTTCTGGGTCAGGCCCAGGGTCGCTTCAGCAAAATGACGGCGTTCACGATGAACAGGACAGCGAAGAAGATCGTCCAGCGGTTGAGGTTGCGCTCCACCATCGACCCTCCCCCGAGCGGGCCCGTGCCGCTGCCCACGCCGAAAGCACCCGACAGGCCGGAGTCCTTGCCGGAGTGCATCAGCACGAGGAAGATCACGATCACGGCGATCGCGACCTGCAGGACGGAGAAGATCGTTTCCATGGTCGCTCAGGTTATCGCGTCGAGCGGCTCATGGATCAGCTACGGACAGGGGATGGCGGTGGACGCGCTCGTGGCGGAGCCGTCGGTGAACGCAAAGCTTGCGGCGAACGGGAACCCGCCGACGGGACAGCTGTGGGGCACGCGGATGGAGCCGGCGGCGGCGTGGGCCTTGGGCTTGCGACCGATCCCACCGACCGTCACCGACACCGAGACGACCGATGCGTCCGGCTCGAGCACCAGCGTCGGAATCGGTGGGACCGACACCGTCAGCTTCGCACCGTACGGCGTGCTGTCCGGTTGCAGCACGGCCGTGCTGATCACGCTCTGATACAGCGGGGTTTCGCCTTGGCCAAAGATCTCGAAGGTCTGCAGCCCATTGTGGCGGGCGCCGCGAAACACCGTGACGTCGGCTTCCTCGGGGACAACGAGCGAGCCTGCGTACACGTCGGCCAGCGCATGACCACGTCCGACTATCGAGTCCGTCGGACAGCCCGCCGCGCCATCGCGCCGCAACTGCGACTGTGGGCAGCTCACACTACCGCGCAGGTTGATCGTCATGCCGGCCGGCAGGCGCAGGACCGCTTGGCGTACGGGCGCCGGCACGCCTTCCGCGCCGCCGGAGAAGCCGACGGTGAGGGTGAGGGCAGTGCTCGCACCGAGGCGGTCGGGCAGGAACGACGCGTGGATGCTCGCATCCGTTACCGGCTGCGCCGCCGCCGCCGACGAGCTGGCAGCACCCCAGAAACAGGCTGTCAGCACCGCCAGCGGGATCGCCGCGTATCTCATCGCTACTTCTTTGGGCAGGGAATCTTGACGGTGGTTTTGACGGTCGAGCCGTCCTCGAAGCTGATTTCCGAGACCGCCGGCCAGCCGCCACGTGGGCAGCTTCTAGGCGTGATGATGCCCTTCACGTGGACGAGCTTGCGCTTGCCGTGCACCTTCTTGAAGTAGGCGACGTTCTTGGCGCCGGCCGTGAAGAAGGCGCTGATCGCCGAGGCGTCGGAGGCTTCCGGCAGAACTTTGATCAGGGGCACTTCCAGGCTGAAGCCGAGCCCGTATGGCTTGGGCCGCTCGATCACCGGCGCTTTGAACACGAGCTGAATCGAGACCGGTGTGGCGCCGTCCAGGTAGATCAGCAGCACGACATGGCCCGGCCGGTTGCTTTCCAGGAAGAAGTCGACCGTGAATTTCTCGTTGATGATTTCTTTGGCGAGTTCGTAGGCGCCCTCGCCGCCGCCGAAACCGGCCTTGGAGTCGGCCGGGCAGCCTTGGGGGCCGATGTTTTCGAGCTTTGCCGCGGTACAGGTGCCCGTGCCTTGCAGGTTCAGCGTCAGCCCGGCCGGGCCGAACACGTTGATGTGGGTGATCGGCGAGGGCACCGGCAGGTTCGTCGAGCCGATGTTCGCGCTGCCGAACACGTTCGTCGGCACGCCCAGCCGGTCGGGCGAGAAGCCCGCCGAGGTCACCGTCACGGTCTCTTCCGCCTGTGCCGCGGCGGCCGTGAACAGACATGTGCAGCCGACCAGCGCTGCGAGCACGACCGAAACCCGAATCCTCGACATCTTCATTGCCTCTCTCTCACATTCGTTGTCCCCTCGAGCCGTCGCATTCTGGCGGCTACTCGTCGATCTGTAAACCCCCGACAGGGAAGAATAGAGCGGTTTGGCACAAGCAGCCTTCTTTGGGTCCTCGACGGCCTCGCACACCAGGCGCTGTCCGCGTCCTCCGGCAGGGATCTCCGGGTCTTCCGCGGCAGGAGCTTTGCGCGCGCTCGCGAACAGGTCGCCGGTGGCTGTGCCAGGCTGCAGGCGCATCGATCCCCGAATTGCGGGCGCGATTACGATTCCTTTACGGATTCGTGGTTGCCTGCCGATATGAATCTCGGTGGGCGGGCCCGCGATCGTGGGTTAGCTGCGCCAACCACGACTATGGGACGACCGCAAGATGACCTACTTCGGCGCATGCCCGTGCTGAGAGACCCGCGCCGCCGGGCGTGGCGCACGATGTTGTCCGCCCTTGCCAGCGGCGGCCTGACAGCGGTCAGCCTTGGCGGACCGCTGTCCGGCGCGGCGCTCGCCGCCGAAGCGCCCGCCGCCTCGCCCAGCCCGGGAGAAGGCGCCACGACACCGCCGGTCACGGCGTCCACGCCCGCTGCGAGCGCCCCTGCGGTCCCGTCAGGCGCCTCCGGGCAGACGCCGACCACTCCCACTACCACGCCCTCAACCACGCCCACTTCCTCGCAAGCCGCTTCGAGCCCGGGGAATGCATCCTCTCCGGCGAGCACCCCCGCGCCGGCTGCTCCTGCGGAAGTCCCTATGGTCGTGCTGCAGCGCAAGCAGAAGGTCACGCCCGCAAAGAAGGTGAGCCGCAGCGTCTCCGCCACCGCTCCCGTCTCGCCGAGCGCCGCGCTCGGGGGGGCAGGCGCGAACGCGTCGAAGGGCGCCGCCCAGTCCGGGCCGAGCAACGTCGCGCTGCCACCGCAGCTGGTCGCCGCAGAGGCGAAGGCGCTGGCGGCGGAGCTCGCCGGGTCGGCGGCCTCCGAGCAGGCGCTCGGCTTCTATCGCATCCCGCTGTTTCTGCTTCCGATCTATCAGGCGGCCGCCGTCCAGTATGGCGTCCCGTGGCAGATCCTCGCGGCGATAAACGAAATCGAGACCGACTACGGCAGCGATCAAGCGGTCTCCACGGCGGGCGCGGTGGGATGGATGCAGTTCATGCCGTCGACCTGGCTGCAGTATGGAGTGGACGCGTTGAGCGCCGGCTACGCCGATCCGTACAACCCGGTGGACGCGGTCTTCGCCGCCGCCCGCTATCTGCGCGCGGCCGGCGCCGAGAGCAACCTGCGCGGCGCGATCCTCGCTTACAACCACTCCGAAGAATATGCCGACTCCGTGCTGCTGCGGGCCAAGCTGATCGCCACCTACCCCAAGGCGGTGATCGCGACGCTCACGGGCCTCGTCGATGCGCGCCCGCCGGTGACCGGCAAGCGCCTGGCATGGGGGCCGCTGCTGTCTGGCGTGCCGTCCTCGAGCGCGACCGCGAACGCGTCTCAGGCCCCGGCTGCGGCGAGCGGCTCGAGCCCTGCGACCATTCCGAGCGCGGCGCCCGCCACATCGAGCGCATCCGCATCCGCCGGCTCGAGCCCGTCGGGCTCACCCGCGGCCGGTGGCGCTACGCAGACGACGCCCGGGTCCGTCGCGCCTCCCACGCCGGCGGTCGCGGCGGCGCTCGCGACGGGAAAGGCCGGCGTCGAGCAGGAAGCTCCTCAGTTCGTGGACCTGATGAGCGCGCCGAACGCCTCGGTCGTGGCGGTGCAGGACGGTCGCATCGTGCAGCTCGGCAGATCTCGCAAGCTCGGCCGGTACGTGGTTCTGCGCGACGTCTACGGCGACGTGTTCACCTATGCGGGGCTTGGCAGCATCGCTGCCGTCTATCGACTGCCCAAGGCTCCGCTCGCCGCGGCGAAGGCGCCGCCGACGCAGGCCGCTCGAGGACGCGAACCGGTGCCGGCCCAGCCGGCGAGCGCGGGACGCCAGCTGCCGCTGACGCTGCACGTGAAGAAGCCCGCCAAGCCGACGCCTAGTGAGATGGCCGCTGCGAGCGGTGCGCAGGAAGCGACCGCGACCGGCGCTGAGACGACGCCCGCGGCCGGGGGCAAGGTGCGCCTGTTCGCGCATCCGGGCAATCCCGACGCGCTCGCGGCCGCGAGCATCGCGCGCCGCAGCTCTTCGCGCGCCGGACTGCACGCTGTCGGCACCGATCGGCCGCTGCCGTTGCAGCGCGGCTCGGTCGTTGCGCAAGGCACGGTGCTCGGCCGCGTGCGCGTGCCGCTCGGAGCCAAAGACGGTCATCTGCGCTTTGCGATCCGCCCGGCGGGCGATTCCCGCACAATCGATCCGCAGGCGATCCTCGAGAACTGGATGCAGCTCGACACCGCCCTGCACCCGCAGGGGGCGAAGGGCAACCCGAGCCTGCTCGGGGCGACCGCGAGCGCCGTCTTCCTGCTGTCCAAGAGCGATCTGGAGCGCGAGATCCTGTCCGATCCCGGCATCGTCATGTCCGCCTGCTCGCGCCATGAAGTCGCCTCCGGCGCGATCGACAAGCGCGTGCTGGCATTGCTCGGCTTCCTCTCGCGCAGCGGTCTGAAGCCGACGGTCGCCGCGCTGCGCTGCAGAGACGGCGCGTACGCCGTCTCGGGCTACGTATCCTCCGCTCATCTCGGCGATGGCCTCGCGATCTCGCAGATCAACGGCATCCCGATCGCGGGCCACCAGGGTGGCGGATCGATCACCGACACGACGATCCGCACGCTGCTGACGCTGCAGGGCGACTTCGTGCCCCGGCAGATCGTCAGCCTGATGCGCTATCCGCACGCTCCGAGCACGCTCGCGCGTCCCGATCACGGCGACTACGTCGAGATCGTCTTCGCACCCGCGCCCAAGCGAGGCGCCACTGCGAAGATGACCGCCACCAAGGCCATAGCCCCCCACTCGGCGACCGCGGGCCAGACGGCTCCCCCGCCGGTTGTGGTGAGCGGCGATTTGAGCACCGCTCAGTGGGAACGACTGATCAAGCGGATCGCAGCGCTGCCGGCGCCGGCCGTCGCAAGCAAGCCGAGCCCCTCGGCGATCCCGGACTCGACGAGCTCCACCGCTCCCCAGGCCGCGAAGGGCGGCGGCTCGGGTAAGAAATAGGGCGGCCGGTAGGGCTCACGCCGGAACGGGCTGTCCGGCGCGAGCCCAAGAGGGGCGGGGTGTTTTCAGCCGGTGGGCCCCGCCGGCTGCGTGCCGCCGGATACTCCTGCTCCGTTGGCGCCAGCCGCACCGGGGCCGCCCGGTGCTCCACTGGGCCCGGCCGCACCGGGGCCGCCCGGTGCTCTGTGGACGCCCGCTCCCCCTCGAAAGCCGGCCCGCAGGTCGCCGCTGCACTTGGTCTCGGCCGTTTTGAACTGTGCACTTGTGGTGTCGATCCCCTTGGTGCTGAAGATCGGGCCGCTGCCGGAGGTGTTCGGCGCCGGGATGTTCACGCCGTTTTCACGCATGCACGTCGCGAACTTCGCGAGCGCCCTCTTGAAGGTCGGGTTGTTGAAGCGCTGTCTCGCGCCGCCGGCAGGGCCTTTTCCGGTGGGGTCGTTAGTGGTGCCGCTCGTGCCGGTGGTGGTGCCGTTGGTGGCGGTGGTCGAGGTCGACGTGGCCGCGGTGTTTGTGCCCGTGGTGGACGAGGAGCCTTTCGAGGAGCCCCCGCAGGCCGCCAGCCCGAGGCAGGCGAGCAGGAGCGCCAGCACGATGATGCTCGCTGCGAGTGAACGTCTACTGTTGTGCATGAGGCATGGAGCTCCTTTGTAGATGATTGTTCCGCGGTCCGATCGGCTGCTGTGATGTGAGAAACGGGGATCGTCTGGGCGTGGCGATCCGATCTAGAAACTAACCAGCACGCCTTAACCGCTGCATAAGGGCGGTCTGCGATGATCCGCGCGGATGCCCAACTTCGGCGGGATCGACCTCGGCGGCACGAAGATCCAGACGGTGGTCGTCGACGGCGATCACAACGTGCTCGGCTCCTCGCGTCGCCCGACGCCCACGAGCGGCGGTCCCGAGGATGTCGCCAAGGAGATGGCGCAAGCGCTGCGCGACGCCGCCAAGGCGGCCGCGCTCGAGACCGCCTCGCTCGCTGGGATCGGGGTCGGCTCGCCCGGCACGATCGAAGACGGCAGCGTCACACGCGCGCGCAACCTGCCCGACTGGGAAGGCACGTTCCCCCTGGCGTCCACGTTGAAGGATGCGCTCGGTGCCGAGGTGCGGGTCGGCAACGACGTGCAGGTCGCGACCGACGCCGAGTTCAAGCTGGGCGCCGGGCGGCTGTACGACTCGCTGCTCGGCGTCTTCTGGGGCACGGGCGTCGGCGGCGGGATCGTGCTCGACGGCAGGCCCTGGACCGGGCGCGGCGGCGCCGGGGAGATCGGGCACATGGTCGTGGAGATCGACGGCGCGCGCTGCACGTGCGGGCGGCGAGGCTGTATGGAGGCCTACGCCGGCCGCGCTTCGATGGAAGCCCACGCGCGCGAGCTGCACGAACAGAAGGGACGCAAGACCGACCTGTTCAAGTTGATGAAAGAGCGTGATCGCACGCGCGTGACGAGCGGTATCTGGGCGCGCGCTCTCGAGCGCGAGGACAAGCTCGCGATCCACGTCATCGACCGTGCGGTCAGGGCACTTGGCGCGGGCATCGCCTCGGCAGTCAACCTGCTCGACGTCGAAGGCGTGATCATCGGCGGCGGCCTCGGCGTCCGTCTCGGGCACCCTTACGCCAAGCGCATCGCCGATGAGATGCAGCCGCACCTGTTCGCCGACTCCCGCCCGCCGCACGTGCACGTCGCCGCGCTCGGCGACCTCGGCGGGGCGATCGGGGCTGCGCTGCTGTTTCAGTGATAGCTTCTCAGCGCAACGCCTGAAGCTGTGGTGGCCGGCGCAGGCAACGCTGTCGGGGGGCGGTCGCTCACGTGTCTCCCGTAAATTCGACCGGATCAGATGCCCGCGATCGTGACGACCACGAGCACGAGCGAAAGTGTGGAGAAGACCGCAACGGTGACGGCCGCGAGGCCGTCGAGCGCGCCGCTACTGCGGTGCTCGCCCATCACGCGCCGCGAACGCGCGAGACGCCAGATGAAGAACAGGTTGATCGGCAGCAAAAGCCCATTGACGACCTGCACGGCGACGAGCAGGGTGATCACGGGGACGCCCGGGATGATCGCGACGAACGCCGCGAGCATGATCATGGCGGTGATGATGTTCACGAACACCGGCGCCTCCTCGCGGCGGCGCCCGACGCCCTTCTCATAGCCCAGCGACTCCGAGACGACGTATGACGTGGCGATCGGCAGGATCGCCGCCGCCAGCAGGCTCGCGCCGAGCAGGCCGACGCCGAACAGCACCTCGGCGTAGCGTCCCGCGAACGGGTTCAGCGCGCGCGCCGCATCGGCGGCTGAGCCGATGTTGTGGATGCCGTGCGTGAACAGGGTCGCCCCGGTCGCGATGATGATGAACGACGCCACGACGTTGGCGAACACCGCGCCGGCGACCGCCTCGCGCTGCTCGTGGGGCAGCTCGTCCTCGCGTACGCCGCGCTCGACCACGGCCGACTGCAGGTAGAGCTGCATATATGGGGTGATGGTCGTGCCGGCTGTCGCGATCAACAGCAGCAGGAACGTAGAGCTCGTGTGCAGGTGGGGAATCACGAGCGCCTTGCCGACCGCGCCCCAGTGGGGGTGGGCGAGGATCGCGGCGATCGGATAGGCGAAGAACGGGATCGTGAACCAGATGAAGATCCGCTCGGCCGAGCGGTAGGAGCCGCGCACGATTATCAGCCAGATCCCGGCCGCGGCGATCGGCACCGAGATCTGCACGGGCACGCCCGCGAGGCCCAGCGCGGCGCCGATGCCGACGAAGTCCGAGATGCAGATCCCAAGGTTCGCGATCACCACGGCGCTGGTGGCGAGCACCGACCAGCGGATGCCGTACTCCTCGCGCACGAGCTCGGCCAACCCCTTCCCGGTAACGACGCCCATCCGCGCGGCGAGCATCTGCACGAGCCCCAGCGAGATCGTGATCAGCACCATCGTCCACAGCAGTGAGTAGCCGTATTTTGCGCCGACTGAGGAGTACGTCGCGATCCCGCCCGCGTCGTTGCCCGCGTTGGCGGCGATCAGCCCCGGGCCGAGCAGGCCGAGGAACGCGAACAGGCGCGTGCGGCGAGGGTTAAGCCGGGCAGGCAGGCGCGGTCGGCCAAGGCTGGCCGACCGGATACGACGCATGAACGGCGGTACTCGAGCCGCCATCGAACTGACCCGCTGTGGTGCTCACGTCGCGGAGTGTATTCGCCCGCTGTTTATCAAGCCTCTGTGCGAGTCGTCTTGCGCGCGCAAAGGCTCAGTCACGGGCGATGGGGACGAAGCAGATAGTCAGCTAAGCAGGTCCGGACTTCGGCCCGACCGATCAGCCGGCGAAGTCCGGCCGGTCGGGCCGAACGTCCCGGATCCTGCGCTAATCCTCGCCCAGCAATCCAAAGCGCCGTCGCCAGCCGCGGGGGAGCATCGCCTCGAGCACGTCGTCGACTGTGACCACGCCGACCATGCACTCGCGCTCGTCGACGACAGGGATCGCCGTCAGGTTGTAGTCGGCCATCAGTCGCGCGACCTCCTCGAACGAGGCGTCGGGGCGCAGGCTCGGCAGCTCGTGCTTGACGAGCGCGCTCAACCGCCGGTCGGGCTCTGAGCGCAGCAGCGCGGTCACGGGTATGGAGCCGTCGAGCGCGCCTTCGGGCGAAGTGACGAACACGGCGGTCAGCAGCTCGGGGGCGATCTTCGAGTGGCGCACCGCGTCGAGCGCCTCGCCCGCCGTGGTCGAACGCCTGAGCGAGACGAAGTCGGGGCTCATCAGCCCGCCGGCCTCGGCGGGGTCGTAGCCGAGCAGCGCGCGGACCTTGATGCGGTGGGTGACTCCCAGCAGCGCGAGCACCGGCTCGCGGCGGTCCTCGTCGAGCTCGCCGACCACGTCGGCGGCGTCGTCCGGCGCCATCCGTGAGAGGATCGCGGCGACCTGCGCGTCGGGCCGGTCGTCGAGGAACTCGCGCTGGTGGTGGTCGTCGAGCTCCTCGAACACGTCGGCCTCGAGCTCGCGGTCGTCCTCGCCAACGGCCTGGATGATCTCCTCGCCCTCGCGCCGCGACGCGGCCTCCACGAGGTCGGCGATCTGGGCGGGGTGGAGCTTGGCGAGCTTCGGGTGGGGGATGCGCAGGCGGACCGTCGGCACGTGCCCCACGAACGGCTCGACGCTCGCCCAGTCGAGGAACTGGCCGGTCGCGATGCGCGCGCCGAGCCCCTTCGGCAGCAACCGCCTGATGCCGCCGCGCGGGCCGGTGTCGACGCCGACGACCCGCCACGAGCCGGCGATCAGCGCGAGCTCGATCTCGTTCGCGCGCACCAGCCGCGCGCCCTTGACGTTGATCAGCTGGCGGTCGAGCACGTCGCGCCTCAGCAGCACCTCCTCGGGGCGGCGCTCGAAGTGGCGCAGGTCGAGCTTGGCCTTGCGCAGCACGACCCCGTCCGCGCCGATGTCGGAGATGCGATCGACGCCGACGTAGGAGTTGCGCCCGGCGACGGTCGCGAGGAAGCCGGTGATCGGCGGATAGCCGACGCCCCCGAGGCGCACGATCAGGTCGTCGACCTTGCCCAGCCGCTCGCCGTCGGAGTCGCGTAGCGGGCTGCCGATCACCGCCGACAGGTGCAGGATCGGCGGCGCCTGTTTGACCGGCCCATTCACATGGGTAATCGTAGGGCTATCAGTCTCCGGCGAGGCTTTTCGGTATCGGCAGCCCGCGCGGCGGGGGGTCGTCGAGCATCAGGCGCGGAACCGTGACGGGCTGCAGCCCTTTCTTGCGCAGGCCGGCGATGATCGCCGGCAACGCGGTGATCGTCTCGGAGCGGTCGCCCCCCGCGTCGTGCATGAGGATGATCGCGCCGGGATGTGCGCCTGCGAGCGCACTCTGCACGATCGCGCGGACTCCGGGCAGGGTGTAGTCCTTGGTGTCGGTCGACCACAGGACCATCAGCAGATGCAGCCTGCGCAGCTGGCGGAACGTGGTCGCGTTGAACGAACCGTAGGGAGGTCTGAACAGACGCGGACGAGGACCATCCAGTATTTCGATGCGAGCGATCTGTTCGAACAGCTGTTCGTACTGGTCGTGCGCTGCGAGCGAGGCCATCATCGGGTGCGTCTCTGAGTGGTCGCCGACCACCTCGCCGGAGCGCAGCTCGATCAGGGTGCCGGCCGAGAAGTAACGCTCCTCCTCGCCGATCGCGAAGAACGTGGCGTGCGCTCCCAGCCTGTTCAGCACCTCCACGAGCTGCTGGGTGTAGGGGCCGGGGCCGTCGTCAAAGGTGAGCGCAACCTCGTTGCCGTGGGCGCCGCCCGAGGAGACCGCCGGCGTGTATGAAAGGACGTGATCGATCGCGTTTTCTTCGGCTTTCCGTTCGCGCCCCCGGGTCGCGGCGGTGCTCAGGGGCGGATCGGCGGCGCGGTGGGAGACGCCGCTCGCGCTCGCCCGGGCGGCCGGCCGGCCCGAGCCGTGCGCGAAGATCGCCGCGATCAGCGCGACCAGGACGAGCGCTGTGCCGGCGGCGGCGGCGATGCGGCGGCGGCGGAGGCGTATCTGCCGCGAGGGTGGCGATGTGGGTATTGGGGGCGTCGGCATTAGTGGTCCCTTTTGGAAATTCGTTGGTGTTTCCCGGCGCCTGCTCGCGTCTGAGGTCCGCCGGACACGGCCCCTGTACTACCGGTACGAAGACCGTGTCCGTCGAACCTCAGACACAGACCATCCATCCGGCAAACTCGCAACGAATTTTCAAAACGAACCACAGGAGCAGTCTATTTTGAATGGCATGCCTCCTTTCTGGCTGTCCATCGCTGTGCTGTCGCTCGTGCAGGGCGCGCTCGTGGTGGTCCCGGGAGCGCTGAGCGACCCCCGGCTCGCGCGGCTGCGCGGGCGCCGCTGGGCGGTGATCCCGCCGCTGTCGGTGATCGGCTTCGTGCTCGCCGCGCGCGCGGCCGAACAGGCGAGCGCGCAGGGGCTGACATATCTCGCGCTCATCGCCGTGCCGCTGCTGGCCGCGCTCGCACTCGGCCGGCTCGCGCACGCGGGGCGCCCGCCCTGGGCGCTGCTCGCCGTGCCGCTGTTCGCGCTGGCGTGGGCCGATCGCGGTGGCCTGGCCGGGGAGGGGGCCGCGCTCGCGCTGTCGGCGCTCAGCTGCGTGGCGCTCGGCGTGCTGCTCGCGGCGGTCACGCCGCCGCGGTGGTTAGCGGCCGGGATCGTGGCGATGGCCGCGGCGGACACGACGCTCGTCGTCGCGGAACTGCTGCAGCGACCGAACGATGCGCTCAACGCGGCGCGCCCGGCCGCGGGCCTGCCGCAGCTGCAGAGCGCGGTGTTCGGCACGGCGGTGATGGGCTACGGCGACCTGTTCGTCGCGGGCGCACTCGGCGGCCTGCTCGCCCTGACGGTCGGACGCGCGTCGCAGCGGGGCGCGGCTGTGCTCGTGGTGGCGCTCGCGCTGGGCTTCGACCTGCTGTTCTTCTTCGTGCACGAGCTGCCCGCGACCGTGCCGGTCGCGCTTACGCTGCTGATCTTCCTGGCTGCGCACCGCCGACGAGCGGCTCGTGCTCGGGCGCGAGGGGGAGCCTCGGTGTCCGCTCGGGATGGGGCTCGACCTCTGGGGGCTCGAGCCCCAGGCGCTGCTCTGGCGCCGCCTGCAGAGGCTCGCGCCCCGAGCGTCCCTGTGCCGTCCGTGGCGAAGGCTCGAGCTCGAGCTTCGCGGTGATCGGGCGGGCGCTGCGCTCGATCGCCTCGGGCGCTGAGACCGCGCGCTCGGAGGCGGCGCCGGCCTGCTCGATCTGGCGCACCTGCGGGATCACGCGGCGGTCGAACGAGCCGACGGCTTCGTTGTAGGCGCCGACCGCCGAGTCGAGCTGGCGGCCGACCTTGGCGAGCGGCTCGACGAAGCGCCCGAGGCGGTTGTGCAGCTCGCGCGCGGACTCGGCGATCTCGCGCGCGGATTCCGCGATCAGCTCCTGACGCCAGCCGTAGTGCACGGCCCACAGGAGCCCGATCAGGGTCGTGGGCGTGGCCATCAGGACCTGCTGCTGTACGCCGTACTCGATCAGCGCCGGGTCCTGGGCGAGCGCGGCCTGGTAGATGCCGTCGGAGGGCACGAACATGATCACGAACTCGGGCGTTGCGTCGAACTGGCGCTGGTAGCCCTTGGCGGCGAGTTTTGCGATGTGCTCGCGCGTCTGACGCGCGTGGCGCGCGACGTGCAGCTCGCGCTCCTCCTCGCCTGAGGCCTCGAGCGCCGACAGGTAGGCGTCGAGCGGGACCTTGGAGTCGACCACGATCAGCTTCGCGCCAGGCAGGCGCACGAGCATATCGGGCCGCAGCCGTCCGTCCTCGGTGTCGATCGTGGACTGCTCGACGAAGTCGCAGTGGGAGACCATGCCGGCCATCTCCACGACGTTGCGCAGCTGGATCTCGCCCCAGGAGCCGCGCGTGGAGGGGCGCTTCAGCGCGGAGACGAGCGCGCCGGTCTCCTGGCGCAGCGTGCCGACGCCGTCGTTCAGCTTGCGCACCATCTCGCCGAGCTCGCCCTGGGCCTGGCGCCGCTCGCGCTCGAGCCGTGAGATCTCGCTCTCCATCCGCCCGAGCTTCTCCTGCACGGGCTGCACGAGCCCCTTGAATTCCTCCGCGCGCCGGGCCATCTCGCCGGATGCGCGCTCCTCCTCGACACGGCGCTGGTCGGCCAGCCGCTGCGCGAGCGAGTCGCCGGTCTGCGCGAGCACGTCGACGGAGATCGACTTCAGCTCGTCGCGCATGCGCGAGCGATTGGGCCGCGCGAAGGCGAGCGCGCAGGCGCCGCCGAGCAGGACACCGACGATCAGCAGGAGGATGCTCATAGCCTCGAAGATGACAGCCGCCTCGGACGCTCGGGCGATGCTCTTGACAAATTCGGTCTGAGTGTAAATAATCTGGACAAAGAACAGGACACTGTCAAGCAAAGGAGCGGCGATGGCGGCGAGTGGAGCAAGCGTGGGGGTAGCCCCGGCGGCGGTCGAAGAGCAGCGGCCGGCGGGGACGGCGCCGAGATGGCGCGATCACAAGCGCTACCTGTGGCTGCTCGGGCTGATCGTGCCCACGCTGCCGTTCCTGGCCTGGGGCCTGGTCGAGGCGACCGGCCTCGGCGTGTTCTGGTTCTACGGGCCGTTCCTCGTGTTCGCCATCTTCCCGCTGCTCGACCTGATCGTCGGCCTCGACGCGGCCAACCCGCCGGACGATGCGATCAAGTGGCTCGAGCAGGACCGCTACTACCGCTGGTGCACATACCTGTACCTGCCGGTGCAGTACGCCGGGCTCGTGTTCGCCTGCTGGCAGTGGTCGAGCGGCAAACTGTCGACGGTCGAGGACATCGGCCTCGCGCTGACGATGGCGATGGTCAGCGGGGTGGCGATCAACACTGCGCACGAGCTCGGACACAAGCGCGCGAGCATGGAGCGCTGGCTGAGCAAGGTCGCGCTCGCGCAGAGCGGTTACGGGCACTTCTTCATCGAGCACAACCGCGGCCACCATGTGCGCGTCGCCACGCCCGAGGACCCCGCGAGCTCGCGGTTGGGGGAGAGCTTCTGGGCGTTCTGGCCGCGCACGGTCTCAGGCTCCCTACGCTCGGCGTGGGAGCTAGAGGGCGTACGCCTCGATCGGCTGAAGTCTTCGCACTGGACGTACCGCAACGACATCCTCAACGCGTGGGCGATGAGCGTCGTGCTGTTCGGCGTGCTCACGGCCGTGTTCGGCCTCGTCGTGCTGCCCCTCCTGCTGTTGCAGGCCGTGCTCGGCTTCTCGCTGCTGGAGGTCGTCAACTACCTCGAGCACTACGGCCTGCTGCGCCAGCGGCGCGAGGACGGTCGCTTCGAGCGCACGCGGCCCGAGCACAGCTGGAACTCGAACAACGTCGCCTCGAACGTGCTCCTCTACCACCTGCAGCGCCACTCCGACCATCACGCCAACCCGATCCGCCGCTACCAGGCGTTGCGCCACTACGAGGAGGCGCCGCAGCTGCCGACGGGCTATGCGGGCATGATCGTGCTCGCGGCGATCCCGCCACTGTGGAAGCGGACGATGGACCGCCGCGTGCTCGACCACTACGAGGGCGACGTCACGCGCGCGAACATCAATCCCCGCAAGCGCAAGCGGATCCTCGCGCGCTACCGCGCCGGGGCAGGCGCCGATGCCCACTCCCCGGCGCGCTGAGCACAAGGGAAGCGAGCGACCATGAGCCAGTTCGCCTGTCCGGTGTGCGGGTATGTCTACGACGAGCAGGAGGGCGCGCCGCGCGAGGGCTTCCCGGCGGGCACGCCGTGGAGCGAGGTACCGGACGACTGGGCCTGCCCGGACTGTGGCGTGCGCGACAAGGTCGACTTCCTCCTTACGGGGACGGACAAGCCGGCCTCGCCGTGAATCCCGCCGAGCACTGCGTGAGCAGCGACGCGGGCACGCGGCGCGGTGCCTGGACCGAGTGGCGCCGGCGGCCATGACGGCGACGGCGACGGCCCGCCCCAGCTACGCGCAGGCGACGAGGACATTGCTGCGCGAGCGGTTGCTCGACGCGGCCGACGCGCTGCTGCGCGAGCGCGCGTGGGCGAGCATCAGCATGGCCGACATCGCGGGCGGCGCGGGCGTGAGCCGCCAGACGCTCTACAACGAGATCGGCTCGCGCGAGGACTTCGCGCAGGCCTACATCCTGCGCGAGAGCGACCGCTTCCTCGCCACCGTCGAGGAGGCTGTTCACGCCCATCTAGACGACCCTCACGCGGCGCTGAGCGCGGCCTTCGAAGTGTTCTTGAGCGGGGCCGCCGAGAACCGGCTGATCCAGACGGTCCTCGCCGGTGACGGCAGCGACGGACTGCTCGCGCTGTTCACGACCCACGGCGCGCCGGTGCTAGCGCTCGCGACCGAGCGGCTCGCGGCGATCCTGATCGGGGGCTGGCCGCAGGTCGACGTCGCGGAGCTGCGCCTGCTCGCCGACTCGCTCGTGCGCCTGGCGATCAGCCACGCCGCCCTCGCCTCCGGTCCGCCCGAGTACGCCGCGGCCACGGTGTCGAAGGCTCTCGGCCCGTACGTGGACAACCTGCTCGCGCGCGTGTCTTGTTGACTAGCCATTCGCGATGCGGCATGTGCCAGAATCTTTCCAGTCGCAATCGGTCTTGTGACGGTAGCTTTACGTATATAGTCACTCTGTCTTCAAGTCTCAAGAGGAGAGGGGTTGGGTCATATGGGGTACGCATCTGATGGAGATGGCGTAGGACAACGGGGGTTGGATCGAATCGGCTCGCGGCGCGGAAGGGCCCGTGCGCTGCTGGCGGTCGGGGCGGTGGTGTCACTTGGCGTCGGCGTCGGTGCTCTCGGGGCCGGCGCGTCCAGCGCGGCCGGGCCGGTCGCGGGCGCAGCGCGGACGTTGAACCTGAGCGAGAAGGGGCGCCTGCACCTGACCAGCCACAGTGGGCTGACGCTCAACGAGCAGGGCACGGCGACGGGCACGATCAGAGGGACGATCTACATCCATCTGAATGTCGCCTCGTCCACGCACGTGACGGCCGAAGTCAACATCTACCCCTCGAGCGGATCGCTGACCGGGCATGGGTCGGCGCACTACGAAGTGGGAGGCTCCTACGCATCGTTCTCGGGCACGCTGTCGATCTCCCGCGGAACGGGAACATACGCGCATACGCATGCGAGCAACCTGCGCTTCACGGGCTCGATCAAGCGCGTGAACGACGCCACCACGGTCGAGGTGAGCGGCCCGCTGTCGTACTAGCGGGGGCTTCCGTGCGCTTCATACAAACAATCTCAGTTGTCGCGGCGCTTGCGTTGTGTATCTGCCTGCCCGCGCCGGCTAGCGCGGCAGAGACGGCGACGCTGCATACCTCGTTCACCCCGGACCGGCTCGGCGCGCCCACGACGATCGGCTTTGCGTTCGACATCGCCGGCGTGGAAGGCGTGATGCCGCCGGCTCTGCAGAGCCTCAGCCTTCACCTGCCGCCGGGGATCGACTACCTGAGAACGACGCTGGGTCTCGCGATCTGCAACCCGGCGGCGCTCGCCGCCCAGGGGCCGGCCGGGTGCCCGCAGAACTCGCATCTGGGCTCCGGCAGCGCCTTTGTGGAAGTGCCGTTCGGGCAGGGGGTGGGGCACGAGATCCCGATGATCGAAGCGTTGCGCGGCCCGTCGCACGGCGGGCACATGGTCGTGTTGTTCTACGCCAACGGCCAGGCGCCGGTGTACGCGCAGCTGGTCTTTCAGGGCGAATTGATCCAGGGCTCCCGGACGCTCGGCGGAAGCCTTGACACGGCGGTCCCGCTGATCCCGAGCGTGCCCGACGGGCCGCCGGTATCGATCGTGCACGTACAGGCGACGATCGGCCCGGCCGGCCTCCTCTACACCGAACGTGTCCACGGGCGCACCGTGAGCTTTCGCCCGCGCGGCGTCGAAGTGCCCCCGAGCTGTCCCCACGGCGGCTTTCCGTTCAGCGCGATCTTCGCGTTCGTGGATGGTAGTACCACCACCGCGCAGAGCACGGTGCCGTGCCCGCCGCCGGTGCGGCGGCGGCGGAAGTAGCCATGCGCGCAGCGTGGGAGCGGGTGGCGCTCGCGGGCGTGTTCGTCGGCGCGGCCGTGCGCTACTGGCTGACGGTCTTCCCGCGTGTCCGCGGCGAGCTGCGTCGCCGTCGTTTGCGCGCCCGCGAAGTTCCCGATCCCGCGCTGCGCGATCTCGCGCTCGCGGCGCTCGCGAAGCGCGGCAACATCGAGGGCGCGTGCGCGTTCGCCGTGTTCGTCCCCTGGTGGCGACGGCGCGCGGCGGTGCGCGCGCTCGCGGGGTTTCAAGCGGCGTACAACTACATCGACATGCTCGCCGAGCAACCCTGCGCCGAGCCGGTTCTGAACGGCCGCCGGCTGCACGAAGCGCTGCTCGTCGCGCTCGACCCGGTCGCCCCGCACCTCGACTACTACGAGCACCATCCCCGGCACGAGGACGGCGGCTACCTGCGTGAGCTCGTCGACACCTGCCGGGCGGCGCTCGCCGCGCTGCCCTCGTGGTCCGCGGTGGCCGAGCCGGCGCGCGCGGCAAGCGAGTCGATCGTCGCGTTCCAGAGCCTCAGCCTCGGCCGCAACCCCGCCGAGCGCGAGCAGCTCGTGCGCTGGGCGCGCGCGCAGACGCCATCCGGAACGGACCTTCAGTGGTGGGAGACGGCGTCGGCACGGGGCACATCTCTCGGGGTGCATTCTTTGATCGCTACCGCCGCTGATCGCGGCGTTCGCCCGGCGTTCGCAGCGTCCCTCGCCGCGCCCTATCTCACGTGGGCCGGATCGCTGCACTCGCTGCTCGATTCGCTCGTCGACGAAAGCGAGGACGCGGACAGCGCGCAGTTCTCCTTCATCAGCTGCTATGGATCGCAAGAGGAGGCGCGCGTGCGGATGGCCTGGCTCGCTGCGCGGTCTGCGAGCGAGTTGCGGGACCTGCCTCGCGGCCGCCTCCATCTCGTCCTGCTCGTCGGCATGGTCGCCTCTTATCTCTCGTTGCCGGAGGCCCATGCGCCGCGTGTGCGCGAGGTGACGGAGAGCGTGATCGCGAACGTCGGCCCCCCGGTCGGCGCGGCGCTCCTCGTCTTTCGCGCCCGGCGCCTGATCGGGCGGCTCCTGTCGCGCGGGCGAGTCGCCGACCGTGCCGGGATGCCGGTCGCGACGTCTGCTCCCCACGGCACGCCGTCCAAGGCGATGTCCGGCGTCCACAGCGGGCCGGCCAAGGCGATGTCGCTCTCGGTCGTCGCCGTGCCCTCGGTCCCGGCGCGTCAGACGCCAGGCCCGCGCAAGGAGGGCGCCGATGCTGGAGCTGCGTGAGCTCGTCAAGCACTATCCGGCCGTCGGCGGCGAGCCCGTGCGGGCGGTCGACGGCGTTTCGCTGTCGGTCTCTCCCGGGGAGATGGTCGCGCTGTACGGGCCGTCCGGGTCGGGCAAGACGACGCTGCTGTTGATGGTCGCGGCGTTGCTCGAGCCGACCGGCGGCGCGGTGCTCGTCAACGGCCGCGACGTCTCCTCGCTTTCAGAGCAGGAGGCCTCGCGCTACCGACTCTCAGAGCTTGGCTTCGTGCGCCAGAACTTCGATCTCTTGCCGGGCGTGAGCGCGATCGACAACGCCGTGCTGAAGCTGCTCAAGAGCGTCCGCTGGCGCGAGGCGCACCGGCGCGTCTCCCCGCTGCTCGAGCGGCTCGGGCTGGGAGAGCGTCTCGATCACCGCGCCGAGATGCTCTCGATGGGCGAGCGCCAGCGCGTGATGATCGCGCGGGCGCTGTCGACCGAGCCGCAATTGCTGCTCGCCGACGAGCCGACCGGCTCCCTCGACTCGCAGCGCTCGAGCGAAGTGCTCGAGCTGCTGCGCGAGCTCTGTCGCGAGCGTGATGTCGCGATCGTGCTCGTCAGCCACGACCCGCTCGCCGCCGGCTACGCCGATCGCGTGCTCGCATTGCGCGACGGCAAGCTAATCGACTACGACCCCGTCCAGGGGTTCGCGGCGGCCGGCGCGGCGTGAGGTCTACCCGCCGGGGCCACGGTGAGGCTCTTGAACGTCCCGCGCGCCGCCTGGGGATCGCGGTGAGATCCGCTGGTGGCGCTGGTCTCGTCTGGGAGTCGACGTGAGGTTCGCGAACATCCTGCACCTCTACCGCGTGCGGTTGCGCGCGCGCGGCCTGCAGGAGTGCTTTGCGATCGTCGGCATCGCCGCGGGCGTCGCGCTGCTGTTCGCCTCGCAGGTCGCGAGCCAGTCGCTGTCGAGCTCCGTCGGCGCGCTGAACAAGGGAATCGTCGGACGCGCGACGCTCCAGCTCTCCGCCCGCGACGCCCAGGGGTTCCCTGCGGCGACGCTCGCGCAGGTGCGCCACATACCCGGCGTGCGTGTCGCGGCACCGCTGCTCGAAGTGAACGCGAACGCGATCGGCCCCCACGGACGGGAGTCGGTGCAGCTGGTCGGCGCCGACTCGAGCCTGTCCGAGTTGGGCGGCTCGCTCGTGCGCCGCGCCGCGCTGACGCCGTTCGCCGGCCTCGGGGCGGTCGTGCTGCCGGCGCCGGTCGCCACCAAGCTCGGCGTGCGGAAGTTCGGCCAGATGATGACCTTCCAGACGGGCGGCGGCGAGAGCGAAGCGGCGCTCTACGCGCAGCTGCACGCGAGCCAGATCGGCGCGCTGATCGACAGCCCGGTCGCGATCGCCCCGCTCGAATACGCCCAGGAACTGAGCGCCTTGGCGGCCCGCATCAGCCGCATCCTGGTCGAGCCCGCGCCGGGCAGTGAAGGAGCGGTGCGCGCGGCGCTCGTGCGGGTCGCGGCGGGGCGGCTGAACGTCGAGAGCTCCTCCTACGACGAGCAGCTGTTCACGAAGGCCGCCGCCGCGACCAACCAGTCGACCGCGCTGTTCGCCGTGATCAGCGCGCTCGTCGGCTTCCTGTTCGCGTTCAACGCGATGCTCCTCACCGTCCCCCAGCGCCGGCGGCTGATTGCCGACCTGCGTCGCGACGGCTACACCCCCGGCGCGGTGATCGCGGTGTTGCTCTTCGATGCGGTGATCCTCGGCGCGATCGCCTCAGCGCTCGGGCTCGCGCTCGGCGAGGAGCTCTCGATCCACCTGTTCCACGCGACCCCCGGCTACCTCTCTTCGGCGTTCGCGGTCGGCTCGGCGCGCGTCGTCGGCTGGCAGAGCTTCGCGATCGCCGTCGGCGGCGGCATGCTCGCGGCCTGCGTCGCCGTGCTCAGCCCCCTGCGCGACATCCTCTCGCGCGACCCGCTCGCCGCGATCGCCGAGAAGCAGGAAGGCGGTGGCGCGCTGACCGCGTGGCTCGCCGTCGCCGGCCTCGTCTGCCTCGCCGTCACCGTCGCGATCCTGCTGGCCGCGCCGCAGGACGCCGTCGTCGGGATGGTCACGCTGATCGCGGCGCTGCTTTTGCTGCTGCCGCTGCCGTTGACGGCGACGCTCGAGGTCGTCAAGCGGCTGGCGCCGTCGATCGTCAGCGCGGTGCCGCACATCGCGGTGATGGAGCTCCGCTCCGGTCGCGCCCGCGCGGTCGCGATCGCCGCGACCGGCGCGGTTGCGGTGTTCGGCTCCGTCTCGATCCAGGGCGCCCACAGCGACCTCCTGCACGGTCTCGAAAACGCTGCGCACGACGCGAACGCCTACACCGACGTGTGGGTTGCCCCGGCGGGCGAGTACAACCTGCTGACGACCGCTCCGTTCCCCACGCGCGCGACGCAGTCGAAGCTCGAACGGTTGCCGGGCGTGCGCGCCGTGCGGGTCTACCGTGGCGGCCTGCTCGACTACGGCACGCGACGCGTGTGGGTGATCGCGCCTCCCGTCGGCGCCGAGCCGCTCGTGCCGCCGACGCAGCTCGTCGAAGGTCCGCTCGCGCGGGCGAGCGCGCGTGTGCGTGGCGGCGGCTGGGTCGTCGCCTCGCAGGCGCTGGCCGCCGAAAACCACCTCCACGTCGGACAGTCGTTCACGCTGCCCGCGCCCGTGCCGACGGTCCTGCGTGTCGCCGCGCTGTCTACCAACATCGGCTGGGCGCCGGGCGCGATCGTGATGAACGCAAACGACTTCGCGCGCGCATGGGGGAGCCCCGAAGCGAGCGCCTACAACGTGCTGCTCGCGCCTGGAGTCAGCCAGGCGCAGGGTGCTCGCGAGCTGCGTGCGGCGCTCGGCCCGCGCACCGGCCTCGCGGTGCAGACGGCCGAAGCGCGCGCCGCGCAGCAGGACTCGCTCAGCCGCCAGGGCCTCACCCGCCTGACCCAGATCGCGACGCTGATCTTGACCGCCGCGATCCTCGCGATGGCCGCGGCGATGGGCGCGATGATCTGGCAGCGCCGCCCGCGGTTGGCCAAGCTCAAGCTCGAGGGCTTCCCCCCGTCAGAGCTGTGGCAGACGATCATGCTCGAGGCCCTGATCCTGCTCGGCGTCGGTTGCGCGAGCGGCGCGCTGCTCGGCCTGCTCGGCCAGCAACTGCTCGACCGGGCGCTCTCGCACACGATCAACTACCCCGTCGTCCCCTCGCTCGGCCTGCTCGGCGCGATTCTCAGCTTCGCGCTCGTCACCGCCGCGGCCGTCGCGATCGTCGCGCTCCCGGGGCGCTTCGCGGCCAAAGTGCCGGCCGCGGTCGCGCTGCAGGACTGATAACCCGCTCACGCGCGTTGAACTTCGACACACCTCGGCGACCCGGCCGGAAGGCGGCTCCTCTAACAGTTTCAGCTCCCCTGCATCTACAGCCCGGCTACGCCGTCTGCCGCGCGCCGAGCGTCTCGTACTGTTCAGCGGCCCGCTCGAGCACGCCCAGCATTGCGGGCGCCGCCGGCACCAGCCGAGCGCCCGCGGGCGCCGCGGCCACGACCTGGCGCACGGGTGGGCCGGGGGAGAGGGCACGGATCGCGATCTCCTCGCGCACGACCGACAGCGCGAGCTCGGGGATCAGCGCGACCCCGACCCCGGCGGCCACGAGTCCCTGCACCGTCTGGTAGTCGTCGCTCTCGAACGACACGTTCGGCTCGAACCCCGCCGCATGACAGGAGCGCACCACATGGCGCGCGCACGGGCTCGCGCTCGCGGTCTGCACCCACGCTTCGTCCCTCAGATCCTCCAGCCGCAGCTGCCGCTTCTGCGCCAGCCGGTGCTCGCGCGGCAGCGCCAGATACATCGGGTCCTCGAGCAAATCGACCCGCGTGGTGCCCTCGCCCAGCTCCGTCTCGCCTTCGAACTCGAACAGCAGCGCCAGGTCGAGCTCGCCCGCGCGCAGCCGCGGCGCGATCTGCTCGGGCTCGCCCTCGCTCAGAGTCAGCTCCACGTCCGGGTAGGACGCGCGGAACGTCGCGATCGCAAGCGGCATCAGCGTCGCCCCGGCCGTCGGGAACGAGGCCATTCGCAGCCTGCCGCCGCGCAGCCCCGCGATCTCCGCGAGCGCCGCCTCCGCCGCCTCCAGTTGCGCGAGGATGCCCTCGGCGTGCCCCAGCAGCACCTGCCCCGCCGCGGTCAGGCTGACGCCGCGCGGGCGCCGCTGCAGCAGCGCCGTCCCCGCTTCCGCCTCGAGCGCCGCGATCTGCTGGGAGACCGCCGACTGGGTGTAGGACAGCTCTTCGGCTGCCGCCGAGAACGAGCCCCGGTAGGCGACCTCCTTCAAGACCTTCAGCCTGGCCACATTCAACATAAGTAATCCTTATATCAAAGATCATCAAGATTACTGGTGCTGATGGCAGGATGGTGCGACCATCGAGGAGAACTCACAGCTTGAGATCAGCAACGGCTTTGCTCAAGCGAGCCCTATCCGACAGCAAGGAGAAAGCCATGCCCACCAAGATCATCGTGTCCTACGACGGCACCGCCAACGAGAACGACGCGATCGCGCTTGCCGGGCTGCTCGCGCGCGCCGGCGCCGAAGTGTCCCTCGGCTATGTCCGCCACACCAATGAGGCCGTCTCAGACGAGGAGGCACAGGTTGTGCTCGACCGCGGCGCTGCGCTCTTCACCGGCACGTTCGCCTCGCGTCATGCGATCACCGATCGCTCCACCCCGGACGGGCTACGCGCCTTGGCCGAGCAGATCGGCGCCGAGGCGATCGTGTTCTGCTCGGACTCGCATACCGCCCCCGGCCACGTCACGATCGGCAACTCCGCCCAGCGTCTGCTGGAGGGCGGCCCGGTCGCGGTCGCGATCGCCCCCGCAGGGTTCGCGGACGACCGCCTGCGCACGTCCGCGCAGCGGATCGTCGCGGTCGGCGAGGCCGGCGGTGACGGCAGCGCGCAGCGCACCGCCGCTGCGCTCGCCTCCGCGCTCGGCGCCCAGGTCGTGCCGGTCGCCGACGATCAGGCCGACCTGCTCGTGATCGACTCGCGCCCCGACGCCACTCCGGGGCGCGTCTCGCTCAGTTCCTCGGCCACGCGTCTGATCGAGATCGCCACCTGCCCGGTGGTGGTCGTCCCCGCCGGCACGGCGCTCTCGTTCGAGCGCGCCCAGGCTGGCGCCGTCGCCTGAGCAAGGCATAGAGGGCGAGGCCGTCTCTAACGGATGGCCTTGCCCTTCGCTCGTGCGCGCACGTAGCGTGCGAGCGCGACGAGGAAGTCCAGCCCGCCACCCACCAAATGACCCACCGGACCGGTCCACAGCCAGGTCTCCGCACGCCTGGGCGCGCACAAGGGCGCGTCGCGTCGCAAGCGGGGCCTCACGGTCGATAACGGTATCGTGACGGGCGTGCCCGCCGCCGCCGTGGAGACGACCGTCACCGAGCTCGCGGACTCGCGCGTGCGCCTGCACGTGCAGGTCCCGCCCGCGGAGCTCGACTCCCATCTCGAGCGCAAGGCGCGCCAGCTCGGCCGCGAGCTGAAGCTGCCCGGCTTTCGCAAAGGCAAGGTGCCCGCGCCGCTCGTGATCCAGCGCGTCGGCCGCGAGGTCGTGCTCGAGGAGGCCGTGCGCGACACGATCTCCGCGTGGTACGCGCAGGCGATCGAGACGACCGGCATCGTCCCCGTCGGCGACCCTGAGATCGGGCGCTTCGACCTGCCTCCCCAAGGCTCCCCGCTCGAGCTCTCGATCGAGGTCGGTGTGCTGCCCAGAGCCGAGCTCGGCTCCTACGAGGGCCTCGAGGTTCCTCGCCGCGAGCCCGCCGTCGAGGATGCGCAGATCGAGCAGGAGATCGACGCGATGCGCGAGCGCCTCGCCCGCCTCGAGACCGCCGAGCGCGTCGCCGCCGTGGGCGACTTCGTCGTGATCGACTACCTCGGCTCGATCGACGGCACGCCGTTCGCGGGCGGCGAGGGCCGCGACCAGCTCGTCGAGCTCGGCGGCGGCAACCTGATCCCCGGCTTCGAGGAGGGGCTGCTCGGCGCGAGCGCCGGTGAGACGCGCACGGTCGAGCTCTCGTTCCCCGACGACTACGGCGCCGCCGAGCTCGCCGGGCGACCGGCGACGTTCGAGATCACGGTCAAGGAGGTAAAGCTCAAGCAGCTCCCCGACGTCGACGACGACCTCGCGATCGACGCCGGTTTCGACAATCTCGACGAGCTGCGCGGGGACATCCGCGGCCGGCTGCTCGAGGTTGAGCAGGGAAAGATCGAGGGCGAGTTCCTGCAGGCGGCGCTCGACGCCGCCGTCGCCGGCGCGCAGGTCGCGCTCACGCCGGAGCTCGTCAAAGCGCGCGCGAGAGAGATGTGGGAGCGGATGCTGCACTCCCTCTCCCATCGCGGGATCTCGCGCGAGGCCTACCTGCAGATCGCCGCCCGCGAGGAGCAGGAGATCCTCGCCGAGATGGAGCCCGACGCCGCGCAGGCGTTGCGCCGCGAGGCGGTAGTCACCGCCGTCGTAGCAGCCGAGCAGATCGAGCCCACCGAGCAGGAGCTGCTCGCGGCGATCGCCCCCACGGCCGAGCGCGAGGAGGTCGAGCCGGAGAAGCTGCTCGAGGACCTGCGCGCCGCCGGACGGCTGGAGGACGTGCGCGAGGACCTCGCCGCGCGCAAAGCCGTCGAGCTGATCGCGGCCCGCTCCACCCCGATCGCGCCGGAGCAGGCCGAGGCGCGCGAGCAACTGTGGACGCCCCAGCAGGCGGAGGGGCAGGCGGACGCCGCGGCAGCCCCCGGCAAGCTGTGGACTCCCGGAGATTGACAGCGGCGAGCTAGGATCGCCACACCGACTTGTAGAGGAATCCAGACCGCGAAGCGAAACCAAAGCGAGACTATGAGCCCACTTGTCCCAATGGTCGTCGAGCAGACATCGCGCGGCGAGCGCGCGTTCGACATCTACAGCCGTCTGCTCAACGAGCGGATCATCTTCCTCGGCACGCCCGTCGACGACCAGATCGCCAACCTGATCGTCGCCCAGCTGCTCCATCTGGAGTCGGAGGACCCCGACAAGGACATCTCGATCTACATCAACTCGCCCGGCGGCTCGGTGTACGCCGGCCTTGCGATCTACGACACGATGCAGTTCGTCAAGCCCGCCGTGCAGACGATCTGCGTCGGCATCGCGATGTCGATGGGCGCGCTGCTCCTGGCAGGCGGCGCGGAGGGCAAGCGCATGGCCCTCCCGAACGCGAAGATCCTGATCCATCAGGTCTCCTCGAGCTTCCAGGGCCAGGCGACCGACATCGAGATCCACGCCAAGGAGATCATCGACGTGCGCCAGCGCCTGGATGAGATCATCGCCAAGCACACGAAAAAGGATCTCGCGGACGTACGCAAAGACACCGAGCGCGACTACTTCATGAGCTCGGAGGAGGCCAAGGCGTACGGCATAATCGACAGGGTCATCTCGGAGCACTAGGCGCATATGGCCCGGCCAACAGACTCAAACGAGCAGCTTCTCTGCAGCTTCTGCGGCAAGTCCCAGCGGCAGGTCAAGAAGCTGATCGCCGGCCCCGGCGTCTACATCTGCGACGAGTGCATCGACCTCTGCAACGAGATCATCGACGAGGAGCTCTCCGCTCCCCCACGTTCGACCTCGAGAACCTGCCCAAGCCGCGCGAGATCTACGACGTGCTCGACGAGTACGTCGTCGGGCAGGACCCCTCCAAGCGAACCCTGTCGGTCGCCGTCTACAACCACTACAAGCGCGTGCAGATGATGATGTCAGGCGACTCCGACATCGAGCTGCAGAAGTCGAACATCCTGCTGCTCGGCCCGACCGGCTGCGGCAAGACGCTGCTCGCCCAGACGCTCGCACGGATCCTCAACGTGCCGTTCGCGATCGCCGACGCGACCGCGCTGACAGAGGCCGGCTATGTCGGCGAGGACGTCGAGAACATCCTGCTGAAGCTGATCCAGGCCGCCGACTACGACGTCAAGAAGGCCGAGACGGGGATCATCTACATCGACGAGGTCGACAAGATCGCGCGCAAGGCCGACAACCCGTCGATCACGCGCGACGTCTCCGGCGAGGGCGTGCAGCAGGCGCTCCTGAAGATCCTCGAGGGCACGCAGGCCTCGGTCCCGCCGCAGGGGGGGCGCAAGCATCCCCACCAGGAGTTCCTGACGATCGACACGACCAACGTGCTGTTCATCTGCGGTGGCGCGTTCGCGAACCTCGACAAGGTGATCGAGCGGCGCATCGGCCACAAAGGCGTCGGCTTCGCCGCGGCGATCGAGGCCAAGGGGGAGCGCGACCAGGGTGAGGTGTTCGAGCACTGCCTGCCCGAGGACCTGATCGAGTATGGGCTGATCCCCGAGTTCATCGGCCGCCTGCCGGTGGTCTCCGCCGTGCACCAGCTCACGCGCGAGGACCTCGTTTCGATCCTCACCGAGCCGCGCAACGCGCTCGTCAAGCAGTTCCAGCGCTTCTTCTCCTTCGACGGCATCGAGCTGGTGTTCTCCGAGGACTCGCTCACCGCGGTCGCCGAGAAGGGCCTCGCGCGCGAGACCGGCGCGCGCGGGCTGCGCTCGATCATCGAGGAGATCCTGCTCGAGGTCCAGTTCGAGCTGCCCTCCCGCCGCGACGTCAAGAAGTGCGTCGTCACCAAGGAGACCGTCGAGAAGGGGCTCACCCCGACGCTCGTCACCGAAGCGGCGCCCGAAGAGGCCGAGGACTCCTCGCTGCGCGAGGAGTCGGCGTAGCGCTCCTCCGGGGCCTTTCTTCGCCTGCCCGCGCACGCCCGCGACGCGACCCGATCGCCGCGCGGCTCGCGCCGGGCGCGCCCGCCCGCTACCATCGCCTCATGGCCAAGCTGAAGTCACAGAGCTCCAAGTCGAAGACGGCGCGTGTGAAGGCACTCCCGTGGGCGGTGCTGCTGCAGGTCGGTGTTGCTGTCGGCAAGCGCTGGCGCTCGCTCTCCGAGCGCGACCGTGCGCGCCTGGCCGAGCTCGCGCGCCGCTCGCGCGGGCGCCTCGGCAACCTCAGCTCTAAAGAGCGCAAGGAGCTGCGCAAGCTCGCGCGCAAGCTGGACCTCCGGGGTCTGGGTGGCGAGCTGCGGGGGCTGGCGCGCGGCAAGCGGCGCAAGTACCGCAAACACCGTTGATGACGCGCCTCACGCGCGCGAGCGCGACCGTCTCGGCACGACTGAACGACATGGCCGACGATCTCGACAAGCTCTCCACGCACGAGCTGCACGACCGCGCGATCCACCGCGCCGAGAAGCACCTCGACGTGAGGTTCCTGTGGTCGCTGCTCGAGCTGATCCCGGCGGCGAAGACGATCAGCGGCGACGAAGGCGAGGCCGATTTCGACATCGAGCATTCGCGTGGGCTGATCTCAGACGCGATGCACAGCGGCGACGGCAAGCTCGGCGAGGCGCTGCGCCCGGTGTTCGTCGACTACCTGCGCAAGCACCCCGACGCGTAGGCGCCCGCCGGTGTCTCGAGCAGTGTGGAGCTCCGCCCAGGCCGAATCTCACCTGCGCTCGCTCGAGTTGTTCGGCATGCGCTTCGGCCTGGACCGCATGCGCCGGATGATGACGGTGCTCGGCTCGCCGCAGGAACGCTTCGGCGCGATCCACGTCGTCGGCACCAACGGCAAGACCTCGACTACGCGCATGACCGCCGCGATCCTGCGGCGCCACGGCCTGCGCACCGGCGCCTACACCTCGCCCCACCTGACCTCCTACACCGAGCGCGTGCAGATCGGCGAGCGCGAGATCGAGACAGACGCCTTCGCCGCCGCGGTCGCGCGCGCCGCGTGGGGGGCCGAGCGCGTCAACCGGACGCTCGCCGAGGACGACCACGTCACCCAGTTCGAGCTGCTCACCGCCGCGGCGCTGTGGGCGATGGCCGAGCAGGGGGTGGAGGTGGCCGTGGTCGAGGCCGGGCTCGGCGGCCGCTACGACGCCACCAACGTGCTCGCCTCGCGCGTGAGCGTGCTGACGAACGTGGGCCTCGAGCACACCCGCTGGCTGGGGCCGACGGTGCGCGACATCGCCGCGGAGAAGCTCGCGGTGCTGCGCCCGCGCACGACGCTCGCGCTCGGCTCAGGGCTCGACGAGCCGAGGCGCTTGCCGTCGCCACGCGCGTCGCGCGCGAGCGCGAGGCGCGGATCGTGCGCGTAGGGCGCTCGGAGCGACGCTCCCGCTCGCGCTGCGAGCGGAGCCTTCCAGCGGCGCAACTTCGCGCTCGCGCGCGCTGCGCGGCCGAGGCCTATCTGCAGAGCGTCGGGATCGAGCTGAGCGAGCAGGCGGTGCGCGCTGCGGGAGCGAGCGTCGAGGTGCCCGGGCGGCTGCAGACCGCTCGGCGAGAGCCCGCTGACCGTGCTCGACAGCGCCCACAACCCCGACGCGGTCGCGGCGCTCGTCGCAGGCGCTGCCCGAGGTGCTCGCCGGCCGGCCGCTGGGGCTGGTGCTCGGCGTGCTCGAGGACAAGGACGCGGCGTCGATGCTCGCCGCGCTGCTGCCGCTGTGCGAGCGCGCATGGTTCACCGCGCCGCCCAGCCAGCCGCGCGCTGCTCGCCCGCGGCGCTCGAGTCGCTCGGCCGCCAGCTCGGCTTCGCGGCGGTCCGCTGCGAGCCCCGCCCGCGCCTGGCGCTCGCGCAGGCCCGGCGGTTGGGCGCGCGAGCGCGGCGGCGGCGCGGCCGTGCTCGCGACCGGCTCGGTCTACCTCGTCGGCGAGCTGCTCGGCGCGCCGGGCAGCGGGTCGGCCGGACGCTCCGGCGCCGGTCGACAGCGGGTCGAGCAGATGAACGACGAGGGCCCTTCCGTGCTCACGATGATCGGCGCCGTGGCGCTGATCGTGGCGCTCGTGATCCTCGTGTTCTTCGCCGCCGGCTATGGATTCGGCCGGTTGTTTCTCTAAACTCGAGCCGGCCGATGCGCCTCCCTGACCAACGATGCCGCCCTTCGCCTACTTCGGCATCGAAAGCAGCGGCCTGAACCTGGTCGTCGACCTGCTGATCCTGTTCGTCGCGGTCCTCTACCTGTCGCTGATCTACTGGACCTACGCCGACGCGCGCCGGCGGATCCTCGACCCGATGCTGGTCGGCTGCGCCACGGCGGCCTCGCTGTTCCCGTTCGTGGGCACGATCGTCTACATGATCCTGCGCCCGCCCGAGTACCTGGAGGACGTGCGCGAGCGCGAACTCGAGATGCAGGCGGCGGAGGCGCGCCTGCACGAGCTCGACCAGGGGCTGTGCCCGCACTGCGACTACCGCATCGAGCGCGACTTCATGCGCTGCCCGAGCTGTCTGCGCAAGCTCAAGGAGCGCTGCGTCAGCTGCTCGCGGCCGCTCGACCAGGCGTGGACGATCTGCCCGTACTGCGAGACCGAGGTCCCCGGCTGCCGTGCGCCGCGTACGCGTCGCCGGCGCACCTCGCCGCCGGTCGAGAGCGAGCACGCTGCTCGTCGACGACGAGCGCGCCGCGCGCCGCGCGCCTGCGCCACGAGCACGAGCGTCGAGGAGGGCGGCGAGGATGAGTTCAGCCCGGTGGCGCGCCGCGAGCCGGCGCGCACGCCGTCGCCGCCCGACCGCCGACCTGCACGACCTCCCGACCTGCACGACCGGCGTGCACGCTCCGCGCGCCGAGCCGTGCGCCGACCTCAAACCTCCGAAGCCAAAGGAACCCATGGACCGCACGCTGATCCTGGTAAAGCCCGACGCCTTCGCCCGCTGGCTGAGCGGCGAGATCATCGCCCGCTTCGAGCGCAAGGGCCTGCGAGATCGTCGCGCTGCGCCACATGACCGTCGACGCGCGAGCTGGCCGAGCGCCACTACGCCGAGCACGCCGAGCGCCCGTTCTTCGGCGAGCTCGTCGAGTTCATCACCTCCGGGCCGATCGTCGCGATGGTGCTCGAGGGCGCCGACGCGGTCAAGGCCGCCCGCCAGGTGATCGGCGCGACCGATCCGCTCGAGGCCGCCACCGGCTCGATCCGCGGCGACTTCGCGATCGAGATGGGCGCCAACATGGTGCACGGCTCGGACTCGCCGGAGTCCGCCGCGCGCGAGGCCGCGCTGTTCTTCTCGGAGCTTTGACTGGACCCTGCTCCAGGCCCCGCTCGTCGTGAGCGATCGCTGCCGCTCGTCCTCGCCTCGGGCTCGCCGCAGCGGCGGGCGATCCTCGAGCGCCTGGGGGTCGCCTTCACGGTGCGCCCGGCCGGCGTGGAGGAGCTCGAGCGCGGCGACCCGGCGGAGGTGGCGCTCGAGAACGCGCTGCGCAAGGCCCGCGCGGCTCGCGTGTCAGGCACGCCCGAGGCGGTGCTCGGCTGCGACACGCTGGTGGCGCTCGACGGCGCGCATCTACGGCAAGCCGGCGGAGCGAGGCAGGCGCGCGCGACGCTCGCGGCGCTTGAGCGGCGCGCACGCACGAGGTGGTCAGCGGGCTTGCGCTGCTGCTCGCCGGGGAGGCGGAGCGCACCGCCGTGGCGCGCACGCGCGGTCACCTTCCGCGAGCTCGACGGCGAGCTGCTCGAGTGGTACCTGGCCACGCGGCGAGTGGCGCGGGCGCGCGGGCGGCTACGCGATCCAGGGCGCCGGCGCGGCGCTCGTGCGCGCGGTCGACGGGGACTACGAGAACGTCGTCGGCCTGCCGCTGGCGAGCGCTGCTCGACCTGCTGGCCCGAGCTGCTCTGACGTCCTGAGCGCTCGTGCAAATACGCTGCGCAGCCCTGTTCAGCGCTGCGATGGGCGTTCGCTACACTGCGCCGCGGGTACGCCCCCGGACTGCGAAGGCCGCCGAGCGTGTCGCTGACGTGACGGCGCAGAGCCGAGCCCGGGCGCCCTTCTCCCTCTCCATATGGGCATCTTCAGCTATCTGACAGGATTCGGCGGCCGCGACATGGCGGTCGATCTCGGCACGGCCAACACGCTCGTGTACGTGCGCGGGCGCGGCATCGTGCTGTCCGAGCCGAGCGTCGTGGCGATCGACTCGCGCACCGGCGAAGTTCACGCGGTCGGGATCGAGGCCAAGCGCATGCTCGGCCGCACGCCCGGCACGATCCAGGCGATCCGGCCGCTGAAGGACGGCGTGATCGCCGACTTCGACGTGACCGAGGAGATGCTGCGCCACTTCATCCAGAAGGTCCACCAGAACCGCTGGGCGCACCCGCGCGTGGTCGTCTGCGTGCCCTCGGGCGTGACCGGCGTGGAGAAGCGCGCGGTCGAGGAGGCCTGCCTGTCGGCCGGCGCGCGCACCGCCTATCTGATCGAGGAGCCGATGGCCGCCGCGATCGGCGCCGGCCTGCCGGTGGGCGAGCCGACCGGATCGATGGTCGTCGACATCGGCGGCGGCACCTCCGAGGTCGCCGTGATCTCGCTCGGCGGGATCGTCGTCTCGCAGTCGATCCGCGTCGGCGGCGACGAGATGGACGAGGCGATCATCAACTACGCCAAGAAGGAGTACAAGCTGCTGATCGGCCAGCAGACCGCCGAGGAGCTGAAGCTCGAGATCGGCTCGGCCTGCCCGATGGAGGAGGAGCTGCAGGCCGAGATCCGCGGGCGCGACATGGTCGCCGGGCTGCCCAAGACCGTGGTGCTGACGAGCGAGGAGATCCGCCAGGCGCTCGAGGAGCCGCTCAGCCAGATCATCGACGCGGTCAAGGAGACCCTCGACCGCACACCGCCCGAGCTGGCCTCGGACATCATGGATCGCGGCATCATGCTCGCCGGCGGCGGCTCGCTGCTGCAGGGGCTCGACGAGCGCCTGCGCGAGGAGACGCAGATGCCCGCGCACCTGGCCGAGTCGCCGCTGACCTGCGTCGCGGTGGGCTCGGGCCGCTCGCTCGAGGAGTTCGAGGCGATCCACCGCTCCAACCGCAACTCGCGCAACCGCCGGCGCCGCAGTGAATGCGGTCGGCGCCCGCGGCGCGGTCGCAGGCACTCGAGTGCCGCTGACGCGTACTCTGTGCCGTGAACGCTTCGGAAGGTCTCCATTCGTGTACGACAAGACGGTCCGGCGTCGACGTGCGGTGCTCGTGCTGCTCGTCGTGCTCTCCCTGATGCTGCTGACCGCCTACTTCGGCGAGGCGCCCGGCGGCCGCCTGCACTCGCGTGCAGCGCGGTTTCCTGACGGTCGTCTCGCCGATCCAGGACGGCGCCAACAAGGCGCTGAAGCCGGTGCGCGACCTGTTCGGCTGGTTCGGCGACACCCTGCACGCCAAAAGCCAGCGCGACCAGCTGCGCAAGCAGGTCGACAAACTGCGCCGCGAACTGATCCCAGACCAGTCCGAAAAACGCTCCTACCGCGAGCTGCTCGGCATGTACCACCTCGACAACCGACTCGAGCGTCGCCGACTACCGGCCGGTGACCGCCACGGTGGTCTGGCAAATCGCCGAACATCTGGTACTCGACGGTCACGATCGACGAGGGCGAAGCGGCGGGGGTGCACGTCGAACGATCCGGTGATCAACGGCGAAGGGCTCGTCGGCAAGGTCACCCAGGTCGGCCTCCGACGGCGCCGCAGGTCAGCCTGATCACCGACAGCACGTGGGAGTCTCGGCGCGGATCGGCACGAGCAACGCGACCGGCATCGTGCAGCCGAAGGTGGGTGACCCCAACGACCTGCTGCTCCAGTACCTGCCCGCCAACACGCAGGTCAACAGGGGCGAATACGTGGTCACCTCGGGCACCGTCGTCGAGCCCCGACGACTCGCTGTTCCCGCCCGGCATCCCGATCGGGCAGGTGACATCGGTGGACGAAGAAAGCGCCTACAAGTCGGTCAACGTGCATCCGCTGGCGAACCTGCACGACCTCGACGTCGTGCAGGTGCTGACCGCGGCGCCGGGGCACGCTTGCCGTCCAACCTCAGCCGCGCTGGCGGCCGATCTGCCCGCCGGCCGGAGCACGGGGCCGAGCGGCAACACGGGCGAACAGCTCGCGTTCACGGGGGGCGGCTGATGATCACGACGCCCTCGCCGGCGCTGCTCGGGCGGATCGCGGCGCTCGTCGTGGTCGCCGTGTTCTTTCAGATCGGGGTGGTCTCCGAGGTGCCGGTGTTCGGCGTCAACGTCGATCTGTCGCCGCTGCTGGTGGTCTTCGTCGGGCTGCTGTGCGGCTCGACCGTGGGCGCGGCTACGGGCTTTGCGGTTGGCCTGCTGGTCGATCTGACGCTCGTGCAGACGTCGGGCGTGACCTCGCTGATCTTCACGATCATCGGCTACTGGAGCGGGCGGCTGCGCGAGCTGCGCGACCCGCAGGCGGCGCTCACGCCCCTGCTCGTGGGCGCCGCCGCCGCGGCCGCCTCGCTGGTGGGCTACTCGCTGATGGAGTTCCTGCTCGGCGTCGACGCCCCCGTGAGCGTCGAGCTGCTGCGCCAGATCGTGCTCGGGGTGATCGTCGACACGGTCGTCGCGCTGCCCGCGTGGATCATCGTGCGCCGCTGCCTGGTCGGCGAGCTTGCCCGAGGACCCGCGCCGCCGCCGCCGCCGCGCCTACACCACCGGCGGGTTGAGCCCGCTTTCCCGCGCATGAGCGCGCTCGAGCGGGTTCGTCCGAGCCGGCCGATCTCAGACGATCGGTCGCGGATGCCGGTCTCGCCCCAGCTCGCGCTGCGCGTGGGCGCGCTGGGCGTGCTCGCGATGGTGATGTTCGCGATCATCTTCTTCCGCCTGTGGTACCTACAGGTGCTGACAGGCGAACAGTACGTGCAGCAGGCCGACGCGAACGGCGTGCGCGACCTGCCGATCGCCGCCCCGCGCGGGGGGATCCTCGATCGCGAAGGCAAGCCGATCGTGTCGAGCCGCGTAACCAACGCCGTGCAGATCGTGCCGTCGGCGCTGCCGCCCGCGGGCGCGCCCCGGCTCGCGCTGTACCGGCGCGTTGGGGCGCTGCTGGGCATGAGCGCGCAGCGCGTGGAGGCGCTCGTGATCAAAGGGCGCACGGCGCTGCCCTACGCCCCGGTGACGATCAAGACCGACGCCGGGCGGGGCGTGCTGACGGTGCTCGCCGAGCGCCAGAACGACTTCCCGGGCGTGGTGCAGCAACCCGTCTCGATCCGCGCCTACCCCTATGGCGAAATGGCGGCGCAGGTACTCGGCTATGTCGGGCAGATCAACAAAGAAGAGCTCGCAAAGCCGGCGTTTCGCGGCGTCAAGCAGAACACGGTCGTGGGCCAGGAAGGGCTCGAGTACTTCTATGACCGCTACCTGCGGGGGGAGCCCGGCGTGCAGCGCGTGCAGGTCAACGCCGCCGGCTATCCCGAGCCGACGCGCCTGCAGCCGCAACCGCCCAAGGGAGGTTTCAGCCTCGGCACGACGCTCGACCTCGGCCTGCAGCGCGAGGGGGAAAAAGCGCTGCTCGAGGGCATCGAAAACGCTCGCGGGGGCGGCAAACCGGCGGTCGCCGGGGCGTTCACCGCGCTCGACCCGCTGAACGGGGAAGTGCTCGCGATCGGCTCATATCCGAGCTTCGATCCGAACAAGTTCGCCAAACCGCTGACCGAAAGCGAATACAGGGCGCTCGAGGGCAGGGGCGGCGGCGAAGAAGCACCCTCGCGCCTGGTCAACCGGGCTGTCAACGGCGCCTATCCGACGGGCTCGACGTTCAAGCCGATCACTGCGATCGCGGCGCTCGAAGGGGGCGTGATCGACCCGAACGAGGCGCTCGGTGGAGGCTCGTGCATCGAAGCGGCCGGAGGCGGCGGCCAGCTGTTCTGCAACTCCGGCCACGCCAACTACGGCGCGGTCGGGCTCGTCCAAGCGCTGAAGGTCTCTTCAGACACCTACTTCTTCACCGTCGGCGAGCTCGCCAACAGCCACGGCGACGTGATCCAGAGCAAGGCCCGCGAACTGGGGATCGGCGAGCAGACGGGGATCGACCTGCCGAGCGAGCTCACCGGCACGATCCCCAGCCGGCGGTGGCTCGTCAAGCAGAACGAGGCGGAATCGCAGTGCACGCGCCAACACCACGGCCGGCGCTGTGAGATCGTGGCCGAACCGGGCGAGCCGTGGACGGTGGGCTACAACATGGATCTCGCGGTCGGCCAGGGCAGCCTGCAGACCGACCCGCTGCAGATGGCGGTGGCCTATTCGACGCTTGCCAACGCCTACCGGCACGGTGGCGAAGGTGAGGTGGTCACGCCCCATCTCGGCCGCCAGATCGACGAATCAGGCGGCGGGCTCGTGCAGAGCCTGAGCCGCGACTTCCCGCCGAAACGCAGCGTGCATCTGAACTACTCGGACCTGAGCGATGTGATGCAGGGGATCCACGAGGCCGCCAGCCAGCCGGGGGGCACCTCCGCGGACGTGTGGGCCGGCTGGAACCAGTCCCTGCACCCCGTCTACGGCAAGACGGGGACCGCAGAACGGGCAGGGCATGTGGAACAGTCCTGGTACATGTGCTACATCGCCGACCCCAAGCGCCCGATCGTGATCGCCGTGACCGTCGAAGAAGGCGGGTTCGGAGCGGAAACCGCCGCGCCGATCGCGCGCCTGATCGCGGCCAGGTGGTTCGGTCAGTCGGAGAAGTTCGTCGTCGGAACCTCAAAGACGTTCTGAGCCCGGCCCGCCCATGCCCTCATCGCTCGCCAGCCCGATCAAGCCCGCCGCCGAAGAGCCGCCGGCGGTGCCCGGCGCGCGCGCGTGGCGCGGGCTCCCGCTCGATCCGCTGCTGGCGCTCGCCGTGGTGGGACTCGGAATCGCCTCGGCGATGACGCTCGGCGCGGCCACGCGCGAAGCGATCCCCGGCGACCCGGGCTACTACGTCAACCGCCAGATCCTCTACCTGGTGATCGGCCTGATCCTGATGGTCGTGCTCGCCCGGGTCGACTACGCGCGTCTGCGCCGGCTGAAATACGGCGTCTACGCGCTGCTGATCCTCAGCATCCTCGCCGTCCTCGGCGTGGGCCACGAAACCAAAGGCTCGACGCGCGCGATCAGCCTGGCGTTCTTCTCGTTCCAGGCGTCCGAGCTCGGCAAGGTGCTGCTGACCGTGGCGCTCGCGGCGTTCATCGTCGACCGCGGGCGGCGGCTGCGCGAGCGCGACACGACCGTCCGCGTGATGCTCGCGGCGCTGGTGCCGGCGATGCTCGTGATCGTCCAGCCCGATCTCGGCTCGGGAATGGTGTACATGGTGATCGCGTTCGTGCTCCTGCTGGTGGCGGGAGCGCCGTGGCAGCAGCTGGGCGGGCTGGTGGCACTGGTGTGCGTGTCGCTCGCGATCGTGCTGGTGGCCGCGCCCGCGCTCGGCATGCACGTGCTCAAGCCGTATCAGACCGAACGGCTGACGGCGTTCCTGAACCCGTCCTCGAACTTCGCGGAAATCAAGGCGAAGGAATCGAAGACCGGCGAACCCGATCCCCGCTATCAGCTGGCCCAGTCGAAGATCGCGATCGGCTCGGGTCAGAAGACCGGCCGGGGAGCGAACTCCACCGTGCTGACGGGCAACTACCTGCCCGAGGACGACACCGACTTCGTGTTCGCGGCCGTCGGCGAGCAGTACGGCTTCCTCGGGGCCGGGCTCGTGCTGTGCCTGTACGGGCTGTTGATCTCAAGGACGTTGCGGATCCTGACGATGTCGAAGGACCTGTTCGGGTCGCTTCTTGCGGCCGGTGTAGCGGCTATGCTGATGTTTCAGGTCTTTGTAAACGTGGGCATGACCATAGGGATCATGCCCATCACCGGCGTCACGCTGCCGCTCATGAGCTATGGCGGCTCGTCGGTGATCACCACCCTTCTGGCCGTGGGATTGCTGCAGTCGATCTACGTCCAGGCACGCGCCTCAGCGGCGCTGAAGGGCCGAGTGCCGATCTACTAGAAGACATATGACTATAAGACTGGATCAGAAAATTGAAAAAGCAAGTGCTCGTCAGCGTCGACCGCGCGGAGACGCGCGTGGCGCTTTTGGAGGCCGGCGGAACGCCCGCCGCCTCGCGTACCTCCTCCAACCGCGGGCGCAAGCGCGGCAGTGGAGCGCCTGACGCCGGGTATCGCATCGCCGAGCTCTACATCGAGCGCCGCGGCGGGAGATCGATAGTCGGCAACATCTACAAGGGCAAGGTCGACAACGTCCTGCCGGGGCTCGAGGCCGCGTTCGTCGACATCGGCCTCGAGAAGAACGGGTTCCTGCACGTCGACGAGATCGTGCTGCCCGGCGTGGAGGCGCCCAAACGGGGGCGCGGCGGCAACGGCGCCGCCCGCAACAAGATCTCCGACCTGCTGAGCCCCGGGCAGGAGATCGTCGTGCAGGTCGTCAAGGACCCGCTGAAGACCAAGGGCGCTCGCCTGTCGATGGAGCTGACGATCGCCGGGCGCTACATGGTCTATGCGCCCACCGGCGAGGGCGTCGGGGTGTCCCGCCGGCTGGAGGACAAGGAGCGCGAACGGCTGCGCCGCCAGACCTCCGGCCTGGTGCTCGACGGCGGTGGCGCGATCGTGCGGACCGCGGCCCACGGCGCCAAGCGCGAGGACTTCGAACGCGAGCTGAAGTACCTGCACAAGCTGCACGAGGTGCTCGTCAAACGCGTCGAGGACACCGCCGCCCCGGATCTCGTCTTCCAGGAGGCCGACCTGTCGGTGCGCGTCGTGCGCGACATCTTCTCCGCGCATTTCGAGCGCGCGATCGTCGACGACGAGCAGCAGTACCACCGGCTGGTGTCGTTCTTCACGCGCACCGCTCCCGAGCTGGTCGAGCGGGTCGAGCTGTGGGAGCAGCAGGAGACGCCGCTGTTCGAGGCCTATGGCGTGGACAAGGCGATCGCGGGCGTGATGTCGCGGCGGGTCGACCTGCCGAGCGGCGGCTACCTGATCATCGACTACGGCGAGGCGCTGACCGTGATCGACGTCAACTCGGGCAGCTTCATCGGTCGCGGCAAGGGCGCGGGGTTGGAGGACACGATCACGAAGACGAACTTGGAGGCCGCCGAGGAGGTCGTCAACCAGCTCAGGCTGCGCGACATCGGCGGGATCATCGTGATCGACTTCATCGACATGGCGCGCGCGCGCAATCGCGACGCGGTCATGAAGACGCTGAGGAAGACGCTCGACGAGGACCGCACGAAGACGTTCACGGCCGAGATATCGAAGCTCGGCCTGGTCGAGATGACCCGTCAGAACGTGACCGAGGGCGTGCGCGAGATCATGAGCCGTCCGTGTCCCACCTGCGAGGGCGAGGGGGTGATCCGCTCGGAGGAGACGATCGCGATCGAGTTCGAGCGCCGCCTGCGCGATGTGGCGGCTGAGAACCCGGACGTGGAGGCGTTCCTCGTGCAGATCAACTCGCGCGTGACGACCGAGTTCACAGGGCACAGCTCGCGCGTGCTGCACGCGCTCGAGGCGCAGACCGGCAAGTCGTTTTTGTTCGAGGGCTCCGAAGGGCTCGAGCTCGACCATTTCGCGATCACCTTCATGGGTACGCGCGCGGAGGTCGAGGAGCGCGCGCTGCCGTTCAGGCAGGGCGACGAGGTGCTGGTCGAGATCGTCGAGCCGCACATGTACGACGTCGACGACGCGGTCGCGAAAATCGACGGCTACATCATCTCGATCGCGGGCGCCGCGCCGCACGTGGGCGAGAAGCGGATGGTGCGCGTCGACCAGGTCGGCCGCACCGCGGCGACGGCGCTGCTGCTGGACGAGTCCGGCGAGGTGATCACGGCGCCGACGCGCCCGGCGGCTCCGCGTGGCGGGCGGCGCGGCGGCAGGCGCTCCCCGGCCAAGCCCGTCGCATCGTCGCAGCCCCGCAAGGAGGAGGCGGTCGCCTCCGAGCCCCGTGAGGTCGACCTGAGCTCGGATGAGTCCCTCGAGCCCGAGCCCACTACGTCCGAGCCCGTCATCCCAGTGTCGGCCGCGGCCGAGTCGGAAGCCTCCGCGCCGGAGTCCGATCGACCGGCGGGCGGCGAGGCGCTGGAGCAAGCAGGGGAGACCGAGGGCGAGGGAGATGACGTACAATCAAAACCTCGGCGTCGTGGCCGCAGGGGCGGGCGACGCCGTTCGGCTGCCAAAGCGCGGGCGAGCACCTCAGAGTAGAGAGAGAAGACGGCTGAAGAACATGTACGCGATCGTGAAGACCGGCGGCAAGCAGTACCGCGTCGAGCGGGGTCAGAAGCTGCTCGTAGAGCGCCTCTCTGCAAAAGAGGGCGCGAGCGTGGCGCTCGAACCGATCCTCTACCGCTCCGAGGAGGCCGTGTTCGACGTGAAGGGCCTCGCCAAGGTGAAGGTCACGGCGAAGGTGATCGCGCACGAGCGCGGCGAGAAGCTGCGCGTGTTCAAGTTCAAGCCCAAGCGCGGGTACAAGCGGCGCACCGGCCACCGCCAGGAGCTCACGCGCATCGAGGTCACGGAGATCGAGCATGGCTCATAAGAAGGGGCTGGGCTCCAGCCGTAACGGGCGCGAATCGAACGCGCAGCGACTCGGCGTGAAGACGTTCGCCGGTGAGACGGTCACCGGCGGAGAGATCATCGTGCGCCAGCGCGGCACCAAATTCAAGCCGGGCGCGGGCGTGGGGATCGGCAAGGACGACACGCTGTACGCGCGCGCCGCAGGAACTGTGCAGTTCACGACGGGCCGGCGCGGGCGCGTGGTGAACGTGCTGCCGGACGGCGACGCCGGTCAAGCGGGCTGAGAAACCGGTGGCCCGAGCGCCTCGGGACGGCGGGAGTAGGCGATGACGCCGCGGCAGGGCGCGGCGATGCTCGCCACGGGACGCGCCGCGCTCGGTTTGGCCGTGCTCGCGGCGCCCGAGCGGGTGACGGCCGGATGGCTGGGACCGGAGCACGCATCCCATCCGGTCGTGCAGGACCTGGCGCGCTCACTCGGCGCGCGCGACGTGGCGCTGGCGGTTGCGACGCTGCGGACGCTCGACGATCCCGTAGCCGGCGCGCGTGTGCAGGGGGCGGCCGCAGCGGTCGACATGATCGACGCATTTGCGACGCTTCTCGCGCGCAAGGCGCTGCCCGCGAAAGGTGTGCTCGGCACGGTTGCGGTGGCCGGCGGGGCTGCCGCCGCGGGCCTCTATCTGGCGCGCGCGACGGCGCGGGCCCGATAGCGATCGCCAATTGACAGCGATATTGCTTGTGCGGGATCATCGCGATCCCTGGCGAGACTCAGCCGTCGACAAGCAGGCTGTCAAGGGGTCCAAGGAGTCCCATCGAGCGGCGCGAGACGCCGGGGAGCGCCTGGAGGCGATGGGTTAGGGGCTCGCCTCGCTTTCGGCGCTCGAGCTGCTCGCCGGCGATCGGGCGCCACAACTCGTCGATGATCCGGTAGGGCTCGCCGGACACCTCCTCGACGGAGCGCTCCAGATGCTCGGCCCAGAGCCGCAGGCGCGTCTCGCGAGCAATCGTGGGATCGCACGTCGCGACGTTCACCTCGGTGTCGTTGAAGAACGAGTGCTCGTTGAGGTTGGCCGAACCAACTGTCAGCCAGGCGTCGTCGACGATCCCGATCTTGGCGTGAACGTACAGCGGGCCGGTGAGTCCCCCGCTGCGCGTTGAGATCGTCGTGGCCAGAAAGCGACCGGCGCCGTTGTCGGCGCCGGCCAGGGCCCCCAACTGGCCCCGCGTCGTGTCCGCCCCGTTGTTCGGCTTTGCGGGCAGCAACACGACGACGCGGAACTCGTCGCTCGGCGGTTCGCGAAGCTTGCCGGCGAGGATTTCCACCACCTGGGCCGACCAAAGGAACTGACTCTCCAGATAGACGAGCTTGCGAGCCGACCGCAGCGCGCGAGTGTAGGACTCCAAGATACGAAAGTCGCCCCCGGGCAAGAAGTCATAGATCTTCTCAGGGACGGTCCGCACCACCTGGAGCTCCACGCCGCCGGCGGGGGCCGGCGGCGGCGTTTCCTGCAACTGCTCGCCGGTCACTTCGCGCCAGCGGGCGGTGAAGTGCGCCGCAACATCGGCGACCGCCGGGCCGCGCACCCGGCTGGAGGCATCGTGCCATCCCAGGCGGCCGCGCATCGAGTGATCACTGCTGTCAAAGCGATCGCCGCCGAGAGAGGTCAGGTCGATACCGCCAACGAACGCGACCTCGCCGTCCACGATCACCAGCTTCTCATGGTGACAATGCATCGGCCGCTCGTGGAAATCAAGCGCGCACTCCACGCGCGTGCCGCGGGTGAGCTCCTCGCGCACGCGACGCACGGCCGCACGAGCCGGCGTGAAGACCGGCAGCGGCGCTCCTCCCCACAGCAGCACCCTGACCTCGACTCGCTCGGCCAGCTCACCAAGCAGATCGCGCAGCCGAGACGCCCGATCATCGCGCGTCAGCCCGAAATCAGGGGTGACGTGCCACCCGGCGATATGCACGTGCGAGCGAGCAGCGGCGAGCGCCTCGGCGATGCGCGGCAGCGCCTCCCCACCATCGACCAACACGTCGAGCGCGCACCGCGTGCGTGGCGGCGGATCGCCGGCGGCCCACAGCGATGGGCCGTCCGGCGGAGCCAACTGATCGATTCGGCCAACCCGCCGCAGCCGGCGACGATGATGCCCACCGATCGCGACCTGGATGCCCTGACCCGCCCACCTGTCGACACGCTCAACCAAGCCAATCGCCACCCGCAGAGCCTATCCACAGCCCCGGAGCATGACAGCGCCGATCGCCGCCTGAGCTCACGGCGTCTCGGCGCAGCGCCCCCAACTCCTGGCGGCTGTCACGATGGGGCCATGCTGCACGATCGCGCGAGGATCTACGTACAGGCCGGGGGCGGGGGCGATGGTTGCATGAGCTTTCGCCGCGAAGCGAAGGTGCCGCGCGGCGGACCGGACGGCGGTGACGGAGGCAGAGGCGGAGAGGTGATCTTCTTGTGCGACGAGTCGCTGCGCGATCTGCAGAGCTTTCGCCGCCGCAGCCAGTATCGGGCCGGGCGCGGCGGCCACGGCGAGGGCGCGCTGCGCCACGGCGCCGACGGGGAGACGCTGAGGATCCGTGTGCCGCCTGGGACTCAGATCCACGCCGCACAGGGCGCGGAGGGGGGAGATCTGGAGGGACGCAGCTGGGAGCTGCTCGCCGACGGGCAGCGCGCCACGGTCGCGCGCGGTGGGAGCGGCGGCAAGGGGAACAAGCGTTTTACGACGCCGACCAGGCAGGCGCCGCGCTTCGCCGAGCGCGGCCTCGCGGGGGAGGAGGGGTGGCTGGAGCTGCGATTGAAGCTGCTGGCCGACGTCGGTCTGGTGGGGCTGCCGAACGCCGGCAAGTCCTCACTGCTGGCGCGGCTGACGCGCGCGACGCCGAAGGTCGCCGGCTATCCGTTCACGACGCTCTCGCCCGTGCTGGGCATGCTCGAGAGCGACGACCGTCAGCTGGTCGTGGCCGACATCCCCGGCTTGATCGAGGGCGCCAGCGACGGAGCCGGGCTCGGGCACGATTTTCTCGCGCACGTGGAGCGCACGCGCCTGCTCGTGCACGTGCTCGACGTCGCGCCGGAGCTCACGGGCGATGAGCAGGCGGACGCGGTTGCCAACCACGCGACGATCGAGCGCGAGCTTCAGGCGCACGACGAGCGGCTCGCGCGGTTGCCGCGCGTGCTGGCGCTGTCCAAGGCGGACCTCGTCACCGCCGAGCGGGCGGCGGCGGCGCGAGCGGAGTGGGAAGAGCGTCTCGGCGGCGAGGTTCCCGTGATCGTGACTTCGAGCGCCACGGGCGAGGGGGTCGCAGAGCTGGCAGGGGAGCTGCTGCGGCGCGTGCCGGCGCTGAGCATCGTCACCGGAGGAGCGGGCACCGACGACGAACGTGGCGAGTTGGAGCACCGCCTTGTGGAGGCGGTCGGCGCGCGAGGTGCGGACGGCCAAGAGGGGTTGGCCGAGCACATGGTGTTCCGCCCGACGGCCGGGTCGGGTTTCGTGATCGAGCGGGTGGGGCCGGGGTCGTTTGCGGTGAAGGGTAGGGGGATAGAGCGTCTGCTGGAACGGTTCGATGTGGAGAACGACGACGCGATGGCCTACCTGGAGGGACGGCTGAGGAAGATCGGGGTCGTGCGCGCGCTCGAGGCCGAGGGCTTTCAGCCGGGCGATGAGATCGAGATCGCCGGGGTGGTCCTCGAGCTCGATCACTCTTGAGGATCGCCGCCCGCTATGGCCGACTGATCGCCCGCGTGCGCGGGTGATCGCCTCAGGCCAAATAAGCTGCAAAGGATGAGACGCGTGGTGATCAAGCTCGGCTCGAGCGTCGTCGCCGACGGCGATGGCGAGCCGCGGATGGACGTGCTGGCGCACGTGTGCGACGTGCTGGCCGAGCTGCACGGCGACGGCGAGGAGACGATCGTGGTGACGAGCGGCGCGATCGCGCGGGGGATGCGCGTGATGGAGCTCGCGCAGCGCCCGCGGTCGATCGGCGAGCTGCAGGCAGCCAGCGCGGTGGGACAGGGCAAGCTGTATCGGATCTACGACGAGTTGCTGCGCGAGCGAGGGGTGACGAGCGCGCAGGTGCTGCTGACGTTCTTCGACATGAGCGCGAGGACGCATTATTTGAACGCGCGCCAGACGCTGACGACGCTGCTGGAATGGCGGGTGCTGCCGGTGATCAACGAGAACGACACGACGGCGACGGACGAGATCTCCTTCGGCGACAACGATTTCCTGGCCGCGCAGGTGGCGGTGCTCGCAGGCGCCGACCTGCTCGTGCTGCTGACCGACATCGACGGCCTGTTCACCGCCGATCCGCGGCTGCGGCCCGACGCGCGGCTGGTGAGCGAGGTCAGCGATTTTGCGGCGCTCGAGGACTTGGAGGTGGGGCATACGACCTCGCCGCTCGGGTCCGGGGGGATGCGCTCGAAGGTCGTCGCGGCGGACATGGCCACGGCGGCGGGGATCGAGACGGTGATCTGCAACGGGCTGGGGGCGGACGCGCTGCGCAGCGTGCTCGAGGGCGGTCGCGAGGGCACGCGCTTTGCCCCGCGCGAGGCCAGGTACTCGAGCTTCAAGCTGTGGCTGAAGTACGCCAAGCCCTCGCGCGGCGCGCTGGTGATCGACCAGGGCGCGGCACGCGCCGTGCGCGACGGCTCGGCCAGCCTGCTGCCGGTGGGCGTGGTGGAGGTGCTCGGCGAGTTCGACGCGGGCGACGCGGTCGACATCGCCGTGCGGCTCGCCGGCGAAGACTCACCGGATGGGCAGATCGCGAAGGGGATCTGCAACTACTCAGCGCAGGAGCTGCGGAGGGTGATGGGCCTGAAGTCGGCCTCGGTGCGCGAGATACTGCCGCGCGCGACCGAGGAGGCGGTGCACCGCGACTATCTGGTGCTCGACTGAGCATCATGGTGGCGGAGCGCGTGCGCGCGCACACGTAAGGATCTTTTTGGGAGACAACTACGCGGGTCTCCCGCACGCGGGCCGGTGTCGCCGGTCACAGAACGGTCTGGACGAGCCCAGGCCCTTTCGCGCTGTCGTACCCTATGGGCATGGCGATGACCGTCTCCTCCGTAGCCGATATCTGCCGCGCGGCCAAGCGGGCGGCGAAACAGCTCGCGCGTGTGGACACGGCCACGAAGAACGCGGCGCTCGAGGCGATCGCGACGGCGCTGCAAGCGCGCGGTGAGGAGATCGTGGCGGCGAACGGGCGCGACATGAGCGCCGGCCGCGAGGCGGACATCGGCGATGCCTTGCTCGACCGTCTGGCGCTCGACGAGGGCCGGATCGCGGCGATCGCGGCCGCGGTGCGTCAGATCGCGGCACTGGGCGACCCGGTGGGCGAGGTGATCGACGGGCGCAGGCTGGCGAACGGGCTGGATGTGCGCAAGGTGCGCGTGCCGCTGGGCGTGATCGCGGTCGTGTATGAGGCGCGCCCGAACGTCACGATCGACGCCACGGCGCTGTGCTTGAAGTCGGGCAACGCGATCGTGCTGCGGGGCTCGTCCTCGGCGACGCATTCCAACGCGGTGCTCGCGCAGATCGCTTCAGAGGCCGCGGTGGGGGCCGGGCTGCCGGAGGGCTGTGTGAGCCTCGTGGCCGGCGGCGGCAGGGAGGAGCTCGCGGAGCTGGCGACGCAGGAGGGGAGCGTCGATTTGATCATCCCGCGCGGGGGCGAGGGATTGAAGGCGGCGCTGAAAGAGGTCGCGAGCGTGCCCGTGATCTACGCGGCCTCGGGGAACTGTCACGTGTATGTGGACGCGAGCGCCGACCTGGACCGGGCCGAGGCGATCGTGATCAACGCCAAGGCGCAGCGCCCCGGCGTGTGCAACGCGGCGGAGACGCTGCTCGTGCACGAGGATGCCGCGGCCGAGTTCGTGCCGAGGATCGTGCATGCGCTGCGGGCGGCGCAGGTGCGGGTGCGCGCGGACGAGCGCACGATCGCGCTGGCCGGAGAACAGGACGGCGGCGACCTGGAGGCGGCGAGCGAGGAGGACTGGGCAACCGAGTACCTGGCGCTGACGATCGCCATGCGGGTCGTCGACTCGGCGGAGGAGGCGATCGAGCACATCGGGCGCTACGGCAGCGGCCATTCCGAGGCGATCGTGACGCGCGACACGGCGGCCGCGCGGGCGTTTCAGCTGGGCGTGGACGCGGCGTGCGTGTATGTGAACGCCTCGACGCGCTTCACCGACGGCGGCGAGTTCGGGATGGGGGCGGAGATCGGCAACTCCACGCAGAAGCTGCACGCGCGCGGGCCGATCGGGTTGCGCGAGCTGTGCACGTTCAAGTATCTCGTCGAAGGCGACGGGCACGTCCGCGGCTGATTGTGGCGCGTCGCGTCGGCATTCTCGGTGGGACGTTCAACCCGCCCCACGTCGGACACGTTGCGCTCGCGCGCATGCGCCGCTGCATGAGCTTGGCGTTGAGCGGGTGGTGCTGATGCCCGCGCGCGACGCGCCGCATAAGCCCGTCGGCGAGGATCCGGGCCCGGAGCATCGCCTGCGCATGTGTCGCCTGGCGGTGGCGGGCGCCGAGGGGCTGGCGACGTGTGCGCTCGAGGTGGAGCGCGCGGGGCCATCCGTATACGGTGGATACCTTGAGGGCCATGCATGCGCGCCACGCGGACACACAGCTGACGTTCATCGTGGGAGCCGACACGGCGCGCACGCTGCCGAGCTGGCGCGAACCGCGAGAGCTGCTGGAGTTGGCGACGCCTCGCCGTGGCCGAGCGCGAGGGCGCGGGACGGGAAGACGTGCTGAGGGCGGTGGCCGCGGCGCGGGCGGCGGCCAGGGCCACGAGGGCGACGGCGAGCGCAGATGAGACGACGACCGCGATCGGTGTCGCTTCCTGGAGATGGGAACCGTTCGCGGTCTCATCTTCGCTCGTGCGCGAACGTGTGGCGGGCGGCGAGCCGGTCGAGGAGCTGGTGGGGGCGGCGGTGGCTGGGTACATCGCCGAGCAGGGCCTGTATCGCGGCGGACGCGGGGCGGGCGAGCCGATGAGCCCCGAGGAGCTGCTCGAGGAGATCGCGCGCTACGCCGAGGACAAGAAGGCGAGGGACGTGGTCGTGCTCGATCTGCGTGGCGTGCTCGGTTACACCGATTACTTCGTGCTCTGCACGGGCAACACCGCTCGGCAGACGAAGGCGATCCACGACGGGATCCTGGAGGGCCTCAAGCGCGAGCACGAGATGCTGCCGCGGCGGGTCGAGGGCGCGAGCCAAGGCGGACTGGATCCTGATGGACTACCTCGACGTGGTCGTGCACATGTTCACGCCGGAGACGCGCGAGTTCTACCGGCTCGAGCAGCTATGGGGCGAGGCGCCGATGCGCGCCGCCGGCGGGGCCTGAGGGGGTCACGCAGCCGCACCGGGCTGCAGGCCATCCGCGGGCACGCGTGGCCGTCGCCTGTCGCAGGGCTGGAGACACTTTCAATCAACCGTCGAGTTCGGTTGATCACGATCTGCGCAGCGGTTAGGGTCGCGTGCGGACAGCGCCGCGGGAGGCGCGGCGCGAGGAGCAGGAGGGGATCGATGCATCTGTCGATCGCAACTACGCTCGTGACGGGCTCTACGGTGCGTTCTCGCTGCGCACGCTCGCTGCTCGCCGCGCTCAGCGTGGGCGTGCGAGCGCAACGCAGGCACACGCCGAAGGCCCCGGGTCCGGCACGCCCACGACGGTCAGCCTCGGCGACTCGTTCATCTCCGGCGAGGCGGGTCGATGGGCGGGCAACACCGACGAAAGCTCATCGAAGACCGATGCGCTCGGCTCGAGCGCGTACTACGACAACGCGACGAACACGGGCGAACTGATCGAAGGCTGTCACCGCTCGAAGTCGGCCGAGGTCTACGTCGGTGGAGGCGTCAACGGCGAGAACCTCGCCTGCTCGGGCGCGAAGACCTCGAGCTTCACCGACTGAAGGGCTGTTCAAGCCGGGCATCGACTTCTACAACTCCGGCGGCCACGAAGGCCAGGCGCTGATGCTCCAGCACTTCGCGGCGACGCACAACGTGAAGCTCGTGGCGCTCTCGATCGGCGGAAACAACTTCAACTTCGCGAGCATCGTGACGACGTGCATCGAGGACTTCCTGCGCGTCGACGATCTTCTGGCGACTTCTACTGCAGCGAAGAAAGCTCGGTGACCAACAACTTCACGTCGAGCAACGTCTCCAAAGTCAAGGGCGAAATCGAAGGACGGCGATCAAAAACGTCGCCACCGCGATGACCAACGCCGGCTACACCAGCTCGCAGTACACGATCCTCGTGCAGGACTACCCCTCGCCGATCCCGAACGGGTCGGAATTCCGCTACACCCAGAGTGGCTACAGCAGGCAGTCCACCGGCGGCTGTGGCTTCTGGAACAAGGACGCCAACTACGCCAACGCGACGATGCTGCCGACGATCGACAGCACCGTGCTGAACGCGGCGGCCGGGGCCGGCCTGTCGAACGTGAAGACGATGGAACTGAGCCTCCGCGTTCAACAGCCACCGCCTGTGCGACAAAGGCGTGGGGCTGCTCGAGGAAGAGGGTCTGTCGAACTGGAAAGCGACCGAAGCGGTGAACAAGAGCGAGTGGTTCAACCAGATCCGCACGATCGAAACGCTGTTCGGGCCCTACGAGCTCCAGGAAGACATACACCCGAACTACTGGGCGCAGCTGGGGCTGCGCAACTGCCTGACCCAGGCATACAACGCGGGGACGCCGAAGGGCGGGACGTGCACCACCTCGGGCATCGGGCCTGAACTCGGCGGGCGAGCCGAACATGTCGCTGCACTGAGTTCCGCACAGCGTGAGCCAGGCGGCGAGCAAATGCGCTCGCGTGCGCGGCGCGGAAAGCTGCGCTCCGCGGGCGAGCCGAGCACGTGATCGCACTGTCGGCCACTGGGGGCGCCGGCCTGTTACCGGCGGCGCCGAGCCCGCTGATCACGCTGGTTCACGCGCGGCCGGTTGTGGAGGGTCCGCCTGAGACGGTTGCGCCAAGATGGGGGCGTGAACAGCACGAGTCCGACGGTCGCACGCCGCGGATATCGGCGGTGATGCGCGAGGGCGAGCAGGTGACTCCGCTCGAGCTGTTCTTCGATCTCGTGTTCGTGCTCGCGCTGACGCAGTGCACGACGCTGATCGCGGCGCACGGCGACGTGGGAGGGCATGCTCAAGGGGGTGCTCGTGCTCGGCGTGCTGTGGTGGTCGTGGGTCGGGTATGCGTGGCTGACGAGCGTGCTCGGACCCGGAGGAGGGGGCTCGTGCGGCTGGTGATGTTCGCCGCGATGGCCGCGTTCCTGGTCGCCGCGCTGTGCGTGCCCGGCGCGTTCGGCGGCCGAGGCGCTGCTGTTCGCGTGCGCCTACGGGGTGGTGCGCGACGGCGCACATCGTGCTGTTCATGCTGGCCAGCCGCGAGGATCGCGCGCTGCGCAGCTCGGTGATCGGGCTCGCGGCCAGCACAGCTATCGGCGTGGGTCTGCTGCTGGTCGCGGCGTTCACCTCTGGTGCGGCTGCAGCTGGGCCTGTGGGCGCTAGCGCTCGTGCTCGACGCCGGCGGCCCGTACCTGTTCGGCGCCGAGGGCTGGAAGCTCGTGCCCGGGCCACTTCGCCGAGCGCCACGGCGCGATCGTGATCATCGCGCTGGGCGAGTCGATCGTGGCGATCGGCGTCGGCGCGAAAGCAGTGATCGACGTGCGGGGTCGTCGTGGCGCGGCGGTGCTCGGCGATCGTGGTCGCGGCGGCGCTGTGGTGGCTCTACTTCGACGTGGTCGCGATCGTCGCGGGCACGGCGCCTCGAGAAAGCCACGGAGGGGCGCGAGCGCAACGAGATCGCGCGCGACTCCTACTCCTATCTGCACTTCCCGATGGTCGCGGGCATCGCGCTGATCGCGCTCGGGCTGAAGAAGACGCTCGAGCATGTCGGCGACCCGCTTGCGGATGGTGGCGGCGACCGCGCTGCTGGGCGGCGCGGCCCTGTACCTGCTTGCGCACGTCGCGTTTCGCCTGCGCAACATGCGCACCTTCAGCCGGCGACGCACGGTATGCGCGCTCGTGCTGCTCGCGCTGCTGCCGGCGGGCGCGTCGCTGCCGGCGCTGGCGACGCTTGCGATCCTCGCTGCCGTGTTGGTCGCGTTGATCACGTATGAGGCGCTGCGCTACTCCGAGGTGCGCGACCGCGTGCGCCATCAGCCCAGCACGCAACTGGCGACGCGCAAGGATTACGCTCGATGAACAGGGCGCTGGTCCTGTTCACGCGCGATCTGCGCGTGCGCGACCAGGCGGCGCTTGCCGCCGCCGTGCGTGAGGCCGATGAGGTCCTTTTGTTGCTCGTGCTCGATCGTGCGCTGCTGGCGGGCAGCTGTGGCGCGCCCAACCGGCTGGCTTTTCTGCTCGAGAGCCTCGAAGATCTCGCCGCCTCACTGCAGGAGCGCGGAGCGCCGCTCGTGGTACGCGATGGCGACGTGGTCGAGGAGACGCTGCGTTTTGCGAACGAATGGGATGTGTCGAGCGTCTTCATGAGCGCCGATATGAGCCCGTATGCGCAGCGTCGGCAACTGCGATTGGGTAAGAGCTGCGAGCGCGCCCGCATCGAGCTGCGGCTGTTTGCGGGAATCACGGTCGTGGAGCCCGGTGAGCTCACGCCGTTGGGCGGAGATCACTATCGAGTGTTCACGCCGTACTGGAGGGTCTGGAGCGAGCTCCCGACCCCGGCGGTGCAGCCTGCGCCCCGTCGCATCGCCGCGCCCGCCGGGCTGTGTGGCACGGCGATCCCGTCGCTCGCGACCCGGACGCGTGAGTATTGCTCACCCGAGACGCCTCCCGGCGGCGAGCGCGCGGGCCGGGAGCAGCTCTCGCGTTGGCTGCGGCGCGGGCTCGCGCGCTACGAGTCGCTGCACGACGACCTGGCTTTTGACGGGACCTCGCACCTGAGCTCATACCTCCATTTCGGCGGGCGCGCGGTGCACGAGCCTTGGCGCCTGCCGCCGCATGTGCGTCGCAGGCTCGACTACCCTGAGCCGATCGTCGACCACGAGGCCGCCGTGGGCATATTGCGTCGACGGCGTGGAGCTTAAGACACGGCGATGGTCAGGGCGTGGTCAAGTAGGGCAGGGGTCGTTGTGTTCGACTGCATATGGGTGAGAGGGTGGTGACGGAGGCGCAGGAGAGTCAACCGTCGAGCGTCCGTTTCTGCGGATGAGGGGTCTCGCCGCGGGCGAGCATCGCGACGAAGCGCTCGATGCGACGGGCCCGCGTGTCCGCGCGCTTGGCGCTGCCGATCCGCAGCAGCACCGAGTAGCGGTTCTGGCTGGTGAGGATCTCGAACATGGCCTGCGCCGCGGGCTCGGCTTGCAATGCCGCCGCGAGGTCGTCCGGCATCTCGATAGTGGCCTGGCCGGCGTAGGCCGCCTCCCAGCGACCGTCGGCCTTGGCTCGTTCGACGGCGGCCACGCCCGCGGGCCGCATCCGGCCTTCGCTGTCGAGTCGCTCGACGAGGCCGACGTTGCGCTCAGACCACGAGCTCCGTGCTCGCCGGGGGGTAAAGCGCTGACGGTAGGTGCGCTCGTCGAGGCGCCTGACCTGACCGTCGATCCAGCCGTGGCAGAGCGCCTCGTCGAGCGCCTGATCGTAGGTGAGGCTCGTCGGTTCGACGATGCCCTTCTTCGCCAGGGTCAGCCACACCCCGACCGACTGCGCATGATGCTCGGCCAGCCACGCTCGCCATGCCCCGGCATCGAGGACCAGCAGTGGGGGAAGCTCCTGTGCCACGCCAACAGGGTGACAGCAGCCGCCACGGGACGACGGGCGAGGATCCAAACCCGGCGCGGCAACTCGGGTGCTCGACCGCATCGACCAGATCGTCAAGCCCGCCACCGACGTCGATCCCTCCGACGGCGGTGGCAGAGCCCGGCGCTCGAGCCCGCCACGCGTCGTCGGTGAGGTTCCTGGCGCCGCTACGTCAGGAGATGCCTTGGGCGCGCATCGCCGCCTCTACCTCCGAGGCGTCCGCTTCCATGCCTTTTGCGTTCGGGTGCACGGAGAACGCGTCCGATTCGGGGAGCACCGGTTCGACGTAGCGGACGCTCAGCGACTTGCAGGCGTCGTGGCCGATGCTCCGGGTGTAGGCGTCTACGTAGGTCGCGCTGTTGGAGCCCGCCTCGCTGCTGAGCATCGAGTTCAGTTCTTTCTCGACGCCGTTGAGATAGGCCACGTCCCCGGTCGTGAGCGGCACGGTCGGCCAGCAGTTGCCGCTCTGGGGCAGGATGTCGGGGTAGCCGACCACGAAGACCTTGGCCTGAGGTGAGATCACATGGACCTGATGAAGCATGGCTCCGACCACGGGCCCGTCTTCGACGATCTCTTCCGCCAGTTTGTGGCCGTAGGTGCTTTTGCACGGGGTTCCGAACGGGAACACGAGATCCTCTGCTCCGCATGTGATCAGGGTGTTGAGGAACAGCCCTTTGTCGTTGCCGCCGATGCCCACGGACACGACCTGCGTGGAAGAGCTCAGCGCGGTGAGCTGCGGCGGCTGATCGGGGTACTGGGCGGTGGTCGTGAGGTTTTCGGTGGTCGCGCCGGAACAGCTGACGTCTCTCAGCGACAGGCTTAGTGCGGCCGCCGCCAGGTGAGGGTAGTTACGGGCAGACTGCAGGCAGTCCAGCGGCGCGCCCAGCGCCGGGGGCAGGATGAACGGGCCGGAGGTGTAGGAGTCGCCCAGCGACACGTAGGAGGGGGAGGCGCCGGCGAGCGACGGCGTCGCCGCGAAGGCCAGCAGGGCCGCGGCGAGCGCCGCGACGCACAATATCGGTCGGACCCTGCGGGGAGTGGGCGGGTCAATCTTCGAAGACGGCAAACGATGATGGGACATCGACGATCCTTTCTCCTCGACACGAAAACACGAGATTCACATTAAGGCGTATCTATCTGCAGTTTCCGCCGTTCACGGGCAGGAAACTCGAATTTATCGAATACGGGGATTCAATGGAACCGGTGTTTCCAGGCCTGAAGCGTCGAGGCCGAAGTGCCTGGCGAGGTCGTCTCAGCGGTGGTCGTGCGCGGGATCTCTGTCCAAGGTGCAGCCCGTGTCGGTGCAGGTGCGCCGCAGCCGCCCGGCGGAGACGATCTGGACCAGCCCGAGGATCCAACACGTGGGACAGCCACGGAGCGCGACCATGCCGGGGGCCGCGAGCAGGAGCGCGGCCGGGCCGACGCTCGGGATCAGCGCAGCCGCCGAGCCGATCAGCCCGAAGCCGAGCGCTCCACGCGTGAGATGGCGCGCGATGGAAGCGTTGGGGAGAGGGCTGCGATCATGGTCACGCATTCCGGCGGCCGGCTCGTCGCCGGTCTGGTCGTGTCTGACGCTCTGAGTCCTGAGCGGAGCGTTTCGCGTCCGCGATGCAGGCGTGACTTCATTGCCGCGCGGCTGAGGCCCAGCGCCTGGGCTGTGGCCGCGCCCGACAGGCCGTGGATGTCGCGTAGGACGAGGACGGCGCGCTGCTCGGGCGGGAGCCTCGAGATCGAGTCGACGATCCGCTCGATCTCCAGGCGAGCCAAGGCGGCGTCTTCGGCGGAGGGCTCGGTTGTGGCGACTGGGACCAGCCGATGAGGGTGACGCGCGTTCTGCGGATGCACTCGTTGCGGACGATCTGAAACATCCACGATGCGAGGGCCGCGGTAGCACGCAGTGTGCCGATCTTTCGGTACATGACGATGAGAGCCTCTTGAGCCGCGTCCTCGGCATCCTCGGGCGTCGCGCAGAGGGTGTGGGCGAAACGCCGCACGTGGGCGTGCGAGCCGCTGAGCAGCGTCGCGATCGCGCTGGTGTCGCCCTGCTGGGCTGCGCTGACGACCTGTTCGGTTGGCCATGGCCATGCTGCGGGGTGTCAGTCACGGGAGCGAGCTCTCATGATGAAGAAGAGGCAGCCACAGACAACGACTGCCGCGGCGATTAGATAGACGGCGATGGTCACGACGAGTCTCCTCCTGTTTGAGAACGGGCATTCGATCGGCGCGATCGCATGTCGATGCGCAGATAGGAGGCCCACCGTCGAGGAAAGGATTCTCCCCAGGGTGATGAGCCAAGGAAGTGGAGCATCTGTCCGATAATGGGTCGATGGCCATCGCTCCACCCGCCCGTCACCTGTTGCGTGCCAAGGATCTCGCCGACGCCAGGTACTTCGAGCCTCTCGGCGTGGATGACATGGCGCGCGCCGCGGGCCTCTCGCGCGCTCATTTCAGCCGTGAGTTTCGCCGTGCCTTCGGCGAGTCGCCCCACTCCTATCTGCTCACCCGCAGGCTCGAGCGCGCTGCCGCGCTGCTGCGCGGTACGGACCGCTCTGTCATGGAGATCTGCCTGTCGGTGGGGCTGCAGAGCGTGGGGTCCTTTACCACGAGCTTCACGCGCACCTATGGCATGTCGCCTACCGCCTACCGAAAGACGTTCCCGCCGGCGATCCAGCACGCGATGATCCCGACGTGTGTCGCGCGCGCCTACGGGCGGCCTCAACGCCGCACATTTCGAGAAGACAGCGGTTCGTCGCAGGGCTAGTGTGATCGGTGAGATTGTTTCCGTCGACCAGGAGGATCACCATCATGATCAGGATCGCCAACGCACATCTGTGGGTGAACGACCAAGAGGAGGCGCTTGCGTTCTACACCCGGAAGCTCGGCATGGAGGTGCGCGTCGACGCGACCATGCCGGAGATGGGCGACTTCCGCTGGCTGACGGTCGGCCCGGTCGGCCAGCCCGACGTGGCGATCGTGTTGATGGCCATTCCCGGCCCGCCGATCATGGACGCTGAGACGGCCGCGCAGGTGCGGACGCTGATGGCGAAGGGCTTCGCGGGAACGGTGTTCCTGACGACCGACGACTGCCAGGCCTCCTACGAGGAGCTCAAGGGTCGCGGCGTCGAGTTCTCAGAACCGCCTGAGGAGCGCCCGTATGGGATCGACTCCGGCTTTCGCGACCCGTCGGGCAACAGCATCCGCTTGACGCAGGTCCGGGAGCTGGCCGCGGTTTGACCGGACCCTGGAGGGTCAGAGGTGCGGAGATCGATCCGACGAAGCACGGCTCGATCTCCGTACCTGTGGAGCGGCTCAGTTGTCGATCATCGCTGTCTCTGCACGCTTTGCCATCTCCTCGGGCGGCACATCCTCGACGTGGCTGGCTACGTTCCAGCGATGTCCAAAGGGATCCTCGAACTGACCGGATCGGTCGCCGTAGAACTTGTTCTCGAGCTGACTTAGTGCACTGGCGCCTGCCGCGAGGGCACGCTCAAAGACATCGTCGACGTCCTCGACATAGATATGCAGCGTGACGGGGGTGCCTCCGACCGTCCGCGGTCCACGAGCGTCCATGTCGACGTGCTCGTCGGCGAGCATGATCATCGAGTCGCCGATGTCAAGCTCCGCATGACCGACCCTGCCGTCCGGCCCGGCCATGCGCATGCGCTCGTTCGCGCCGAGCACCGAGCTGTAGAAGTCGATCGCCGCACTGGCGTCGTCAACGATCAGATAGGGGGTGAGTCGGGGATAGTCGTCTGGTATCGGCTTCGCCATCGCTGGACCTCCTGGGCTCGTGATTGACGATCGGTGAGGCGATCCGGGTATGGGATCGCGACTCTAGCTGTGAGCTACCGTAGCGCCAAGCGACGAGTGCGGGAGACTCCACCTTCGGCGCTAGTCGGTCCAGGCAGCTCGGAGACGGCGGCACCGGCGCTTCGCGGACCCCGCGCAGACTACGCCGGATCGACGCCGACGGCAGCGAGCTCGCCCGGCGCACGTCGCTGCATGGAAGCCTCGTGCGTCCGCCAGCTGTCTCGGGGACGTGTGGTGTCGAACGCATGGCGTTCGTTTTGAATCAACGAGGGTCGAGGATTACAACGGGAATCTTGCGTCCCTTGGCGTTACGCTCGTAAAATTCGTATCCGGGGTAAATCGCGGCCATTTTCTTCCAGAGCTGGTCGCGCTCCTCATCGCCGGCCAGACGCGCGCGGACCTCGCGCATCTCAGAGCCGATCTGAATTGTGGTATCCGGGTTTGCCATGAGGTTGTGGAACCAGGCAGGGTGCGACGGCTGGCCGGCCTTGGTACCTGCCACGACGATTGCATCTCCGTGTTCGTGATAAATAAGCGGAGATGTGCGCTTTGTTCCGGTCTTTGCACCCGTGTGGTCAACCAGGGCTATTCGGAGTTGCGGCCAGCCGGGAAGCTTGCAACCCATCTTTCCATGGGTTCTCCGATAGATAGCCACGTGGACTTTCGTCGAACGGCGCCCCGCGTACAAGCCGCGCTTGTTGATGAACTCGGAGCCGGCGAGTGTAAATCTTCCGAACACGGACATTGGTCTCTCTCCAGTCCTTCATGAGTTGGGGGGGTACCACGAGTACGGCGAGCAGCCCCAGCGGAGGCTATCGCCGTATGGTTCGGGAGGATGCCACCAACGTTCCAGAGACGGCCGCCATTTTGGCCGTGATTCCAGATATCGACAAGATGATCCGTCTGGGCCCCTTTGCCACACGATCGCTCGACAAGACCGCTTTCGGACCGGAGGGAGGCTGATGCGCCAGGGTCGGTGGGCCGGCCGCTATCCCGCCGCCGCCGCGATGGTGATCTTCGCCCTGGTGCCTTATCTCGGGCTTTCCGCGGCGCTGCAGCCGCTCACGCCGATCATCGGTCGACAGTTGCACATGAGCATGCAGACGATGGGCCTGGGATTGGGCATGGCGAACGCCGGCTACGCCGTCGGGACTGTCCTCGCGGTGCAGTTCGCCCAGCTTCTGCCGCAGCGGCGAATGATGGTCCTCTATGCGGCGCTGCTGGTGATCGGGTCGACCGTGTCGGCAGCGGCGCAGGATCCTGTGATGTTCATCGCCGGGCACGCGCTGCAGGGACTGTGCACGAGCCTGCTGTTGATCGCCGCCGTGCCGCCACTGGCGCTCGGCTTCGGCTTGGAGAAGTTTCGCTGGACGGCGATGATCATGAACGTCTGCATCTTCGGAGCAGTCGCGCTCGGACCCGTGATCGGAGGAATCCAGGCGAGCGCCCACGCGTGGCGGCCGTTGTTCTGGATCGTCGCCGGGATCTCGTTGGCGGCGCTCCTGCTCTCCCTGCTGACGTTCGAGGACGCCCCGCCCGCCGACCGGGACGCACCCCGAGCCCCGCTCGTGATCGGCCTCGCCGCATCGGGATGCGTGGCCGCCTTCTATGGCGCCTCCGAGCTGCTGACTCACCGCTTCGTGGGCCCCCGGACGCTCCTGCCGCTCGTCTGCGGCCTGGCGCTGATCCTCGTCCTCGTCGTCAACCAGTATCGAAGCAGCCACCCGCTCCTGACGATCCGTACGATGCTGACAAGCACGATCCCGGTCGCGGGGATCGTGCTCGCGTTGTCGGCAGCGGCCGCGTCGATCTCGGCGACAGTCCTCACCGCCGGCGAGCTGTCTCCCCACTACACGCCCCTGCATCTTGGCCTGCTCTATCTCCCCGAGCTGGGTGGCGCCCTGATCACCGCGGTTGCGCTCGGCTTCGTTCTCAACAAGCGCCAAATGCACTACCTGCCGTTGGCTGGCATGGCGTTCCTGGCGGCTGGAATCGCGGTGTTCCAGGTTCATGCGCCGCCCACCGAAGCGCTCACCCTGATCGGTTCCGGGCTTACCGGAATCGGTCTAGGCGCGGCGGTCGCCCCGGCGCTGTTCGTCGCGGGGTTCTCGCTGGCGGCCGCGAGCCTCCAGCGAGTATTCGCGATCGTCGAGCTCTTCCGGGCGGTTGCCGCGTTCATGATCGCCCCGGTGTTCGTGCACCTCGCCGCCACCGTGGGCGGTAACGCCAGAGCTGGCACCTCCATTGCGCTGTGGATCGGCTTTGGCCTCGCGATCGGCGGCGCGCTCGCCGCGGTCGGTCTCTACGCGCTCGGCGGTGCACGTCCGCAAACGCCGGATCTCGAGCGCTTCATGGACGGCGAGGGCCCAGCGTGGGACTCGCCGCCGCTGCTCGCGATAGTTCGTAATCATCCGCATCAAGCGCTCGCCGAGGAGGCAGCATGACGACGACAAAGGACATCGAAAGCGGCGCCGGCCAGTCACATGGCGCCATCGTTTTCGCCTACGACGGCTCCGAGCTGGCCAAGCTCGCGATCGATGAGGCAAGCCGGCAGCTCGCCCCTGGACGCGACGCGCTCGTCCTGACCGTCTGGCAGCCGTTCGACGTCGGGTTCGTGCCGACCGTCGCGCTTGGACTCGACGCCGCGGAGATCGCCGACGTCGGAGAGGCCGCGGCGCGGACGGCCGCCGACGGAGCCTCGCTGGCGAAGGCAGCGGGCTTCAACGCACGCGGTCTGGAGGTCGAGGTAGCTCCCACCTGGAAGGGCATCGTCGATATCGCCGACGAGCACGACGCGAGCCTGATCGTGCTCGGCTCTCACGGCCGCACCGGGCTTGCCGGGGTACTGCTCGGGAGCGTCGCCGAGGCGGTCGCCGCGCACTCGCGAGGCTCGGTGCTGATCGTCCACCGCCGCTAGGCTTTTGCGAACTTCGCGATCTCCTCGGCGAGTCGAACGGGTTGGTCCTCGGGGGTGAAGCTGTACGCGTCATCGATGAAGACGATGCGCCCGTCTGTCAGCGCCTCGGAGTAGCGCTGTGCGTCGGCGGGCGCGAACACTTGGTCTTCAGGGCTCCAGGCGAACAGCACGGGGCGTCTGAACTCGGCGATGAGGCGTCTCCCTGCCGCTTGCACCGGCGCGGAGGCGGCGCTCGACATCACCTTGCCGGTGTCGCGCAAGATCGAGGGGTCGCTGACGCACGGCAGCGCATAGGAATCGGAGACGATGTCCTCGAGAGGGTGCTTGATGAGCAGGCCGAAGGCGGGTGGGGTCGACCGGATCGCTCGGTCGCGCAGGGCCTCGAACAGCTGCCGCAGGGTCGCAAGATCCTTCGCTGCGGCAGGCAGCCCATCGAAGGGTGGAGGGGGGAACTCGCTGTAAGGCGTCTCACAAGAGTTCAGCACGAGCCGCGCGACACGTTGAGGATCGGACGCGACAGCGATCTGTGAGTAAGCGCCACCTGAGTCGTTGCCTACGAGCGTCACGTCTACGAGCTCGAGCGCAGCCAACGCCGAGGCGATCAAGTCTCCACAGCCGGCTGGACTGAGGTCGGCGTCGGGAGCCATGGCGACCCGGTGGGCGCCGAGCGGCAGATCGAGGGCGATGCATGTGAAGCGATCGGCAAGGCGCTCGACCACCTTGCGCCAGAGGTTCGCGTTGGCAAGCCATCCGTGGGCGAATACGAGCGGAGGGCCCTCGCCGCGACGGAAATACCGCAGCCGGCCGCCCGGCAGCGACAGCTCTTCCTCAACGCCGAGCGCCTCGGCACGCCACCGATGGGCAGGCGTGTCAGCGGTGACTTCAGTGCTCATAGCGCTCTCTCCGGAGATCTGAATTGGCTGGCGAGTCGTCGGGCAGATTAGCATACTTTCTGACCTCGTGGTCAGTTTTTTATGACGATATAGTCATCTATAGTTGCTTGGATGGCATCGCACGCTACGCCGCAGACCCGCGCCAACGCCACGCCGATCACGCCTGTGACTCCCAAGGGGCGCCGGACCCGGGAGACCCTGCTCGGAGCGGGCGAGGTGGTCGCCGAGCGTGACGGGCTGTCCGGACTGAGCGTGGCGGCCGTTGCGGCTCAGGCCGGCGTTGCGAAGGGGACCTTCTACCTTTATTTCACCGATCGAGAGTCGTTTATCGACGCACTCCATCAGCGCTTCTATGCGCAGGTGACCGAGGCAGTCTCGCGGGCCGTCGCCGATCTGCCGGCGGGACGCGAGCTGCTTCTGGCGGCGATCGAGGCTTATCTCGACGTCTGTTTGACAAACCATGCGGTCAAGGCGCTTGTTTTTGAGACCCGCGCTCAGAGCACGCTCACCACGACAATGGAGGAGCGTGAGGCGCTGTTCGCGCAGCTCGCCGAGCCGAGCATGCGCGCGCTCGGCATGACACCGGCGCGCATCTCTGCTCGCCTGATCGTCGCGTTGACCTCGGAGGCGGCTTTGATCGAGATGGAAGCCGGGCACAAGGTTCCCGGCGCCCGCAAATCGATCCGCACGCTGCTTGGCGCTTCACGGCCGGCCTAGATCGATGGTCGACGCCGATACGTTTGGGGGCGATCGGATCCGCGTATCCTGGTTCGCGTTGTGTTCTCGGAATGGAGCTAGAGGGACTCGAACCCTCGGCCTCCTGCATGCCATGCAGGCGCTCTCCCAGCTGAGCTATAGCCCCAAGCGGGATTATCGTATCGCCTCGACCCCTGGCTGTCGGTTGCGATCGGGAAGGGTCGGACGTGTGCCCCAGTGGCGCGCGATGGCGGACTCCAGGGCGTAGTCCTTTGCCCAGCGGACGAACTGGGCCTGGTTGTTGCGGGTCGGCCCGACGCGCAAGCTGATCGCCGCGTGGCCTTCGATCTCGCCGACCGGGACGAGATAGCAGCGGTCGGTATCAGGTGCATATATGGCGAGCGCGTCGACTTCGTCGGCGGTGTATGTCGTTCTCTTGTATCCGTGCGGGGTATGTCGACTCGTGATGCAGCGGGCCGTGAGCACGTCTCCGACGCGCGACGCCCACTTGCACTGAACGCGAAGGAGCTTCTCTCCAATGTCGATCGCCAGGTCATAGCGTCCGCCCTCACCGAGCGGGCGTAGCACCTGGAGACGCAGACGAATCGCGGCTGCAGCGATCTCTGCCTCAGCCGCAGCACCCTTCTGGCTCGGAGTCAGCGCGTTCATCTCTACGCAAACTACGTGGTCTTGTGTGCCGTGCGGGTGTCAGGTGTGCCAACTCTGTGCCGAAACTGCGGCGAACCCGCGACCGGCCCGCCTCACCCCGGCGGGATGAACTCCGGCACGTCGAGGTCGTCTCCGGGGTCGTCGTCGCGAGCGCTGCTGCGCGGGAAGCGCACGTCGTCCTCGCCCCGCGGTGCGCCCGGGCCGGCCTGGTCGAGGCGGGCGGTCATCCCGCCGTGGGCGAGGCGCACATCGCGCAGGATGCGCTCGGCGTTGTTGCGCAGGGAAACCGACAGCTCGCGCAGGTTGCGCGACAGCTCGGTGCCGTCGCGCAAGACCTCGCGCGCGACGACGTGCGACTCGCTGACGATCGCGCGCGCGTCGTCGCGTGCCTTTGCGCGTATCTCTTTTGCCTGCTCGTGCGCCTCGGTGCGCAGTCGCTCGAGGTCCTCGCCGCCCGCGGCCAGCGCCCGTTCGGTCTGCTCTCGCGCCTGGGTGGCGATTCGGTTCGCCTCCTCGCGCGAGCCGGCTGTCAGTCGCGCCGACTCCTCCTCGGCGGCGGCGCGCACCCGCTCGGCTTGCTCCTCCGCAGCGGCGCGCACCCTCGCTCCTTCGTCCTCCACGGAGGCGCGCGCCTGCTCGACCTCCCGCTGGGCGTCGGCGAGCAGCTCACTTGCCTGCTCGTGTGCGCGCGCGAGCAGACCGGCCGCCTCCTCGCGTGCGGCGGCGAGGTCGCTGTCCGCTTCGGCTCGGATCGAGCCGACGGCCGCCAGCGCCTCGTTTCTTGCGCTCTCCGCCTGCGTGCGCGCCGCGAGCAGGATCTCTCCGGCCTCCTGCTCCGCCGCCAGCACGCGATTCTCCGCCGCTCGGTCCGCCTCGGCGATCCGTTCGCGCGCGCGTGCCTCGGCCTGCTCGCGCAGCTCGGCCGCGGCCCGTTCGGCCGCCTCCACGATTCCGGTCACGCGGCCGGGCGCGGCGCTCAGCCCACCGGGCTCCTCAGTGTTGCCGTCACCATGCGATCCACCCTCCATCCGCCCATGGTAAACCGGCTCGTCGGGTCGTGGATGCGCGTCGCCCATGACTGCGCGGCAGGGGATGGGCACGAATTGAAACGCCGTCGCCCGGCGCGAACGGGATCGACACGCCATCAGTGATGGCAGGAAACGTGGGAAATATGTCCTTGCAGACGGATCTGGCTTGAGCGATGATCGAGTCATGGACATCCTTCTCGAAATCAACCGTCGTTGCGACGAGCCACGTCAGATCGTGATCGTGGCCTATCCCGGCGTGCAGAGCCTCGACGTCACCGGCCCGCTCGAGGTGTTCGCAGGCGCGCGCGAGCTGATCGCGGCTGGGGCGCGCCACGAGCGCGGCTATGAGATCTCGATCCTCAGCCGCGACGGGGATCCGCTGCGAACGTCGAGCGGCTTGACGATCGCTCCACACACCGCCCTGAGCGGAGCTTCCCAAGACATCGACACGCTGATCGTGGCGGGCGGGCAGGGCTGTATGGAGGCAGCGAAAGACAGCGCGTTGATCGAGTGGATCGCGCACGTCGCCCCCAAGGCGAGGCGCACAGTGTCGGTCTGTACCGGCGCGTTTCTGCTCGCGCGCGCGGGCGTGCTCGACGGAAGACGCGTCACCACGCACTGGGCCGCCGCCGCCGAGCTCGCGCGCCTGCATCCGGCCGTGCACGTCGACCCCGAGCCGATCTTCGTGCGCGACGGTCCGGTCTGGACCTCGGCCGGCGTCACGGCCGGCATGGATCTGGCGCTGGCGCTCGTCGAGGAGGACCTCGACCGCGACGCGGCGCTGACGATCGCCCGCCATCTCGTGCTGTTCCTGCGCCGTCCTGGCAACCAGTCGCAGTTCAGCGCGACGCTCGCCGCCCAGCAGCCCGCGCGCGAGCCGTTGCGCGAAGCGCAACGCCACGTGGTGGAGAACGTCGCAAGCGAGCTGTCGGTCGAGGCGCTGGCCGCGCGCGCACACATGAGCCCGCGCCATTTCGCGCGTGCGTTCCGCACGGAGACCGGCGTCACGCCCGCCCGCTACGTCGAGCAGGTGCGCCTGGAGGCGGCGCGCCGGCTGCTCGAGGAGACCGCGGAGCCGATCGCCGCGGTCGCGGCGCGGTGCGGCTTTGGCACGGGGGAGACGATGCGCCGCGTGTTCCTGCGCGCGTTCGAGGTCGGGCCGGCCGAGTACCGCCGACGGTTCCACGCTCCTGCCCTCTATCCGACCCCCGCCTGACCATCACAAAGGAGACACGAGTACACATGGATATCGCCATCCTGCTCTACGACCGACTGACCGCCTTGGACGCGATCGGACCCTATGAGGTGCTGAGCCGCCTGCCGGACGCGACGGTCACGTTCGTCGCCGAGCAGCCCGGTCCCAAGCGGACCGACACGGACAGGCTCGCGCTCGTGGCCGACGCCTCGCTTGCCGAGCTCGCCGCGCCGGACATCGTGCTCGTTCCCGGTGGCCCCGGTCAGAAAGCGCTGATGGACGGCGGCCCGGTGCACGACTGGCTGCGCGCCGCGCACGAGACCTCGACATGGACCACCTCGGTCTGCACCGGCTCGCTGATCCTCGCCGCCGCCGGCCTGCTCGAGGGCAAGCGCGCGACCAGCCACTGGCTCGCGCTCGAGGAGCTGGGGCGGCTGGGTGCCGATGCGATCGGCGGCCGGGTCGTGTTCGACGGCAAGATCGTCACGGCGGCGGGCGTCTCCGCCGGGATCGACATGGCGCTGGCGCTGGCGGCGCGGGTGGCGAACGAGCAAGTCGCGCAGGCGATCCAGCTCGGCATCGAGTACGACCCCCAGCCGCCGTTCGACGCCGGCTCGCCGCAGCAGGCGCCGGCGGAGATCGTCGCGGCTCTGCGCGCCCGCGCGCGGTCCTTCTCCTGAACAGAGGGCCGGCGCGAAGTTCCGTCCCAGGGTGAACGCTAACCTCCGCTCTCGATGTCCGAGAGCCGTTACGATCCGCAAGAGATCGAGCCCCGCTGGCAGGCGGTGTGGGCGCGCGAGCGCACGTGGGAGGTCGCCAACGAAGGGACTGCCCCCTCCACGCCCGGCGACGGCGCCCGGGCGCAGAGCTCGTACGTGCTCGAGATGCTTCCCTACCCGAGCGGCGAGCCGCATATCGGCCATCTCAAGGTCTACTCCGTAGGCGACGCGATCGCGCACTACCACCGCCGGATCGGCCGCCGGGTGCTGCACCCGATGGGCTACGACGCGTTCGGCCTGCCGGCCGAGAACCACGCCATCAAGACCGGCGTGCATCCGCGCGACTCGACGGCCGAGTCGATCGCCTCGTTCCAGCGCCAGTTCCGTCGCTGGGGGATATCGATCGACTGGTCGCGCGAGCTGGCGACGTGTGAGCCGGAGTACTACCGCTGGACGCAGTGGATCTTCCTCGAGTTGTTTCACGCCGGTCTCGCCTATCGCAAGCAGGCGGCGGTCAAGTGGTGCCCGCACGACCAGACCGTGCTCGCCAACGAGCAGGTCGACGCGGAGGGGCATTGCGAGCGCTGCGGGGCGCTGGTGGAGGTCAGGCAACTCGAGCAGTGGTTCTTGCGCATCACCGACTACGCCGAGCGGCTGCTGGGCGACCTCGACGAGATCGCGTGGCCCGAGCATGTGAAGACGATGCAGCGCAACTGGATCGGACGCAGCGAGGGGGCGGAGGTGACGTTCAGATGCGAGGAACTGGGGATCGACTACCCCGTGTTCACGACTAGGCCGGACACGCTGTTTGGGGCGACGTTCTTCGTGATGGCGCCCGAGCACCCAGACGTGGCGCGACTCGCGGAGGGCACCCCTTACGAAAGCGATGTGCACGACTACGTAAACCACGCCTTGAACGAGTCCAACGAGGAGCGCGGCAACGCCGAGAAGGAGAAGACGGGCGTGCCGCTCGGCAGGACGGTGACGAACCCTGTGAACGGCGAGCAGATCCCGATGTACGTGGCCGATTACGTGCTGATGGAGTACGGCACGGGCGCGATCATGGCGGTGCCCGGGCACGACGAGCGCGACTATGCCTTCGCGCGCGCGTATGACTTGCCGATCCGGCGGGTGATCGAAGGCCCGGCAAGCGCCGCGCCGGAGGCCGACCCGAGCGCGGCCGAGACCACCGAGGAGGGCCTTCCATACCCCGGCGACGGTCTGCTCATCAACTCGCATTCGGAGTTCGACGGCATGCCCAATCGCAATGCCCTGAGCGCGATCGTCGCGTGGCTCGACCGCGAGGGCAAGGGCCACGCGTCGGTCAACTACCGCCTGCGCGACTGGCTGGTATCTAGGCAGCGCTACTGGGGCTGTCCGATCCCGATCGTGTACTGCGAGCGCTGCGGGCTCGTGCCGGTGTCCGTGGAGCAGCTCCCCGTGCGTGCTGCCCGACATCGAGGACTACACGCCGAAAGGCCGCTCGCCGCTCGCGGCCGCGGAGGAGTGGGTGAACACGACCTGCCCCTCCTGCGGGGGAAGCGCGCGCAGGGAGACCGACACGATGGACACGTTCGTCGACTCCTCGTGGTACTTCCTGCGCTACTGCGACGCGCGCAACGACCAGGCCGCGTGGGATCCGGCTGTGCTGCACGAGTGGATGCCGGTCGACCAGTACATCGGCGGCGTCGAGCACGCGATCCTGCACCTGCTGTACGCGCGCTTCTTCACCAAGGCGCTCGCCGACCTCGGTCACCTCGGCTTCCAGGAGCCGTTCCAGGCGCTTTTCACCCAGGGCATGGTGACGAAGGACGGCGCGAAGATGAGCAAGTCGCGCGGCAACGTCGTCTCGCCGGCCGCGCTCGTCGAGCGCTACGGAGCGGACACGGCTCGCTGCTACATCCTGTTCATCGGCCCGCCCGACCAGGACGCCGACTGGTCGGACGAGGGGATGGAGGGGGTACATCGCTTCCTCAGCCGGCTGTGGCGACTGGCGGTCGAGACGGTGGAGCGCGCCAATGCTGAAAGGGTGACTGAGCCGCATGCGGCTCAGTCGGCAGGGTCGCATGCGACCCTGCCCCGGACTGCACATGTGCAGTCCGGCGAGTCGGCGCATGCGCCGACTCGAACAGCAATCGACCTGAGCGGGGACGATCTGAAGCTCGTGCGCAAGACGCACTGGGCGATCGAGAAGGTCAGCGGCGACCTGCGCCGGTTCGCGTTCAACACCGCGATCGCCGCCGTGATGGAGTTGCTGAACGAATGCTCGCGATTGCGCGAGTCGGTCCCGGTGGAGACGCTGCGCTTCTCGCTCGGCACGGCGGCGTCGCTGCTGTTCCCATTCGCGCCGCACGTGTGCGCGGACATGTACGAGCAATTGGCCGGCGCGCGCGTGTGGGAGGAGCCCTGGCCACAGGCCGACCCGGCGCTGCTCGAGAGCGAGACCTATGAGCTGGTCTGCCAGGTCAACGGCAAGCTGCGCGACCGCGTGCAGGCTGCCGCCGACGCGAGCGCGGAGGAGCTGAAGGCGCTGTGCATGGCGGCGCCCAACGTGCAGGCGCACCTCGACGGGCAAGAGATCGTCAAGGAGATAGTCGTGCCCGGAAAGCTGGTGAATCTCGTCGTTCGATAGCGCGCGCCTGGGCGGGGATTAGACTCGGGCGATGCCCGAGCTGAAGCCCGCCTATCTGATCCACGGCGACGATCACGGCGCGGTCGCCGAGCGGCGCGCGGGGCTGCGCGCCCTGGCGGAAGTGGCGAGGGGGGCGCGTCGAGCGTCGAGCTGCTCGAGGGCGAGGCGGGGACGCCCGCGGGCGTCGCGCAGGCGCTCGCGGCGATGACGCTCGCGATCGGCCGGCGCGTGATCCTCGTGGACGGGGTCGAGCGCTGGCGCCAGGACGACGTCGAGAAGCATCTCGCGCCCGCGCATGGCGCGATGCCGCCGGACACCACGCTCGCGCTGTTCGCGCGCGAGGAGGGCCGGGCCAAGGCGCCCGCCGCGGTCCACGAGGCGGTCAAGCGGGCCGGCGGCCAGGTGGTGGCGCAGGCGACCGTCAAGCCGTGGGAGCTCGCCAAGTGGGTGCGCGAGCAGGGCGCCGCGCCTGGGCATCTGCGCTCGACGCCGCGGCGGCGAAGGCGCTCGTCGCGCAGGTGGGCGAGCGCCAGCAGCGCCTGCTGCGCGAGCTCGAGAAGCTCGCGCTCGAAGGAGAGGCTCGGTCTCGACGCAGGCTCGGCTTCGACGCCGCCGCGACGCCGGTGAGCGCCGAGGACATCGACGGCCGTGCCGCCCACTCGGCGGAGTGGCGCGCATTCTCGCTGGCCGACGCGCTCGTCGGGGGCGACGCGCGGCGAGGCGACGCGCTCCTACCTGCGCTTGCGCGGGCAGGGCGAGCGACTGTCCGGGCTGATCTACCTGATGGCCCAGCGGCTGCGCGACGCGCTCGCGATCGCGCTGCGCCTGCAGGCGGGCGAGTCCGTCGGCGAGATCAAGCGCGGGCTGCGCATGCCCGCGCGCGCCGCCGAGCGCTTCGTCGCCGACGTGGCGCGCACCGACCCCGAGCGCCTGCGCCTGGCGCTGGCGCGCTGGCCGACCTCGAGCTCGACTCGCGCGGCGGGGCGCCGCTGAGCGCCGGCCGCTCGTCGCTGGCCGGTTGGACGAAGACACGCTCGCGCTGCGCGCGATCGAGACGATCGCCGACTGCGCTAGATCGCCCGGCGAGCGGCTGGAGCTACTCGGAGGCAGCGCCGGCGCGCGCGGGCGGCGCGGGACTTCTTGCGCGCGCCGGTGTTGCGGTGCAGCGCGCCGCGCTTGACGGCCTTGTCGATCGTGCTGACCAGCTCGCGATGCTCGGTCTCGGCGTTGGCGGTCATCGCCCTGGCCACGTGGCCTCCAGGCGGCGGAAGTAGGTCTTGATCGCCGAGGTGTACAGACGGTTCTCCAGGCGCTCGCGCTCGGAGCGCAGGATCCGCTTCTTCTGTGAGTGGATGTTGGCCATAGCTGGATGCCGCGAGCGCCGACGAGGATCGCCGGGCGCGCCGCGCAGCGCCGTACTATAGCGGCCTTGTCCGCCACCGCAGAAGCCGCCGCCGCGGAGCCGCCCGGCCCGGCGCCGCCGGGTGGCGGCCGCGTCGCGCGCAACACGGCGATCTTCTCGACTCGGCACGGGCTATCTCGCGGATCGCGGGGCTGCTGCGCGAAATCGTCTTCGCCAGCTACTTCGGCACCAGCGGGCCGGCCTCCGCGTTCACGATCGCCTTCCTGGTGCCCAACCTGGTGGCGAACCTGTTCGCCAACGCGGCGCTGTCGGCGGCCTTCGTGCCGGTGTTCACCGAACTGCTCCAGAAGGGACGGCGCGCGAGGCGCTTCGGCTGGCCTCGACGCTGTTCTGGATCATGCTGATCGGGCTCGGCGCGATCACCGCCTTCTTCATCCTCGCCGCCGGCGTGATCATGCCGCTGTTCACCGGCCCCAAGTTCAGCCACGAGCTCGAACCTGCTGACCGTCGGGCTCTCGCAGGTGCTGTTCCCGGTGGTGCTGCTGCTCGGCCTGAACGGCCTGCTCGTCGGGGTCCTGCAGTCCTACGACCACTTCACGATCCCGGCGATCTCCCCGGCGGTGTGGAACATCGTGATCATCGTGCTGCTGGTCGTGCTCGCGCCCGCATTTCCAGCGGCACGAAGACGCAGATCTACGCCTACGCGATCGGCGATCCTGGCGGCCACCGTTCGTGCAGCTGCTGATGGCGTTCGCCGCGCTCGGGCGGATCGACTTTCGCCTGCAGCTTCACGATCGACTGGCACGACCCGCGCATCAGGCAGGTGTTCACGCTGATGCTGCCGGTCACGATCGGCCTGGGCATCGTCAACCTCGACCAGCTGATCAACTCGGTCTTCGGCACGCTCGTCTCCGAACGAAGCGCCGCGCGCGATCGACAACGCCTTTCGCATCTACATGCTGCCGCAGGGCATGTTCAGCGTGGCGGTCGCCACCGTCCTGTTCCCGACGCTCAGCCGCATGGCCGCCGGCCGCGACGCGGGCGCGATGCGCCGCGCGCGTCGGCAACGGCATGCGCCAGATCAACCTGCTGCTGATCCCGGCGGCGGCGTTCATGATCGTGCTGGCGACGCCGATCGTGCGGCTGCTGTTCGAGCGCGGCGCAATTCAACGCGCGAGTCCACCCACCTCGTCTCGATCGCGCTGTTCTGGTTCGCCTTCAGCCTGCCGTTCGGCGGCCTGAACCTGCTGCTCACGCGCACCTTCTTCGCCGTGCAGCGGCCGTGGATCCCGACGCGGCTGGCGGCGATGAACATGGTCGTCGACATCATCGTCAGCGTCGGCCTGTACAAGCCGCTCGGGATCGCCGGGCTGATCATCGGCACGGTGGTCGCCAACGCGCGTGATGACGGCGCTGCAGCTGCACCGCCTGCGGATCGGCTTCAACGGGCGCCTCGAAGGCGCGCAGACGACGATGATCACCGGTGCGGATCATGGTCGCCTCGGCGCTGCTCGCGGGCGTCTCCTGGGTGGTGTGGAACCTGCTCGACGAGCTGCTCGGCGCTCGCTGCCCGCCCAGATCGTCAGCGTCGGCGCCGCCGGCGCGGCCGGCGTGTACGTGTACGTGCGCGCGGTGCTCGCGATGCGCGTCCCCGAGGCCCACCAGGTCAGCCGCCTGATCCGCGCTCGGCTCGGCCGCGCCTGACCGGGCGTGCCGAGCAGGTCGGGTCGGACCGAAGCCCACCCGGCCGATCGGAGGCCGCTAGGGACCTCCACTCGGCCATGCGCCCGACATAGATCGCCGCTTACTACATACGTCCCAGGACTGTGTGTTTCGCCTGGGCGGCTTGACACTCCCGACACCTGGACAGGCCGCCGCCCGAGGGGACGCGTTGCCGCGGCTGAATGAATCCTGGTCGAGTTGGCGATCCGCCGGAGCATCTAAGGCTAGCGCGCTCTACGCTGTAGCACAGCCCATGGACCAAGCGCACATCCGCAACTTCTCGATCATCGCCCACATCGACCACGGCAAGTCGACGCTGGCCGACCGCATCCTCGAGCTGACCCACACGGTCGGCCGCGCGGGCGATGCGCGCGCAGCTGCTCGACTCGATGGACCTCGAGCGCGAGCGCGGGATCACGATCAAGGCCCAGGCGGTGCGCGTGTTCTTCACGGCGCCGACGGCGAGACCTACCAGCTGCACCTGATCGACACGCCCGGGCACGTCGACTTCACCTACGAGGTGTCGCGCTCGCTGGCGGCCTGCGAGGGGGCGCTGCTGGTCGTCGACGCCTCCCAGGGCGTGGAGGCCCAGACGGTCGCCAACACCTACCTGGCGGTCGAAGTCGGGGCTGGAGCTGATCCCGTGCCTGAACAAGATCGACCTGCCCGGCGCCGAGCCCGAGCGGGTGGCCGGCGAAGTGGGCGAGCTGATCGGCGAGCCGACCGAGGCGATCCTGCAGATCAGCGGCAAGACGGGCGACGGGCGTGGCCGAGGTGCTCGAGGAGCTGATCGCGCGCGTGCCGCCGCCCTCCGGCGACCCGGACGGCCCGCCGCGGGCGCTGATCTTCGACTCCGAGTTCGACCAGTACCGCGGCGTGATCGCCTACATCCGCGTCGTCGACGGCGTGTTTCGCAAGGGCGAGGCGATCCGCGCGATGGCGGCCGGCACGCGAGGCCGACATCGACGACATCGGCTTCTTCTGCCCGCAGATGATGCCCACCGACCAGCTCGCGGCGGGCGAGGTGGGCTACCTGATCACCGGGCTCAAGGACGTCACGCAGCTGCGCGTGGGCGACACGCTGACGACCCGCGCGCGCGTGAGCGGGCCGGAGCGGCGGGCGACCGGCGACCGAGGCGCTGCCCGGCTATCGCGAGGTCAAGCCGATGGTCTTCTGCGGCCTGTTCCCGATCGACTCCGACCGCTACCCCGACCTGCGCGACGCGCTGGAGAAGCTGACGCTCAACGACGCCGCGCTGTCGCTGGGAGCCGGAGACCTCCGACGCGCTCGGCTTCGGCTTTCGCTGCGGCTTTCTCGGCCTGCTGCACATGGACATCGTGCGCGAGCGCCTGGAGCGCGAGTACGACCTCGAGCTGCTCGCGACGATGCCCTCGGTCGAGTTCGACGTGACGCTCACCAACGGCGAGGAGCTCGAGGTGCACAACCCCTCGGACATGCCCGACCCGGGCACGATCGCCGAGATCCGCGAGCCGTTCATCCGGGCGTCGATCATCGCCCCGAAAGAGTTCGTCGGCGCGGTCATGGAGCTCTGCCAGGAACGCCGCGGCGAGCACGCCGGCATGCACTACCTCTCGCCCGAGCGCGTGCAGATGACCTACGACCTGCCGCTGGCGGAAATCGTGCTCGACTTCTTCGACCAGCTGAAGTCGCGCACGCGCGGCTACGCCTCGCTCGACTACGAGCTGAGCGGCATGAAGCCGTCGGACCTGGTCAAGCTCGACGTGCTGCTGGCCGGCGACACCGTCGACGCGCTGTCGATGGTCGTGCACCGCGACAAGGCTTACGAGATGGGCCGCACGCTGACCGAGAAGCTGCGCAAGCGGATCCCGCGCCAGCAGTACGACGTGCCGATCCAGGCGGCGATCGGCGCGCACGTGATCGCGCGCGAGACCGTCAAGGCGTTTCGCAAGGACGTGATCGCCAAGTGCTACGGCGGCGACATCTCGCGCAAGAAAAAGCTGCTCGCGAAGCAGAAGGAGGGCAAGAAGCGGATGAAGCAGGTCGGCCGCGTCGAGGTCCCGCAGGAGGCGTTCCTGGCGGTGCTCGAGCTGGGCGAGGAGTAGGCGGCGGCGTTACGGCTCGCGCGGTGCTAGGCGAGGGATGTCCCCTATCCGGTGCGGGGTCGGATAAGGGGATGTGCATCCCGAGACGCTCGCTGCGCATCGCCGGCTGTACCTGCTGGCGCGGGTCGTCGTCGCGCGTCATTACCGCCGCGAGCTGACGCTCGCCGAGGTGGCCGGGGCGCTGGCGAGCTCACCTCGTCAGCTGCAGCGCGCGTACGCGCGGTTCGGAGAGCAAACCTTCAAGGAGGATCTCTTCGAGCGACGTATGGCGGCGGCCGCCGAGCTGCTGATCGAGCAGCCGGCGATCCCGGTGCATCACGTCGCACGCCTGGTCGGCTACCGGCAGGGAGCCCAGTTCGCCCGTGCGTTTCATCGCTGCTACGGGATCTCGCCTGCGCTCTTTCGTGAGCGGGGGTGTCGCCACAAGGCTGACTCGCAGGCTGCGACCGCCGAGCATGCGATCGGAGGGATCCCCGGCCAAGCGTCCCCACGGCCGGTGTTTCAGCGCGTTCGCGGACGGCTCACACGGGCGTATAGCGCGAGGGCGTAGGGGCCTCGCCCGACAACGAGTCATGCGGTTCGGGATCGGCCTCTTCAGCGCCGGGCAGCCACAGGCTCATCAGCGTTCCCCGCCCGGGGCAGGCGCCGCGGTGACCTTCCCGCCGTGCTGTCCTGCCACCTGGCGCACGATCGCCAGACCCAGCCCCGAGCCGGGACGCCCGCGCGCCTCGGCGCCGCGGTAGAAGCGATCGAAGACGTGCGGCAGGTCTTCAGCCGGGATGCCCGGGCCGTGGTCGCGCACGGTCAGCTCCTTGCCGCGTAGACGGATCTCGACCGGCTCGCCGGCGGCGCTGTACTTGATCGCGTTGTCGATCAGGTTCACCACGGCCCGCTCCAGCCTCGCCGGCAGGCCGGCGAGGATCGTCGGCTCGAGGTCCAGCTGGAACGATGTTGCGGGCGCGTTTCGGCGCATGCGCTCGACCGACCTCGCCGACCACGAGATCCAGGCGGACGTCCTCGGTGTCGGTGCGCAGCTGCTCGCCGCGGGCGAGGTCGATCAGGTCGTTCATCAGCAGCGTCAGCTCCTCGGTCTGCTCGACCACGTCGCTCAGCACCCGCTGCTGCTCGGCCGGATCCATGTCGTGCGCTTGACGCTGCAGGATCTCGATGTTGGTGCGCAGGCTCGTCACCGGCGTGCGGAGCTCGTGCGAGGCGTCCGCCACCAGCTGACGCTGCGCGTGCACGGACTCGTCGAGCGCGCCCATCGAGCGCTCGAGCGCGTCGAGCATCGCGTTGAAGCTCATCGCCAGCCGTCCTAGCTCGTCCTCGCCGTCGACGGTGTCGATCCGCTCGCTCAGATCCTGGGTCTCGGTAACGTGCTCGGTGGCCTGGGTGAGACGCTTCAGCGGCCACACGGCGGCGCCTGCGACCAGCCGTCCGAGCAGCGCCGCGAGCGCGATCCCGCCGACGTCGAGCAGCGCCAGGATCAGGCGCAGGTGGCGCAGCAGCGTGTCGACTTCCGTCAGTTGCTGAGCTACCTGCACGGCTCGACCGGGCGCGATGTGCTCGGCGAGGATGCGCACGTGGATGCCGTTCACGCGCGCATCCCGGAAGTAACGGCCCGCTCTTGCCCGACGCCAGTTCGCGGGTGTGCGCATCGACCGGGAGCGTCACGTTCGCGGAGGAGCGGAACAGGACGTGACCGCGCGAGTCGATCAGCTGCTGGTAGCCGCGCACCTGGCCCGGACGTGGCGGCAGGTCGTTCAGTGGACCTGCGCCCGTCGCTGCGGTGGAGCCCTTTGCCGGCGCCCGATTCGAGTGCCGGCTCTGTCGCCGGGTTTGGCTCGAATCCTGGCTTTTGATCAGGTTCACCAGCGGGCTGCGCGAGGTGCGTGTGGGACTGTGCGCGACGAGCCTCAGGCTGTCGGCGCGGCTGCTCAGCTGCGTGTCGATCTGGCCGTGCAGCTGATGGGAGGTCAGCAGGTAGGTGAGCACCGAGGCGAGCACCACCGCGATCGCGACGGCGGCTGCGGAGACGAGGGTGATGCGCCGGCGAAAGCTCATGCGCCACCTCGCAGCACGTAGCCGACGCCGCGCACCGTGTGGAGCAGCCGCGGCTCCTCGCCAGACTCGGTCTTGCGACGCAGATAGCCCATGTAGACGCCCAGCGAGTTGGATGTCGCGCCGAAGTCGTATCCCCAGACGTGCTCGAAGATCGCCGAGCGGGTGAGCACCTGGCGGGGATGGCGCAGGAACATCTCGAGCAGCAGGAACTCGGTGCGCGTGAGCTGCAGTATCCGCTCGCCGCGCCACGCCTCGTGGGCGAGCAGGTCGAGGCGCAGGTCCTCGAACGTCAGCGTTCCCTCCTGCTCGTCCTCCTCGCTCGCTCGACGCAACAGCGCGCGCACGCGTGCGAGCAGCTCGCGCAGTGCGAACGGCTTGACGAGGTAATCATCAGCGCCCGCGTCCAACCCGGCGACGCGGTCGTCGACCTCTTCGCGCGCGGTCAGCATCAGCACCGGTGTCCTGTCGCCGCCCTCGCGCAGGCGTCGGCAGACCTCCAGACCGTCCACATAGGGCATCGCGATGTCGAGGATCACCGCCTCGTATGCGGCGCTGCCGAGGCGCTCGAGCGCTTCGCGTCCGTCGTCGGCCAGCGCCACCTCGTAGCGCTCCAACGCGAGCGCGCGCGACAGCGCGCTCTGGACCGCCGGCTCGTCGTCGACGACAAGGATGCGTGGTAATTGTTCGGTCACGGTCATATACGGACGCCTGTCGCCGATTCATCCGGCTTGTAAACGCCGCAGAACGGGGAACGTCTCCCAGTGAGGCTACCGTGGCCCAAGCGGCACATGGGTCATTGAAAGAAAGCGAAGCGCATGCATTTCACCGTACGTCGCGGGGGCAGAGACAATCGCTGAGGACCAGACCCTGCCCGATCGGGCAGACGGGGCGCTTGCGGCGCAGTCGCGCACGCTGCGCAACTCCATCATCAGCCTCGCGATCTTCTTCGCGATCATTGCCGCACTGCTGTTTGGCGTGCCTGGGTTGGACTCGGCGGGCGACCGGATCGCGCACGCGAATGCCGCCTGGATCGTCGTCGGGGTCATCTTCGAGGTGCTCTCGTGCGTGGGTTACGTCGTGCTGTTCGAGCTCGTTTTCGGCCGTCTCGGCAAGGGCCTTACCTCCCGCCTGTCCCTGGCGGAGCTCGCGGTCAACTCTGTCGTCTCGGTCAGCGGGATTGCAGGTATCGCGTTGGGGGCGTGGGTGCTGCGCAGCAAGGGCATATCGGTGGCGCGGATCGCCAAGCGCTCGGTCCTGATCTTCGCGCTCACGAGCGTCGTCAACGTCGGCGCCGTCGTGCTGATCGGCCTGCCGATGTGGCTCGGTCTGCTCCCCGGCTCGCGCAATCCCCTGCTGACGCTACTGCCGGCTGCGGTCGCGCTCGCGAGCATCGTGGGAACGCTCTCAATCGCTGCGTGGGCGCGGCGCGCCGCCGCGCGCAAACCGCGCGAGCACGGTCGCGTGGCGGTCGCGCTGACCGCGCTCAGCGGCGGCGTGGAAGACGCCGTGCGACTGATCCGCGAACACGACTGGCGCCTGATCGGGGCGGTCGCCTACTGGTTGCTGGACAACCTCGTCCTCTACGCCTGTCTGGTCGCGTTCGGTCACACGCCCTCCTTTTGGGTCGTGGCGATGGCCTACCTCGTCGGCATGCTCGCCAACTCGGTCCCCGTCCCAGGCGGCTTCCTCGCGGTCGAAGGCGGTCTGGTCGGAATGCTCCTGCTGTTCGACGTCCGCCCGGCCTCGGCCGTGATCGGCGCGGTGATCGTCTACCGCGCGATCTCCCTGTGGGTGCCCGCCGTGATCGGCTCGCTGGCGTTCCTCAGCCTGCGCCGCGAGATCGGCACGCCGGTCGCCCCGGCCGCCCCCGGGTAGGTAGGCCATTGGCGAGCTGTTGGGCTTTTGGGTGAGGCTGTGCGGGCTGTCGGGCGAGCTGTTGCGAGCTGTCGGGTGAGGCTATTGGCGAACGCCGTGGCCGCGTCTGCCTTCTGGCAGATCCGTCCCGGCAGGTGTTCCATCACGCTTTTCACCCGCGCATCCTGCGGCCCTGACAGGCCGGGACAGTAGACCGGCGGCGGCAGGTCTCCGCCGGCCGAGCCGGGCGCGTTCAGCGGCAGCAGCTCCTGCGCGGCCGCCTGTGCATGGGCGAACGTGTCGGAGAAGACGTCGATCGTCACCCGCCCGCTGTAGATCTCGATCGAGCGGCCTTCGTCGTACACGGTAGCGGGCGCTCCGCGCACGACGATGTTGCGCTGCGGTCCCAGCGCTGCGTTGGAGTGCAACCGGTAGATCACCGTGGTGACCTGCAGCGGCAGCAGGCAGCTGCCGCCGCCGAAGATGCCTTTGCCGTGCACGCAGTCGCCGTAGTACACGCTGTCGCCGACGGTGCTGAGGTAGCCGCTCTGGCCGTCCGCGGCGGCCAGTGGCTGCCCGGCGAAGGCCGGCCCTGCCCAGTAGACCTTGTAGTAGGGGAACGTCTGCGCTTCGGCCAGCTCGCCCGCGGCGATCCCCCGCGGATGGCCGGTGCTCGCACACCCGCTCGCCGCTACCGCGGCGCACATTGCGGCCAAGGCTGCACCGCTGCGCGCCAGGCGCCTGTAGCGGCGGCCGGCGGGCCGGCTCCGATCCGTTGTCCTCTTCCTCGTCATCATCATCTCCGTGCCCCCGATTATCGACCGTCGTGGCCCCGGCGACCTTCTGACTCCGACGACCCTGCCCGTTTCGCGAGCGCGATTGCCCGCGCACGCGCACCGCTCGGGGAGTCTCCCGGGTTGACGCTCTCGCGCGTGGGCTCGCCATCTTGAAAGCCAACGTGCACATCAGAGCTACTTCTGGCTCCCTCGACGGTTCCCACACGTACGGGCCCGTCGTTCGCTCGGCGGGTGTGCCGGGGTCCGGTGGGGTAGCACACCGGACCCCGGACGATCTTCCCACCGCCCGGCCGCCGCTCGCGCCGCTTCTCGCCGCTGCGCTGCTCGCGATCTGGTGGATCGCGGCACCGCGCACCCCCGACCTTGCCGCCCAGGTGTATCGCACCGGGCTGTTCAACCACGTCGGATTTGCCGTCTGGGACGAGCACTGGTACGCCGGTCACGACCTGCCCGGGTACAGCCTCCTGTTCCCGCCACTGGCCTCGCTGCTCGGCCTGCGCCTGCTCGCGGTACTGTCCGCGCTCGCCTCCGCTGCGCTGTTCGAGCGTCTCGCGCTGTCGATCTTCGGACCCTCCGCGCGCTGGGGCGCGGCGTGGTTCGCGCTCGCCGCCGTCGGCGACGTGTGGATCGGGCGTCTCACCTTCGCCTTCGGCGTCTCCTTCGCGCTGGGCGCCGTGCTCGCGCTGCATCGCCGGCATGTTCTCCTCGCGGCCGCGCTCGCGGCGCTGTGCGCGGCCGCCAGCCCCGTCGCCGGGGTGCTGCTGGCGCTGGCCGGCGTCACGCACGCGCTGCACGCCCGCTCTCCGCGGTCCGCGCTCGTGCTCGCCGTGCCCGCCGCGTTTGTGGTGGCGCCGCTCGCCGCATTGTTCCCCGAGGGCGGCGTCGAGCCCTATCCGTTCCTCTCCTTCGCCGCGACCGTCCTCGTCGTGCTCGCCTTCCTGCTGGCGCTTCCCACGGCCCAGCCGTTGCTGCGGCTCGGAGGCTTCGTCTATCTATCGGTTTGCCTGCTCTGCCTGCTGATCCGCACGCCGATGGGCAGCAACATCGAGCGCTACGCCGTCCTGCTCGCCGGGCCGCTTCTGCTGTGCGCTCTACTCACAGGCGACGTACCCGAGCCGTCACCCGCTCGTCCCGTCGCCCCTCCGTTCGTCAGGCCCTCCAGTCGCGTCTTTGCTCGCGCGCGCGCGCGAATCGCGGCCGACGCCGACTCCCCATCCGTGCTCGCCCGCGCGCGTGTCATTGCTTGCTCGACGCCAGTGGCGGCCCTCGCGCTGTGCGCGATCGCGGTGTGGGTGATGTGGGGAGCGGTGCGCGAGACGCTCGCCGTCGCCGGCAATCCCTCGACCGAAGCCTCCTACTACGCGCCCGTCAAACGCTTTCTCGCGACCCTCGCCGCGCCGGTGCGCGTAGAGGTGCCATTGACCCGGTCGCACTGGGAGGCGGCTCTGCTCGCGCCGTCCGTCTCGCTCGCGCGTGGCTGGGAGAAGCAACTGGACGACCGCTTCGACCGGGTGCTGCTCACTCCGGGGCTGACCGCGGCCGGCTACGACCGCTGGCTGCACGCGCAGGCGATCGCCTACGTCGCGCTGCCCGACACCCCGCTCGACCCCTCATCCGCCCAGGAGGGTCGCCTGATCCGCCACGGCCTGGCGTATCTGCGAGCGGTCTTCACGAGCGCGCACTGGCGGGTCTATGCCGTGCGCGCGCCCACGCCGCTTGCGACTGGCCCCGGGCGACTGACGGCGCTTGGCCACGACTCGTTCAGGCTGCGCGCCTCCGCACCCGGCAGCTTGCTCGTGCGCGTGCACTACACCCCCTACTTCATTCTCACCCGGGGGATTGGTTGCGTACGCCCGGCGCCCGGTGGCTGGACGTCGGTGACGGCCGGTGCGGAGGGCACGCTCGTCGTCGCCGCGCGGTTCTCGCTGAGCGGCGCCTTCGCGGGCGGGCGCACGTCCTGCGCCGGGCCCGTGTAACGGGGGGCGAACCCGTACAGCGCGGTGTAGCCCGTCAGATAGACGTTTTTGCCGTCGCTGATCACCGGGTCGAACGCGCCCGTGTGCAGTTCGAACGCGACGCGGCCGGTGGAGATGCCGAGGCCGTAGGTACGGTGCTCGCCGAGGTCGGCGAAGTAGACATAACGCCCAACGATTGTCGCCGAGCCGGAGATGCGCCCGTGGGCGTCGAACTTCCAGCTGATCCGCCCGGAGCGGGCGTTGAGCGCGTAGAACGTCCCGTCGTAGGAGCCGAGATAGATCGTGGGGCCGAGGCCCGGGGCGTTCGTGACAGCGGGGGACGCGTACACATAATGGCCGGTCTGCACCGCCCAGTCGAGTCCGCCGGAGGAGGCGTCATACGCGTAGATGCGCCCGTCGGTGTTGCCGAGGAACACTCGGCCGTAGACGACCGCGGCGGTCGAGTAGAACGTGCCGCTGCCGAGCAGCGCGCCGCCGGAGCCGCTCACCCACCGCCGCCGCCCGGTCTGCTCCGAGACCGCCTGCACGTGCCCGGAGTAGTCGCCGAAGTAGAGGGTCCCGCCGGACAGGCTTGGGCTGGCCTTGACCGCACCGCCCGCCCGGTAGGTCCAGACGACGTGCCCGTCGTTCGCTCGCAGCGCATAGACCATGCCGTCTTGGGAGCCGAAGAACACGCGGCCCTCGTCCACCAGCGGCGAGGACTCACTCGGGCTGGGCAGCGAGCGAAACCAGCGGATCGCGCCGGTGGCGGAGTTCAACGCGACTATGCGCCCCGGATGGCGCGAATGGCCGGTGGAGAGGACGGTCGCGTAGAGCGTGTTCGACGTGACTGCCGGGGTGGAAGCGCAGAGCAGGCCGAGGGACTTGGACCAGATGATCTGTCCGCTCTGCTTGTCGAACGCCCTCAGCACGCCGTTGTCGGCGAGCTGAAAGATACGGTTGCCGTAGATCGTCGGCGGGAACTCGAGCAGCGCGTGGCTGTTGCGCACCCACAGTCGTTTGAACGGCGGGTGCACGCGCGCGGGAGCGGGGAAGAAGCGCGTGTGGTTCTTCGTGTAGCCGTACAGCGGCCACGCAAAACGTTCCGGCCCCTTGCTCGGCAGCTTCGGCGTCGGCTGAGGGATGAACCGCGCGTGCGGATGGTAGACGCTGCCGGTGCGCTGCTGCTCGTACTCGTAGCCCGCAACCGCCACCGCCGCGATCGCGACGATCGCCGCCGCGAGCCCCATCCGGACACGGCGAGAGCGGAGCAGCCCCTTTCGAGGACGATCGCTCACGGACCTCGCCCGCCGTCTCGGCTCATGCCTCAGGCGGCGAGTTTGCCGCGGGATCGAGCAGCGGCATCGGCCGACGGTGGTGGCAGGCGCCTCTGCTCTCCGTCTTCGACTCCCACCGAACCGCCGACACCGCCGCTAACCGCGGCTTCACGGACTCCCTGCGACACACGCACCTCGGCAACGCCTCGCGCCGGGGGGCGCGAGCGGTTGACGGTGTGCGCGAGCAGGCGCATGGCGCTGAGCGCGAACAGCCAGATGAACGCGATCGCCAGCGGTGGCAGCGTAAGCCCCGAGACGAGCGCCGGCACGTCATGGTTGCCGTTCAGCGACCAGTTCCACAGCAGGTAGTCGCCGATGGCGAGCACGGACACGAGGGCCAGGGGCCTGTGCGACACGGACGAAACCCTAGCCGGGCGGGGGGACGGACACGCGGGGCGTTCCCATCGGCACCGTGGCATCGACGCCATATGATCGCCTGCGATGAGCTCACCCGACCGAAGCTCCGAGATCTTCGCTCCGGGTCTTTTGCGCGGCCGCGCGGCGCTCGTCACGGGTGGTGGCACCGGGTTGGGCAAGGCCACTGCGCTAGAGCTCGCGCGCTGCGGCGCGGCCGTGACCGTCGCGGGACGCCGCGCGGACGTGCTCGAACAGGGGGTTGCGGAGATCCGCGAGATCGGCGGCGAAGCGGACTGGATCGTCGGGGACGTGCGCGAGCGTGGGGACGCGCAGCGGCTGGTGGGCGACGTGATCGAGCGTCGTGGCCGGCTCGACCTGCTGGTGAACAATGCCGGCGGACAGTTCTTCAGCCCCGCCGAGCTGATCGCCGCCAAGGGCTGGCGCGCCGTCTGGCGGTTGAATGTGGACGGGATGCTCAACATGGCCGAAGCCGCATTCGAGCTCGCGTTCTCGCCTGTGGCGGCTGGTGAGGCCGCGGGCGTTGGCGGGGTCTTCGGGGCTGGCGAGACAGTGGGCGTTGGAGGGAAAGTGGGCGTTGGAGGGGGCGCCGACGCTGGCGGGGGCGGGGGCGGGGGCAGGGGCACGATCGTGAACGTGACCCTCTCGCCCCATAACGGGATGCCGGGCATGGCGCACTCGGGCTCCGCCCGTGCCGCGGTCGAGGCGCTCACGCGGGAACTCGCGTCGCGGTGGGCCGGTCACGGCGTTGTCGTCACGGCGGTGGCGGCCGGGCACTTTGCGACCGATGCGCTGCAGAAGTACCCCACGGCGCTGCGCGCCGGCATGGCGCGCTCCGTGCCCCTCCAGCGGTTGGGCGAGGTCGACGAGCACGCCTGGCTCGTGGCGCTGCTCGCCTCGCCGCTGGGGCGGGCGTTCAACGGGTCTACGGTGACGCTCGACGGGGCGCGCGACAACTGGTTCGGGCCGTGGCCGCCGCCGGGGCTGGCCGGGGAGACTGGAGAGGTCCCGGTGGAGGAGCGGAAAGGTGGCCCGGGGCGTTGAGCTCGTTTTGGGAGCGGATGGAGGTCGGTCCTGGCAGGCACGGTGACAACGCCGGTAAGATGGCGAAAGGGCATGCGGGCGAAGTGTTGTGGTTGCACGAAAGCCTTCCAAGCTTTAAGGGCGGGTTCAATTCCCGTCGCCCGCTCTGAGCGCTCGACGGGGTAGGCTCTGCGCATAGCCACGGGGAGTGGCGCAGTCTGGTAGCGCACCCGGCTGGGGGCCGGGCGGTCGCAGGTTCAAATCCTGTCTCCCCGATTTTCGCTTATTTTTGTTGGCCTAAAGACCCCCCGTTTTGCGGGGTTTTTTTGTATCAATTGTCCCGGAGAGGTCCCCGGTGTAAAGTTGCCAGTCAGAGCCGAAAAGCTCGCATTTTGCGGACGTTTGGGGTCTGTGGGTGCGGTCGGTGTACTTCGGGTGGTAGTTACGTATTGCGGTTCTATTGCAGCATGGGGCTCGATTCTTTTGCAGAGCAGTTCGCGTTCCGCGCCGATAACAGACGGCTTATCTATGTTTGACTGCCGAAATCCCACGGGTTTTCGGCGTTTATGTTAGGGTGGGGGCGTGAACGAGGGTCAGTTGACACGCGCCCTGGCGGCCGGGAACGCGTGGTGGCGCGACCCTGAGTGGGAGCACAAGGATCGCGATCTACGTGTCCTGACGGCCACCACACTGGACTATGATCCTTCGCCGCTGTCCGGTGTCGTGCCCGATGGGCTGTATGTGTTGCGCGGTCCGCGCCGGGTCGGCAAGAGCTTGGAGGTCAAGCGAGCGATCTCACGGCTGCTCCACAGTGGAGTGGAGCCGCGCAGCATCATCCATTTCGCTTGCGACGAGCTTGGTCGCGGAGATCTGCAGCGCCTCATCAGTGCGGGGCGCGAGGTGCTCACGCGAGGGTTGGACGGGGAGCGCTACTGGTTCCTGGATGAGATCACCAGTGTCCCGGCGTGGCCCGAGGCGATCAAGTGGCTGCGCGACAACACCGCGTTCGGCGGGGACTGTGTCGTCCTGACTGGATCCTCGGCGCGTGACCTGGCCGACGCGCAAAAGCAGCTGGCGGGCCGGCTCGGAGGCGCGGGTCACTCAGATCGTCTCCTGCTGCCGATGGGCTTCCGTCGCTTCGCGCAGGCAATCGGGCTGGGCGAGTTGCCGCGACCGGAGCCGGTGAGGGCTCGCGATTTCATGTCGCCCGAGGTCGATGCCGCGTTCACTCGGTTGCTCCCGTGGCTGGACGCGTTGTTGTCTACCTGGGAGCTCTATCTGCGGGTGGGCGGTTTCCCTCGCGCTGTCAGCGACCAGTTGGCATACGGGGATGTCCAGGAGGACTTCCTTCGTGCGCTGTGGGACGTGACGGCCGGCGAGGCGTTGCGCGGTGCCGGCACCAGCCCGGCGCAGGTAAAGGCGATGCTCGTGCGCCTCACCCGCAGTCTGAGCAGTCCGTTGGCGATCGAGTCCCTGCGGGGGGACATCGGCGTAGAGAGCCACCACACCGCCAAGGCGCGGCTGCAGGATCTCGTCTTCGCATATCTAGCGTGGCCTTGCCACCGGCGCGAGGGCAACACACCGAAGCTCTCGGCCCAGTCCAAGTACTACTTCATCGACCCCCTGCTGGCACGCCTGGCGTCCCTGCGTAGTCAGGGAGCGCTCGCTGAGGCCGATGCCTCGGTCCTCAGCGAGCAGCAGTTGGGCATCGAGCTGCTGCGGAACATCGAGCGCGAGCAGCCCGGCTCCTACGCGCACTTCAGCGACGTCATGTACCAGAAGACCTCCGGCAAGGAGGTGGATTTCTGTGGCCCGGGCATGGGCGGGCTGGGCTTCGAGGGAAAGTACATCGATGCTGGCTGGAGGCGCGAGGCGCTCACCCTCCGCGCGGCCCTCGGCGCGGGAGTGCTCGCCACGCGCGGTCTGCTCGACACCAGCGGCGAGGTGTGGGCAGTCCCCGCGCCCTTCATCGCCTGGATGCTCAACGACTGAGCGCTCAGCGCTCCCAGGTCAGAGGTCCCTAGCAGCGGAGTGGTTGCGCCACGCCCGCCAGCCCTGGCTGCTGGTGTGGGGGGTTTCCTATACGCGTTGCTGGTAGGTATCGATGGCGTGCCGCGTGCGGGCCAGAGCCCGGTGCTCAGCGAGCTTTGAATAGGTGCTGCAGATAAGGTAGCCGCCGTCGCGGTGGCCGGCGATGTGGGCGGCCGTCTGGATGTCCAGGCCGAGTCCGCCGTCGTCGGGTGGGTCGATCATCCATTGGAGCGCACGGTGTCTGAGTTCGTAGAACTCGAGGGCCGGCATCTGTGCGGCGGCGCGCACCGAGTGCCAGTGCGCGGACCACGTGCTGCGTCGCATATAGCAGCCGCGAGGGGTAGGGAAGAGAATCTCCGGGCTGAGCCTGGGCATGATCTCCAGATGGCCGCGTAGCGCCGGGGTCATCGTGATGTCTCGCGGCTCATCGTCCTTGGGCCAGTCGGTAACGCCGCTTGCCAGGTCCAGCTGACGACGAATATGGATGATGCCCGTGGTGAAGTCGACGTCGCTGTGGTCCAGGGCAAAGATCTCGCCCGGGCGCATGGCAGCCTCGCCGATAGCGAGGATCGCGCCCTCCAGGACCAGCCCGTAGCTGTCGGTTCGGCTCGAGCGGGCGCACCTACGCAGCCGCTCGTATTGTGTGTTGCTGATCACTTCGAAGTCGGGCCTGTCGACGCGGCGTGTTCGCTTGCGTACCCCCAGGTGTGTGAAGACATTGCGGGGGATGAACCCGCGGTCGACGGCGTGGTTAAAGAACTGGCGTACAGACTGCTGGACGTAACGCCAGCGGGGTAGCACCCAGGTGAGTGCCTCCTGCCGGCTGAAGCTGTCGAGCTGGCGGTCTGCGAAGTCTCGAACGAGCGGCTTCAGGCCCTCTTGCATTAGCCTGACGGTGCTCGGCCGGCGCCCGGTCTCCTTGAGCGTGCGCTGACCCTCAGGCCAGGTCATCGTGATCTTGCCGTCCTCGTGTATCACGGCACCGGCGAACTCAATGACGGTCGGGATTCGCGGGTCCTCGGCGAGGTCGATCTCTTCGCGCAGCTCGATCAGCCGCTCGCGCTCGGCTTGCTTGTAGGCCGCGATCGAGGGGTGCGTGCCCACCCACTTCGTGTGGCCCTTGTACGAGACGAGCCCCACGTAGCGCGGCTTACGTCGTGTTCCCCGATTGTGCGGCATGAACTCCTCCTCACGGTTTGTCACCCTCGTTTGGTTTTTGAGCGCGTCGCGGGCGGAATCGTCTACGACGGCGAATGGAGAAGGATCATCGCTGGCAGGAAGCACCGCCCAGACGACACCAAGGAACCGGCTCTGCACGCTATGGATTTGCTCGCCTCAGCCGGGCCGACCGCGTCGCGGACCTGTCTGGCTTCGAGTACGAAGTCAGCCGCCAAGGGTGGCTACTGGCTGTCGCCCTGGTTCTGCCCGAGCGTGCGGTTTCCGGCGCCTCAAGGGAGGCTAGGCGACACGGCGGCTTATGTGAGCCGCCGTGTTCACGCGCCGATCGCGACGAACGGCGCCCAGTAGACGGGGTCGCTGAACCTGCCGGTGGCGTCGAGTGTCTCCACCGGCGCGCCGATGTGCTCTCCTCGCGCGCGGCGCGATCCGATGTCGCGTGCAAGCGCGGGGTGGGCGCGCAGGAACTCCTGTTCTTCCCTTGCGTCTAGGTCGCGCATCCAAAGCTGTGCCGCGCGCAGCGCCTCGGGTGGTCGCAGCCGCTGTGTGATCATAAGGTCGTAGAGATGGGACATGAGCATCGCGGTGGACGCGTCGTTGACGGCCCACTGTGTTGCGATCGCGCAGGCGCTGCCGGCGGCGAGCAGGATCACGGCGATGGAGTGGACCTCCTCAGCGAGCCCGGTGAGCTCGGAGTGGGCGGTCTCACAGGCAGAAGCGACGGCCAGGCGGGTGTGGAGCTTCGCGATCTCGGTCAGCTCGAATGGGCTGAGCGAACGGTCGGCGAGCGCGTGCCGGCTCTCGCCGAGCTGGTCCTCGACGTTCGCGAGCTCGGCGAGCGTGTGGGCGTGGTGTAGCGATTCGGGGGCTTGCGTGGTGTCGGGTAACGCTTCACGTAGATGCTCAAGGGCGAGGGGGAGCATCTCCTCGGGCTCCGGTGTGGGTGTTTTGGTTTCCGAGGCTCGCACGATCTGTTGTGGGTTCGGGTTGGCGGCGTGGTTGTAGAGCCGCCCGAGGGAGAAGTGCGCGAACCCGACGAGCCAGCGCTCGGGGATGTGTTCGACCTCGTCGATGATTTCGCTGTAGGCGTCGATGGCTTCCTGGGGTGTTCCGTGGCCGAGTTCGGCGAGCTGCTCGAGCGCTCCGGCGAGGTTCAGCTGTGTGTGCGCCCAGTCGTAGGGGTCACCTCGGGGTGAGCGTTGGGTGAGCGCCGCGACACAGAGTTCACGTGCCTCGAAGTTCGCTTACGCGGTCGAGTCCGTGGTGGTGGCGCAGCAGTGCACTCGCGAGGTTCGTCTGGATCAGGGATACGGTGTCAGGCGACGTCGCGGAGTCAAGCGTTTCCAGGATGTCTCGGAGCATCGAGAGGGAGGCGGCGATCCGCTCGCTCGCGTCCCCTGTTGGGTTCTGCGCGTTCGCAAGCGCGATCTGCATCCGGATCTCCGCGGCCTGACCGGAGTGTTGCGTGAGCGTGAGTGCTTGTTCGTACTCCGCAATCGCGGCGTTCATAGCGCTCGCGCGGTCCAGGTCTGGCTTCTGGGTGACGGCGCGAGCGTGAAGAGTGTGGAACTCGCCGGCGGACAGGGGTAGCCCGGCGTCCTGTGCTGTGGAGAGTGCCGCCTCCGAGCGGGTGAGCGCCTGGCCGGTGTGGCCTCCGACGAGGAGTGTTCTGATCGCCTGGGCCTCCTCGTTGAGCTGTGCGATGAGCGTGTCGCGGCTCTCCACGGTGGCGTGGAAGCGCCGCCAGGCCGCGGGCCGGTCGGCGGCGTCTGCCGCGAGGAGGTCGGCGAGGTCCCGGAAGGGCGCGCCTCGAGGGTCGCGGGCGTAGCGTGCGAGCTGCGCGATCGTGGCGGCGTTAGTGAGGCGCGGATGCTGCTCGAGGTGGCTTTCGAACCCGTCGAGGTTCGCGATGCCGAACACGCTCAGGAGGTGCTCCTCCTGAGCGGGAGCGGCTTGCCCATTGGCCGCGCGTTCGCGTCGGAGCCTCGCGGCCTTGCTCACCCCGCGCTCCTTAGGCCGATCACGACCACCAGCTTCACCCTACTACCCCGCTGGCCCTCCGCTCACCCTGCCTGGGCGAGCCCTCGCAGCATGTAGGCGGCCTGGTTGACCCCGGCAAAGCTACGTCGCTCCGGAAAGCGGTACCGGCGGTGGCGCTGTAGGTGGCAGTCCTCCAGTAGTGACGCGATCGCGTTCTCCACAGGCGACTCCGCTGCACGCCGGTCGATCTCGCTGGCGGCGAGCGTGACGATACTGTCCATCTCGGTCGTCTTTGTCGAGTCCAGCGTCGTGACGAAGAGCTCGCTGCGGGCACTCTCGTTCAGCGTGGCTACGAGCGTGAGGGTCTCGGCTATACCCCCGTGACGGGCGTGCGCGGCGAGCGTGAACACGCGCTGACCCGTGCCGGTGAGTCTTTGCACGAGGCCCATCGGCGTCTGCGTCCACGGGGTCGGGTCGGAGAACAGCTGCGCCTGTAGGTCCGCAAGCGTGGTTGGCGCCCCGCCGACCACGAAGGTCCAGTCGCACTGCTCGCGGCTGGAGATTGCGCTCGGCAGCGGCGCCTCCGCGACTGCGGCGGGGAGGCTGAGGAACGGGACGAGCCCCTGCTCGCGCAGGCGGCGGATGCCGCCAAGGGAACAGCCGAGGTACCTCTCGTCCTGGCCGAGACACAGCGCGGGGTCGCCGACGGGGTAGCCGAGACGTAGGCGCCCGCCTGTGATCGGAAGACCGGCGAATGTGCCCCAGCGCACGAGCATCTCGACCGTCGCAAACACTTTGAGGATCGCCTCGACGACGCCGAGGGGTGTGGTCACGAACGGACCCTGCAGGGCGGCGCGTTCACGAAGTGCGCGCTCGGCCTGAGCTTCGAGCGCGGCGCCCCAGCTCGCCGGATTCCAGTACCCCTGTGCGATCTGGATGGCCGCCACGGGCGCGACGGTGGCTCCACAGTTGGCGAGTACGAGCGCCGTGGCGATCCCGCCGACCATATTCGCGGCGGTGACGGGCGTGCCGCTCGGCTGCAGTGCTTTCAGCGTGCGAGGTGGCTGGCCGTGCATGACGCCGAACTTCTCCGGGCCCCTAGTGTGCTCCGTGCGTGCCTCCACGATCAGTTGAGTGGGTGCGGCGAGCCTGCCTGTTTGCACCGCGGTTGCCAGTTGGATACCGGGCAGCGGTCCGAGGTCGGTCGAGGACAGCAGCCGTTGCGTCGTGTCCTGCTTGGGGCCGCCGAGCTGTGCGAGCTCCTTGTCGGTCGGAAGGGCTCTCTGTCGTTGGGCGCGGACGGTTGCGGCGAGGACCCGCCCGAGTGTGGCCGCTGCAGTCTCCAGACGCATCGGCCCGAGGTTCCCGGAGCCGTGGAGGAGCTCAACGCTCGGATGGGAGACCTGCTCGATCAGGGATGCGATGCGGCGCTGCTCAGGATCGAGACCTCTGCTCCCCATATCGGCGGCTCGTCACATCCAGCTTTTGGCTGTCGGCGAGCCGCTTTGATGGCTCTCGCCGGGCTGGCGAGAGGCCTTCGGGTGCGCGTCGCGGGTGAAAAAGTGAAAAACGCTAATCATCGTTTGTCCGACCTCCTCAACGTAGCGGAGGAGACCGTCGCGCTCAACCGAAAAAGGTGCGGAAGTCTCACCGATTGTGCGCTCGCGTCTTGCAAACCACCGTAGTTGGGGTATTAGGTGTCATGTGTCGTTCTCTTGGTGTGCCCGTGTCGATCTCTGAACTGTCGACTATCGCGAGCGGGTTCCGGCCCCGCGAGGCCCAATCCGTCCTGCCCGGCACCTCGGCGCTGCCGCGAACGGCATGGGGGCTCACCGTCGGGCCTCTCGGCTCTGACGAGATCCTGCTGGAAGGCGCGGCAAACCGGCTGCGAGCATGGGCGCCACCCGGGGTGCCGTTGTCGGGCGCCGCAGAGGAGGCTCTGCAGAGATGGCGAGTTGCGACATCGCCCTCGAGGCAGGCGCTCGACCCAACAGCCTTTTCCGACGTGAGCAGCGTTGCCGTCAGCGAAGTCCTCGACGCCGTGCCGAGAACGCTGCACGCCTGGGTCATCGCCACGACCCATCGGGCGCTGGCGCGCCTGGAGCTGTTCGTGCGGACCGGGATGCGCGTGGCGGACGGTCCGATGACAACGACGCAGGCCGCGGCCGCAGATCTGCGCCGCGAGCTCTCCGAATCTGATCGCGCCCGCCGCGCGCCGCCCAGGGTCTCCCGCCGCGCCTTCGATGCCTGCGAGCACGCGCGCACCGCCCTCGATGGTTTTGTCGCTGCGCTGGCCCATCGGCTGATCGCGGCGCTTACAGCGGACGTCTTTGAGCTTTCGCTAGAGCAGCAACGCTGGCGAGAGCACTCCGAGGCACTCCACGACCGCGACCACGACATGGGCTACGGATCGACCGCGAGCCTAACTGCCGATTCGCTACGCGAGCTATGCGGGGGCTCGTTGTGGAGCCGACACGAGTCCTATCCGGAGAGTTTGCTCCAGCGTTACCGCGAGGTCGTGACACAGGCGTCCTTGATACCGGCAGTGGTGCAGTTGACGCACTTCGCGCCTCCTGGGCGAGCGTTTTCGGGCTCATTTTGCCCTCCAAACCCGCCTCACGCGCTTTTATGGCCGGGAGAATTCAAGGACTGCGACGGCCCGAGTACTCGCGAGAGCGCAGCCCACGCGTTCCTCTCTGCGGCTAGGTGGGCGAGCGAGAGGCGGCGTGATTGCGAGCAGGCCGAGCGCCATCGGCGGCTGCACTACGTCTGGGGCGAGGGGTCCGAGATGGGTCCGCGTATCGCCGATCACGCGACACACGTCCGCGCGCTGAGAGCATTCCTCGCAACGCACGCCGCTCAATCCGGCGAAGTCTCCTGTAACGCGTGCGAGGAAGGATCGGACTCGGTGCACCGGGATGCTCCGATGACCGAGTGCGACGGCGCAGCCGATGTTCTGGCGCAGGTCGTTCAGGCGCAGGCGGTTCCCACGAGCGGGGTGCTGATCCTCGGCTCCTTCTCGCACACGACGCCGGTCAGTCCGTTCGAAGGCGACGTGGACGCCGGCGAGCTCCTGGTCGGCGCCAGTGCGTTGGATTTGGTCTTTGGCCGTTCTCTGCGCTATCTGCCGAAGCTGGTCGGCGTGGGCGCACCGGCACGGTCAGCGTCGCATCAGAGCCCGTCGGATCCGCCGACTTATCAAGGTTCACACGCTGAGTCGAGCCTGCTCGTGCACAACGGAGCTTGCGGGGCGTGTGGCGCGCCCGCGGGTGAGAGCACTCACTGCCCTGTGCCGCTCAGCATGGTCTGAGACTTCCGCGCCCAGCAGCGGAGGCTTTGGCTTCAGCGCTGCATGCCATCGCCTACCGTGGGGGGTAGTTACTGAAGATTTCACCCTGCGAAGCGTATGACGGTGTCGATTTCCTATGACCTCGAACGTTGCGCCCGCACTTGGGGGTCCCAGCCGGGCGTCTGCGGTCCTGCGTCCCGGACACATTTTGGGAAATTGAAAGATTGAGAGGTTGGACATGGAAGGTTTCCCTGAACACGGCTTTGTCTTCTGGCCCGTCGGCTGCGGCGATAGCACCACCGTCGTGCTGAATTCAGACATGGTGGTGCAGATCGACCTGCACCACGAGCATGTTGCCGAGGACGATGAGGATCTTCGCGTTCCGATCGTCGATGAACTCGTCGCGCTGCTGCCCGAAGGCGATGACGGCCGCCCCTACTTGGCGGCGTTCGGCGCGACTCATCTCGACGAGGATCACGTGAAGGGCTTCGCCGAGCTGCTCGACAGGGTCAACGTCGGTGACCTGTGGTTCACGCCGCGCGTGCTGTGGGCGCAGGACCAGGACGAACTCTGCGAGGACGCGAAGGCGTTCGTCGAGGAGGCCGAGCGCCGAATCGAGAAGATGAAGAAAGAGGGCGAGGTCGACTCCGGCGACCGGATCCGAATCATCGGCTTCTCCGACGACCTCGCCGAGCACAAAGACATCTACAAGAACCTCCCGGAGGGCTCGGTCACGGTGCCCGGCAGCGAATTCCATTCGGTCGACGGTGTCGACTGTGCGGACGTGTTCAGGGCCTTCGTTCACGCCCCATTCAAAGAGGACGCCGAGGCGGAGCGCAACCACACGAGCTTCGCTCTTCAGATCACGCTCACCGACGGCCAGGAGAGTGTGCGCGCGTTACTCTTCGGCGATCTTTCCTACCCAGGCTTGAAGCGCATCTTCAAGCGGAGCGACGCTGACGACCTTGCGTGGGACCTGTTCCTCGCGCCGCACCACTGCTCCAAGAGCGTCATGTACGGTAAGGACGATGGCGAGAGCGAGGACACGCTCAAGCAGCAGATCCTGGACGATATCGAGGGCTCGGCGATCGCAGGGGCGTACATCGTCGTCAGCTCCGGCGAGATCCCCACCACGGATGAGCCCGGGGCGAACCCGCCGCACAGGATCGCCGCAAACCACTACGAGGAAGTCGTCGATGCCGGGCATCTCCTGGTGACCGACGAGCACGCGCCGGATCCGCTCGTGTTCGAGCTCGACACGGCTGGCTACGTTCTGCTCGACGCGAGCGACGCGGGTGACGGCGAGGCCTCCACGGTCGCCAAGGCGGCGGCTGCGGCGAGCGGGACCGCCAGCGCCGGGCACACGAGCGCCGTCGGCTTCGGTTGATGGAGAGCCGCAGCGACGGCCAGCAGCTGGCGGTCGACCAGCTAGGCGCGATGGCGCAAGCCTCCGGCTCCACGATCGCGATCGGCACGATCGTGGAGCCGATTCAGGAGCGGCCTTCCCTCGCGGTGGAGGTCGCGCTGCGCTTCTCACATATCGAGCATGCCGAGGGCGGGATTCAGCTGCGCGCGCGTGAGCGGCTACGCATCTCGATCCCGCCCGATTTCCCGTTCAATCAGCCCAGGGTCTACTCCACCCACCGCCGGTGGGCGGGAACACCGCACGTCCACTGGGGGAGCCTGCTGTGTCTCTATCAGGCGGCAAGCGAGTGGGACCCGTCCCGCGGCATGTACGGGTTCCTCGAGCGCTTGGAGCTGTGGGTGACCAGTGCCGCGGCCGGCGAGCTGGACCCCGACGACGCGCCGCTTCATCCGCCGATGATCTACAACCAGCGCGGATCCACGCTCTTCGTTCCCACCGCGGATGCGCCCCCCGTCGAGGGCGAGCCCTGGGTCGGGTTCGCCATCCTCGATCTCGACAGTCGCTTTCACACGGACATCATCGGCTGGGACACCACGCCGCCGGGCAGGCCCTCGGCGCTTGCGATCCTCCTGCCCGAGCCATTCTCATGGGAGTACCCCGAGCGTGTCGGAGACCTGCTCGATGCGCTTGAGAAACAGGGGATCGCGATCGCGGGGCTTTGGCGCATGCTCGCTCTCTGTGCGACCCTCCGAGGCGACGGTGAGCCGCTCCACATGGTGCTCGGGACACCAATGCGTCGCGGCCACGATGGGCGGCCTCGTCAGCACTTAGCGGTATGGGAGATCGCCCCCGAGACAGCTGGCGAGTTACGCGACATCGCCCCGAACGCCGGGGACAGCGAGAAGCTCGCGGACGCCCGGTCGAACTACAGCGAGGCCCTCCTGAAATGGGCGAAGCTCACACCCCTCACGTGGTGTTATGTCGCAGAGAATCGCTCTGAGATCGTGATCCGCCGCGACGAGCGCTCTCCGATACCGGAGGCGTTCGCGGCCAGAACGGTGGCGATCTGGGGTTGCGGCGCGATTGGCGCCCACGTCGCTGAATGGCTCACCCGCGCCGGTGTGGGCGCGCTCATCCTCTACGACAACGACATCGTCACGCCGGGCATACTCGTCCGCCAGCCGTTCACCGCCACAGACATTGGAAAGTCGAAGGTCAAGGCGCTGAGCGAGCGGCTGCTGGCGATCCGGCCCGACCTTAGCATCGAGGTCAGGGCGCAGAACGTGATGGACGGGCCGCTCGCCAGGGAGGGCTGGCACGACGGTGCCGACATCGTGATCGACGCGACCGCGTCTGCCCTCGTCCGCATGAAGCTCGAGCTCCTGCTTGCGGCCGAGAATGTCGAGCGCCGCACGGTGATCGGAATGCTGTTCGGTCACACCGCGGAGCGCTCGATCGTGACTGTCGCCCCGGCCGGTTACAGCGGCGGTCCCGAGGACGTGCTCCGCCAGACGAAAATCGCCTGCGCTGGGGTCCGCCACCTAGGCGGGTTCGCTGACGAGTTCTGGCCAACCGAGCCACGCACCGACCACTTCCAGCCCGAGCCGGGTTGCTCGGATGTGACGTTTCGGGGCGCCGGCGCCGAGGTCGGGGCTCTCGCCGCCCAGATGCTGCACGCGGTCAGCGTCGAGCTCGCCCGCGGTGAGCGGGCCACGGCCAGCGCGCACCTGTTCGTGCTCGCCTCCTCCGAGCACGACGGCTGGCGGGCGGCGCGGCTCTCCTGGCAGCCAGCGGTGAGGCTGATCGACGGCGTCGGCGACTATCAGCTGCGTCTGGCGCCGGAGGCGCTCGCCGAGATCCGCAGCTGGGTGGCGCGCAACGACCGCGCGCTCGATGCCTCATGTGAGACCGGCGGGGTGCTCTACGGGCGTCGGGATGAGACCTGCCGCGTCGTCTGGATCGACAGGGCGAGTGGCCCGCCGCCGGACAGCGTCGCCTCGCCCGAGGAATTCCTCTGTGGCACCGCTGGCGTCGCCGACATGACGCTGGCGCGTGCAGCGCTGAGCCGCAGCGAGCTGAGCTACCTCGGGATGTGGCACACCCACCCCGACATGGCGCCCCGCCCGAGCATCAAGGATCTCCTCGGAATGCTCGGCCTCGTCGCCTCCCACCCACTGCGTGAGGCAGCGATGCTGATCGTCGGCGGGTCCGCCGGCCACGAGCGCCTGGCGGGCTACGTGTTCAACGGCGACGCCCTCAAGCGTGAGGATCGCGTCGAGATCGCCCTCGAGCCGAAGCCGCGGGAGGCACCCGCGCCGACGCCGCCGCGGGAGGCCGATGTCGGGCTGGCACTCTCAGGCGGCGGCTCGCGCGCGCTCGCGTTCCACCTCGGATGCCTGCGCGCTCTGCACGACCGCCGTGTGCTCGAGCGGGTTCGCGTCGTCTCCGGTGTCTCTGGTGGCGCGCTGATGAGCGCCCTGTGGGCGTATGGCCCTGAGCAGTTTGAGGAGTTCGACGCTAAAGTCGCCGCGCTGCTGCGGACGGGTCTTCAGCGCCGGATCGCAAAGCGTGCGCTGCTCTCGCGTCGGTTGCCGCAGGCGATGGCGAGCTCGGTCATGGGAGGCGGCGCTGCGGTGCTCGCGCGCGCAGGGGGACGCCAAGGCGCGGCGCCGCTCGCACGCCGATGGAGCCGCACCGACGCCTTCGAGGACATCCTCGCCGAGGTCCTCGGCGAGCGAACGATGGACGCCGTGCGCGTCCGGGACGGCCTGGATGTGGTGATCAACGCGTGCGATCTGCGTACCGGCCACGCCGTCCGGTTCGGCTCACGCGAGAGCGGGAGCTGGACGCTGGGCCGCATCGCGAGGAACGATGTGCAGCTCGCGACCGCGGTAGCCGCTTCGGCCGCCTATCCGCTCCTGTTGCCGGCGCTGGACCGCACCTGGAGTTTCGAGCGACGCGACGGGTCGAGTGTGGACACGCGCCTGGCGCTTACGGACGGCGGTGTCTTTGACAATCTCGGGACGTCGCCTCTGCGACCGGGTCGCTCCCGGACACACTCTTACAACGTGTTCGACGTGCCGTATGTGATCTCGTGCGACGCGGGCCGCGGCCAGCTCGGGGCGTACACGCCTTTCCATGCGCCGTCGCGCGTGAAGCGGGCATTTGAGGCGAGCTTCCGGAAGCTCCAGGACTCCGGGCGCGCCGCGCTCCATGAGCACGCCGCGCACGGCGAGCTCGCGGGGTTCGTGATGCCCTATCTCGGCCAGCAGGACGCGAGTCTCCCGTGGCTGCCCGCGGATCTGGTGCGCCGCGAGGAGGTCGCGGACTACCCAACCGACTTCGCCGCGATGCCTGCCGAGATGATCGAGCTCCTCGCTCGCCGGGGCGAGCAGCTCACACGATTGCTGCTGGACTTCTACTGTCAGGAGCTATGAGTCGTCGTACGCAACGGGAACCATCCGCTTCGCGTACAGACGCTCAGCTGGCCTTGGGGGTAGGATGTGCAGCGAGCGTACACGGCGGGCCTCTACGCGTGCATTCGGCGTCAGCATGTATTGCAAATTGGTTGCGAACCCGCCAGAAACCGCTCTAGGAAGCCAATTGAAGCCTGTCTCCCCGATGAAAAGTCGCAGGTTCAGAACCTTCTTGTTGCCGTTGGGACCGCGGCTTGTCGAGGCCTGCGGCATCGGTCCCGGGATGAGCGTGCTGGACGTCGCCGCGGGACCGGCAACGCATCGATTCCGGCGGCCGAGCGCGGCGCGCGCGTGACGGCGAGCGATCTGACGCCCGAGTTGCTCGAGGCTGGCCGTCGCCAGGCGAAGTCGAACGGGTTGGCGCTCGATTGGGTCCCAGCAGATGCCGAGAGCTTGCCCTTCGAGGATGGGGCGTTCGACGTCGTGGTGTCGTCGATCGGTGCGATGTTCGCGCCCTACCATCAGGACGTCGCCGACGAGCTGGCCCGCGTCTCTCGTCCGGGCGGCACGATCGGGATGCTGAATTGGACGCCCGAGGGCATGATCGGCTCGCTGTTCCGGACGATGGGTCCGTTTGCCCCGGCGCCTCCGCCCGGCGCGCAGTCGCCGCCGCTGTGGGGTAGCGAGGACCACGTGCGCGAGCTGTTCGGAGATCGGGTCGTTTGGCGCACGCTCGAGCGCGGCGTACTGGAGATCACTGCCTTTGAGCATCCCCGCGACTACGGCGAGCACTTCAAGGCCCGGTACGGCCCGACCATCGTCGCGCGCGCGAATGCCTCCAGCACCGGCCGCGAAGCGGAGTTCGACGACGCGCTCGACCGCTTCTGCGACGAGTGGAACTGCGGCACCGCTGAGCAGGCGCGCTTCGAGAAGGAGTACCTGCTCGCAGTCGGCACGCGCGAGTGACTACGCCGTTGTGCGGCGACGGGGCTGGTCTGCCGGCTGTTCGCTCCTCGCGTACGCCGCAGTAGGCGATCCGAACCACTTGGTCAGCGCCTCAGGGAGCCCGAGGTCGGTTCGGTCTCCGACCCAGGCGACATATCCGTCGGGCCGGATCAGCACGGAAGTGGGAGCGGTGACGATGCCGAGTACCGGAAGCTCCCACAGGCCGGCATATTCAGCATCGATCAGCTGAACCCGGTCGGCCCAGGGAGTGATGTCGAAGCTGCCGGCCTCACCGAGGTTGAGCAGCACCGGCTTGGCGCCTCGCAGCAGCTCGAAGACTCGCAGTGGCCCGTCGGCGGTCACGAGGTCCAGATCGGGCATCCGGCGTCCGAGCAGCGGATGGCCCTCGCCGAGGTCGTAGTGAATGTCCAGCCCGGAGATGATCCCGGCGAGCCGTTTGCGAGGCTCGTCCATGCTCGCCAGCTCTGAGACGACATCCACCAGGGCCTTCATGCGCTCGTCCCGGCGCTGGAGCACCCCTTGAGCCATCGTGTGTCGAAGCGCGCGGGCAGCGACCGGGTGGCGCTCGTCCTCATATGTGTCCAGCAGGCTCTCCCCGGAGGTCCCGTTGACCACCTGAGCCAGCTTCCATCCCAGGTTCACGGCGTCCTGCACACCGAGGCTGAGACCCTGTCCACCAGCCGGGTAGTGCACGTGCGCCGAGTCGCCGGCGAGCAGGACTCGTCGTGCGCGATAGTTCGCGGCCTGACGCGTCATATCGGTGAACCTCGAGATCCACGCGGGGTTGTGAACCCCGAAGTCGGTGCCGTACACGGTGACGAGTGCCTCGCTGAGATCGCCCAGGGTGGGCTCGCTGCTCGGCCCGAGCTGCTGCTCGGTCACGATGATCCGCACCGGCCCCCGATCCATGTAGACCACCTCGCCGTCGCGGATCTCGTACTCCAATCTTCCGATGCCGTGGACGCCGATGGCGTCGTGCCGGGTGCCCAAAACCGGCTCCTCGGTCACCTCGACCTCGGCGATCAGGTTGCTCTTTGTCGGATCCCATCCCGGAAACTCGATTCCGGCTGCCCTACGGATGGCGCTGCGTCCTCCGTCGCACCCGACGAGATACCGCGACCGCAACGGCCGGCCCTCGGCCAGCTCGATCTCGACGCCTGTGTCGTCCTGTGCGAAGCCTGTCACCTCGCTTCCGAATAGACCCGTACCGGTAGCTCGGCAATCCAGGCCGCCATGATCCGCTCGATCTGGTTCTGCCAGATCCCGAGCGAATACGGATGGCGCGTCGGGAAGTCACTCATGTCAAGCACGGTCGTGCCGAACACCGCGACCTGAGCCACCTGGCCCTCCGCTAGGAACCGATCAGCGACACCGCGCTGCTCGAACACCTCGATCGTGCGTGAGTGAAAGCCCCCGGCTCGCGAGCCGACGAGCACGTGATCAGGACGCCGCTCGACGATCGCGACGTCAACCCTTGCCAACGCCAGCTCAGCCGCGAGCATCATCCCCGTGGGACCGCCCCCGGCGATCACCACCGCATGCCCGGTCATAGCCACACTTCCGTCGTCGAGCACCTACACATTTAGTTCTCCCGTTTCCGTAGATTCTGGCTTGCGACGGGCGATTATGTGGCACAGCCGGGGCTTGTAACAAGTCCCCCTATCGGGTATAAATTGGAAGTGGAGCGGAGCAGGTCACCGCCTTTCCGCCTTCGTCGGCTGGGGACGCTCGCACGCGATCGTGGCTATCGGGCTTGTCGGTGCCCGCCTGACGGCCCGCCTCCAGGCGAATTGCGGCGCTGGAGGTGATACGCCGCGATCCCGACCTTACGTGGCGGGGGGCTGGTCGATGCGCACCATATTGCCGGACGGGTCACGCACGGCGAAGTCGCGCGTGCCCCACGGCTGATCGGTCGGCTCCTGCACGATCTCGGCGCCCGCGGCGCGCACCTGCTCGAAGGTGGCGTCGAGATCGTCGGTGTGGAAGTGGACGCCGTTCAGAGCGCCCTTGGCGAGGAGGGCGGCGAGCGCGTCGCCGTCGGCGGGGCTGCCGTTCAGGTAGTTCGTGAGGACGATCGCGACACCGGGCTGGGAGGCGGCGCCGACGGTGATCCAGCGGAAGTCCTCGCGGGCGACGTCGTTGCGCACCTCTAGGCCGAGTGTGTCGCGGTAGAAGCGCCAGCGCGAGGTCGGGGTCATGGACGAGGACGAAGCAAGTGGAAAGAGTTAGGTTCATGCCTGCAACGCTAGCGGAGCCAGCGCCCCGCGCGCTTCTCCGATCCTGCTCGGTCTGCGGCTCGGGCGGGTGAGGTCCTTGGCGATGCATCCCGGCACGCTCGCGAGCGCGCCATGGTCACGGGCCCGGTAGGCCGTCGGCGTCTCGCCCACGAGCTGGGTAAAGCGTGCGCTGAACGAGCCCAGCGACGTGCACCCGACCGCCATGCAGACCTCGGTGACCGACATCTCGCCGCGACGCAGCAGCGCCTTCGCCCGCTCGATTCGCCGCGTCATCAGATAGGCGTAGGGCGTCTCTCCATACGTGGCGCGGAACTGCCGCGAGAAGTGAGCTGGCGACATCAACGCGGCGCGGGCGAGCGCGGCGACGTCGAGCGGGCGCGCGTACTCGCGGTCCATCAGATCGCGCGCGCGGCGCAGATGCGCGAGGTTGGCGAGCTCCTCCGGCGTCACGATGCCGAGCGTAGCGGCGTGCACCGGCGGTGGCCGTGTCCACTGCGCGGGTCGTGCCTCTGACCGCGCCTGAGATAATCGTGCGATGGGCGAGCCATGGAGCATCGAACGCGACGGGCCGCTGGCTGTGCTCACGCTCGAGCACCCGCCTGTGAACCTGTTCAATCGCTCCGTCTTCGACGGTCTCGAGCAGGCCGTGGGAGCGCTGGAAGCCGACGCGCCGCGCGGCCTGCTGATCCAGGCGCGGGGCCGTGTCGTCAGCGGCGGGGTGGACGTGCACGAGTTCGACGGCCTCACCGCCGAGCAGGGCGCGGAGCTGTGGAGGGAGCTGCTGTCGGTGATCCACAGGGTGCAGGAGCTTCCCTACCCGACCGTGTTCGCCGCCCACGCCCTCTGCCTAACCGCCGCCTTCGAGCTGTCGCTCGGCTGCGACCTGCTGCTCGCGTCCGCGTCGGCGCGTTTCGGGCTGGTTGAGACGGTCGTGGGCTTGACACCCGCGATGGGAGGCACTCAGCGACTGGTCGAGCGGGCCGGTCCGGCACGGGCGCGCGAGCTGGTGATGACGGGGGAGCTGTACGACGCGCATACGCTCGAGCGCTGGAATGTGGTCAACCGCGTGCTCGACGACGAGGGCTTCGCCGAGGCTGCACACGCCTTCGCGCGGCGGCTGGCGGAAGGGCCTACGCTCGCGCATCTGGCCACCAAGCGAATCGTGCACGCCGCGCTCTCGGGCGGCGCGCGGGCGGCGGACGAAGTGGTCCCCGAGCACGCCGGCGGCCTGTTCGCGACCGAGGATCTGAAAGGCGCGGTGCGCAGCTTCCTGCAGCGGGGACCCGGACACGCCGAGTACCGCGGCCGCTGAAAGCAACCGCCGTCCCGGTGGCGGACGGGCGGGTCAGTCGGGCCAGCGACCGTGCCGGTCGAAGTAGTCGCGCGCGGCATCCTCGGCGTCGCGTTCGCGCTCGCCGGAGGTACCGAGACGGAACAGCCAGTTGAGGAAGTAGATCGCCAGACCGGCACTGACGATGCCGGCGCCGCCCTCGAGGTCGCTTTCGCTGCCCAGCGCCATCACCACCAGGCCGCCGATCACGACGGCGGCAGGCAGCACGTAGCGAATCGTGACCAGCAGGCGGCTGTGTTCAGGTTCGAGAGAGGCCCGGAATCCACACCGTCAGCTTGACACGGCACGCACACTCACTAGCTTGACATGGCACGGCGGCTCTGGCGCGTGAGCTCACGCACGAGCGTCGCCACCGAGCGCTCCAGCTGCTGGATGCTGGCGGTGTCCACCCGCTCGACGCCGACGGCACGGTTGAGCCAAGCGTTGATCTCGCGGTGGCTGCGCCCGTCGCGGCGGTGCAGTTCGGCCACCAGCCGGCTGCGCTCTTGGCGCAGGTCGGCACGACGCTCAAATCGCGCCGTGCGCGGATCGGCCGGTAGCGGTTGGACTCGCCATGGTGGGAGCCGGCGGCGGAGGGGCTGCGAGGGGAGAGCCGAACAGCGTCATCTGGGGGGCGAACTCGGCGCTGAGCGGGACGAACTCGGCCTGCGCCCGAGCTGCTCGGCCTCGCGCGCGGCGCTCGCGCTCCTCGTCCAGTCCTCCTCCGTCTCGGCGCGGCGCAGCGCGTGGCGCAGCTCGGTCTCGACCTCGGAGGCGTGGCCGCGCAGGACCGGGTCGGCCGGCAGGTACAGCCAGCTGGGCTCGGGCGCACGGCCGGGGAGGGTGCGCACGAAGCGCCCCACGATCTGGCGGAAGATCAGCGGGGTCTTGGCGGCCGTCGCATACACACCGACGCGCAGCCGGGGGATGTCGACGCCCTCGGAGACCATGTTGACCGCGACGATCCACGGATCGCGCGAGCCGCGGAAGGCCGCCAGCTTGTGCGCCGCGCGTGCCTCGGTGTGCAGCACCACCACGGGCGCTCGCCCGGTGACCTCGCCGAGCAGCTTGGCGATCCGCCGCGCGTGGGTCGCGTCGGCGGCGACCGCCAGCGCGCCCGCGTCGCGATGGCCCTCCGCGCGCAGCGCGCGCAGCTTTGCGTCGGCCTCGCGCAGGATCCGCGGCAGCCCGTCGGGCAGCTCGGTGGAGATCGCGGTGCGGTAGCGGCGGCTCGCCTCGCGCGCGGTCAGCACCGTCTCGAAGGACGATTCGATCACGTCCTCGCCGCTGCGCCACGACAGCGTGCCGTCGAACGTGACGAACGCCACGGGGCGGCAGATGCCGTCGGCGACGGCTTCGGCATAGGTGTAGGAGACGTCCGGCATCGCCAGCCCGTCAGCGTCGTAGCGCACGCCCGGGATCGGCGTGGCGTCGGAGCGAAACGGTGTGCCCGACAGCAGCAGCCAGCGCGGCGCCGCGGCGAACGCCCGCTGAAAGCTCGTGCCCCAGGTGAGGTCCTCGCCGAGGTGGTGCGCCTCGTCGACCACCACCAGCGTGTCCCGCGTCACCTTGGCGGCCCACCCGCGCGGGTCGCTCGCCACCCGCGCGTAGGTCACGGCGACGCCGTGGAAGTCGCTCGGCGGCCTCGGTCCGGGCGCATCCGGCTGCAGCTGCACCCCGAGCGCGGCGGCGGCGGCGGCCCACTGGCGGGTGAGCGGAGTGGTGGGGCAGAGGACCACGACGCTGCTGGCGGACCGCGTCTGGCGAGCAACTGGCCCGCCAGCTCGAGCGCGGGACGCGTCTTGCCGGCGCCCGGAGCCGCGGAGATCAGGAACGGGCCGCCGCGCCAGCCGGCGAGCCGCGTCGAGCGCCTGCTGTTGCCATGCGCGCAGGGATGTGGAAGGGGGAGGAGTCAAAGAGCCCGGCATCCTGCGGCATGCGACGGACGGATCGCCCATCGTCGCTTCAGGCCTTGAGAAGAGCGGCAACCAGGAACCTCCAGCCTGTCGTGCGTCCTGGCCCGTCAGGCGTCCCACCGTGCGTTACGCCCTTCATGTGTTCTGTGCGGCAGGGTCTCGCTCGCGCGCATATCCCGGTCGCGCGCTAGCGTGGGCCGGCGATGAAGCTCGTCCCCGGTCGCCCGAACGTCGAGCTGCGCCGCGGCGACGACGGGCGAGCGGATCGTCGTGCTCGCGTTTCCCTACGACGCGCACATCGTCGCGCTCGTGCGCGACGATCCCGCACCGGCGCTTCGACTGGGACACGCGCGAGTGGTGGGCGCCGGCCGACGACTGGGCGGGCGTGCACGTCGCCGAGGTGCTCGAGCGCTTTCCCGAGCTGACCGCCGAGCGAGCGAGGTCGACGCCTGGCTCGCGGGGATCGAGCGGCGCTGGGTCGGCCACGTGCGCACCACCCGCCACGACGGCCGCGGCTGGTGGGTGCTCGAGACGCGGGCGGGCACCGTCCCCGAGGCGCTGCGCGCCGGCGCGGTCGAGCGCGACGGCGCGCTGCTCGTGCCGCTCACCGAGACGGCCGGCGCAGCGAGCTGCGCGGGCAGCGCTCGGCGCGCCTGGACGCCGCCGCCGAGCGCTGCCTGGCGATCGTCGAGCTCGGCGACGACGCCGCCGCCGGCGCGGCTGGTCGTCGCGCGCGGCGTCGACGGCGAGCGCCTGCGGCTCGAGGTCGCTGTGGGATCCGGAGATCGGGACCGGCGTTCGAGCGCGCTGCCGGGCGCCGCAGGCGAGCCGCGCGGTGCCGCTCGACCCGTGGCTCGTCGAGCAGCTCGACGCGTTCATCGCGCTGCACGGCGTCGCAGGTCGACGGCCCGGCGCGTCGAGCGTGCTCGACGAGCTGCGCGCCGAGCAGCGCGCAGGCGGCCGCCGCGATCCGCGCGCTCGCGCGCGCGACCGCGGCGAGCCGATCGCCGCCGTGGCCGCCGTGCTCGGCGGCGAGCTCGCGCCGTTTCAGTGGGCCGGCGTGCGCTACGTGCTCGAGGCGCGGCGCGCCTTCCTCGCCGACGAGCAGGGGCTCGGCAAGACCGTCGAGGCGCTCGCGGCGCTCGAGGCCGACGGCGCCTACCCGGCGATCGTCGTCTGCCCGGCGTCGATGAAGCTCGACTGGCAGCGCGAGGCCGCGGCGCTGGCTGCCGCACCGCTCGGTGGCGGTCGATCGAGGGGCGCGTCGGCGGTGCCGCCGACGCGGCGAGATCACGATCCTCAACTACGAGATCGTCGCCGCCCACCGCGAGGCGCTCGCGCGGCTGCCGGCCGCGCGCGCTCGTGGTCGACGAGTCCCACTACTGCAAGAACCCGCAGGCCAAGCGCACGCAGCGCGGTGCGCCGGCTCGCCGACGCGCGTCGCCACGGACGGGCTGCGCCTCGCGCTGACCGGCACGCCGGTGCTCAACCACGCCGACGAGCTGATCGCGCAGCTGCGCGTCATCGGCCGCCTGGAGGACTTCGGCTCGGGCGCGCGCTTCTCGCGCCAGTTCCGCGGCGAGCTGAGCGAGGAGCGGCTGCACTGGCACCTGCGCCGGCGCTGCTTCGTGCGGCGGCTGAAGTCCGAGGTGCTGCCCCAGCTGCCGGCCAAGCGCCAGGTCGTCGTGCCGGTCGCGCTCGACCAACAAGCGCGAGTACCGCCTGGCCGAGGAGCGACGTGATCGCCTGGCTGCGCGCGCAGCCGCTCGACCTGTCCGAGCTCAACGCGCGGATCGCGGCGACGCTGCGCGCCGAGCGCCTGGCGCAGCTCGGCACGCTGCAGCGCCTGGCGGCGCGCGGCAAGCTCGCGGCGGCGCTGGCGTGGATCGAGGACTTCCTCGCCTCGGGCGAGCCGCTGGTCGTCTTCGCGCGCCACGTCGAGGTGCAGCAGGCGGTGCTCGCGCGCTTCCCGGACGCCGCTGCACCTGCTGGGCCGCGACTCGCTCGCCGCCGCGACGACGGCGATCGCGGCGTTTCAGGACCCCGACGGCCCGCGCTGATCGTCTGCGCCACGCGCGTCGCGGCGCAGGGCATCACGCTCACGCGCGCCTCGAACGTCGCCTTCCTCGAGCTCGAGTGGACGCCCGCGATGCACGACCAGGCCGAGGATCGCTGTCACCGCATCGGCCAGCGCGACGCGGTCACCGCCTGGTACCTGCTCGCGGCCGAGCACGATCGACGAGACGATGGCGCGGCTGATCCAGCGCAAGCGCGAGATCGTCGCGCGCCGTCACCGACGGCCGCGCCTGGCACGAGCGACGGGCTGGTCGAGGCGGTCGTGCGCGAGCTGCGCGACGGCCGGCCCTTTCAGCACCTTCGCGCCGTCCAGGAAGAGCCCGTGCCAGAGAAGTCGCGCTTACGTAAAGCGGCGCGTGAGGCACGGACCGGCGCGCGCCGCTAGCGGCACACGTGGCCGCGCCGACGTAAACCAGCGCGCGAGGCCAAACGGGCACGCCTCACTAGCGCCGACGGCTGTGGTGGCCGGCGCCGGCGGGGTTGGACGGAGGTCCGCGCACACGGGCCTCCCACTCGATGCCTTGTCCTTTCCTACGGCGTAAGCTTGACCGGCAGCGTCTTCAGCTGGTTGAGGAACACCGATTCCACGACCGTCGGCGCGCCCGCCGGCTCCATCGCGGGAAAGCGCTTGAGCGTCTCCTCGAACAGGATTCGCAACTCCAGGCGAGCGAGCGCCGTGCCGAGGCAGAAGTGCCGCCCGCCCGCGCCGAACGCCTGATGCTCGGTCGTGCGGCGGACGTCGAAGCGGTCAGGATCCTCAAAACGCGTCTCGTCGCGGTTTGACGACACGTACCACATCACTACCTTCTCACCCTCTTTGATCTGCTTGCCGTGCAGCTCGGTATCGCACGTGGCGGTGCGGCGGAAATGGGCGAACGCAGGGAACATCCGCAACGACTCCTCGACCGCGCCGGGGATCAGGGAAGGGTCATCGAGCAGCAGTTGAAGCTGGTCGGGGTTCTTCATCAGCGCGCGCATGCCGCTGCAGTAGGTCGCCTTCGTCGAGTCGTTGCCGGCGGCGACGAGCAGGAAGAAGCCCATCACGATCTCGTGTTCCTCTAGTTTCTGCCCATCGATCTCGCCGTGCACGAGCACGCTCGTGAGATCTTCCGTCGGGGTCTCGCGACGCTCGGCGATCAGCCGCTGGCAACGCTCGAAGATCTCCGCCACGCTCTTCTCGATCCCCTCCTGCACGCCCAGCGGGTTGAGGTCGGGGTCGCCCGCGGCGAGCGTCGAGTTCATCAGCCGTGCCCAGATCTCGTCGTCCTCGGGCGGAATTCCCATGAAGCTGCCAATCACGCGCGAGACCACGGGTTGAGCGACGTCGTTGACCAGGTCGCAGGTCTGCGACGTGTCGAGCCGGTCGAGCACGCCGACCGTGATCGCCCGGATCGCGTCCTCGTGGGCGGCGATCCGCTTCGGCGTGAAGCCCGCTTGAAACAGCGCCTTGACGCGATCGTGCTTGGGCGGGTCCATGCCGATGAACATCGCCCGTGCGAGCTCGATCGGAAAGCCCACGTTCGCCGCCGTCACCCCGCCCAGTTCGGAAGAATAGGTGCGCCAGTCGCGGCTCACCGTATGCACGTCCTCAGCGGTCGTCACCGACCAGTACCCGGCCTCCTCGGGAAATTCGGTGATGCTTGCGGTCCAATGCACCGGACACTGACCGCGCAGCTGGGCGAACAGCTCGTTCGGCGTGCCGTCTTCCCAATGCTCTCGCTCGGTGACGAGCACGTTCTCGAGATCGCTGCCAGCCGACGTCATCCAGACCTCCTGGTCGTTGCCGCGAGGGAATCTGGATGCTAGCGCTTGTCCGGTTGGCTGGCCAACCGGACAAGTGGCGTCAGGCAGGTCTGCGCGTGCGGACCTGATAGACGGCCGTCAGGCCATCGTCGAAGCCGTGGCGGGCGGCGCGCAGATACAACCGCCACACCCGTGTACGCTCGGCGCCCGCCAGCTCCTCGGCGCGATCGAGATGCTCGTCCAGCCGTCGCGCCCAATGGCGCAAAGTGACGGAGTAGTCCTCCCTGAAGCCCTCGACATGCTCGGTGTGAAAGCCCGCGCGCTCAAATGCGAGCTGGACACGTGAGAGCGGGGGCGTCTCGCCGTCGGGGAACACGTAGCGCGTCGAGAACAGGTCCTCGAGCGGATCGTCGTCGGGGTCGAGCCCGGCGATCGCGTGGTTGAGCAGCTGCCCGCCGGGGCGCAGCAGCTGAAAGAGCGAGCGTGCGTAGAGATCGAGCCGGCTCTCGCCGACGTGCTCGGACATGCCGATGCTCGCGATCGCGTCGAAGGACTCGTGGGGCAGCTCGCGATAGTCCTGCACGCGGACCTCCACCTGCGTCTCGAGACCCGCCGCGCGCACCCGCTCGCGCGCGAGCTCCGCCTGCGCCGGGGAGAGCGTGATGCCGGTGACGGTCACGCCGTAGGCGCGCGCCGCGTGGATCGCAAAGCTGCCCCACCCGCAGCCGACGTCCAGCAGCCTCATGCCGGGCTCCAGCCCGAGCTTGGTCGCCACGAGGTCGAGCTTCGTGTGCTGGGCCTCCTCGAGAGTCTGCGCTCCACGCGAGAAGATCGCGCAGCTGTAGGTCATCGTCTCGTCGAGGAACAGCGCAAAGAACTCGTTCCCCACGTCGTAGTGGTAGCGGATCGCGGCTGCGTCGCGCTGCGGGCTATGGCGCTCGCCGCGCAGCAGCAGCTCGAGGCTCGGGCGTCGCGGCAGCCCGCCGGGCGCCGCCGCGAGCGCGAGCGCGAGCGCCATGCGGGCGCGGTCGGCCGTGCCGATTGCCGGAGGGCGCCACGTGTCCACGACGATGAATGCCTGCTCGAGGTCGTCGACCGCCAGCGAGCCGTCGACGTAGGCACGGCCGAGACCCAGCGTGCCAGGCGCGCGCATGAAGTGTGCGAGCGCCGAGGGCGCGCGCACGAAGAACGTCGGAGCGTCCTTGCGCACCGTCGCCTCGACCTCGCCGCCGTCCCAGAAGCGAACGTGGAACGGGCGCGACGGGAGCACGCGTCGCAGCTCGCGACTGAGGGGACTGCTCGCTTTGATCACTGCCACAACCCTACGTTAGCCCTCGCAAGGAACATCCTCCGGGACGGCGGGGTTCTGGTCATCGTGCACACTTTCCTGCGCCTGCAGCGACGGTCGTGGGCCCGCCTGAGGCCTTCGGAGGGCTGAGCCGTTCCAAGCTGTGAGTATGGTCGTTGCGATTGAAAACGGGTGGCCCGGCGCGCTGTGGGCGATCGGAGACCCCACGAGAAGGAGTAGCTCTCATGCATACAGAGTCGAGGGAGCCGCGGGCCCTAACCGGCGCAAAGCTCGAACGAGCGATCGTCTTGCAGCTGCTGCGCGACGATCGCGAGCAGGAGTGGTCGAGCCAGCAGCTGGCGGCCGAGATGGATATGCAGGCGCCGATGCTGGAGCGCGCGCTGAGCAGCCTCGAGCGAGAGGGTGTCCTGAGCCTCGAGCAGGATGCGGTCCGCGCCACCCGCGCCACGTGCCGCTTGGACGAGCTCGGGCTGCTGAGCATCTGAGCGCGGCACGGGTGGGCGGCATCGAGGCGTGGGCAGATAGGGTCCAGCGATGAGCAATCGCGTGCTGCTCCTCTCCTGGGAGTACCCGCCGGTGATCGAGGGTGGGCTTGCCCGGCATGTGCGCAAGCTCGCCGAGGCGCTCGTACGCCAGGGGGCCGTGGTGGACGTGCTGACACGGGGGATCGGCGAGTCGCTCGGCGCGGAGAGTCGTGGAGGGGTGTCCGTTCACCGCGTGCGCGAGCCGAGCTGGCCGCGCGACCTCGATCGTTTCGTGGCGTGGGTGCAGAGGATGAACGACGACATGCTCGCCGCGGGAGAGGCGCTGGCGGCGGAGCACCCCTACGACCTCATCCACGGTCACGATTGGCTCGTCGCGCACGCCTCGGCGGCGCTGGCCGATCGACTGGAGGTGCCGTACGTCACGACGATCCACGCCACCGAGCACGGACGTCACCAGGGCTGGGTGCAGGACGAGCCCCAGGCGCACATTCACTCCGTCGAGCGCTGGATGGCGACGCGCGCGGACTCGGTGATCGTCTGCTCCTACTACATGCGGGGGCACGTGGCCGACATCTTCGACATCGACGAGCGGCGGGTCGCGGTGATCCCAAACGGGATCGACCCGGGCGATCTGCGCCCGGTCGGAGACCTGGAGGCGCTGCGCGCGGAGTTCGCGGCACCGCACGAGAAGCTCGTGCTGCTGGTGGGGCGGCTCGTCTACGAGAAGGGCTTCCAGCTCGCGCTGGACGCGCTCCCGGGCGTGATCGAGCGGGTCGAGAACGTACGCTTCCTGGTGGCCGGGAGCGGCACGCACGAGGGGGAGCTGAAGGCGCAGGCGCAGCGGCTCGGGCTGTCCGAGCACGGAGTCTTCCTCGGCTGGATCGGCGACGACGCGTTGCACTCGCTCTACCGCATCGCCGATCTGTGCGTGGTGCCCTCGATCTACGAGCCCTTCGGGCTGGTCGCGCTCGAGGCGATGGCCTCCGGCTGTCCCTGTATCGTCGCGGACACGGGCGGCCTGCGCGAGGTGGTGCCCTCCGGCGAGCGTGTCGGGCTGCGCTTCAACGGCGGCGACGCCGAGCATCTTGGCGTGATGATCGAGCGCCTGCTCATCGACGGCGAGCTGCGCGACCGGCTCGTGGCGGAGGCCTCCGAGCACGTGTTGCGCTTCGACTGGGACGACATCGCGCAGCGCACGCGCACGATCTACAGTGAGCTGAGCGAGTCGGCGCCAAATAGCGAGTCGACGCCAAGCGAGGACGGGGTCGGGAGAGCGGTGCGATGACACAGGTCATGGGATTGATGCAGGATGACTTTCCGCTGAACCTGCACCACGTGCGCCGTCGCATGCGCTCCTGCCATCCGGGCGCCGAGGTCGTGACGCTGGGCTCGACGGGCGCGGTCGAACGTGCCACCTTCGGCGAGGTCTCAGAGCGCATCGACCGCCTCGCCCGCGCGCTCGGGCGCCTCGGCGTGGAACCCGGCGACCGGGTCGCGACGTTCGCTTGGAACAACCAGCGCCACCTCGAGCTGTACCTCGCGATCCCGTGCGTCGGCGCTGTGCTGCACACGCTCAACATTCGCCTGTTCGAGGAGCAGCTCACCTACATCGTCAACCACGCCGAGGACAAGGCGATCTTCGTCGACGACTCGCTCGTGCCGCTGCTGGAGAAGCTCGCACCGAGCTTTGACAACGTCTCCCATTACGTGGTCATGGGTGACGGCGACACAGGGTCCCTGCCGGGTGCGCTGCGCTACGAGGAGCTGCTGCAAGACGCCGGCCCGGGCGAGTTTGACTATCCCGAGGTGGATGAGCGCCAGGCCGCCGCCCTCTGCTACACGAGCGGCACGACCGGCAACCCGAAGGGCGTGCTGTACTCGCATCGCTCGATCAGCCTGCACTCGACCGCGACGCTGATGAAGGACGCGATCGGTCTCTCGCGCGTCGATCGCGTGCTCGCGGTCGTGCCGATGTTCCACGCCAACGCCTGGGGGCTGCCTTACGGCGCGGCGCTCGCCGGCTCCGACCTGATCCTGCCCGATCGCAACCTCGGCGCCGAGCCGCTCGCGCAGCTGATCGCGCAGGAGCGCCCGACGCTGATGGGCTGTGTGCCGACGATCTTCGCCGACCTGCTGCGCTATGCCGACGCCCATCCCGAGATCGATCTGTCCTCGCTATCGAACGCGGCCTGCGGAGGCTCGGCGGTGCCGAAGCAGCTGATGAAGGACTTCGAAGAGCGACACGGCGTGCGCATCTTCCAAGCTTGGGGGATGACCGAGACGAGCCCGATGGCGACGTATGCGCGCCCCGAGGAGACGGGCGAGCACGACGACGCCTACTGGGAGGATCGCGCCCGGCAGGGCAGGCCGCTGCCATGGGTGGAGCTGAGGCTGGTCGGAGACGGCGGCGAAGAGGTCGCCTGGGACGGGCAGTCCACCGGCGAGATCGAGGTGCGCGGGCCGTGGATCGCCGCCGCCTACTTCAACGACGAGTCGGGCGATCAGAAGTTCGACTCGGGCTGGCTGCGCACGGGCGACATCGCCGCGGTCGACGAGCGCGGCTTCGTGCAGATCACAGATCGTGCCAAGGACGTGATCAAGTCGGGTGGCGAGTGGATCTCCTCGGTGGAGCTCGAGAACGAGGTGATGGCCCACCCGGACGTGATCGAGGCCGCGGTGATCGCGAAGCCAGACGAGCGCTGGGCCGAGCGCCCGCTGTGCTGTGTCGTCCTGCGTGAGGGCGCTGACACGAACGCAGAAGAGCTGGTCGAGCATCTTCGTGGACGGGTCGCCAAATGGTGGCTGCCGGACGAGTTTGCGTTCGTCGCCGAAGTGCCGAAGACGAGCGTCGGCAAGTTCGACAAGAAGGTGCTGCGCAGCCAGTTGCAGGACGGGACGCTGGCGGGGCGCGTGAAGGTGTCGTGAACCCGATGGACTTGACCATCGCCACAACCGACGGCCAGTCGTTTGTCTTCACGGACTCCGGCACGGGACCGCTCGTGGTGCTGCTGCATGGCTTCCCCGACACGCCCGGGGGCTGGAAAGGCACGCGCGACGCGCTCAACAAGGCCGGCTACCGCACGATCGTCCCGTACCTGCGCGGCTATCACCCTGAGACGCTCGTCCCCGGCCGGGGCTACGGCGGCCAAGAGATCGGCGCGGACGCGATACGCCTGCTCGACGCGATCGGCGCCGATCAGGCCGTGCTGGTGGGCCACGACTGGGGCGCTTCGATCGCCTACCGCGCGGCGGCGATGGCGCCCGAGCGGATCAGCGCGGTCTGCGGGGTCGCGATCCCGCACCCGCGGCTGCTGAAGCCCTCGCCGGCGTTGGCCTGGCGCGCGCGGCACTTCGTCACGCTGCGCTTGCCGACCGGTCGATGGCGCGCGCGGCGCAACGACTTCGCCTATGTGGACACGCTGATAAGCCGCTGGGCGCCGAACTGGTCGGGTTCCGAGCGCGACGCCTGTCTGCGGGACGTCAAGCTCGCTTTCGCCGATCCGCGCGTGCTCGACGCGGCGCTCGCTTACTACCGCGAGCTGTCACGCAGCGAAGAGGCGCCCCGCCTGTCGCAGCCGGCGTTGATCGTCGGCGGTACATGCGACATCATCGATGTTGAAGCGTTCACCCGCTCCCCTGAGGCGTTCGACGGGCCGTGCGAGGTGCTGACAGTAGAGGGGGCGGGTCACTGGCCGCATCGCGAGGCCGAGGAACTCTTCGACCGGCGCCTGCTGGCGTTCCTCGCCGGCCTGCCGGGAGTGGGCGCTCAGGCCGGCCCGGCTATGTAGCCGGCCCGAGGGGCCCTGGATCAAACCGTTGTCCTCAGATTCGCACGGGGAGTGCAGGGCCGCCGGGTGACCGCTCGGGTCGACTATGAGCGCCACGGGCGCACGTATGCCTGCCATCGCCGTCCCGATCCGCGCGTTGCCGCGCGCGTTCACGCGGCGCTCGGCGACGCGCGAACCGTTCTCAACGTCGGCGCGGGGACCGGATCCTACGAGCCGGCCGACAGGTGGGTGCTCGCCGTGGAGCCAAGCGCGACGATGCGTGCCCAACGTCCGGCCGGCGCCGCGCCAGCGATCGCCGCGTATGCCGAGTCGCTGCCGTTCGACGACGGCGCCGTGGACGCGGCGATGGCGTGCGTGACGATTCACCACTGGGATCCTGTCGAGGCCGGTCTGGCCGAGCTACGCCGGGTGTCCCGCGGGCCGGTGGTGATCTTCACGTTCGAGCTCAATTCGCTGCCGGCGTGGCAGCAGGAGTTCCTCGCGGAGGGGCTCGTCGAGGAGCGACCGCGGTTTCCCGCCGTCGAGCACATCGCCGCTGCCCTCGGCGGCCGTACGCGGATCGAGAGAATTCCGACGCCCGGCGATTGCGTCGATGGCTTCTTCGAGGCGTTCTGGCGGCGCCCCGAGCGGCTGCTCGATCCGGCGGTGCGCAGTGCACAGTCGATGTGGGCGCTGCTCGAGCCCAGAGTCGAGCAGCGCATCGTCGATCGGCTCGCCACTGCGCTCGCCGGCGGCGCGTGGGATGCTGAGCACGGTTACCTTCGCGGGATGGAGAGCTTCGATGGCGCGTTGCGGTTGGTGGTCTCCGAGCCGACGTGACAGCGATATGGATGAGAGTGTGTGGTTTCAGCGCATAGTGGACTGATGTCGCGGGACATGCTGGACGCTTACGAAAGGTGGCTGGTATGGGGATGGCGCGGTATGTGGTGGATGTGGTTGGAGGGGAGAAGTGCGCGCGAGGTCGCTCTGGTCCACGGGGTCTCTAAGACCTGGATCTATGAGCTGATCAGGCGATTCGAGTGGGTGGGTGGTTCTGCGCCGTGAGGGCCTCATCAGCCACAGCGCAGAAGCGGCCGAGCTCCTCACTGGTCCGCTTCGAAGCGGACCTCCCGAATGAGATGTGGCAGACCGATGTCACTCACTGGCACTTGGCTGGGGGCGAGCACGTGGAGATGATCAACCTGATCGACGATCACTCACGGCTGTTCTGGCCTCTGACGCGCCTACCGGACCGTGAAAGCCCGCGATGTCGTGGACAGCTTCCACGGCGCCGCAGAGCTGCACGGCGTGCCTGCCTCTCTGCTCTCAGACAACGGCGCCGTGTTCACGGGCTCCTACCGCGGTGGGAAGGTGCTCCTCGAGTACGAGCTTGAGCGCCTCGGCGTGCAGTTCAAGAACTCCCGGCCCTATCACCACAGACCTGCGGCAAGATCGAGCGCCTGCACCAGACCCTGAAGCGCTACCTGACAAAGCAGCCCGAGGCCGAGACACTCAGCGCTGAAGGCCCAGCTCGACTCCTTCGTCCGCTACTACAATCACATTCGCCCACACCGGGCCCTGGACGGGCGCACGCGCCGCTACAGGCCTACAGCGCACACCAGAACACGGCCCACCGACGCGATCGCCTCAGCCTACTTCCGCGTACGCAATGACAAGGTCGACACGGCGGCAAGGTCAGCCTCCGCTACGACAGCAAGCTCTACAAAATCGGGTTAGGGAGAGCCCACACACACGGGCCGGCAGGTCAAGCTCCTCATCGCCGACCAGAACATCCATGTGATCGACCCGACGGACGAACTCATCCGCGAGCTAACACTCGACCCCACCCACTGCTACCAGCCCCTCAACCAGCACTAACCTGTCCACCATCTCCCGAGACATGCGCCCAGCATGTCCCGAGACACAACACAATGCGGATGAGAGGACTCGAACCTCCACCTGGTTTCCCAGACACGGACCTGAATCGTGCAGAAGGGCTACATATGCGTCCGTGGGCGTCCGGATCGTCCGTTTTGTGGGGTTTCGCGGACGCATCGGACGCATCGGACGCTATGACTGTTGCCACGATGTTGCCACGCCACGAGTATCGGACGATGTGCCTGACGGACGTGCCGTTGGCTACCTCAGTCTCTGAACGAAAGCTGTGTTCGAGACGTTGGTGTCGCTGACGGTCGCTGGTCCTTCAAAGCAGGAGGTGTTCGTGGCCGCGCTTGGATCTACGGGCAAGCAGCGCTCTTCTCGCCGCCTCCCCGCAACTCCAAGCTCTGTCAACCATGTGGATCAGCGCTTGCGAATCGCTCTAAACCATTCCATCCGGTGCGCATGTGACAATGCCTATCATGAACAGCATCCGAAAGCTAGAGGAGCGCACAGAGCCCGCCGTGATCTCCGAACTCCGACTCCGGCCGCTGTATGCGCTTGAGCTACACACCGCTTTGGGAGAAAACAAAGACGCTGTTCGAGGTGCGGTGGAAAGGCTCGACGCCGCTGGCCTTATCCGTTCTCCCAGGTCTGGTGCCAGGTTCGAACTCGTCTAAACGCGCCTGCTTTGCGCGACATGTAGTTGCGGCTCGAGCTATGGGAGGGCCGACTGCATTTCGGTCGTCCAAACCAGGCGTTCGCTCGGCGCCCCGTGAGGCGCCTCCTAATCGTCCAGTGCGCGAGCGCGCCTAGTGCTGATGCAAACTCCTGCTTCGCCGAAAAGCGGGCGTCGAGTCCAGCGTGTCGCAGCTCCTCAGCACCAGCAGCCTGGCCTTTGCTCCTGCTTTGCGGAATTTACGCGGCCCGAGCGCCAACGCAGGTCGTTCCTGCTACCCCAGATAGCGCGGCTACCATTCCCTGGTGTCTGCTGCTGCGTCGCACAACGCGAGACTGGAAGCATGGAAACGCCGACCCTAGCCGCCCTTGCAAGGGTTGGCACGTACCCAGATGACGACGGCAACGTGCGCCTTTACCACGCGACCTCTAGCCAGGCAGCAGACACAATCGTCCGTGAAAGGAAGCTCATTGCCACGCCGCCGCCCGACCCAGCTGAGCGCGCTCTTTTGCGCACTCATGGCCATGGCGGGTATATCTACCTAGCCTCTTCCCCAGCCATCCGGGACGACCTCTCGGGCAGCGACGTCGTCGTCGCGGTCGACGTCCCGACCGCCGCGCTACCCCATACGCCCCTCCGTGAGCAATGGAGCAACCCTCCCCGCGTGGAGCTTGAGCTCACAGCACCGCTCGACGACGATCAGAACACGCTCAAGCTGTGTCTCGCGCGTGCCGATCGCCTCGACCGTACGGTGACGGTAGATGACCTCGACCCATCAATCAAAGACGCAATACGCCTCTTCAAAGACAGCCCGGTCGGCAAGCAGCTTGCCGAGATCCGGACGCCATCGGGCCTTTGTCAGGACGCGTCGATCCGATTCTTGGCGGCGCTACGTCAGACAGGGAACGATGGGCTACTCCTGTCCTGGGGCAATCTCGAGGGCAACTGGTGGCATTGCACCGTGCAGCTTAAGGACGATGACGTAATCGTCGATTGGACGGCTCGTCAGTTCGACCCCAACGCTCCCTATCCTCGCATCGAGATGCGCGTCGTTGCGGAGGCTCGATGGAACCTCCCCGGAGTGTTCGACATCGACAGCCCTATAGGCCGCAGCATTGGGAAATTGCCAGAGATCCCAACTTGGACGGACGCGCGTGAAGCCATCGCTTTCAAACCCGAACGGAGCAACTGCAGCAGATCTCCTTGATTCCGAACCTACCTTTCGCCCATCCCCGCGCGGGTGAAAGCCGCCTACGGCCCTGGCCCGGAGATCGTCGGGCACCGGACCAGCCTATCCCCCACGGACACACCAAGCCTTGGTTGTTCAGGAAGCCGCAAAGTGAGGACCGAAGCGGCTTTCACCCGCGCCGGGATCGCCTCGCCTCGGCCCAGGCAGCGAGTTCGTCGGCCGTCATCACTAGCTGATGCACGACAAATCGCGCCGTGAGTGCTGCGAAGCCGATGACTGCCAGCATACCCGCGGCAAGCGGGAAAAATTCCGGAAGTGTCGCCAGATGCCCAGTTGCGGCTGCGACGCCGAGGAAAAGCGGGTGCGCACGGCTGCTGCCGCGCTGGGTTTGATGATACGGCGATGAAGTAGGGCGCTGCGGCTGATGCTGCGATCCTGTAGTGCACATGGGATCAGAAGATCACGTGACAACGGCAAATGGGTTATCTCCGCAGGATCTGCGTCGGAACTTTCGCGGCCTGCTGAAGGATTGGGCGGACTACGAAAACGAGAAGCCGGCTGGTTGGCTGCCCGAGCAGTGGGAGTCTCGCATCAACCCCACGATCCTGGATGATGCGGTCATCGCGTTTGAGGAGGCCCACAACGATGAGGGACGCGCGAGCGCACGACAGGCACTGGAGCCGATTATCGCGCGTGGGCTAGTGCGCCGAGAGGGCCGATTCCTTATGCCACCAGCGATCGTTGACCCCACGCTACTCAAGGACTGGGCGATCTGGATCGCCCTGCGCGTTGCCTACGATCGTCTTGGTGGCGACGTCTCCGAAGTGCAATGCGAGCACTGGGGCGAATGTTTTCAGCTAATCGTCTGCGACTCCTGTTCGGCCGTTTTCCGCCCAGCGCGCCGTGCTCGACAAGCGTCGCGTTGTCGTCTCTGCCGACACCGACCCGCAGCTGCCGCGCTCGGATCACCCGGGACCCTCAAGGCCCTTGCAGCAGGCGAGTCCATCACGATCCGCGTACCCGAGAGCGCCGGGGACGTAGTCACGTCCTGGAGGTACAAGACGCTGATCCGTTGTCCAGAGTGCCACGAGCCAGCTTTCGTCCGGCATGGGGCGACAACATGCGGCAAGCCAGCATGCAGGAGTCGTCGGCTGCGCCGCCGACCACCAACAACCGACGTCCGCAGCGCCAGTGATCCAAAAAGAAATTATTGAGCCCTGGCCAGCAAAAACAGACCCGGCCTCGATGATACATGCAAGCGCCTCGGGCAGATCGCCACGACTTCTTTCCCTGAGCAAAGAAGGCGTCTCGGGTTATCCCTCCGCAGCACCTGCTCTGGACGAGCAGCAACACTGGCCGACCGCCCGGGCACCGCTTTCGCTTTCGCGTTGAGCGGGGCCTCGCGATCCCGCTCGCTCGCCAGGGAGATCGGAGGTTGCCGATCCGGCGGCGGTAGCTCAGTTGGTAGAGCGCGAGCTTCCCAAGCTCGAGGTCGCGGGTTCGAGACCCGCTCGCCGCTTGAGGCTCCAGAGCCGCATTGGGCTCTGTGGAGCGGAATCCCGCTCCAGGAAGGATGCGGCCAGATACGAACAATAGCGGGCTATTCGGACAGGAATCTGCGGTACCGGTGCGGTACCGGGATTTGGCTGGCGTTCAGGGGCTTCGAGGTTGTGGTCCAGGCGGTCGGGGGTTCGAGTCCCAACGTGACGTTTGGCCTGATGGCGGGTTGGCCAGCGTGGCTTTTCTCCGGTTGTACGGCATACGATCCGGGGCATAGTCGAGAATGGCGCAATGCCTCCTGCTACAGGTCCAGCGCTGATCATTCTCGTCGCGTTCGTGTTGCCTGGCTTCGTGACGGTGCTGATACAGGAGGCCACGTTCAGGCGTGCCGAGGATCCTACGACGCTGGACCGCCTTCTCCGGATTCTTTACTACAGCGTCTGGACATACTTGCTTCTGGCTGTGGTCGCGCTGCTGCTAGGTGTCGACCGTGCCTACGTCGAAGGCTTCTACGAACAGAACGAAGGCAATCCAGCGGAACTAGTTTGGCGCGCAGCGCTTCTGATTCTCATCCCAGCAATCATCATCGCCACCGTGACGCGGGCTTGGTACGGATCGAAGGTACAGGCGTGCGTGCTCAAGGTCGCACGAATCAATGAACATCATTCGGAGCCCACTGGGTGGGACTTTTTCTTTAGGCAGAGCCGCGACGCGTACGTGCGCGTTACTTTCAGGGACGGCGGGCGGGTGTATGGCTACTACGGCGGCAAAAGCTTCTCGGCATACGCCAAGGACGGCGGGGATCTATTCCTAGAGCGTGTACACGCAGATGTGGACGACTGGTTCGGGCCGGTGGCAAACAATTCCTGCGGTATTTGGGTCAAGACCGAGGATGCCGTCTCGGTAGAGTTCTATGATGCTGAACATGCCGCCAGCGCCACGACCGAGCGAGAGTCGCCCGGCTCCGAAACTACCGAAGGAAACGGGTCACAAACCGCCGCCCAAGCGGCCGGTGGGAAACCCGCCAAAGAAGGGCTAGCAGATGGCTGATGATGATTCCGAGGGCTTGAGCTTCGTCGATCGGAAGCGTGGAGTGGATCTACCGCTTGGGCACCAGCCTCCCGATCGTGGTCACGCTCCCGCAAAGAAACAGGCCGCGCCCCCACTACCCCCGAAGAAGACGCCGGGCACCGAGAACGTCGGTCGTCCCAAGCCCGAGCAGTGACAAAGGAGATCTAGTCAATGTCACCCAATGGTCCCCCACAGCCAAGCGGACCCAGCGCTCCGCTTCCTCCTAATCCTCCAAACCCCGGCAGGCCAGGAGGCCCTGCGCCTGGGCATCCGAGTCCGACGAAGCCGCGTTAGCTGCCAAGCCAGGAACCGCCGTCAAAGGCGGAATCCCGACTGCCGCGTCGCCCATGTCTTGGAGGCGTAGCGGCGTTGGCCGGCAGTCTGGACCCTCGACCGGACCCCTCGTAGATCTCGTTCAGAGCGTCGGCGAGGCTCGCCTCGACACGCCAATCCTCCGGCAAGGCATGGCCGAGCTGCTGCTCTGCACCGGAGTGGATATCGGCCAGCAGTAGGCCCTGATAGTCGCGTCGTGCCTGGGACAGCGAGGTCGGTAGACCCTCCAAGTACTTGCCGATGAGCGCCCACCCGGATGGGTCGCAGCCGGATGCACCCTACTCAGCATTAGCGACGAATCGCGGAAACGCCTCGGACGCGACATGGCATCTGCGCGTAAGCGAGCACAAGAACGAGGCCTCGCCCAGAGAGGAACCCTCGGGTTCTCATCGGCGCCGGACCCAATGCTTCTTTGCTGGGTTGTCGCTCCTGACTCAAACGCAAGAGTGCTTATTGACGCGCTCAATGAGTACGTATCGGAGCGGCTTGACGAACAAGGCGTCCAACGAGTCCTCGGAATCGCTGTTACAGCCTCATCGAAGCGCTCGTACGACGCACTAGTTGTAATCGAGCATGCCGTCTGGACGCTTCCCGCGGACGCAAGTCCCCGACCAACGGCCCTTTGAGAGCTAAATAAAAAGGCGCTTCAAGACCAGTCACGGTTACCTGGCGATGGGGGATCTGGACTGCCGTCGAGGGGAGCCAGGGGATCAACTCCAGCCATGAGGCGTGAAGCAAACCGTCCAAGGTCGGCATGTAGTTGACGGTCAGCTGGGCATGGCCACGTATCCGTGCGGTTGCGCAGCAGCAGGAGAGTTCGCTTCAGCTCAAGCATACGAGGCGCTAGACCATCGACATATGCCTTCATGAGAGCGTGCAGCTGCGCGTTGACCGCGTGCGACGTGCCGATCGTCAGCCGCGGAAGCGGGGTGACAGGGTCGGGTGCTATAGCCGAAGGTGCGGATGGCGATCCCCTTCGCGGTTCAAGCCGCCGTAATAGCAACAGGAGCTGTGGCTCTAGCGCGGTGAATAGCTCCATGTACTCGTCGGCGGCAGCCTTTTGGGCCGATGTCTGTTCGCTATTCAGTCTGCGACCTACCAGCGCAGCCAACTTTTCGCCTTTAGCCACCATTTCACTGTAAGTCTGGGTCGAGAAAGCGTTAGAGGAGCGGATCGCTCGCAGTAGCGCCTCTGCCTCCTGCGCCGTCGGCTCGACCTCGGCGTCTGTGATAGGTACCGGTTCGGCCTCTGTGCAGTTGTTTACAACTTGGATAATTGATACATGGAACTTGGCTCCTGCTGTCTCCAGCTCTTTGAGGTCTACGTATTGATGACGACTCGCCGGACGATTCTTCGTATCGACGGGATAGCGATACGCAAAACTGCCTGGGTCGCTTTCGTGCATGAGGTACACGAACTCATCGAATTCTGAGGAAAATTGCGTAGCTACGTCGCTACGACCTAGTGCGCTAAGTGCGATCTTGCACCTCTCTGCAAGGTCAACGATATCGTGGGTGGGTGGGATTGTTGCCGAAGCGCGCTCGAGGACTAGCTTGAGGCCAACCTCTACGCGGTGGCGCTGAAGGAATACAACATCGAGTGCAATGTCGTCCACTGCGGCACTGAAGCTCAATAGGTACTTGGACAAGAACGCCGTGTGACGTCCCAAGCCACGAAACTGGGACTCCCAGCTACCAACATACTCAGTTTGCGCGATCAACCCATCGCGGGGCGGCCCTTTGGGGAAAACATCGTCTAACAGGGGCATTCTTTGTCTAAGGCTACGGCTCTTCCTGGTTGAACGCTGTTTCAAGCTGCGCTAGCTGCTTGTCAATCTCGGGCAAGGGGCGTCTCGACGGTCAAACCCGAGGTGCCCGCTTCGGACGAGAACGGAGTCTCGGCAGCGTGCCCTTTTATCTTCTGTGGGACATGCCCTCCGAGCCTCCGAAGCGCAGCGCTTCGGGGCTATTGAGTGCTTCTCTCTAGATAGACGATGAAGGCGCCGACTAGGTGGACCGATAGATCAACTAGCTCCTGCGGCACGTTCGGCTGCTCTCCGGGGGCTCGTCCGTGCGCGTCGCCGTGGACATTGCGTACTGCGCTAGAGCGTTGAAGAAGGTCTTGAAGGAGATCCGGCACACCGCGGAGCTGCGGGACGGCGAGCGAGGATTCCTTGAACGCCTTAGATAGCTGTCCCAGCGTTGATCCCGAAAGACCGGCAGCCTTCAGCGCTGCCTCAAGCGCAGCGGCTGCGGCCGTCAGCGCGTCATCATTCTCATCTCGACCTCCGCGCTGATGCCGGAGGGCCTCGCGGTATGAGCGCTCGACTTGGTCCCAGCCTGAGCGTTGGCTGGCGAGCAGAGCTGGGCCTACGATCACCTTCGATAGCGCAGGTGATCCAATCCGCTGAATCTCGTTGTTCTCAAGTCGATATCCAAGCCGATGTCGGTCGGCGAGATCATTGAACCTGACTGAGAAGTCGAGCATTGCTGCGCCACGCATGGGGCGCACTTGTACACCCACGACGGATCGGGTGTGTTCCTCGTACCTGTGTCGCGTGCTCGCCTCCTCGGTAGCGATCTCAACAATGTCGAGCATGGAGGCAACGTCCACGTGGCGAACGACAGACTCCAGATCGAAATCGCGTTGCAGCCCAAAATGCGCGATGAGCGACTGCCGGAAGGATTTGGCGAAGCTTTTGCCAACACGTGGCGCAGCGTTCGCTTGTTCGATGAGATGCAGGAAAGCTGTGATTAACGGCTCTGGAACATCATCGAACTCAAGCGGCGCGAGTGCACCGGACTCGCTGAGTTCGCGCCGCTCGCTGTAGCGAAGCTTTCGTTCGGCCATGAGGGCAGTCTTCCAGGCTTCCCTCGATTCCGCACGCACGGGTCGCATCTGACATGCTTGCCCGGCTTCTGTTTTCACGCGTGACCGAGCGTCTGAGTTAGGGCCGCGCTCACGCTTGCCTGGGACGAGAGCCGCTGGTCGGCGGTGCGGACGGTCGCGCTTCCGCAATCACTGGCAGGAGCGGGCATGATCCGATCGGCGACGCCGACGCGTGAGCATCGTCCGTTGCGGTAGTGCCGCCGTGCCAGCCGGACGCTTCTCCTTCTCGCGCGTTGCGGGGAACACTGGCCGAGCAGCGAGATGCTCCTGCTGGAAGGAAACCAGGGGTCAGAGGCTCTCGCCGCGATCGAAGGGCGCTGCCTGACGGGCCGCCGGAGCCGGAAAAAATACGAGCGGTCGGATACGGTCACGCTGTGATCCTGCCCGCGGCATCCATCGTCGATGACCTCAGCGCCGGATTCGCCGCCGTCGCGGCGGTAGGCGCTGTCATCGCCCTCCGCTTCGCACGCCAGACGGTCCTCGAATCCGACGCTGCGAGGAAAGAGGTAGCGACTCAACACCACGAGCAGATGGACGGAATGACTGCCCTGAGCGGTGCCATGCGGACGGCCGCCGCGGCTGCAGCGAGGCAAGAGCAGGCAGAGGCGGAGAACCGCCAGGCAGACCAGATACAGCGGATAGCCGAGCTGCTCGTACAGACAGTGGACGCAGCGGATGCAGAAGCCGCGGGCCACGGACCTCGCAGAACACCGTCCCGTCTTCCGCTGATGCTCCAAACCATCGAAACAGCGAAGAACGCTTGGCAGGCGACCGGCGACCTCGATCAGAACCGCAACCCGGCGGCCGCCGACCTCTTGGCTCTCCGTCCTGATCTCATGGATGCCGACAAGCCGCTCGACGTCTCGCGGAAGTGCTCCTCTGCATTGATGGCGATCAACGCGCGCTGGACGATGGCGATGATTATGGGTGCCGGCCGCCAGATGGAACAACCGGTGGCCGTGATGACCTTCGCCAAGGAAGTGCGGGAGGCAGGCGAACTCCCAAACTACCTCCTGAAGTTGATTGCGACCGAAGGCCCCAAGACCGAGGCAGACCTATGCGCAGCGGTACACCTCGTCCCCCAACTCGAGCGCCTCGTTCCCTCGTGGGTGGCATACGCAGACGCCACAGCCCCTGGGAAAACGACGACGGCTATCTCCAAGCGCTTGTAACTGTCTGCCGCGCATGCTGCGTCGAACTGCCGTTATATGAGTGCGTTCGTCCGGTTGTCGTGCGGGAGGCCGAACGGGCACAGGTGCTCGCCCTAAACCACGACCTCGATCCACGGAGCCGCGACACCGCACTGAAAGAATGGAGCGCCAAAGAGTTCCCTCAAGAACACGAGGCCAAATGGTTTGAGCTAACCAGCGCTGCCAGTGCTGGGCTCACGATCATCGCGCTGCTCACACTCGCGTGTGAGTCATCGTGCGACGAAACAGACATCGCACGGATTTACGGGACTTACTTCCCGTGGACCTCGGCGTTGGCAGCAATGCTCGACAGTTACGTCGATCAGGACGAGGACGCCGAAAACGGCAACCACATTTACATCGCGCACTACGCCACACCCGAGCAAGCAACCCAACACATCTGCAGGCTTGCGAGCCGCTCGCTATGTGAAGCGAGCACCCTGAAAAACGCCGATAAGCACGTTCTGATCGCTGCCTGCATGCTCGCGATGTACCTGTCGAAGGACAGCGCGCGAAGTCCCGAATTCCGCAATGAGACAAAACGAATGGTCGCAGCCGGCGGCTCGCTGACGCGTGCCCTGCTTCCCGTTCTAAGGCTGTGGCGAGTCGCCTACTCCCAATGCTCCGAGTAAACCCAAGACAAGGAGACATCAATGCCCCTCACTAAAACACCATCACCAGTGATCCGCCTCAAAGGTGACCTGCCGCCAAGCGGACGCCTCCCCGCGTCGCTTCAGACACTCGCCTGCCGGCTATGGCCGTACTCATACTTCGAGCACTGTCACGCCCATCTCGGTGATCGGTTCACCGTCTACCCGCTCGACCTGCCACCACTAGTGTTCCTCGCAGATCCGAGCGAGATTCGAGCGGTGCTTTCCGGAGATCCCACCAACCTACACCCCGGCGAGGGAGCGGCAATGATCGCTCCCGTGATCGGTGAGAACTCGTTCATGCTGCTCGAGGAGGAAGAGCACGTGCTCGGCCGGCGCACGATCACGCCAGCATTTCACCACAGAATGGTCGCTCACCAAACCGCGATGCTCTCTGACATGGTCGTACGCGAGGTCGCGGCATGGCCGCTAGACACCCCGATGCCACTCTATCCACGGATTCGCGCCCTCACACTACGGGTGATCTTGCGAGCCATCTTCGGCGAGCAGGACAGCACGCTTCAGTCGCTACACGAACGACTGGTGACGATGCTGTCGGTAACCACAAGCCTCATTCTTCAAGAGCCAAAGCTCCGCTACGTTCCCGGCTGGCGCACGACCTGGAGACAATTCGTACGGCAGCGGGCTGAAGTAGACGAGCTGATCGACGGCCTGATGACTCGCCGCCGCGGAGAAGCAGACCCCCAACGGGGAGATCTGCTCGACATGCTGCTCGCCGACGAGAACCCCAAAGGCCCTATGCCTGACCGCCAGATCAGGGACAACCTAATGTCCATGATCGTTGCCGGACACGAGACAACAACGGGGGAGCTGGGCTGGGCATTCCAGCTACTAGCGCACAACCCAAACGTACAGAACCGACTGATCGACGAGCTCGATAACGGGTCCAGCGACGATTACTTGACAGCGACAGTCCATGAGACGCTACGCCGTAGGCCGGTCTTCCTGTTCACAATCCCAAGAAAGGTCATCGAGCCAATCAAAATCGGCGGATGGACATACGAACCACCAGCGCACCTCGCGGCATGCACCTACCTCATGCACCACCATCCGGACCTTTACACCAAACCGTACGAGTTCCGGCCCGAGCGCTTCATAGACGAAGCACAACAGCCCCGCACATGGCTACCTTGGGGAGGCGGACGCAAGCACTGCCTCGGCCGACACTTCGCTCTACTCGAGGTCAAGGCCATTCTAGGAGAGGTACTGACCACTAGAAGGATCTCGCCGGCCGCCAGTCACATGGAGCACCCGAGATGGCGCAGCGCAATTCTCGTCCCTCGCAACGGTAGTCGCGTCATACTCAAGAAGCGTCGTCACTAGCCTTCCCCTGTAGCTCATGAGAAGAAAGCGCACCGGCCGGATCACCCCGATCGGCACGCTCAAACAGCTTGAGGAATACCTCCATTGCTGGAGCAATGTTTATATTGCCCCAGCAATCATTTTCAAGCAGTCTGACTGCTTCGGCGTCATGATCGTCCCGTGACGATGGATGCTGACGCTGGCAAGGCGAAGAGACGAGGCAGTAGCGGCTCGCCGCCGAGCACGACCGAGGCATCTGATCCCACGTGTCTCGCCAATGAGGGAGACGGACGTCCCACTCGCCCGTCTCCCTCAAAACAAGGGTCCGGAAGCGGTCGGATCGTGGTTGAGCTTTCCGAGGCGCAGGTCGACCAGGTCGTGCGTGAGGCTGGTCATGGCGGCGCCATGTCGGTGCTGCTTTCTGCGGTCACGGGTCCTGATTGGGCGTTGGCGTTCGATACGGGGCGCGGGCCGCTTGCGCAGTTGGAGGATCGGCGTTTGTCTCGATCGCTGCTGTTGGGGTTGATGGTGCTCTCGTGTGTCGCGGTGGCAGAGACGGATATGAGTATCAGCGATGTGGCCCGGATGTCGCGGCTTGAGAACAGCACGACGCATCGCTATATGTCCACATTGCTGGCTGTGGGACTGTTGGAGCAGGATCCTTCTTCGCGTCGTTACAGGCTCGCGGGCGCATGACTGGGCTGTCTGGTCAGCAGAGATCGAGGACGGGTGTTTTGACTGGTGGGGGAGTTGGTGGTGTGGGTTCGTGGAGGGATGTGGTGGGTCGGGTGCTTCCTTCGCTTGCGTTGGCGTCGTGTCCTGGTCCTGTGGCGAGTCTTGCGAGCATGGCGCGTTCATCGTCGTTGGTGGTGGTTGTCGCTTCGGGTGTCGGGAGTTGGTCGGTGGCGGCGACGGGTACTGGTGTTGATACTGCTCGTGCGCGTGCGTGGAGGGGGCATGAGCGTGAGCTTCCTGCGATGGGCTACAAGCTTGTGTGGGTCAGCGCGTGTCCATGTGAGGTGCAGCAGGACTGGGCTGAACGGGAGGATCTCGGGTATGTAGTGTTGAGCGATGAGGGGCTCGAGCTCGCGAGGCTGCTCGGGCTGCCGACCCTCGAGACCCTCGCTGGGGGCCGGTATGTGCATTTGACGCTGCTTGTGCGTGGCAGTGAGATCGCCCAAGCTTTTTGTCCCGAAGAGTCTCTGTTGGATGCTGAAGGTATTGTGGCGCGGATCGGTCGGGTCGATGCCTAAAGCGTCGAAGGTCGCTCGGGAGTCGTGGGCTGTTCCGCAGTTACGGGAGCCTCGCTATTCGCAGTCTCTCGAGCGTGGTCTCGCGATCCTGATTTGCTATACGCCGGAGCGTCCTGTGCGTGGTATCGCTGATGTAGCGGATGAGTTGGGTATGAGCCGCTCGACTACGTACCGGTACATGTCTACTCTCGTCTTGCTGGGGTTCTTAGAGAAGGTCGCCGATCGCAAGTATCGTCTCGGTCTTCGGGTGAGCGACCTGGGGATGTCTGCGCTGAACGGGACGGGGCTAAAGGAGCACGCGCGGCCCTACCTGGAGGAGTTGCGTCGCTTGGTGTCTTTCAGCGTGAATCTCGCGGTGCTGGATGGGCCTGAGGTTGTGCTGGTCGACAGGTTGAGCAGTCAGCGCCGCAGAGGGGATGGGCTCGGCCGAAATCTGCATCCCGGATCGCGGCTGCCGGCGTATTGCACGGCGCTGGGAAAGGTTTTGCTGGCGGGCCTTGACGATTCGACTGACGTGCTCAGCGGCATGAAGCTCAAAAAACAAGGACCGAGTACGATTGTCAGCAAGAACGGTCTACGGGTAGAGCTCGAGCGGGTACGGGAGGAAAAATTGGCGATCAACGACGAGGAGCTCGTGCAGGGGCGCTGCGCGATAGCCGCGCCGATCCTCAACAGCGCGCGGGAAGTGGTCGCGGCTGTAGGTATCGCTGCTGATACCTCGACGATCTCGGTGGGGACGATGGTCGATGCCCTCGCGCCTCACCTGTTCTCGACTGCGTCTCGTGTCTCTGCGAGGCTTGGGTATCGCCGCGGCGATGAGGCATGATGGTTGAGAGCGGTGTGCGGCCGGTGAGGATTGTGGTGGGCCGTTTTGAGGAGCTTGTCGTGCGGGGGCTCGTGCAGGTCCTGCAGGAGAGCCCAGAGCTTCAGATCGTCAGCGTGGGGTTGGACAGCACAGCGCTCGAGCGGGCTGTCGCGCAGAGTTCGCCGAAGGTCGCTGTGCTTGACGAGCGCCATGTCGCTCAGGAGGCGACGTTGACGCGGTTGCGAGGTATCCGTCCGGAGATCGTGCTGCTGGTGCTCGCTCACCGTCCCTCACGGGCGTACCGCATGGAGATGCTTGCTGCGGGGGCTGCGTGTGTATCGAAGGAGGCGTCGGCACCGTACATGCTGGCCACGATTCGACGGGCAGCGAACGGCGGCCAGTCGGCCGACGGCAGGGCGTTGACGCCACGCGAGACAGAGGTTCTGCACTATCTCAGGAAGGGCACATCCACAGGGCAGATAGCCGATTCGTTGGGGATCGCGGCCGAGACCGTCAGGCAACACACGGCCAATCTTCGCGGCAAGCTCGGCGTACAAAGCAAGCACGAGCTGATCGGCATGCCGGGCCCCGCGCCTTCCCAGAAGGATGGTAATGGAATCTCAACGCCGGACGGGCCCTGCGACCCGCGATGGGTCTCCTCGGCAACCGACCAACGTGGATCTCGGCTGGGATCTCGGCCTTGTAGTTCGTCGTCTGCGTAAGGCGCGTGGCTTGACTATCCGATGTCTGGCTCGCAAAGCGGGAATGACTGGGGAGCATCTATCGAGGATCGAGCGTGGCCGTCAGGGCACGTCTTTGGACGGGCTGGTCGCTTTAGCGAGGGCGCTAGAGGTACCGGTCTCAGTGCTTGTCAACGAAGTCGAGGCAGAAAATGATATCCAGAAAGATCCCAAACTGCGGGAAAATACGATTTGATGTAACCCGTTTCAGCAAATGGGGGATAGCAATTGCCAAAACGACCGTATAGACATCCCCGATAGACCCGGCACCGACAATCGTCTTAGCTGGGTCTCACGACAGCGACAGTCCGTTCTGTATCGAACAGCCACGGGAACCTAATAGCGGGGGAGTGCAAATGACGGTAGTGGTGCGGCGGATGACTATATGCTTCGTTTCGTGTCTGGCGGTGCTGGGTTGGTCGTCGTCGGTTGCTTTTGGGGAAGGGTCGTGGTCTCTTGGGCCTTCGTCTGTGGCGGGTTCTGGTTCATCGTTGTCGTCGGGGGGTGGGCTTGTTGTGCCGGCGATGCAGTCTTTGGATGGTGCTCAGCAGGCTCAGGCCCAGGCGCAGGTGAGCTTGATGAACCCCGAAGCGGTGGCTGAACGTGAAGCGTCGAGGTTGAAGTTCTCGGGTCTCAATGGCGAACAGGCAAAGACGGTGGCGGGAGACTCGTTTGCTGGAGCGATCGACGAACCGGCCGGTGGGCCGCCGAAGCTGCCTGTGGGAGAGAAGATTACGGGCTTTGCGAATACGAATGTTGCGCAGGTCGATCTTGGTGCTCAGGGGAATGCGGTAGTCGAGTCGACGGTGCCGATGGCTATGGCGAGTTCCTCTGGTGGTTGGGCACCGGTGGATCTGAGTCTTCATGAAGCCGGCGGAGCATTCGAACCGGCTACTCCTCTTGTGGATGTGCGGTTCCCGAAGCAGTTGGGAGAAGGCGCGCAACTGTCTCCGGTGGGGATATCTGTGACCCCGGTTGATAGTCAAGGAGTGCCGCTGACGGGCTCTGAGGGTATAGCTGACGGTGCGTCGGTGTTCTTTGCTAATACGCAGACTGATTCGGATACGCTGTTGAAGCCTTCATCTCGTGGGCTTGAGGTGAGTACTGTGCTGAGATCGGCGGAAAGTACGCAATCGTTGTACTATCACGTCGGTTTGCCGCAGGGTGCGAGGTTGGTAGCGGCCCGTGATGGGTCGGGGATCGTGGAAGTGGTCAAGGAAGGCGTGACGGTCGCGATGATTCCTGCTCCAAGCGCGCAGGATGCTGCGGGTACGTCCGTTCCGGTGAGCATGGCGGTGTCCGGGAGCACGATCGTGCTGACGGTCGATCATCGGTCGGGGAGTTTTAAGTACCCGATTTTGGTAGACCCAGAATTTTGGGAAGAGTGGTCGAACGTAGTTCCTGGAAACTGGAACTTTCAGGAATGGGTGGGGTATGAATATGGGAAGCGCGGCGAAGAACTATGGATGCACCATACGGGTCTCCCTTCCCAAGAAAACGATTACGGGAACTGGGCTGAGTCGACCAAAGGCTATACCAAAATTTTTGAGGTATACATAAAGGACGATCTTTACCCCACATACGAAAGAGTCTTATTCGAATATAAAGAAAGTACCCCAGAATTCTTGGCCGCCGCGATAGAAATCGTGAGCGAAGGTTACAAAGAAGGTCATGGCGAAAGACATTTCACGCCGTTGACGGGCCATCCGTATAACAAGGAAGCTACGATTTGCGCCAATACAAACTGTTCACCCGAAAGTATCGCAAATCATAATGGGGCTAGTTTTAACATTACTACTGGCGCCGTAAGTCATGAAGAAGCAGAAAAATATCACGAATTTGGTGGTAGTGCGTCCCAGATTTCAACGGCTATAGCACAGGAAAAGGGCCAGCATTCGACAGTAAGATACAATACGGCATCGTCCGAATTTGAACTGGAACCGGGCATAAAAACGCCGAATGTCTTTTATGGAAGCGGTGCGTGGATAGGACCTCATAGCGGCGAGTTTGAATTTACAGGGGAAGATGGCGGGCTTGGGGTATCGGAAACCAAAGTAGAATACAAAGGCTCGGGAGGCTGGGAATCACGCGGCGGGAAAAGCTATCTGAGTACTTCTGGTTGCACCGGGATTCAATGTGAAATCACTCAGAAAGAAGCCTATAGTTACAAGAGTCTGACGGAAAATGGCGTAAAACCTCTCGGCGAACCGGAAGCACATATACGTGTAGCGGCCAAAAGCTATATGCCGTACTCGTCCTCCAACGAACACGGGGAAGGCGAAACGACTCTTAAAGTCGACACAAAGGCCCCGCACGGAATCGTCCTTACTGGTCTAGGTAGCAAAGGCACAGAAGGAAAAGAACTCGAAGTCGGTGAAGTCGAGGCCCATTTCAAGCTCGAAGCCACTGATGGGGAAGGCATAGCGAGTTCGGGAATCAACTCGATCGGCGTTGAAATCGACGGTCACGAAATTCAAAGCGAACGCGGAATACTGGGAGCAGTCTGCACACCAGGGCCTTGCACTGGGAGTAACGAATGGGCGATTAACGGTGCGGAACTAGGTACCGGTGTTCACCTGCTGACGGTAGCTGCCAAAGATAATGCGGGAAACATAGCGACAAAAGTATACGCACTAACCGTTTATCATGCGAGTCCCGTAGCGATGGGTCCAGGGTCGGTGAATCCTGAGTCGGGGGATTTCGCGCTCGAAACCGCGGATATCCCCCCGAATGCTGGCATGGGCTCTCTGCAGGTTGTACGACACTACGACTCGCGCAACCCCAAAGAGGGCGAAGAAGGTCCGCTCGGACCGCAGTGGACGATCGGCCTAGGCAGCCTGGCTAGCCTCGAAGTGCTCCCTGACGGTAGCGTACTGGTCATCGGTCTTCACGGCCTGACTCATTTCTCAGTCAAAAAAGGCGGTGGCTTCGAAGCGCCCCAAGGCGACAAGAACCTGACGCTTGAATACAAAGCTCCTGCATACATATTCGCGGACCCGGCACAGGGAACAACGACCGAATTCACACAGCCAAAAGGCGCAAAAACATGGATGCCGACGGTTTCTAAGGGGCCTGTCACTACAGATACCATCACCGATGAATATACGTCGGTGACTGAAGGTCTCAAGACGACCGTTGAGCCGACGCTGGAGCTCGCGCCGCACCCATCAGCGACGTGCGCCAAAGAAAAAATGGAAGCGGGCTGTCGTGCTCTCGAATTCAAGTACGGCAAAGAAACTACCGCAAAAGGCGAAGCTAAAAGCGAATGGGGTGAATGCAAGAACCGTTTGAAGGAAGTCTTGACGGCCGCATACAATCCATCGACCAAAAAAATGGTAACGACGCCTGTCGCTCAATATGAATACGACAAACCGTGCCGTTTGCGGGCGGAGTGGGACCCTCGCATATCTCCTCCGCTAAAGACTCTCTACGGTTATGACCCGGAAGGGCATGTGACGGCCTTGACGCTACCAGGACAGGAGTCGTGGGCATTTACGAATGGAGCGATCCAGGGTGATGCCAGTACCGGGCGTCTGCTGAAGGCGACTAGGGCTCCCGCTACGGCGGCGTTGTGGAATGGCGAACTCCCAAAAAACTCCGTGGCGCCGAAACTTTCAGGCACCGCGGTCGTCGGGGTCAAAATGGGCGTATCGACTGGCACGTGGAGTAACGAACCAGTCACATATGCATACCAATGGTATGACTGCGGCCCCACGGGCGGCAACTGCACACCGATTGCCGGGGCTACTAATCCCAACTACACCCTCACAGGAAGTGACACAGGTCATACTGTGGTAGCGGCCGTAACCGCCGTGAATGGTGGAGGGTCTGTCGTAGCAAACTCCGCACTTAGCGCCCTAGTAACATCTATCGGTACGAAAACCGAAGGTGAATATCACGTACCGCAACAGGGATCGACCATTGAGTACAACGTCCCCCTTTCAGGCACGGGCCTGCCAACGATGACTAAAAGTGAAGTTGAAAAATGGGGACAGACAGACGACCCTGTCAATGCGGCCGCGATCATCCCGCCCGACGAACCGCAAGGCTGGCCGGCGAGCAACTACAAACGTGCCGCGATCATCTATTTGGACGGTGAGGCCCGTACCGTCAACACGGCCTCCCCGTCCGGCGGCATCGCGACGAAAGAATACAACACAAACAACGACGTCGTTAGGTCATTGAGTGCAGACAATCGCGTCGCAGCGCTCAAAGAAGGCAGCAAATCCGCCCAAATGGCGAAAAAACTAGACACGGAGAACAAGTATAACGGCGAAACTGAAAAAGAATCCGTAGAACCCGGCACACAGCTAGTGGAAACAATCGGGCCCGAACATAAAGTCAAACTCGCCAGCGGCCCAGAAGTATCAGCCCGAACGAGAACACAATACACATATGATGAAGGTGCGCCGCAAGGCGAAACGTTCGATCTCGTCACCAAGACCCAGGTCGGCGCCATGTATGAAGGCAAAGAAGCTGACGTCCGAGAAACGAGAGTTTCCTACAGTGGCCAGAAAGGGCTTGGTTGGATGCTACGGAAGCCGACATCGGTGACGACAGACCCGGCTGGTTTGGATCTCACCAAGACAACGATATATGAAGAGAACGCCAAAGAAGAAAGCACCGGGAACGTTGCGGAAACAAAGGCGCCGGGGGGTAGCTCTGAAGCTGTGTATCCGCCGGTAGCGTCTTTTGTGTTCGGGGGCCTCGGCTCGAATAATGGTCAGTTCAAACGAGCCATGGGCGATAGCTCTCGACTCCAGCGAAAACGTGTGGGCGCTCGACACTGGTAATAACCGTGTCGAGAAGCTCTCTTCCAGCGGAGGCTTCCTCGGGGCTTACGGCAAAGAAGGAACAGGCGCGACTGAATTCAAAGAACCGGCCGGTATCACTATCAATCAAAGTACGCACAACGTGTACATTGCGGATAAGGAAAACAATCGCATAGAGGAGTTGAACTCTTCCGGGGTGTTTGTTGAGATTATCGGCTGGGGTGTTAGCGACGGAAAAACTGAATTGGAGGTGTGTAAAGCTAACTGTAAAGCCGGCATCAGTGGGTCTGGGAGCGGACAGTTCAACAGTCCAGTGGGGATAGCGATAGATTCGCACGGCGACCTGCTGATCGCCGATCAAGGGAATAATCGTATTGAGACAATATCCGAAACGGGATCTTACATCTCTCAGTTCGGTAGCAAAGGCTCGGGTAACGGCCAGTTCAGCGAACCTAACGGAGTCGTTATCTCAGAAGGCAGTCTCTACGTCGTCGATAAGGGTAACGACCGTACCGAGCAGCTCTCTCTATCGGGCTCCTATATCGGACAGTTCGGCAACAAAGGCTCAGGCAGCGGCCAACTGGAAAAACCGACCTGCATCGCAGCGAACCCGAGCACCGGCACACTATATGTTTGTGATTATGGCAACGAACGTATGGAGGAGTTCAGCCCGGTCGGGAAGTTTCTCACAGAATGGGGAACCTGGGGTTCCAAACACCCACAGTCCTTCCCGGCAGGCGCCGCCGTAGGCGCGACCGGAAAGCTCTACATCATCGATCCGTGGGCCAACGAGGTGGGAACGTGGATACCACCAGAAGCAGGCGCCGCGAACCTCAACTACAGCACCCAGTTCGGCAGCAAAGGTACCGGCAACGGCCAGTTCACAGAACCAACCGACACGGCAATCGACGGCAAAGGAAGTCTCTGGAGCACAGACACTGCGAACAACCGCATAGAGGAGCTCTCCTCCCAGGGTAGCTTCGTCGCTGCTTATGGCAAAGCCGGCTCCGGGGAAGCACAGTTCAGTGATCCTACGGGGATCGCGATCAACAAGAGTACCGGCAATGCTTACATCGCAGACACAGGAAACAATCGTATCGAGGAGCTATCCTCAACGGGCGCCTACATAACATCGTTCGGAACATCAGGATCGGGCACCCTCAAAGCACCCACCGGCGTCGCAATAGACACCGCCGGAGACCTCTGGGCAGCAGATCGCGGGAACAACCGTATCGTGGAGTTCTCCTCCACGGGCAGCTACATAGCGGCCTACGGCAAAGAAGGCACCGGCGAAGCACAGTTCAAAAGCCCTGTCGCGCTCGCGTTCTCCGGCGAAAACGTCTATGTCGCCGACAGCGCCAACCATCGCGTCGAGGAGCTTACGAACAAAGGCGCCTACGTGAGAGCGTTCGGATTCGAAGGGAATGGCAGCGGCGAATTCTGGACCCCAGAAGGGATCACCGCAGACGCCGCCGGCAATCTCTATGTCGTGGACAACAACGCCGATCACGTCGAGGAGTTCTCACCCAACGGCTCCTACAAAGCCACCTTCGCAGCCCCAGGGACCAACGAAGGACAACTCACACACCCCAACGGAGACTCGATTAGCCCTGCCGGCGATCTATACATAACCGACACCGGCAACAACAGGATCGAGAAGTGGGCCAACAACAACCAAGCCGTCCACGACACCCAAACCATCTACTACACCCCCAAAACAGAAGCGAAAGTCGCGGCCTGCCAGAACCATCCTGAATGGGCCGGCCTGCCGTGCCAGACACAGCCCGCGGGACAGCCCGAAACCAGCGGCCTGCCGAGTCTTCCCGTCACGGACATCACCTACAACATGTGGGAGCAAGCCGAAACGATCGTCGAAACATTCGGTTCGACCGTCAGAACAAGGAAAAACACTTTCGATGGTGCGGGAAGGCCACTCACCAGCGAAGAGACATCCACAGTCGACAAAGCTCTACCGAAGGTCACCCACGAATACAACGAAAAAACCGGTGCCCTGGAAAAGGAAAGCACGACCACAGAAGGCAAAACCAAGACGATCACCCGCATCACTAACTCCCTTGGCCAGCTCACGAGCTATACAGACGCCGACGGCGCCACCACGACACGCAAGTTCGACATGGACGGTCGCCCCGAAGAAGTATGCGACAGCAAGGGCTGCCAGATCCTCGCCTACGATACGACCACGGGCTTCCTGACGAAACTATTCGACTCCGCTGCCGGCATGTTCACGGCGAGCTACGATGTCGAAGGAAAGATGCTCGTCGAGGGCTATCCCAACGGAATGAACGCCAACTACACCATCAGCCCGGTCGGCCAAGGCACCAAGGTCGAATACGTAAAGACCACGCACTGCACGACCAGCTGCGTCTGGTTCAGCGACGCTATCGTACCGTCGATCCATGGCGAAATACTCTCCCAAACAAGCACCCTCTCAAGCGAGGCCTACGCCTTCGACAAGGCTAGCCACCTCACGGAAACCCAGGAAACGCCCGCCGGCAAAGGATGCGTGACACGTCTCTACGGCTATGACGAAGAATCCAACCGCAGGAGCCTCACGACCCGCCAACCAGGATCCAAAGGCGAATGCGTCACCGAAGGCGGAACCGTCGAACGACACATATACGACCCCGCGAACAGGCTCAACGACAGCGGCGTCAGCTACGAAGCCTTCGGCGATATTACAAACCTTCCCGCTCCTGACGCCGGTGGTCACGAACTCACCAGCAGCTTCTACGTCGACAGTCAAGTCGCTAACCAAATACAAAACGGCGAGACGATCAACTACAGCGACGACCCCGAGGAGCGGACACGCGAAACGGTCTCAAGCGGCAAAACGGCCTCCACGGTGATCTCCCATTACGACGGACCCGGCGACGCGCTTTCCTGGACCAGCGAAAGCACAGAAAAATGGACACGAAACATCCCGGGCATCGGCGGCGAGATCGCAGCGATACAAACCAACGCAGGCACACCGATACTGCAACTACACGACCTCAGCGGCGACATCATTGCCACGGCAGCACTCAACGAAACAGAAACCAAACTCCTTTCAACCTACAACAGCACCGAGTTCGGCGTCCCAACCACCAGTAACCCGCCCTCGTACTCCTGGCTCGGTGCCGACGGAGTCGCTAGCGAACTACCATCAGGCGACATCACACAAGACGGTAACACCTACATACCACTCATAGGCCGCCCACTCCAAACAGAACCCATCGAACTACCACTACCCGTCAACACAGTCAACGCGCTCTCCGATGCCGAGCCACAATGGCTAGCCGAACAAGCAGGAATATCAGGAGCAGAAGAGGCCACAGCAGTCAACAACGCCAAAAAAGCCCTCGAAGCAGCAAATGCACCAGCTATTGAAGATCCGATCGCCCACTATCGAGCATGGGAAGCGGCGCAAATTTCAGAACGACTACTGAGATTAGTAGCGGCCGGTGACCTGACAGAAGCTCTAGGCACTGTGTTCGGTACACTTGCCGATTACGTGGACGGATTTATCCTGGCAAAGGGACTCACAGAGGTTGCCTTTACATGGCTCGAAGAATATGGGCAATTTCTAGAGGCATGTGTTAGGGCATTGCACGCAAATAGTGATTCCCACGGCGGCTGCCGTGCTTCATATAGTGATATTGCTGGACTTGCGGATTTTTATATTAAACCCGAAATTTCTTACTGCCTGAATGGGAAAAGCGAATCGGGAGCGATCGATGGCTTGGGATTGCACGAATGTACGCTACTCGCATATAAGAATGAAATTAAGCCAAACGCGTAAACACTTATACGGATGCGACCTAAGAGGTGATCTATTTTGATGGCACGGCTAACGCTTTTACGGGCGATGTCCTCGATGTCGCAACGGACGCTGGCGCTAGGTGCAGTTGGGGTGAGTCTTATTTGTAGCAATGCTTGTGGTGGTTCTGCATTTGCAGAGCATCAGACACGCGATGCTCGTCTTGAAGGCAGCGTGTCGGTGTGCTCGGGGATTCCCGAGAAGTGTTCTTCAGCGGAGGCAGTCGTATCCGTTTTAGATGTCCGTGGAAAGACTCTTGGTAAGACTGTTGCTAAAGAGTATGCGCGGCACGGACATTTTAGCTTTTTGCTCGTGCCCGGCAAGTATTTTCCATCGGCGACCTTTGCGCATGCTCGTCTAAGTGGCGTTCATTGCATTGCCGGTGAGATACTTATTCACTCTCACGAGAGTGTAGACGCTAATATTAGCTGTTATACCAAATTGACTCGCTCTATCCATCACGACTAAAAGTTCTAACACCAGTCCGGAAATTCTGAGGGGACTGATACTCGCCGGAAAAAAAGCGGCAATCGCCTTGGTGCATCAGTGAAGCGCCGCTTGGCCGTGTCGCCTGCTTCTTGCTCCGCTCCACGGCGTCGTGGTCGTGGATTCAGGCGTCAAACTCCCCTGCCGCGTCCTCGTCTCGAAAGTGCTTGGAGCGGTGTCGCCTCGAGCTGTCGCGCCAGCGGACTTCTAAATGGCAGGCTCACGTGGCTCGTACGCCGCAGGCCGCCGGAGAAGCTCCGTTCGTGACGGTGGCGCTGCCGAACGCGTGCGCTTGTGCAAGGTGCAGGCGCCGAATACGCCTGGCGGCCGCTACGAAGGACGCGTTTCAGATCGACCTATGTCTGTGCGGGTGCTCGCCCTCTGGCAATTTGTTGGCCGGTTCCGGGGACTTCCGGTCAACCACCATATGTGGAACGAACATCAGCACGCTGTTGAGCTGCTGAAGCCCTCGGAGGTCGCGGTGCAGTTGGGTGTCTCCCGGACGTGGCTCTACGACGCTGCCAAGGCAGGTCGCATCCCCGCGATCCGCATAGGAGGCCCTGAGGGCCCGTTGCGGTTCGTCCCGGAAGACATACAGCGGTGGATCGACGATGCTCGTGCCGCGTGCCTCCCCGGTGGGCCGGCGCCACCGACGCGCTCTGCTCTGAATCGACTCAGCGTGACGCAACAAGGAACTCATGGCCGCCCGCGCAGTCGCCGGTAACGCTGATGCAGATCTAAGCTGCTTGTCGAGCTGCGCGAGTGATCGCATCTTCGGTTGCGATTGCGCCGGCGGCGAGCACGTGCCGCTCGAGGTGTCCGTAATAGCGCTCGGTCGTGGCGATGTCGGCGTGCCCCAGCTGTCGCTGCACATACATCAACGAGTTTCCTCCGCCGAGCCAGGCCGCCGCCGCGGTATGGCGGAGGGAGTGCAGCGGCATGTTCCGTAGCGCAGCATCCTCAAGGGCGATCTTGTGCCATACCTGCGAGACGGTATTGCGGTCAAAGCGCTCTGGATCGCCGGCGCTCGCCCACCGCCCACGATCGGCTTTGCGGGTGCGGACGGGCATGACGAACAACGGCGCACTGTTCTGATCGCCGCTGGCCATCTCTGCCCTCCGCGCGAGCTGATCCTTGAGAGTGCGGCTGAGCCCCGGGCCGATCTCGACGCTGCGGAACTTGTCGCCCTTGGTCGAGCCGCTCGCCGTCTTGTGCGCGCGCGTCTTCTTGTGGGAGCGGTACACGACGATGAAGCCGCCCATCTGCTCGAGCTCCAGATCGGCGATCTGCAAGTCGATCGCCTCGGAGATGCGCAAGCCCGCCCGTACGAGCACCTCGGCCAGCGGCCGGTAGACCTCCGGACAGTTATCCAGGTAGAGCGGGATCTCGTGTAGACGTAGGTAGTCGTGCTCGATATGGGCAGGGGGCAGGCGCTCGATGCCGAGAGCTGGATTGCTCGCGATCACTCGATCCTTGACCGCGGCGTTCAGGCAGACGACCAATGTGCCGAGCGTGTTGTTGATCGTCTTGGCGGCGATCTCGCCGGCTTCGACCTTGTCGGCTTGCTCGGCCATCCACGCACGGACGAGCTCGACGCCGAGCTTGTCGAGTCGGACTTCCTCGAACTCCGGCAGCAGACGCTTGCGTCCGTCGACCTCATACGCCCTCCATGCGTTCGGCTCGAGGTACGGCCTGCGCTGACGAAGCCAGCCCTGCCACCAGATGCCGAACGTGTGCTTGGTGTGGAGGATCTCGCCGCGCTCGGTGCTCTCCGCGATTCTGCGCCGAGCAGTACGCGCAGCCGACTCGCTCGAGAACCCCCGCTTGCTTGTGAGGCTGCCATCCGAGCGCCGCGTCACGTACCGCCACTTCGTCCCCGCGGAGGTCTCGTAGGGGTAGACGCCACCGCTCTGGCCGTGTCGCCTGCTCTTGCTCCGCTCCACGACGTCGTGATCGTGGATTGATGCGTCAAATTCCCGTGCGGCGTCCTCGTCACGGAAGCGTTTGGAGCGGTGCCGGCCCGAGCTGTCGCGCCAGCGGACTTCGTATCGTCCCTTCACAAGCCTGTAGCTCATCGTTCCTCCCGCATCGAGAATAGGCCTCAATGATGTACGGAAAATTGTACGACGTTGCCAATGGCAACAGTACGTACAGTAGCTCCGATGGGAGACGGATCTTGTGCGCGCATCAGAAAGCCAAGTTATGCAGGAGCTTTCTTGTGATGCGGATGAGAGGACTCGAACCTCCACCTGGTTTCCCAGACACGGACCTGAACCGTGCGCGTCTACCAATTCCGCCACATCCGCGTGTCGGTGAGCGAGCGAAGATATCGCACCGCCGGAGGCCGGGCTGAGGCGGGCGGAAGCTTCATCTGAAGTTGCCCCGCGGTGGCCGCCGCGAGGCGGACTCCTCGCGAAGGCTTTGCTAGCCTCGATCCGGCAAATTGCGCGCCGCTATCGTCCAGGGGACTAGGACGCCGCCCTCTCATGGCGGAAACCCGGGTTCGAATCCCGGTAGCGGTATCGAAGCCCAGGTGGTCGAGTGTTTTGCCTCTGGCTTCTGGAGTCGGGGTTGATCGGCGTATAGCCTGAGGCGTGATGTGGGATGAGCTGAGCACACGCCTCGAGGGCGAGAGAGTCGTGCTCGAGCCCCTCGAGGCCCGTCATGAGGAGGGCCTGTCGGCGGCGTCGCAGCATCCCGAGATCTGGCAATGGCTGGCCCCCATCGGCGAGAGTCGCGAGTACTTCTCGGCGTGGTTCGCAGCGAGCCTGGCCGACTCGCAAGCCGGCCGTGAGAGCGTGTTCGCGACCCTCGATCGCCGCAGTGGCAAGCCGATCGGAAGCACTCGCTACCTGAGCCTTCGCGAAGTTCACCGAGGCCTCGAGATCGGCTGGACGTGGCTCGTGCCGTCGGCGTGGCGTACGGGCGCGAATGTCGAGGCGAAGCTGCTGATGCTCGAGCACGCTTTCGAGCGGCTCGGTTGTATACGTGTCGAGTTCAAGACCGACGTGCGCAACGAGCGCTCGCGCGCGGCATTGGCCGCGTTACCGGCGCAGTTCGAGGGTGTCCTTCGCCGGCACATGATCATGCCGGGCATCGGCATACGGGACTCCGCTTACTACAGCGTCATCGACGACGATTGGCCGGAGGTGCGTGCAAACCTCGAGCGCCGGCTGGTCGAGGCGCGAGGGGCACGGCGGGGATAGGCCCCTGACCTTCCTCGCGAGCGCTCTTGGTTCGCTTGATGGCAGCGAGCATATGGCGCACCACGAGCGCATGCCCGCCGGTGTCGCGCCGACTCCGTGCCGCCGGACTCGGACATGGCGGATGTGCTGCCTCGGAGCGCTTGTTCTAGACATCTGCAGAGGCCGTCTCTGTGGCCGTAACGAGATGTTCGAGGCCGCTCCAGCAAAAGTCGAGTGACCGCTCGACGAGCTCTTCGCGGGTGGCCGACGGATGCTCATACCACCAGGCAGCCATGCCGTTGAGCGACATCTTCAGCATCTGGGCGAACATCTCGAGCCGTCGCCCGTGGGTCGCATCGTCACGGCGAAAGGCGGGCACAGCGACGTCGAGGAACACGATGATGCTCTGGGTGGCCCGCGTGTGGATGCGCGCGTGGATCTCGGCGATCTCTGGATCGGCGGGAGGATCGCGAAAGATCATCCGCCACGCGAACGGATGAGCCTGGACGAAGCCGAAGAATGCGTTCACGCCCGCCCTCATGCGCTGCTCTGGCGTGGTGCCGGCACTCGTCAGAGCGCTTCCGACATACGCAAGAAGCGCATCTGCCTGCTCTTCGAGAAGCGCGCCGTGCAGATCCCGCTTGGACGGGAAATGGTCGTAGATCACGGCGGCGGTGACTCCACCGGCACGAGCGATCTCGGTCATGGAGGCGTCCGCATAACCGCGCTCGGCGAAGACGCGCATCGCGCCCTGCATGATCCGGCTTCGTCGCTGGTGCGCCGGCAGTCGCCGCCGCTGGGCGCTCGCCTCATCCCCCTCGCGTTGCCTGACAAAAGGTGTCATGTGAACCAAACGCTCATTTGGCTAGGGACCCTAGCATAACCAAATCTCCGTTTGGTTATTGCGAGGTGGTGGACCCCTCACCGCGTGTCTGGGAGCCGCGTAAGGACATTCGAACCAGCAGAAAAAAAGTAGGAGACGCGTCTCGACTTGTGCGCCTCGACCTATGAACCTCTTGTGTGCGTCCGAGAGGCCCTGAGCCCGCTCGAGCGTCGAGTCCCACCGGGCGCCACGCCCATGACGGGTGAGAACGATTTTTTCATAGTCGAACAGGACGATTGGGTAGGAAAAACATGGCTTCTATCGATCAGACGGGCAGGGGGACGCCGCGACTGCGGCCCGGGCCGAACGGGCTGCCGCGCGGACAGGTGACGGAGATTCAGCGCAGTCGGATGCTCGCCGCGGCAGTTGAAGCGGTCGAGGAGGTGGGCTATGGGCGCATGACCGTCGCACAGGTCATCGGCCGCGCCAAGGTCTCGCGCAAGACCTTCTACGACGTTTTCTCCGATCGAGAGGACTGCTTTCTGGGGGCATTCGACCGTGCGATAGACCAAGCGAGCGTGCTAGCCGGAGACGCGTACGAGCAGGAGCAGGGTTGGCGCGACGGCGTACGCGCCGGCCTGCTGAGATTGCTGATGTTCCTGGATGACGAGCCCGGCCTCGCCAAGCTCTGCGTGGTGGAGGCTCTGGGAGCCGGCACGCGGGTATTGGAGCGTCGGGCGCAGGTGCTGGAGAAGCTGGCCGAGGTCATCGACCGGGGCCGCTCCGTCACAAGCGCCACTCACGAACCCCCAGACGTCACCGCCGAAGGTGTCGTCGGGGCTGTCTTCGCCGTGCTCCACACACGATTGCTCGAGCACGGCCAGGAGCCGCTCACGGATCTGCTGAACCCATTGATGAGCATGATCGTGCTCCCTTACCGCGGTGCCAGGGCTGCAAGCAAAGAACTCAACAGGCCGAGGGTGGACACTCAAAGGGACGGTCGTCAGCCGGTGCGCTCTCGCAGCAGAGACCCATTGGAAGGTCTGCAGATGCGCCTGACCTATCGGACGGTGCGCGTGCTGATGGTCATCGCCGAGCATCCCGGCGCCAGCAATCGCGAGATCGCGGAAGGCTCGGGAATCGCCGATCAAGGCCAGATCTCAAAGCTCCTGACCCGGCTGGCGCGGTTGAAGCTGGTCGAGAATACCGGCGAGGGTCAGGAGCGCGGGGCCTCCAACGCATGGCACCTTACCGAGCGTGGTAAGCAGGTGGAGCACGCCACTCGTCCGCGGTAAAGAGGCGCCAAGGTGGCGTGATCAGGGCTTGCCCCCACCTCGCAAGGCGATCGACGCTTTGAGGGTGCCGGTGCTCGCTGCTGGGCCGTTGCTCAGCGTGACTTCGACTCCCAAGCGCCCCATCGTCTTGCGCACCAGTCGCTGGGCGAAAGAACTGAGATGAACGCCGATCTTGCCCGTGCGATGCGAGAGCAGCGAGAAGGCCGCCTGGCCAAGCCATGCAGAGCCCGAGCCGTGGCGCAGATGCGAGCGCAGTGTCAATGCTCCGGTGCAGGGTGTGTTTGAGTGACAGAAGGCGGCGACCTCGACGATCCCGTGCGAGTTCACGCCGTCGAGCTGGGGCTGCGGCAAGGTCACCGCCGCAAATACGGGGTGGGGCGGAGGCGGCTTGCGGGTTGAGACTCCCTTGGTGCCCCCGGGGCACAGAGGCGAGGCGTCCGTGCCGGTGGCAAGCGTCGCCTGAAGCATCAGTTCCTCGCCGGAGTTCGAGGCGAAGCCGTCGTGATAGCTGGTTTCCCCGGGCGAGAAGGTCGTGCCGTTGTTGACGCCGCCGTTGCGGACAAAAGAGTTCATCATCGAGCCCGCCACCGAGCCAATGACCATGTAGGGAACCCCCGCGGGATAGGGCGGCGGTCCCGCCGGGTTGGGGACGAAGCCGCCCTCGTCATTGAAGTCGACGTAGTCACCCTGTGTGACGCAGAAGTTGGTCGGTTGATAGGCGGTGACCGTGCCGCCATCGGCTCCTTGGCCGCAGACGGGGATTTCGAAGGCCTGGGTGGTCACGTTTACCTGGACGGCTCCACCGGACTGCGGGCGGAGATCCTGAAAGTGAATCTGGGTCAGTGGCGCGGGGCCCTTCGACTGCGCGCATCCCTCGATGCTCACGCTCGTGATCTGGCCCGATACGGGCGCATTCGGGCTATCGCTCGTAAGCTGAGTGTTCCAGAGCGCCGTGTCGGCGCCGTCGTGGGCGACGTGGAAGATCGATTCGGGAAGAGCGACGTTACTGCCGCTGTAGTTGAGGTTGTTGGCGGTGTCCAGCGTCGCGGGCACTGCGAGTGGACTGCCGAACGTCGTTGTCGCCGCCGACGCGTTCGTGGCCGTCGCCATGCCGGCCGCGACGATGAGCGACAGGGCGCCCATGCAGCGCAGGCGTTGCAGCGGACCAATGTAGAAACGAGCTCCCAGCTCGGCATCAAACATCTTCATCTGTGCTTGTCTCGCTATCTGCCGCGTAGAGCTTGAAGATACGCCGTCGTCATGGACTCAGATTCGAGCGGCCTCCCGAGGCTCTGTACGTACGCCTGGCTGCTCGCGCCCGTGTTCCCTGGTCTTCTCGTCCCAGCAGACGTCAAAGCTCGATGGCGCGTCCCGCTCGGGATTGCGGGTCGGATGGGTAGGCACGGTGCTTCGCTTCTTGCTGTGGAGACTGCTTGGTCTGCTGGCTGCGCTGGTCGGCCTCGCCGTGATCGCGTGGCTCCTGGAGGGCGGACCGGGCCGGGCGCTGCGGGGTGCGCAGGCCGACGGCGGTATCGGAGACCTGGCGTCGTCCATCGCAGGGATCTCGACTGAAGCTGCATATGCAATCTGGCGTTGGGCTCCGATCTCTGAAGGTCTGCTCGCGGGGGCACGACCCGCAAAGCTGTGCGTCCTGTCTGCCTGCGCGGTGACCGCTGTAGTCGGTGCTCTGCGCTCGCGGGCCCGACATCGACGGCACTATGTGCGTCTCCGGGTCGACGCCTACCGCACCGACCACACCACCGCGGAGGCCGTCGTGGAGATGTTCGCGGCGCTGCACAAGCGTTTGCTGTATCGCTGGTGGAGGCGACTGCTGCAGGGGCAGCCGGGGGTCGCGCTCGAGGTGCATCACACATATGCCCCACCTGGCCCGTGTGCATCTCGTGACGCCCGCGCCGCCTTCGATTCGCCTTCCGTTCGAGGATCGGGCCCCGGCGCATCCCCCGGCGCATCGGAGCTGCGCGCAGCTCGACGCTCCCCGAGTTCCGCATGGCTGGCGGTCAGCTGCCCGGCGGGTCTCGAGGCGATGGTCGAGGCCGCGTTGCGTGGCGCGTATCCAAACTGTCGCCTGCGTCCGGCGATGCAGCCGGTCGGGATCCCACCGGCGGTTCTACGTCTGAAGAAGCAGACCGGATTCATCAAGCGGGCCAAGGTGCTCGATCACTTCGAGCACGCACGTGAACCGCCGATGAACCGGTTGATGAACGTCATGGGTGCCTGTGATGCTGCAACGTTCGTTCAGCTGACGATGACACCCGTGCCGGCGTTCTTCGAGCGTTACGCCAGACAGCTCTACAAGCGCCACGAGGCGTCGCTTTCGCACGAGCGTAGGGAGCATCTGGTTGTGCGCGATCGCTCGATGGTGGACGACGCCGAGTTGCGAGGCGGCCTCGAGGTTCAGCATCGCCCGCTGTTCTTCGCTGATCTACGGGTGATCGCTCCGAATCGGAGCATCTGCGAGAGGATCGCGTCTGAGCTGCGTGCGGAGGGCGCCGAGAACCGCCTCGTCGAGCGCGGCACAACGGTCCGGCACGGTGGGTTCGGTGTCTATGGGCGTCGCGTGCGGCGGGGGGAGGGCAACCCGATCCCTTCGTTTCACACGGGCGTGTTCGCCTCGACCGAGCTGGCGGCTCTGTGGCAGCTGCCGTCGACTGACTACGCCACGGTCCCGTTTGCGCGAACAGCGCTCCCTTTTGCGCCCGCTCCGCCGGCGATCCTGCGGCCCAAAGAGGGCACTGGCACTCTGCGAGACGCGCTTGGAGCGGTGTCGATTCATCCCGAGCTGCGCAAGCAGAACACGGCGGTGCCGGGTACGGTCGAGCAGGGCAAGTCGAGCTATCTGGTGGCCACGGTCGCCGAGGATCTGAGCAGAGAGCGCTGCGCGGTGATCATGCTCGACCCCAAGGGAGACGCAGCGGAGGCGGCCGTGAGCCTCGTGCCGGAGCAGCGCACGTGCACGCTGCTGGACTTCTCGCATCCCACCTGCGGCTTCAACCCGCTCGCGGTCGACGCGCCGGCGGACGTTATCGCCGACTACGTGGTAGGGGCATTGAAGAACCTGTTCACCGATGCGGACATTCGCGCGTCTTCTGACCGCTATCTGCGCAACGCGATCATCGCCGTGTTGGCCTACGACCATAAATCAACCTTGTGGGACGCTGCCCGTCTGCTGTCGGTCGGGGAGGAGGGATACTCCTACAGAAGCAAGGTGGGGGCGCGCCTGCGCGCAATGCCCGAGTTCAAGGGAGACCGCCGACTTGCAGAAGCGCCAGGCGGTGAGCGTCGTCGCCGACACCGTGCAGTTCCTCGACAGCCCCAATGACCGGCCGGCCGATCGGGCGCAGGACGCCCCGAGCGGCGACGGTGCCGAGGACAGTGACGGCGAGGAGGCACGGGATGATCGTGAACTCCTCGGCGCCGGTGTTGGCACCGAGGATGGCCTCGCCTTCTAGCTATGGCCCCCGGCAACAGCAACGGGACGTCCTCGCGGCGTCCCGTTGCTGTGCCTATCGGACATGCTCTTTCAAACAGCTTTCCCATGTGGCCCGCCAGGGCTTTTTTGCGTTAAAGGATCTGCCGACTCCGAGCGCTTGGGCCTCGCGCCACGCCGGCGGGGCGCGCCTGCGTAGACTGACGCGCCACGCATAGCAAGCATGCAGCTTCGGCCACAGCCCTCAAGGAGTCCAACGGTGCCAGTCAACAGCAAAGCGGTCGGCAAGCGATACGAGCCCGTGCTCTACGCAGTCGGTCGCGAGAAGATCAAGGAGTACGCCCGCGCCGTGGGCGAGACCGACCCTGTGTATCTGGATGTCGAGGCCGCCCGTGCCGCCGGATACGGAGACGTCGTCGCTCCGCCGATGTTCGCGGTCGTCTACTGCGCCCCCTCGGTGGGGCCGCCGATCTTCGATCCCGAGATCGAGCTCAACTTCGCAATGATGGTGCACGGAGGTCAGGAGTTCGAGTGGGGGCCGCCCGTGGTCGCGGGCGACGAGATCACGACGGTGGCGAGCGTCAAGGACATCACCGAACGCGACGGTCGCGGGTACTACGTGTTCGAGTCGATCTCCACCAACCAGCGCGGCGAGCAGGTGTGCCGCGGAACATGGACGAACCTCGTCAGGGGAGTGTGAGTCATGACCGATCTAAAGGCAGGAGCGGAGATCCCCGAGTTGAGGATCACGCCGGACAAGTACCTCACGGTGCGCTATGCGGGCGCCTCCGGCGATTTCAACCCGATTCACATCGACGAGGAGTTCGCGCGCGCTGTCGGCCTGCCTGGGCGGATCCTGCACGGGCTATGGACGATGGCCCAGGTCGCTCGTGCCCAGACCGAGGCGGCCGGCGGACCGCAGCATCTGAAGCGCCTGTCGGTGCAGTTTCGCGGCATGGGCGTGCCCGAGCAGGAGGTGCTCGTGAGCGGCACGGTGCGAGAGACGGCCGATGGGCGCGTGACGGTCGACACGATCGCCGAGCAGGACGGCAAGCAGATCATCCGCAACGCCGAGGCCGAGCTGACGATCTGAGGCAGGTTTCAACGGCGCGGCCGTCCGTTGAGCGGCCGGCCGGCGCGCGGCTCGTACAATCAGATCCATGCTCGGGGCCCCCCACGCGACGCAGGCCATCACTCCGCGGCAGGAGCGCATCCTCCGCAAGGTGGTGAACGATCATCTGCACACCGGCCAGCCGGTGGCGTCGCGGACGATCGCGACCGACCCTGAGATCGACTGCGCGCCTTCGACGGTGCGCAACGAGCTGGCATTGCTCGAGGAGCACGGCCTGCTTGCCCATCCGCATGTCTCCGCCGGACGCGTTCCCACGGAGGCCGGCCATCGCTACGTCGTCGATCGGATGCTCAGCTCGGGTTCGGGCCTGCCGGTGGAGCGCCGGCTCGAGCTGTCGCTGATGCGCAGCGAGGTAGATGAGGCGATGCGCGCGACCAGTGAGACGCTCTCCCAGATGACCAATCTGCTGGCGGTGGTCTCCGCGCCTTCGCTGAATACGGCGACGATCCGTCACGTCGAGGTGCTGGCATTGCAGCCACAGGTCGTGATGGTTGTGATCATCACCTCCACCGGCGGTGTCTCGAAGCTGCTTGCCACGTTCGACAGCGCGGTCGACCCGGGGCTTCTCGCCTGGGCCGGCGAGTACCTGAACGAGCGTCTCCTCGGCATCGGGCTTGGCGCGCGGATGCTCCATCAGCGTCTCGTCGATCCGAGCCTGTCAGCGCTCGAGCTGAGCTTCCTGCAGCGCCTCGCACTCGCGCTCGGCGAGCTCTCGGAGGCGGAGGATGCGCTCTACGTGGAGGGCACCGCGCGGTTGTTCGCGGACGGGCAGATCGAGGATGCGATCGAGGTGAACGAGCTGATGAGCCTGCTCGAGCGTCGGGTAGCGCTGCTTGGCATGTTGCGCGCGGCGCTGGGCGAGCCGGGCGTGTACGTGAGGATCGGGCGCGAGAACGAGCTTCCTGCGATGCGATCGCTTGCGATGGTGGCGACCGGTTACGGGCTGGCACAGCGCAAGCTGGGCGCGGTGTCGGTGATCGGACCGGTGCGTATGGACTACGCCGGCGCGATCGTCACCGTGCGCGAGGCCGCGCACGAGCTGTCGCGCTTCGTCGAGGACGCTTACGCCGAAGCATGAGTCCGACGTCGATGCCACGCGACCCTTACGAAGTGCTCGGCGTCGAGCGCGACGCCTCCGAGCAGCAGATCAAGAAGGCTTTTCGCCGGTTGGCGCGCGAGCTGCATCCTGACGTCAACGCGCACGATCCTGACGCCGAGGAGAAGTTCAAGGAGGCCGCCGAGGCGAACGAGATCCTCTCCGACGGCGAGCGGCGAGCCACCTACGATCGCTACGGTCACGAGGGCTTGCGCTCGCAAGGGTATGCGCCCAACTTCGACGGCCTCGGCTCGATTGGAGACCTGTTCGATGCGTTCTTCGGAGGCGGCGCCTCCGCCGGGAGAGGTGGTCCGGCCCAGGGAGGCGATGTGGCGGTCGCGGTCGCGATCGAGCTGCTACAGGCCGCCGAGGGCGCGAAGGTAGAGGTGTCCTTCGAGGCCGTCGAGCGTTGCGATCACTGTCATGGCAATGGTGCCGAGCCTGGCACCCCGATCGAGACGTGTGAGCGCTGCGCCGGGCATGGGCAGTTGCAGGCGGTGACCCGCACGCCCTTCGGGCAGATGGCGCGCACGATCGTCTGCGACGTCTGCCACGGTGACGGTCGCGTGCCAACGCAGCCATGTCGCGAATGTCGCGGCAGGGGACGCAAGGGGACTCGGCGCAAGCTCGAGGTCGATGTGCCGGCGGGAATCTCAGACGGCCAGCGCATCCGCCTGTCCGGACACGGGCACGCCGGCGAGGCGGGCGCTCCAGCGGGCGATCTCTATGTGCTCGTCCGGGTCAAGCAGGACGAGCGGTTCGTGCGCGAGGGCGATGACCTGCTCACGGTGCTCGACGTTCCGGCGCCGCTCGCGGCGCTGGGAGCGACGCTCGAGGTGGGGACGCTCGAGGGCGACGCACCGGTCGAGCTGGCGGCGGGAACGCAGCCAGGCGATGTGATCACGCTGAAAGGGAAGGGGATGCCCGGCCTCAGACGCGGTCGGCGGGGCGATCTGCGCGTGGTCGTCAACGTCGTCATCCCGCGCCGTCTGACCGACGAGCAGCGTGAGCTGCTGGAGCGCCTGCACGGCACCCTCACCCCCGAGAACCTGCGCGGCGAGGAGTCGATGCTCACGAAGCTGCGTCGTGCGCTGGGCGGCCAGGCCGCGTGATTCTCTTGGACAGCCAAGCGGCGTGATCCGGCTCGCCGTGCGCGTTTGCCGCGCGCGGGCCGAGCTCGTCCTCGCCGATCTGCTCGAGCTCGCCCGAGATGGAGTGGAGGAGATCGAGCTGGACGGCGACCTGGTCGAGTACGCCGTGTATGGGTCGCCCGGCGAGTTGCCCGATCTACCGGACCTGCGCGCGGTGGCAGGCGAGGCGCTGGTCGAGGTCTCAAGCAGCGAGGTGGCCGACGACTGGGGTGAGCGCTGGAAGCGCTTTCATCGGCCATTGCTGCTCGCGTCGCCGACTCCCGCGCGTGTGCCGGCTCTGCACGTGCGCCCTCCGTGGGCGCCTCCCAGCGGCCGCTCGGGCACGCGGGAGATCGTGATCGATCCCGGTCAGGCCTTCGGCACCGGAGGCCACGCGACGACCCGATTGTGTTTGGAGCTGTTGCTGGAGCTCACAGCCTTGCGCGGCGCCGGTGGGGGGCTGTTGGACGTCGGGACTGGATCGGGCGTGCTTGCGATCGCCGCTGCCCATCTGGGCTACGCGCCCGTGCTGGCGCTCGATTATGACCGGTTGAGCTTGGCTGCGGCGATCGAGAACGCCCGTGTGAACGACGCGGCGATCGAGGTGCGTCGTTTTGACCTGCGCCGCGAGTCCCTGCCGGATGTGGCAAGCGTGGCATCGGCAACAGTGGCGACGACGACGGTTCTCGCCAACCTCTTGCGACCGTTGCTGCTCGACCTGGCCACGGCGATCGACAGCCCTCCACGGGACTTGATCGTCAGCGGATTGCTCTGTGCGGAGGTCGACGAAGTGGCACAGGCGTTCGCCGGCCGGCTGGGCCTGCGTGAGCGGGAGCGGCGGGAGAGCGGAGATTGGGCCGCTGCGTGGCTGACCGTTGCCTGACCTCGCAGCGGTCACCCATCGCGATCGATCAGCCCTGGCCGGGTAGCTCCGTCGCGGCGCGGACGATCGCGCGAAACACGAGGTCGATCGCCGGGCCGGTGCCGTTCTCTGCTCCCAGCAGCGTGTTGGCCGCGATGAGCGCTGCGCCAATCGTCTCCAACGCGTCCCCGACCTCGTCGGGCTCGGGGTCGCGACAGGCGGCGATCGCCATCGAGAGCATTGCCTGGGCCTGGTCGATCACACCCGCGAACAAAGCGGGGCCGACGAGGCTGCCGTAGCCGTACGCGCGCGCCAAGCGACCAGACAGGGTGATCGAAGGACCTCGCCGGGGAGCCGTCACCACCGGCAGCTCATGGCCGTCGAGGAGCGCTGCCATCGTGCCTCCGAGCACGCCTCTGACAGCCCCCTCGTCGAGGCCGGCTTGGGCGGCCACGCGCAGGGCCATGTACAGAGAGGTCGCGGGCAGGCCGTAGGGGGGGTCGGACGCGAACACGATCCGCTCGGCGGGCACGCGCGCGAACAGCTCGATCACGTCGATCGGAAAGAAACACGAGATGTCGTACAGCGCTCCCGGATGGCCGGCCAGGCGGGAGGTGAGGATGCCCTGGTCGCAGATCGCTCCGTGTGCGAGGATCAGGACGGCGCCCGGGTAACGCAGAGCGAGATCGGCGAGCCCGTCGGCGAGCGGCGGCAGCCCGCGTCCGGCATGGATCAGGATTGGCACCTGTGCGGCTTCGGCCAGGGCGAAGACCTCGCGCATCTCTGGCCCGTCGAACGCGAAGTCCTGCGCCCGCGGATGCAGCTTGATCCCGCGGGCGCCGGCCGTCAAGCAGCGCTCGGCCTCGGCCAGCGGGCTTTCGGCCGGGTCCAGACGACAGAATGGTATGAGTCGCTCGTCGCTTTCACGCGCCCAGGCGAGGACCCGGTCGTTGGGCGCGCGATAGGCGGGTTGACGTTCTGGATCGTGCAGTGGAAACACGCACGCTCTGCGCGCTCCCGCGTTGTCGAGCAGCGCAAGCAGCTGGGGCAGGGCGAGCGAGCGTCCGTCCTCGTCGAGACCCAGATGCGTATGGGCGTCGATCACTTCCGAATTGGCGGGGCGCAGGTGTTGCGTTTCGGCCAGGAACGGGGCGAGGGCATCGGCATATATAGATGAGTTCACAGGTCGTCACCCTATTCTGTCGGGTTGGCTCGGTGAGGGATCCACGGTTGATCACACAGATCCGCGCTCGCGCCGGCGTATCCTGGATGGGGATGGCGGTCATCGAGCAGATCAGAGCCGACGTGAAGGATGCGATGCGCGCGGGCGAGAAGGTGCGGGTGGGGGCCCTGCGACTCGTGCTCTCGGAGCTGCAGAAGGCTGCCAAGGAAAGCTCAGACGACGAGCTGACGGTGCTGCGCCGTGAGCGTAAGCGCCGCCTCGAGGCCGCGAAGGCTTATCGGGATGGGGGACGCGAGGATCTCGCCGCCAGCGAGGAGGCCGAGGGTGAGCTGATCGGCGCCTACCTTCCCGCGGAGCTGTCCGAGGAGGAGCTGAAGATGATCGTCGAGCAGGCGGTGCTCGACAGTGGGGCCGAGTCGGCAAGGGACATGGGAATGGCCATGAAGCAAGCGATGGCGGCGGTCGACGGTCGCGCAGACGGCAAGCGCGTGTCCGATCTCGTGCGGGCTTCGCTGCAAGGATGAAGACACCAGTAGAGCTCTCCAACGAGGTGGCCGCCGAGCTGGCGGGCAGCCAGGACGCCGTGTTGCGTGCGATCGAGGCGCACCTGGAGTGCAAGGTGTTCCTGCGCGGCAACCTGCTCACGCTCGATGGCGAGGAGAGCGAGACGCGCGCCGGCGAGCTGGTGGTGCACGAGCTGTCTGAGCTGATCGCGCGCGGGCATCAGATCGGCCCGGGACGATCGCCGCGGTGACGGGCGCGCTGGATGCTCACGAGTCGCCGGTCGAGGTGCTGGAGGACGTGCTGTGGCGCCATCGCGGCCTGCGCGTGGCGCCGAAGACGGTCAACCAGAAGCGCTACGTCGATGCGGTCCGCGGCGAGCACGATCACCTTCGGCGTCGGTCCGGCCGGGACCGGCAAGACGTTTCTCGCGGTGGCGATGGCCGCCGCTGCGCTCGCGCGCCACGAGGTCAACCGCATCATCCTCACCCGGCCGGCCGTGGAGGCCGGAGAGCGTCTGGGTTTCCTGCCCGGGCGATCTGATGGCCAAGGTCGATCCCTACCTGCGCCCGCTGTTCGATGCGCTGCACGACATGCTCGATCCCGAGAAGGTCTCCCAGCACATCGAGCGCGGCGTGATCGAGATCGCGCCGCTGGCGTTCATGCGCGGCCGCACGCTGAACGACTCGTTCGTGATCCTCGACGAGGCGCAGAACACGACGCCCGAGCAGATGAAGATGTTCCTCACGCGCCTGGGCTTCGGTTCGCGGATGGTCGTGACGGGCGACATCACACAGGTCGACCTGCCGCGCGACCAGCGCTCGGGGCTGATCGTCGTCGGCGACGTGCTCGATGCGGTCGAGGGGATCGAGTTCGTGCGCTTCGGCGGCGAGGACGTCGTCCGGCACAAGCTCGTGCAGCGGATCGTCGAGGCCTATGACGTGCACTCCCAGCGCGAGGCGCCCGGGCTGCGCTCGGCCGATCGCCGCGCCTGAGCGCGGGCGATGATCGAGGTCGAGGTCTTCGGCGCGGACGCGCGGCGCCGCGGCGCCGCCGGCTCTGGCGGTCTGCCGACGCTACGGAGATCCGCCGTCTGTGCGCGCTCGCCGCGGCACGGCCGGGGTGCAGCGACGGGCACGTGGCGATCGAGTTCGTCGACCGAGCGCGCATCGCCGAGCTGAACGCGCGAGCATCGCGCCAGCCGGAGCCCGACCGACGTGCTGTCCTTCCCGATCGACGGCGCCGAGCCGATCGGCGGGCTCCGCGCGAGCTCGGCGACATGGTCATCTGCCCGGAGCACACCGCCGACGTGCGCGAGGCGATCGTCCACGGGGTGCTGCACCTCGTCGGCATGGACCACGAGACCGACGACGGCGAGATGCTCGCGCTGCAGCGCGAGCTGCTCGCACAGGAGGACACGTTGACGCGCAGCGGCTTCGTCGCGCTCGCGGGCCGGCCGAACGTCGGCAAGTCGACGCTCGTCAACGCGATCGTCGAAGACAAGGTCGCGATCGTCTCCGATCGCCCGCAGACCACGCGCCGCGCGATCCGCGGCATCCGCTCGCGCGGCGAGTGCCAGATGGTGCTCGTCGACCTGCCCGGCGTGCAGCGCCCGCGCGACACGCTGACCGCGCGCATGGCCGGGCGCGTGCAGCAGGAGCTGGCCGACTCCGACGCCGCGCTGCTGGTGCTCAACGGCGAGCAGGGCGTCGGGCCGGGCGACCGATTCATCGCCGCGACGCTTGCGCAGGCCGAGCCTGCCGGTCACGATCGCCGTCAACAAGGTCGATCGGCTGTCGTCGCGCAGCGACCGCCGCCGCGCTCGCCGCAGGCCGCCGAGCTGCCGAGGTCGGCGACGAGGTGTTTCCGATTTCTGCGCGCACCGGAGCGGGCGTGCCGGCGCTGGTGGAGCACCTGTCGGCGCGGATGCCGGAGGGCCCGTTCATGTTCGACGCGGGCGCAGGTCTCCGATCAGCCGCTGGCGGTCGTGCTGGCCGAGCTGGTGCGCGAGGCGGTCATCAGGCGCACCTTCCAGGAGGTGCCGCACGCGGTCGAGGTGATCGTCGAGGAGATCGAGCAGCCCGCGCGAGGGCTTGGCGCGCGTGCGCGCGCTGATCTGGGTCGAAACGCCGTCGCAGAAGGGGATTCTCGTCGGCGCGGGGGGGCGGATGGTCAAGGCGATCGGCATCGCCGCCCGGCGCGAGATCGAGCGCGAGCTCGGCTGCCAGGTGCATCTCGATCTGTCCGTCCGCGTCGCGGCGGACTGGCGCGGCGACGAGGGCCTGCTCGACCGTCTTGGGATAACGTAGGCCCGACGCTCGGCGGCGTCCCGATAAGCACATCCTCTCGGCTGGCTGAAAGTTCCAGTCGATCTGATTCATTCGCACCATTGGAATGCAGGCGGATCGTGATTTGGAGTACCGTCTGCGCTGACAGCAGTCCGTTGACCAGGAAGGGCGAGGATGTCGGCGAAGCATGCGGTGTTGGGACTCGTGATCGAGCGCCCAGGCTATGGGTATCAGCTGGCTCAGCGGCTCGATGAGCGCTTCGGCTCCTCCGGCTTCGCGCCGTCCGGTGTGTACTCGGCGCTCGACCAGCTCAGCCGCGACGATCTCGTCCGCAGCGCCGGCGAGATGGGCGCCGGCCCGGCGCGCCGCGCGGCGCCGCGCACGATCTACGAGGCCACCGAGGAGGGCGTCGATCACTTCGAAGCGTGGATGCTCGACTCCGTCGCCGGCGCCGCCGCTGCGCGACGAGCTGCACATGAAGATCGCGCTGTGCCGGCCGCGCAACCTGCCGCGGCTGATCGAGATGGTCGGCGGCCAGGAACTGGTCGTGCCTGGGGCGCCTGCAGGATCTCAAGCGGCTCGCCGAGGCGAGCGTCGGAATCCTCGCGCGAATGGTCCGCGGCTGATGCGGATGCTCGCGAGCCGAAGCCGAGGTGGCCTTCTGGAACGCGCGGATCGAATGGCTGCAGAACGCGCGCGAGCTGCTCGAGCAGCTGCGCGACGAGCCGAGCGAGCGCCACATCGCCAGGCTCACTCGCGGACGGCGGCGCTCGGATCGGTCGCCGGCTGCGAGGGCTGTGATGGCGGACGGCGCTGCTCTCGCTGGACGCGGTCAGCAAGAGCTACTGGCGTGGCACCTCGGAAGTGCGCGTGCTGTCGACGCCTGCCTGGACGTCGATGCCGGCGAGTTCGTCGGCGTGTGGGGCAAGCGCGGCGCGGGCAAGACGACGCTGCTGCGGATCGCCGCCGGGCTGGAGGCGCCCGACCGCGGGATGGTCCGCTTCGACGGCGAGGATCTGTCGACGCTCTCCGAGGGCGCCCATGCGCGGCTGCGGCGCGAGCAGGTCGGCTGGTGCGCCGCGCGGGGCCGCGGAGCGAGCTGTGCATGCTCGACTACGTCGCGCTGCCGCTGCTGGTCGAGCACGGTCGGCGACGTGCGCAATCGCCGCGCCGACGAGGCGCTGCGACGAGTCGGCATGGCGCAGTGCGCGGGCCAGCGGTGGGAGAGCCTGTCCGACGGAGAGCGAGCGTTCGTCGCGATCGCGCACGGGATCGCGCGCGCGCCGCGGCTGCTGCTCGTCGACGATCCCGACGGCCAACCTCGACGTGCGCGAGCGCGAGGAGATCATGCAGCTGCTGCGCGCGCTGGTCGAGGAGACGAATCTGGCGGTGCTGATGACCGTGCCGGACATGCCGGCGGCGATGGGTTCTCATCAGCTTCGAGCGCTCAGCGGCGGGCGGCTGATGGCGCCGCCCGCGCGCCTGAGCCGCGGCCGATAGCGGCAACGTGATCGACTTCCCCGGTTACGAGCGCTCGGCCTAGATGTCTTCCGAGCGCGAGCGACCAGCAGCGCAGTGGGCGCCGTTCGCGACCGACCGCGAGTGCTCGAGCTGCGGGACTGGTCAAGCACTTCCCGGTCATGGCCGGAGAGCCCGTGCGCGCGGTCGACGGCGTGTCGCTGTCGGTCTCGGCGGGCGAGTTCGTCGCTCTGTACGGTCCCAGCGGCTCGGGCAAGACGACGCTGCTGATGCTGATCGCCGCGCTTGCTGCGTCCGGACGCGTGGCTCGGTGCTCGTCGAACGGGCGCGATGTCTCCGCTCTGACCGACACGGAGGCGGCGCGCTACCGGCTGCACGAGCTCGGCTTCGTGCGCCAGTCGCTGAACCTGATTCCCGGCGCCAACGCGCTCGACAACGCGGCGCTGAAGCTGATGGGAACCGACATCGGCTCGCGCGCGGCGCGCCGCGCAGTCGAGCCGCTGCTCGGGCGGCTGGGCTTGGACGAGCGCGTCGCCCACCGCGCCGAGCAGCTGTCGATGGGCGAGCGCCAGCGGGTGATGATCGCGCGCGCGCTCTCGACCGATCCGAAGCTGGTGCTCGCGGACGAGCCGACCGGCAGCCTCGATACCGAGCGCGGCCGCCAGGTGCTCGACCTGTTCGCCGAGATCTGTCGCGAACGGCATGTAGCGGTCGTGCTCGTCACGCATGACCCGCATGCGGCGTCCTTCGCCGATCGCGTGTACGCGCTGCGCGACGGGCGGCTCGTGGAGCATGAGCCCGACCAGGCATTCGTGCCCGCGAGCACGACTAGAGTCCCAATTGCGGGCGTAGACGATGAGGCTGTCGAGCATTCTGCGGCTTTACCGCGTTCGTCTGCGCGCGCGGCTCGTGCAGGAGCTGTTCGCCGTGCTCGGGCATCGCGATCGGCGTGGCCTTGCTGTTCGCCTCGCAGGTCGCCAACACCAGCCTCGACGGCTCCGTGCAGCAGTCTGAACAACGGGATCGTAGGCGGCCAGATGCGCTTTCCAGCTGACGACGCGGGACAGCGCCGGCTTCGACGAACGGCTGCTCGCAGCCGTTCAGCGGACTCCCCGGCGTGCAGCGCTGCTGCGCCGGTGCTCGAGCAGAACGCAAACGTGTCGGGCCGTCGGGACAGCGGTCGGTCGATCTCGTCGGCACCGATCCGCGGCTTGCGCGCCTGGGCGGGTCGCTCGTGCGGGGCTTCTACGCATCTCAGCTCGGCAAAGCGAACGCGTCTTCACGCTCCCTGCTCCGATCGCGCAGACGCTCGGCGTGGGCTCGATTGGGGCGGGTCAGGCTCCAGATCGGGGCGCGGCACCGTGTCCGCGCTGCTGGTCCCCGAGCTGCTGGCGAGGGGCTCAGCGGCTTTGGCGGAAAGCCCGATCGCGCTCGCGCCGCTGCGCACGTCCAGCGAGCTCCGGGCATGAAGGGACGGCTGACGAGCATCTACGTCCAGCCTCGCCCGGCACGCGATCGCGAGGTCAAAGCCGGTCTCGAACGCGTGGCGGCGGGCCGGCTCAACGTTCGCCCAGCCGACTTCAACACGACGTTGTTCCGCCGTGCGGCCGGGCCGGTCAATCAATCCACAGCTCTGTTCTCTGCGCTCAGCGCGCTGGTCGGGTTCCTGTTCGCTTTCAACGCGCTGATGCTCACCGTGCCGCAGCGCCGGAGCCTGATCGAGAGATCTGCGCCTCGACGGCTATACGCGCCGGATGATCGTCGAGGTGCTGCTGCTCGACGCGCTCGTGCTCGGCGTGCTCGCCTCGGTGCTCGGGCTGCTGCTCGGCGAGCTGATCTCGGTTGCGCTGTTCAACTCCAATCCCGGCTATCTGTCGTTCGCGTTTCCGATCGGGGCGCAGCGGATCGTCACCTGGTAGAGCGTGGCGCTCGCGCTGGGCGGCGGGCTGCTGGCGGCCTTCGTCGGGGTGTTCGCGCCGCTGCGCGGCGACGATCTTCGCAAGCGCTGGGCGCCTTCTGCGGCGCACGTGCCCGGCCGATTCACGAGCGCAGCCTGTGGCTGTTGGCGGCGGTCGTCGTGTGCCTGGCGGGCACCACGGCTGATCCTGCTGGTTGCGCCGCAGGCGGCGATCGTCGCGGTCGTGAGCCTGAGCGTCGCGCTGCTGTTGCTGCCTGCCGGCGCTGCTCGACCTGGCCCTCCTGTGCATTCGACCGTCTGCAGCGGCCTGCTAGCGGCGCCTCATCGTATCTGGCGTTGATCGAGCTGCGCTCGCGGTCCAATCGCGCGCGCTCGATCGCGATCGCCGCGACGGGCGCGATCGCAGTGTTCGGCAGCGTCTCGATACAGGGGGCGCGCGGCAACCTGCAGCGCGGTCTCGACGCTTCGGCGCGTGGCATCGACTCGCTCGCGGATGTGTGGGTGACGCCGGCGAGTGCATCCAACTCGTTTGCCACGACCTCGTTCTCAGGACGGGGCCATGAGCGAGCTCCGCGCGTCTTCCCGGCGTGCGCTCCGTGCGCCTGTACCGCGGCAGCTTCCTCGACTGGGGCGATCGACGCGTCTGGGTGCTGGCGCCTCCGCGCGTGGCTGCGCGGCCGATCGCGCCGAGCCAGGTCGTGCGCGGCGACCCCGCTCTTGCGACTGCGCGCCTGCGAAGCAGCGGGTGGATCGTCGTATCGCAGAACATCGCGACAGAACATCATCTGCGTATCGGCCAGTTGTTCACTCTGCCTTCCTCGCGACCCTCGGCGTTTCGTGTCGCCGCGCTCAGCACGAACCTCGGTTGGCCGCCCGGTGCGATCGTGCTGAACGCCGAGGACTACGCGCGCGCTTGGGGCAGCAGCCGAGCCGAGCGCCTATCAGATCGAGCTTGCGCCCGGCGCTTCGGCGCCGCTTCGGTCGCACGGGAGGCGCGTCGTGCGCTCGGCCCTCGGTCGGGCCTGCAGGTGCAGACGAGATCGCAGCGCGAAGGGCTTCATTACGCACAGGCGGCGCAAGGGCTGTCGCGCCTGACGCAGATCAGGACACTCGTGTTGATCGCCGCGGTGCTCGCGATGGCAGCGGCGATGGGGGCGATGATCTGGCAGCGGCGCGTGCGGCTCGCCGACATGAAGGTGGACGGCTTCGGCCGAGGCGTGCTGTGGCGCGCGCTGCTGTGGGAGAGCGCTCTGCTGCTCGGCGCAGGCTGCTCGATCGGGGCGGTGTTCGGCATGTACGGTCAGCTCGTGTTGAGTCGCGCGCTTGCCGCCGTCGACGGCTTTCCCGTCATCGAATCGATCGATGTGCCGGCCGCCGTTCGCCAGCTTCGCGCTGATAACCGCCGTGGCTGTGGCGATCGTCGCGATCCCCGGCTATGTCGCGGCTCGCGTGCGCCCGTCGGTCGGCCTGCAGGAGTGAGAGGCTGGCCCGCAAGCTGCGAAACCTTCGCAAAGCGCGCACGACCGACCCGCTCTCTACTCTTCGGGAGAATTCCGATTCCATGGATAGATGCCCGACCCGCTCCCGCTCTCTCCGCGGCAGGTTTGGGCGCTTCTGGCGCTGCCGTCGCAGGCGAGCTGTTCTGGGGATTGCGGCAGTCGTCGCGAGAGATTCGGCAGGTGGCGCCGACGGGCGCTGGCGATCCCCGATGCGCCGCATTCGCGAAGACGCGCTCAGCTCGATCGAACGCAAGCGCGGCCACACCGACGGCGCCGCCCTGTTCTGGATCCTGCCGCGGCGGCGCGACCCGAACCTGCTGCGGCTGCTCGTCGCCTACGAGATCATCTGGGACTTCCTCGACTGCGTCAACGAGCGTGGAGCGGGCGCAGGGCGAGGCGAACGGACGCCAACTCCATCTGGCGCTGGTCGAGGCGATCGATCCCGGGGTCGCCGATCTCCGACTACTACCGCTACCACCCGTGGCACGACGACGGCGGCTATCTGCGCGCGCTCGTGGAAGCGTGTCGCGAAGACTGCGCGGCGCTGCCGTCCTACGGACGGGTGCGCTCGCTCGGTCGTTCGCGAAGCGAGCCGCGCGCAGGTTCTCGCGCTGAACCACGACCTCGACTCCGCGCGGTCGCGACGCGGCGCTCGCAGCGAGTGGGCGGCGCGGGAGTTCGCCGGCGAAGCAGCGAGGTGACGTGGTTCGAGCTCAGCGGCGCCGCGAGCGCGTCGCTGACCATGCACGCGTTCCTCGCCCTGGCGGCAGAGCCGGCGTGCACGGAGCAGCGACCTGCAGCGACACCTGCGCCGCGTACTTTCCCTGGCTGTCGGCGGCGACCACGATGCTCGACAGCTATGTGGACCAGGCTGAAGACGCGGTCAACGGCGATCACAGCTACATCGCCCACTACTCCAGCCCGGCCCTCGCGGCGAGAGCGCGTCTGCGAGCTCGTCAGGCGCTCGGCCCATGGAGGCGCGCCGACTGCGCAACGGCGCATCGGCACGCCGTGATCGCCGCGTGCATGGTCGCGATGTACCTGTCCAAGGACAGCGCGCGCACGCCCGAGATGCGCGCGACGACCGCCGGCTCGTTGCGAGGCGGGCGGTTCGCTGACGAGGCTGCTCTTGCCGGTTCTGCGGCTGTGGCGTGTCGCCTACGCGCAGCGCTCGGCGTAGGAAGGTCGTTCGGAGCCCGTCGCAGGGCTCTGGGATTGCGGACCGGCGCAGACAGTCTGTACTACTGCAGGGTATGTTGCGAGGAGTAGTCAGAACTGAATATTCAGAACAGCCTATGCAACTGCGCGACACAGACGACATGATGCGAATCACGCGATGACGGACGACAACGGAACCGGTGTCTTGCCAGCCAGGAGAGAGAAGCAGCGCGTGCGCGACGCTCGAAGGCGGGCCGCTGCGCCTCCAAAGCCGCGTCGTCTCGCCAGTGGCAGCGAGCCGGGCGTCCGTCCGCGGCGTTCGGCTCGCACGACAACTGAGGCGGCCGCCGAGACGGTCGTCGATCGAGCTTTCCAAGCGCAGGTCGATCAGGTCGTGCGCAACGCCGGGCAGGGGGGGACGATGTCGGTGCTGCTCTCGGCGCTGAGAGATCCTGACGTGGACGCTGGCGTTCGACTCCGACGAGTGGGCGTACCCCGCGCAGATGGAGGACCGGCGCCTGTCGCGCTCGCTGCTGTCGGGGTTGCTGGTGCTCTCGTGCTTCCCGCTCGACGGGGAGGACCTGGGGATCGCCGAACTCGCGCGGATGCTCAACATGAACACGAGCACGACGCATCGCTATGTGACGACCCTGCTGGCGGTCGGGCTTGCTCGAGCGAGATCCCGTCCTCGCGCCGCTACAGGCTCGCTTCGCAGTAGGTCTAGCCGATGAGGGCTCGAAACGGCGATTGTTGCGACGCCCGCAGCCATCGCAGCGTTGCGCTCACAGCTTGCGCCCGAGGTGCTCGGCGATCTGCTGTACCGCCGGCAGGTCGAGCTCGGGGCTGAACACGAAGGGCACGCCCAGCACCTCGACGCCTCGGCGGCGTAGGCGCGCGAGCTGGTTGTGTTGAAAGCGCGCACGGTCGTGCACCGCGTGCGCAGCGAGCGCCGCGCGCTGAGTCGATGCGACGGGCGCGTCGGAGGCCTGTCGAGCGCGTCGATCCGGAGCGAGCTCCTGCTTGGTGAAGCGGCTGTGGCAGCACGCTGTTGACCACGACCGCCTCGAGGCGTCGCCCAAGCTGGTGCAGTAGGTCGTCCTGGAGCTCGAGCGTCTCGGTGACGGCCATCTCGGTCGCGTGCGCGACGGCCAGATAGCTCGAGCGCGCCGGGTCTCGAGCAGCTCGTCCATCCGCTGCGCCTGCGCGGCGATCGGGCCGACACGCGCGATCGCGCCGAAGGTCTGCGGCGAGTGCAGCATGCCGAGCGCGTGGCCGGTGGCGGGCGCGTCGAGCACGACGAGGTCGTAGGCGTCGCGCGTCCGCGCCGGCGCTCGCCGCGGGTCAGCTCCCAGATCTTGACCATGCTCACCAACTCCTTGGCGCCCGGAGCAGCCGCCGCGAAATACTGGAAGGTGCCGCTGGAGGCGAGGATGCGCCCGGAGACGCGGCCGCCGAGCGCCTGCAGCCACTCCAGCAGCGCTCGGTCCGGGTCGATCGAGATGCTCCACAGGCGCTCCTGCAGCTCGACCTCCGATACCCGCCTCGCCGGTCGGCCGAGCCCGAACAGCTCGGCGAGGCGGTGCTGATCGCCAACCTCGACGACGAGTCGTGCGCAGACCCCGCTGTGCGGCGAGCAGGCCAAGGGCGGCGGCCACCGTGGTCTTGCCGACCCCTCCCTTGCCCGTGATCGTGAGGAGTTGGCGTTTGAGCGGCGAGGCTGTCATCCCGACGAAGAGTCTGTCTAAAACCGGCCTCGACGGGGCCCACCTACAATCAGTCGCTCTGATGAGCACAACGAACAGCGAGCCCATCGACGGGCAGGTCTCCTACGACGAGCGCGGGCTGGTGACGTGTGTCGTGCAGGACTGGGCGAGCGGCGAGGTGCTGATGCTCGCCCATATGAACGCGCAGGCGTTGCAGCGCACGCGCGAGACCGGCGAGCTGCACCTGTGGAGCCGCTCGCGTGAATAGCCGTGGCACAAGGGCGCGACCAGCGGCAACGTGCAGAAGGTTCGGGCGCTGCGGCTGGACTGCGATGGCGATGCGCTGCTGGCGCTCGTTGAGCCCGCCGGCCCCGCCTGCCATACGGGCGAGCGCACCTGCTTTTACCGTGGCGATCTCGATCCGCTCGCCCCGCACGAGACCCTTCCGGCGCTGGAGCGGACGCTGAGCGTGCGCGCGAGCGAGCGTCCGGAGGGCTCCTATACGGTCGAGCTGCTCGACGATCCGCGGCGGATCGGGGAGAAGGTGATGGAGGAGGCCGAGGAGGTGGCTCGCGCCGGGCGCGAGGAGTCCGATCAGAGGGTGGACGAAGAGTCGGCGGACGTGCTCTACCACCTGCTCGTGCTGATGCGCAGCCGCGGACGCTCGCTGACCGACGCAGAGCGGGTGCTCGGTGACCGTCGTCGCTGAGGCTGAGCCCGTGGCGGATGCGCCACGGCTGGAGCCAAGCTTGCGGGATGCGCGCGAGCTGGCCCGGAAGCACAACCTGATCCCGCTGCGGCACAGCTTCATCGAGGACTGCGAGACGCCCGTATCGGCGTTTCTGAAGCTGCGCGCGCTGGCGCCGGGAGAGCCCGCGTTCCTGCTCGAGTCCGCCGAGCAGGGCCAGCGCGTCGGGCGCTGGTCGTTCATCGGCTTTCGCCCGCGGGCGGTGCTGCGCTGGTCGCTTGGCGATGGTGGCGATCCATACGCGCTCGCGGCCGAGCAGGTCGCCCGGTTCGACCAGGCGCCGATCGCCGATGGTCCTCCGTTTGCGGGTGGCGCGGTCGGCTTCTTCGGTTATGACCTGGTGCGGACCGTCGAGCCGTTGGGCGATCCCGGCCCTGACCCGCTTGGCCTCCCGGACATGGCGCTGATGTTCTCCGACGTGCTCGTCACGTTCGACCATCTCAAGCACACCGTCACGATCCTCGCCAATGCCGACTTGCGGGCCGAGCCCGATGTCGAGCGGGCGTACGAGCGGGCGGCGGACGCGATCGGCGAGGTCCGCCGCGCGCTCGCGGGCCCGGTCCCGCGCGGTGAGCTGATCCTCGCCGGCTCCCGCGAGATGCCCCGATTTGAGTCGAACATGCCGCGCGGCCACTTCGAAGGCATGGTGGAGCGGATCGTGGAGTACGTTCGTGCGGGTGACGCCTTTCAGGTGGTTCCCTCCCAGCGCTGGTCGGCCGCGGTGCCGGTGGAGGCGTTCTCGATCTATCGCGGTCTGCGCACGGTCAATCCGAGCCCGTACATGTACTTCCTCGACTTCGGCGACTTCCAGGTCGCGGGCGCGAGCCCTGAGCCGTTACTGACGGTCAACGGGCGCCATGTCAGCACCAAGCCGATCGCGGGCACCCGTCCGCGAGGAGCAAGCCCGGAGGAGGACCGCCGCATCGCGGGCGAGCTGCTGGCCGACGAGAAGGAGCGCGCCGAGCACGTGATGCTCGTCGATCTCGGACGCAACGACCTGGGGCGGGTATGCGAGTACGCCAGCGTGACGGTCGACGAGCTGATGGAGGTCGAGACGTATAGCCATGTCATGCACATCGTCTCCTCGGTGTCGGGCACGCTGCGCGCCGGCGTGGGCGCGATGGATGCGCTGCGCTCGGTGCTGCCCGCCGGGACGCTGTCGGGCGCCCCGAAGGTGCGGGCGATGCAGATCATCGACGAGCTCGAGCCGGTGAAGCGCGGGGGCTATGGCGGCGCCGTCGGCTATCTGAGCTACACGGGAGATCTCGATACGGCGATTCATATACGGACGGTCGTCGTCAAGGACGGGGTGGCGCACGTGCAGGCCGGAGGTGGCACCGTGGCCGACGCAAAGCCGGCATACGAGTATGAGGAGTCGGTGGCGAAGTCGCGTGCCGCGATGCGCGCGATCGAGCTTGCCTGCGAGCAGCTCGGATGGCCATGAGCAGAGTCCTCGTCATCGACAACTACGACTCGTTCACGTACAACCTGGTGCAGTATCTGGGCGAGTTGGGAGCCGAGGTAGAGACGGTGCGCAACGACCGCGCGACCGTGGAGGAGCTGCTCGAGCAGGGGTACGAGCGGTGTGTCGTCTCCCCGGGACCGTGCACGCCCGAGCAGGCGGGGATCACGCTAGAGGTCGTGCGGCGAATGCCCGAAGCGGGGATCCCCACGCTCGGGGTATGTCTCGGTCATCAGGCGCTCGCGCAGGCGTTCGGAGGACGTTGGAAGCTGCACGCGCCCGTGCACGGCAAGGCGACGCGGATCGAGCATGACGGGCGCACGATCTTCAGTGGCTTGTCCAGCCCGCTGACGGTAGGGCGCTACCACTCGCTAATCGTCGACTCCGAGCTGCCCGACTGTCTCGAGGAGTCCGCCCGCGGCGGCGGCGTGCTGATGGCTCTGCGTCATCGCGAGCTGCCCGCCGAGGGCGTGCAGTTTCATCCGGAGTCCGTTCTCACCGAGCACGGCAGGGAGTTGCTGGCCAATTTTTTGGGGGTCGCTTGGCCCGGGACGGCCGCCGGCGAGTCCGCGCAACAGGTCCCCGACGATGCGTTGCGGGAGATCACCTTCTGATGCCCAACGCGATCCTCACACGCGCGATCGATGCACTCGCCTCACGCAGGGATCTGAGCGCTGATGAGGCCGCGGAGGTGCTCGCGGAGATCATGAGCGGCGAGGTCTCAGAGACGCAGATCGCGGGGTTCTTGATCGCGCTGAGGACGAAGGGCGAGACTGTTGACGAGCTCGCGGGCCTTGCGCGCACGATGCGCTCGCTCGCCGCGCACGTGCCCACGGAGCGAGAGGATCTGCTGGACACTTCCGGTACGGGCGGCGGACGCGGCACGTTCAACGTCTCGACCACGGCCGCGCTGATCGCGGCGGGCGCGGGATGCGCCGTGGCCAAGCATGGAAATCGCTCTGCGACGAGCAGGTCCGGCTCGGCCGACGTGTTGGAGGCGCTCGGCGCGCGTATCGATCTCGGCCCGCAGGGCGTAGCGGCCTGTATCGAGGAGGCGGGCTTCGGCTTCATGTTCGCGCCCGCGCATCACCAGGCGACACGGTTCGTGGTGCCGGTGCGGCGAGAGCTGGCGGTACGCACCGTCTTCAACCTGCTCGGACCGCTGACGAACCCGGCCGGAGCCAGGCGGCAGCTGGTCGGGGTGTCTGACCCGGGCTTCCTCGAGACCGTGGCGGGAGCGCTGGCGCGACTGGGCGTCGATCGTGCGCTGGTTGTCTGTAGCGAGGACGGTCTCGACGAGATCTCGATCGAGGCGGCGACGAACGTGGTGGAGGTCAACGGCGAGGAGATCAGCCGCTACATGCTGGTGCCGGGCGACGTGGGAATGCGCCTGGCCGAGGGCCGCGACAGAGACGGTCGCGCGGGGGCGGGGTCGCCACATGAGAACGCCGCCGTCACGCGCGCGATCTTGGAAGGCGCGCTCGGTGGCGACAGCGATCTGGCGGCGATCAACGCCGGTGCGGCGATCTATGTCGGCGGCGGCGTGAACACGATCGCCGAGGGCGTGGAGGCGGCACGGACAGCGCTGCGGGAAGGAAGCGCGATGGAGTCGCTCCAGCGGTATGTCAAAGCCAGCGAAACGCACGCGCCACCAGCGGGAGCGACTCGATGAGCGCCGGCACGCATCGGGACACCGGCTCGACGGTGCTCGAGCGCATCCTGCGCCACACGCGCGAGGAGGTGGAGCGTCGCAAGCAGAGCATGCCAGTCGGCGTGCTCGAAGAGCGCTCGGCGCCCGACGCAGGCGCGCGGCGGAGCTTTTACGGGGCCTTGACGGCGCCGGGCATGGCGGTGATCGCCGAGTTCAAGCGCCGCTCGCCCTCGGCGGGGCAGTTGCGGCACGAGCCGGACGTGGATGAGATCGTGAGCGCCTACGAGCGGGGGGTGCGAGCGCCGTGTCGGTGCTGACGGAGGGCCCCCACTTCGACGGGTCGCTCGAGGATCTGCGCGCCGCCCGTCGAGCCTGCGAGCTGCCCGTGCTGCGCAAGGATTTCATCGTCGATCCCTATCAGCTGTACGAGGCGCGGGCGGCCGGCGCCGACGCGGTACTGTTGATCGTGGCCGCCCTGAGCACCGGTGAGCTGGCAGCGTTGCGCGGGGAGGCACGCACGCTCGAGCTGGACGTGCTGGTGGAGGTGCACGATCGTGAGCAGCTGCAATCCGCGCTGAGCGTGGGCGCGGACATCGTGGGGATCAACAATCGCGATCTGAGGGATTTCAGCGTCGACGTGGAGCGCACGTTTCGGCTGATGTCCGAGCTCCCGGAGGGAATGGTCGCGGTCTCGGAGTCGGGAATCGCGACCGCCGAGCAGTTGCGGCGCCTCGAGGATGCCGGCGTGCAGGGGGTGCTTGTGGGGGAGTCGCTGATGCGCGCGCCCGATCCCGAGGGGGCGCTGCGCGCGCTGCGCGGCGAGCGGGGCGTATGAAGGCCTGTGCACGGCAATCGCCGGGCCGTCGAGAGTCTCGATAGTTTTATGCGCAACGAGGCTTCGCTTTAGACACCCTTCATCGCTGTCGACCATTCTTTGCAACCAATGAAACGCACTTTCTTCATCCCGTTCGTGGCCGCCCTGCTCGGCGGAGGAGTGGTCGTCGCGATCGTCGCCGCGTTCGGCGGCCTGAGCAGCGACAAGAAGACGCTCACCACGATTCAGGCGGCGCCATTGGCGCCGTCGAACGCCGCCCAGCAGAGCAGCGGCTTGACGCCACACGCGATCTACGTGCGTGACGCGCCGGGTGTGGCGTTCGTGACCTCGACGGTCGTGCAGAAGACCGAATCGCCGTTCAATCTTTTCGGCGGCGGGGAAGCCCAGCGCCAGGGCCAGGACACCGGCTCGGGCATCGTGATCGACGGGAACGGCACGATCTTGACCAACTACCACGTGGTCGCGAATGCGATCAAGGTCACGGTGAGCTTCGAAAAAGGCAAGGCGGTCGAAGCCAAAGTTGTAGGCAAGGATCCTTCCAACGACCTTGCGGTGCTGCGCATCCCGACGGACGGCCTGACGTTGCACCCGCTCACGCTCGGCAACTCGAGCGCCGTTCAGGTGGGCGACCCCGTGCTCGCGATCGGCAACCCGTTCGACCTCGAACGTACGCTCACCACAGGAGTGATATCCGCTCTGCAGCGGCAGATCACGGCGCCAAACGGGTTCACGATCGACAATGTGCTGCAGACCGACGCGCCGATCAACCCCGGTAACTCGGGCGGCCCGCTGCTCAACGCCGGGGGGCAGGTGATCGGCATCAACTCGCAGATCGAGACGGGCGGCTCCGGTGGCGGCAGCGTCGGCATCGGATTCGCGGTGCCGATCGACACGGCCAAGAGCGAGATCTCACAGCTCGAGAAAGGCGGGACGGTTCGCGGCGCCTATCTGGGCCTGACCTCGCTGACGATCGACGGGTCGCTGTCGGCGCTCAACCTGCCGGTGAAGAGCGGAGCGCTCGTGCAGAGCGTGCAAAAGGGCACGGCCGCCGAAAAGGCCGGCATTCGCGGCGGGAACATCAGCGGACGCACCGAAAACGGTCAGGTCGCCGTCGGCGGCGACATCGTCGTCTCGGTCGACGGCAAAGCGGTGAGGAGCTCGGAAGAACTGGCGAACGACATCGAGGCGCGGAAGCCCGGCGACACGATCGCGATCGGTCTCGAACGCGCCAACGGCAAGGGCGGCTATGAACACAAGACGGTGAGCGTCAAGCTCGGAGAACGTCCCAACTCGGTGCCGAACCCCACCACGCCTGAAGGTTAGGGCCGGTAGGGCCCGCGGCCGGGGACCCCGCTACCGTTGGGGGCATGATCGAGACGCCCACCCGTGTGAAGATCTGCGGGATCACGAGCTTGCATGACGCCGAGCTGGCGGTCGAGCTGGGCGCGTGGGCATTGGGGTTGATCTTCTACGAGGGCAGTCCGCGCCAGTGCTCGGTGGTAGAGGCCCAGCGGATCGTCGCGACGTTGCGGCGCAAGGTGGAGGTCTGCGGAGTGTTCGTGAACGCTCCGCTCGAGGAGGTCGTCGAGACGAGCGAGGAGGTGGGGCTGAGCATGCTGCAGTTCCATGGCGAGGAGGGTCCGTCGTTCTGCGCGGAGGCCGCGCGGCGCAACGGAGCGCGGGTGATCAAGGCGGCACAGGTGTCCGGTCCGGGCGACGTGCGGGACCTGGAGCGGTTTCACGTCGACTTTCACCTGCTCGACGCTCGTTCTGAGGCGTCTGAGCGAGAGGGATTGAGGGGGGGAACAGGGGAGACGTTCGACTGGGGTCTTGTCGCGGCGAGGCGCTCGCGCACGCCGCTGATCCTCAGCGGGGGGCTGAACGCGGAGAACGTGGCCGGGGCGATCGCGGTGACGCGGCCGTTCGCGGTCGACACCGCGAGCGGTACCGAGCAGGCCCCGGGACGCAAGGACCCGGAGAAGCTGCGAGCGTTCTTCGCTGCCGTCCCGCAGATCTCGGTCGGGTCGGCGGCGGCGTGAGCGCGAACGCGAGCGGCGCCGGCTCGGAGATCGAGCACCGGTTCGGCGAGTACGGCGGGCAGTTCGTGCCCGAGACGCTGATGCCGGCGCTCGCAGAGCTCGAGGCGGCATGGGCAAGCGCGCGTGAGGACCAGGGATATCGCTCAGAGCTGGACGGCTTGTTGCGTGATTTCGGCGGCCGTCCGACGCCGCTGTATCGCGCCCGCCGGCTGTCGGAGCGGCTGGAGAGGCCGGTGTACTGCAAGCGCGAGGATTTGAACCACACGGGATCGCACAAGCTGAACAACGCGCTGGGTCAGGCGCTGCTGGCCAAGCGGATGGGCAAGCGGCGGATCATCGCCGAGACCGGAGCGGGCCAGCACGGGGTCGCGACCGCGACGGTGTGCGCGCTGCTGGGGCTCGAGTGCGTCGTGTACATGGGCGTGGAGGACACGCGCAGGCAGCGGCCGAACGTGCAGCGGATGGAGTTGCTGGGCGCAACGGTCAAGCCGGTGGACGCGGGGGCGAGGACGCTGAAGGAGGCGACCTCGGCCGCGATCCGCGACTGGGTGACGAACGTGCAGAGCACGCACTACGTGATCGGCTCGGTCGTCGGCCCGGCGCCGTACCCGGCACTCGTGAGGGATCTGCAGCGGGTGATCGGCGACGAGGCACGGGCGCAGATGCTCGAGCGCGAGGGGCGGCTGCCGGCGCGGGTAGTGGCGTGCGTGGGTGGAGGGTCGAACGCGATGGGCACGTTCGCCGCGTTCATCGGCGACGAGCAGGTCGAGCTGGTCGGGGTCGAGGCCGGCGGCGAGGGCGTGGACACGCCCAGGCACGGCGCGCCCCTGACGGTGGGTGGGCGCGCGGGCATCCTGCACGGCTCGCGCTCGGCGGTGATGCAGAACGAGGAGGGGCAGATCGTCGAGGCGCACTCGATCTCCGCCGGGCTCGACTACCCCGGCGCCGGCCCTCAGCACGCGCATCTGCGCGACAGCGGTCGCGCGCGCTACGTGGCCGTGACAGACGCGAACGCGCTCGCCGCCTTCCGGGAGGTCGCGCGCTTGGAGGGGATCATCCCGGCGCTCGAGACCGCTCACGCGCTCGCGTGGGTACTGGCCCAGACCGAGGGAGAGCTTGATCTGGTGTGCTTGTCGGGCCGCGGCGACAAGGATCTCGCAGAGGTGCTGGGGGATGGATGAGGGGTTTTTTGGTGGGATGCTCGGGGGCGCGCGCTTCGATCCAACCGTCCTTGAACCGGCCACCACACCGCTGGCATTCCGAGTCGTGTCGTCATGAGCGCGGACGGGAAGGCGAGCGGAGTGGAACGCATAGCCGCCGCGTTCGCCGGGTCGGGCAAGCGCGCCGCGCTGATGCCGTACGTGATGGGTGGGTTCCCGACGCTCGAGGAGTCGGTGCGGATCGGCGAGGCGTGCGTGCAGGCGGGCGCGGACGTGATCGAGCTGGGCGTGCCCTATTCAGACCCGCTCGCCGACGGTCCGGTGATCCACGCGGCGGGCACACGCGCGCTGGAAGCCGGCGCGAGCATCGCGGGCGTTCTGGAGGTCGCGCGTGCGCTGTCGGGGAACGTGCCGGTGGTGCTGATGTGCTACGCGAACATGGTGATGGCGCCGCGGGCGGACGCGTTCGTGGAGCGCCTGGCGCGAGCGGGTACGTGCGGGCTGATCGTGCCCGATCTGCCCCTCGGCGAGGCACCGGAGGTCCGAGCGGCGTGTCAGGAGCATGGCATCGCGCTCGTGGGGCTGGTGGCGCCGACGACGACGCCGGAGCGGATGGCGGCGATCGGGGAGAGCACGCAGGGGTTCCTGTACACGGTCTCGGTCGTTGGCACTACCGGCGAGCGCGAGGCGCTGCAGGATCGCTTCGCGGAGGTAGTGGCTCGCGCGAAGGCGAGCACGCGGGCGCCGGTAGCGTTGGGCTTCGGGATCGGAACGCCGGCGCAGGCGCGGCAGGCCGCGGATGCGGGTGCCGACGGCGTGATCGTCGGCACCCGCCTGGTGCGTGCAGCCACTGAGACGGACGACCCGGCCGGCGCCGTCGGTGCGGTTGTGGGCGAACTGGCGACGGCGTTGGCCAAGGCTCGTTAGGATTCCGCAGCAACATGGGTTTGGTCATCACAGTCACAGCGGGCCTGGTCGTCTGGATCGTCTTGTGGGCGCTCGGGGCGAAGGGCTTCGACGCGTTCATGCTCGCCACGGCGATCATCCTGGTGGGCGCAACGCTTCAGATCCTCTCCGGCTACCTGCCCGGCCGCCGCAGCTGACTGCCGGTGCGCGCGCGCTGGCTCTGCCTGGCGACTGTCGTATTTGCGCCGCTGCTGGCAGGCTGCGGGGGGGTGGGGGTGTCATCGGGCGCCTCGAGTGCGCTGGGCAAGCAGCTGGCGATCTACTCGAGCCTGCCTCTGCAAGGGCCGTCGGCCGGCTTCTCTGAAGAAATCGTGGGCGGCGAGAAGCTTGCGCTGTCAGACGCGGGCGGGCGTATCGGTGAGTTCAGGATCAGCTACGTGTCGCTGGACGACTCGAATCCCAAGAGCGGGCAGTGGGACCCGGGCGTGACCGCGACCGACGCGAAGACGGCGGCACAGGACACCGGTACGATCGCCTACCTGGGCGAGTACAGCTCGGCCGCGACCGCCATATCGCTGCCGCTGATCAATGCCGCGGGCATCGCGCAGGTCAGCCCGGAGAGCCCTTACGTAGGGTTGACCTCAACGCTCGACGCCGGCCAGGACGAGCCGGAACGCTTCTATCCGAGCGGCAAACGCAACTTCGTCCGCCTGCAGCCGGGCGATCCGGCACAGGCTGAAGCGCAGGTCGAGTTGATGCGGGCGCTGGGTGTGAAGAGGATCTATGTGCTGAACGACCAGGGCCCGTTTGAGGTCCCGCTCTCGCAGATCGTCGCCCGCGACGCAGCGCACGCAGGCATCAAGGTCGCCGGCAACGACAGCCTGTCGACGACCCCCGGCGCCGTCTTTGCCGGTGAGGTCGAAAAGATCGTGGAAAGCAAGGCGCAGGCGGTGTTCTTCGCCGGTGGCCCGGGGACGGGCACGGTGGAGATGTGGAAGCGGCTGCACAGCGCCGATCCGCGCCTGCAGCTGCTGGGCTCGAGCTCGTTGACCGGTGAAGAATTCACATCGAAGCTCGGCACAACGGCGAGCAGCGTCTACCTGACGACGCCATTGTTGCCGCTGGGCCTGTATCCGCAGTCGGCGCAGCGCGTGCTTGCCGACTACCGCCGCCGGTTTGCGGCGTCGGGCGGGCCGTACGCGCTTTACGGGTACGAGGCGATGACAGTCGTGCTCGACGCGATCCGTGCGGCCGGCTCGCACGGCAACGACCGTCAGGCGGTGATCGAAAAGCTGCTTGCCACCAAGGACCGCGACTCGGTCATCGGCCCGTATTCGATCGCAGCTGACGGCGAAACGACGCTGTCGAGCTATGGCGTGGATCGCGTGGCGAGCGACGGACGCCCGGTGTTTTACCGCATGCTCGCCGTCCGTTAGCCCCCAAGACGCGAGTGTTCGGCGTGCGTGTCGGGTGCGCGTCGGCGGGCTTTCAGCCGGCTCGTTGCAGACCGACGACGATGCGCGTGCGCTCGATCCCGCCGCCCAGGTCGTGGCTGCCGCCGGCGAGGGTCGAGAGCGCGCGCAGGTCGGGCAGGAGGCCGGAGATCGACTGGTCTTCGCTGAGCCCCACGCCTTCGAGCAGGGTCAGCAGTTCGGGGAAGGCGACGGTCAGGCTCGGCTGGGCGCCTTCGCCCAGGGCCGCGGCGGCCGTGCTCAGGGGTGCGCTGCCCGAGAGCCTGCTCGGTGGGTTGAGCGCGTCCTGTACGGAGGCTTCGCCGAGGCCGATCACGAACTTCGTTTGACCGTGGGCGGCGCGGCCGTTTGCGATGTCGAGTTCGACCGGCAGGCCGCTGACCCTCGCTGAGATCGCGGCGTCGGTGCCCGAGATCGAAATCGGCTGCGCCGAGGAGCTTTCGCCTTTGCCGAGCAGGGTGGCGAGCTTGGCGACGGCGGCGCGCGAGCCGGCTGGATTGCGTGAGACGATGACGATCGCAGCTCTGAGGTTGACCACGCCCGTACCGCTCGCGAACAGGCTCGCCGGCCCCATCCAGCTCTGAAATGCGCGCTTGGCTTCGGCGCTCGGTGCGGCGAGCGCGTTCAGTGGCGTGACGATCCCTTCCAGCACGCCTTTGACGGTGAAGCCTCCGGATGGGGCGCTTTCCGGCGGGCCACCGGCACCGGCGGGGGTGCCGAGCGAGAGGAGGTTGCCGAGGCTCTGTACGTCCGGTCCGAGTGAGGCGCCGACTTCGCCCAGGCCGACGGCCAGCCACGATTCCGCGGGCAGTTCGCCGAGGGCCTGGGAGCCTGCCGCGCCAGAGGAGAGGAGGCCTCCGGTCCGGGTCGCCGTGCCCGAGGAGGAGAGCGTGTCGGCGTCGAATGCGAGCGAGGTGGCGGAGGGGACGAGCGAGAGGTTCGCCTCGCGCGTGCCGACGAGCAGCGTCAGCAGGCTCGAGAGCCCGGACGACGTTTCGTTGGTTTGCGAGGCTCCGCTGCTCTGGGCCGGGGCGGCCGACCCGGTTGTGCCCGTCGTCGTGGCCGACCCGGGCACGCTCCCGGCTGTCGAGGCGCCGGGGTTTGAGTAGAGGTGGGCCAGCGCTCCGGAAGGGGCGGCGGCGAGCAGCTGCGTGTATCCGGGGCTGCGAGCGAGCGAGGGTTTACCGAGGCTGGTGTCGATCACGCCGCGCACGCCGGCAACGCTACCGATCGCGACGACGTGCTCGACGATTGCGAAGGCGACGCCGGGGGCCGCGTAGTAGGTCACGCCCTTGTATCCGTCTGTACGCGCACCGGCGCGCTTGGCCTGAGCTGTGATGAAGGAGCGAGCCTTGGCCGCGTCGCGAGCGTCCAGCACGATCGCGCCCTGCGCGCCGCCCTGCGCGCTGAACGGCCACGCGCTGGTCGTGGAGGAGCTTCCTAGCAGGCCTTGCTGGAGCAGGGAGAGCAGCTTGGAGGAGGAGCTCAGCGAGCTGAGGAAGATCCCGCCTTGGCTCCCGAGCCATGGCGCCACGTCGCGGCGGAAGTCGAGTGGTGGCGAGCCCGGTGTCTGCAGAGCGGAGAGAAGGCGCAGGTATGGATTGCTCTGGCGCGTGAGCGTGTTGGCGGCTGCGAGCGCATCGGTCTTCAGGGCGCCGTCGGGTCGCACGGTCGCGCCTAGGTAGAGCGGCGTCGAGGCGGGGACGAGCGAGGCGGGGTCGGCGGCCGAGGTACTGCTCGTGTGGGTCGAGCCGCAGCCTGCGAGCGCGGTGGCGGCCAGGAGCGCAAGCATGGCTGCGAGCCGGGTCGATCGGTGGCGGGCTACGGACGGTATGGGAGACGATCGGTGGCGGGCGACAGAGGCCATGGAAGACGATCGTATGGGCAGCGCGCGCGTGAGCGCAAGTGGGGCGTTTTTTGCAAGTGGCTTTGCAGGCGCAGGCTTGTGCATCGGTGCTTGCACCGTAGCGGTCCCGAGGAAGGTCGCGCTGAGGGTCTGCAAAAAGCCCGTAAGAGCGGGGATTTCGAGCACATCGAGAAGCCCGATGAGGGAATAGTGGGAGAAGATGTGCAATTGGGGTTGCGTTGTGGGGGAAGTGGGGTAAGTTCGCGGACAGCGAGCCGGGGTGGAGGGGCTCCTCCCACTCCTCCACCTCGGCTCGGTAAACAACTTGGAGCTCTCCAGTGGTCCCTTTCCGTGGCACGTTCGACCATACGCTCGACGCCAAGAACCGACTCACGGTGCCGGCTCGCTACCGTGCGGCGCTGGCGGAGGGTGTTGTGATGGCGATGCCGGTGGACCTGAAGCCGTGCGTGGGCGTATGGCGTCCGGAGGAGTACGAGCGCTACTCCCAGCGCGCGCTGGCCGAGCTGCCGCCGCTCTCCCCGCGGCTGACCGAGCTCGAGCGCTTCTTCTACGGCAGCTCGCAGGACGCAGAGCTCGACGCCGCCGGGCGGATCATGGTCCCAGGCTTCCTCGGTGAGCATGCGGGCCTGGCGAAGGAGGTCGTGGTCGTCGGTGTGGGGGATCGCCTCGAGCTGTGGGACAAGAGCAGCTGGAACGAGCACAGACCGACGCTGCTGAGCGGCGTCGCGGAGATCACCGCGAATGTCGATCACCCTGCTTGACATCAGAGAGAGTCGTGGCGGCGGCCAGGATGGCCGTGCGCTCGAGCTCGCGCGCCGCCGCCGCCGATCTCCGGACACAGGTCGCGCGTCCGCAAGACATGCGTTGCGGGCCGCCACCGCGGGAGGTTTGGGAACAGGCATGTCGCACACGCCTGTGCTCGCCGACGAGCTGCTGGAGCTGCTCGATCCCCAGCCCGGCCAGACCGCGATCGACTGCACCTTCGGCGATGGCGGACACGCGCGCCTGGTGGCCGAGCGGCTTGGCGCCTCTGGAACGCTCGTCGCGATCGACCGAGACCCACTGGCCGAGGAGCGCTTTGCGGTACTCGCCGCGGAGGTGTCTTGCTCGGTGCGCTTCATCCGCGCGGGCTACGCCGAGGCGCTCGAGCTGCTCGCGGGTGAGGGGATGCGCGCCGACATCGCCTATTTCGACCTGGGCATGTCCTCGATGCAGGTCGATACGCGCGAGCGCGGGTTCTCCTACGCGTATGAGGCGCCGCTCGACATGCGTATGGATCCGTCGCAACGCTTGAGCGCACGCGAGCTGATCGCCGACTGGGACGAGCGCCAACTGGCGCGCACGCTGCGCGACTTCGGCGAGGAGCGCCATGCGAACGCGATCGCACGGGCGATCGTGCGGCGGCGCGCGCATGCGCCGATCGAGACGACGACGGAGCTCGTGGACACGATCAACTCCGCGCTGCCCGCCCCGGCCCGGTTCGCCGGTGGCCATCCCGCCAAGCGCTCTTTTCAGGCCCTGCGGATCGCGGTGAACGACGAGCTGGGCCAGCTCGACCGCGCGCTCCCGCTCGCGTGGGGACTCTTGCGCGAGGGCGGCGTGATGGCGGGCATCGCGTTTCACTCGCTCGAGGATCGGCGCGTGAAGCGGTTTCTGGCTGAGCGCGCGCGCGGCTGTGTATGCCCGCCCGATTTGCCCGTCTGCGTCTGCGGTCGCGAGCCACAGGCGGCTCTGATCGCGCGTCGCTCGGTCGTGCCATCGGCAGCTGAGGTCGCGAGCAACCCGCGCGCTGCCTCGGCGCGACTGCGTGCCGCGCGCAAGCTGCACGACGACGGGGACGGGGCCTGATGACGCCTCCGCCGGCAGCGGCAGCTCCCGCGGTTGATCCGCGACGCACGGTCGGCCCGCGCCGAGCGCCTTTGAGTGTCCCGCCGCGACCGCGGCGCGTCTCCGGCCCCGCCCGGCGCCCGGATCGAGCGCGGCCGGGCGAGGAGCGCCGGGCGGCGCGCTCACCACAGGAAGCCGGGCTCATGCTCGGCCTGGTCGAGGCGCTCGGGGGCGTGCCTCGCTCGCGGCTGCTCGATCGGCTGATCCAAGGGCGCATCTCGATCCCGTTCGTCGCGTTCGCGCTGATCGGCATCGTGACGATGCAGCTCGGTCTGCTCAAGCTCAACGCCGGCATCGGGCGGGCGCTCGAGCACGAGGCGCTGCTGCAGCGCGAGAACGCGGCGTTGAGCATCGAGAACTCCGAACTGGCCGCCGGCGACCGGGTCGAGCTGCAGGCGGGGCGCTTGGGCATGGGGCTGACGTCACCGGGGGATCTGCGTTACCTGACGCTCGGCAGCCCGTCGCTCGAGGCGCGTCGGGCGGCAGTTGCGCTGAGAGCTCCCGTCGCGTCTTCCTCGATCGCCACGACCGCGGCGTCGCCCGCGGGCACGACGACGGGCGAAGGGGTCGCAGGCACAGGCACGAGTGAAAGCGAAGCGGCCGCTACGGGAAGTGGAGAAGCCGGCGGCGGGACGTCCTCCACGACGACGGCATCCTCGGTGTCGACTGCGCCAGTGGCTTCGCCGAGCGGGACCGCCGGCAACACCTCGTCTTCTGAAGCTGCAAGCGCCGCCTCGTCGGCGCCACCGGCAGGAGCCGTCGAAACCAACGGGTCGGCGCCCACGAGCGGCGTAGCGGCGTCCCCGTCGAGCGGCTCCTCGGGCGCGGCGAGCGAAGCCCCGGCGGGCGCACCGCCCGCTCCGACCGGCGGCGGCGCCACCGTCCCCTCGGGATAGGAGATCGGTGGCCGTCGTTCAGCATCGGATCGGGGCGATCTTCGCGCTTTTCTTCCTGCTGCTGGTCCTGGCGGGCGGACGGGCCTTCTATCTCGGCGAGCTCCACGGTGGAGCGTTGCGCAAGGTCGCGCGTAACCAGCAGCTGACCAACGAAAAAGTGCCCGCGCAGCGCGGCACGATCAGCGACCGTAACGGTGTCGATCTGGCGGTCTCCGAGCCCGCACAGGAAATCTCGGCCGACCCTTATCTGCTTACCGATCCGCTGGATGCGGCGCGACGGCTGGCTCCGTTGCTCGGTCGCTCCCAGGCGCAGCTGCTCTCAGAGCTCTCGCGGCGCAGCGGCTTCGTCTATCTCGCCCGTGCGCTTCCGGCGAGCCAGGCCGACGCTGTGCTCGCGCTGAAGATCCCGGGGGTGGCGGGCGTGCCGGTGACGCGCCGCGTGTATCCGCGCGGTACGCTGGCGGCGCAGGTGCTGGGGGTGGCCGGAACCGAAGGCCACGGTCTGGGGCTCGAGTACTCCCGCAACTCATTATTGAGCGGCCGGCCCGGCGAACGGCGCGTGGTGAGCGACGCGCTCGGCCAGCCGGTGTCGATCGCCGAATCCGATCCCGAGGTGCCCGGCGCGTCGCTGAGGCTGACGCTCGACGCCAACATCCAGCAGCGCACCGAAGATGTGCTGAGCGCGGTGGGCCGGGTGTTCGCTCCGAAAGACGCGACCGCGATCGTGATGGACCCTCGCAGCGGCGCGATCCTGGCGCTCGCCAACTGGCCGCAGGTGAACGCGAACGACCCGGGCGCCTCGCCGGCGGAAGCGCTCGACGACAGGGCGGTCTCGTTCAACTACGAACCGGGCTCGACGTTCAAGGTGGTCGCGGTCTCCGACGGGCTGCAGCGCGGCCTGATCACGCCCGGAACTCCCTTCAACATCCCCGACCAGATCCAGGTCGCCGACCGCACGATCCACGACGACACCGAACACCCGGAAGAAACGCTCACAACCGCGCAGATCCTCGCTCGCTCGAGCAACGTCGGCGCGATCAAGATCGGCGCGCTCGACGGCGCTCACAGCTTCAACGAATGGGTCCACCGTTACGGCTTCGGCGCGCCCACGGGGGTCGACCTGCCCGGCGAGGAACGTGGCCGCCCGCTGCCGCTCGGCGAATACTCGGGGTCCTCGATGGGCAACCTGCCGATCGGGCAGGGCGAGCTGGTCACGCCGATGCAGATGGCGACCGCCTATGCGGCGATCGCCAACGGCGGGATTGTGCGCCCGCCGCACATCCTCGGCGCCGTGAACGGCCGTCCCCAGCCGGAGCCTGCCGGCCGGCGCGTGATCTCCACGACGACCGCAGCCGAGGTGCGCAAGATGCTCGAGGGCGTGCTCGGCCCGGGGGGTACCGCCAGCGAGGTCTCGATCCCGGGATATCAGCTCGCGGGCAAGACGGGCACGGCCAGCAAGATCGATCCCGCGACGGGCGAATACTCACAGAGCGCTTATGTCGCGTCGTTCATCGGCTTCGCTCCGGCTTCCAACCCGAAGCTTCTGTGCGCAGTGGTCGTCGACGAACCGCAGTCCGGCTCGATCTTCGGCGGCACCGTCGCGGCGCCCGCGTTCGGGCAGATCATGAGCTTCGCGCTGCCTTACTTGCGTATCTCGCCCGAATAGGACTCTCTGAGGCAGGGAGGAACTTTCCCACCTCCTCGACCCACCATCTCCTCTGGTGCGAGCCCTAGACTCAAGGCGTGCCGGTGCGGGGGATCGATCGATGAAGCTCGGGGAGTTGGCCGGCGCGATGGCTTCCACTGCGGTCGCGGCGCCCGAGGCGGCCGAGGAGGTCGAGATCTCGGCGCTCGCGTATGACAGCCGCATGGCCGGGCCGGGGACGCTGTTCTTCTGCGTACGTGGCTTTCAGAGCGATGGGCACGACTTCGCCCCGCAGGCGGTCGGGAGCGGAGCGGCGGCGCTCGTGGTCGAGCGGCCGCTCGGGCTGGGCGTGCCCGAAATGGTGGTCGAGTCCGCGCGCGCCGCGATGGCTCCGGTCGCCGCACGCTTCTACGGCGATCCGAGCAGCGAGCTGCGCGTCGTCGGGATAACGGGCACGAACGGCAAGACCACCACTGCCTTCCTGGTGCGCGCTCTGCTCGAAGCGGACGGGAGCCGGTGCGGGCTGCTCGGCACGGTCACGTCGGTCGTCGGGGGGGTCGAGCGGGAGGTGACCCGCACGACCCCCGAGGCGATCGATTTGCAAGGGATGTTCCGGGAGATGCTCGACGCGGACGACCGCGCGTGCGCTATGGAGGTCTCCTCGCATGCGCTCGAGCTCGGCCGCGCCGAGGCGATTCATTTCGCGGCGGCGATCTTCACGAACCTGACTCGTGACCATCTCGACTTTCACGACACGATGGAGGACTACTTCCAGGCCAAGCGGCTGCTGTTCGCCGCGGAACCGCGGTGTGAGCGTGGTCAACGCCGGCGATCCCTACGGCCGGAGGCTCGCAGAGGAGATCGACGGTGCGCTCACGTTCGCGGTGGACGGGCCCGCCGACTACAGCGCCACGCGGCTGCGCTGTGACGTCGCCGGCTGCCGCTTCACGCTGCGCACGCCTGTCGGCGAGTGCGAGGTCGCGCTATCGCTCGCGGGCCGGTTCAACGTCGCCAACGCGCTGGGGGCCTTCGCGGCGGCCCACGCGCTCGGTTGCGAACCACGAAACGCTCGTCGCGGCGCTCGAAGCGCCCATGCGCGTGCCGGGGCGGTTCGAGGGGGTGGACGAGGGCCAGGGCTTTGCCGTGCTGGTCGACTACGCTCACACGCCCGATTCGCTCGAGAACGTGCTGCGGGCCGCGCGTGAGCTGCTGGATCCAGATGGGCCAACAGCAAGGGGGAGGGGGGGAGGACGTGTCGTGTGCGTGTTCGGCGCCGGCGGCGACCGCGATCGCGGCAAGCGCCCATTGATGGGCGAGGTCGCGGCGCGTCTGGCCGACGTGGTGTTCGTCACCTCGGACAACCCGCGCTCTGAGCAGCCGGAGCGGATCGTCGCCGAGATCATGGACGGCGCGGCGACGGCCACGCGTCCAGAGGGCGCGCTTCCTCCGCAGGCGATCGTCGATCGCGGCGCGGCGATCTCGGCGGCGGTAGCGGTGGCACGGCCCGGGGACGTGGTCGTGATCGCGGGCAAGGGCCACGAGCAGGGGCAGGAGCTCGCCGGTGGGCGCAAGCTGCCGTTCGACGACGCGGCGGTCGCCAGGCAGGCGCTTCGCACGCGCGGCACACGCGCGAGCGAGGGTCGCTCGACGGGCAGGGCCGCGTGATCGAGCCACCGGGCGAGTTGCACGCAGGGCGTTCATACCCGCAGCGGGAGCGGGAGTCGGCGGCGTGAGGGGCTGGGACGCCGCGCACGTCGCCCGAGCCGCGGGTGCTCGGGTGGAGGTCGAGCCGTCCCGGACCGGCGAGCATCCTGGTCCGTTGCGCACGAGTATCGACTCGCGAGCGGTGACGGCCGGAGACCTGTTCGTCGGCCTGCCCGGCGCGCATGTGGATGGCGGGCGCTACGCCGAGCAGGCGCTCGCCGCCGGTGCGTGGGGTGTGCTGGTGGCACCCGGGCACGCGCACGCCGCGGCGCGGGCGGGCACGGAGGGAGCGGTGCTCGCACATCCCGATCCGCTCGCCGGCCTGCAGGCGCTCGCGCGCGCATGGCGGCGGGAGCTGGGGGCGCGAGGCGCGAAGGTCGTGGCGGTCACCGGCTCGACCGGCAAGACCTCGACGAAGGACATCCTCGCGGCGCTGCTTGCAGGCTCTCCCGGGACGGCTCCTTGGAGGACGGGGAGGCCGGGGGGATGCACACGGTGGCGAGCCCGGAGAACTTCAACACCGAGATCGGCCTGCCGCTGGCGGTGCTCGCCGCGCCCGCGGGGACAGAGGTGCTCGTGCTGGAGATGGCGATGCGCGGGCCGGGCCAGATCGCCGAGCTGGCGGCGATCGCCGAGCCCGACGTCGGCGTGATCGTGAACATCGGTCCGGTGCATCTCGAGCTGCTCGGGTCGCTCGAGGCGATCGCAGCCGCCAAGGCGGAGCTGATCGATGGGCTCGCAGGCGGGGCGAGCGTGGTGGTGCCGGCAGCCGAGTCGCTGCTCGACCCTCATCTGCGGGCGGACGTGCGCACCCTCACGTTCGGGGACGGCGGCGACGTCGTGCTGCTCGAACGGCGCTCCGACGGACTGGTTCTGATCGGCCACGGGGGGGATGAGATCGAGCTGTGGCCGTCTTTCGCGCAGGCGCACAACCTGCGCAACCTGCTCGCGGCGGTGGCCGCCGCGCGAGCGCTCGGGATCACCCCGGCGGGCAGCGTGCAGCGCGCGTTTCTCCTCGTTGCGCGGAGAGCGTCTGGCGCTTCCCGGCGGAGTGGTGCTGATCGACGACTGCTACAACGCCAACCCGATGTCCATGCGCGCCGCGATCGACGACCTGGCCGCGAGCTGCCCCGGCGCGCCGCGTGGCGGTGCTCGGCGACATGCTCGAGCTCGGTCCCGAGGAGCGGCGCTTTCATCGCGAGCTTGGCGAGTACGCGACGGGCGGCAGGATCGACGTGCTCGTGACGGTCGGGAGGTTGGCCCGCGAGCTGGGCGAGACGTTCACCGGCGAGACGCATGCGGCGTCCGACGCCGACGCTGCGGCGGCGGTGCTGCAAGGACTGTTGTGCGACGGCGACACGGTGCTCGTGAAGGGCTCTCGCGGCGTAGGTCTCGAGCGCGTGGCGGAGATCCTCGCCCCGGACAGGCGGCCGCGGCCCGCCGGCCTGGCTCGCCTGCCGGCGGTCGCCGGCCCGCGCGGGAGCGCCCGGGCGAGGGCGCCGTCGGACGCGCGGCGCTCGTCCGGGGCGAAGCTGATGGGCCGGATCCTCTTCGGCGGCACCGCCGCGCTGCTGATCTGCATCTTTCTGAGCCCCAAGTTCATCGAGTTCCTGCGCGTGCGCGAGTTCGGTCAGCACATCCGCGAGGACGGTCCGGAGGGCCACCATCAGAAGGCGGGCACGCCGACGATGGGCGGGGTCATCGTCTTCCTGGCGGTTGCCGTCCCGTTTCTGATCCTGACGAGCTACGAATGGCGCACGATCGGCGTGTTCGGCGCCGCGATCGCGTGCGCGCTGCTGGGTTTCGCCGACGACTACACGAAGCTCGTCAAGCGCCGCTCGCTCGGTCTGCGCGCGCGCACCAAGCTGATCGTGACGATCGCGATCTCGCTCGGGCTGTGGTACATCGCCGAACATCAGGCCCATCTGGCGCCGACGCTGCGCCTGCGCTTCGTCGACTACCAGATCGATCTCGGCCCGTTCTACCCGCTGCTGATCTACTTCGTCGTGGCGGGCACGACCAGCGCGGTGAACCTCACCGATGGCCTCGACGGGCTGGCCGCCGGCTGCGCCGCGATCGTGCTGCTCGCTTATATCGGGATCACGTTCATCACCCAGGACTTCGACATGGCGATGCTCGCCGGCTGTCTGGTCGGGGCGTGCATCGGCTTTCTGTGGTTCAACGCGTTCCCGGCGACGATCTTCATGGGCGACACCGGCTCGCTCGGGCTGGGGGGTGCGATCGCGGGGCTGGCGGTGATGACCAAGACCGAGGTGCTGCTGATCCTGCTCGGCGGAATCTTCGTGATCGAGGCGCTGTCGGTCGTGATCCAGGTGATCTCCTTTCAGACAACCCGCAAACGCGTGTTCCTGATGGCGCCGATCCACCATCATTTCGAGCTGCGCGCATGGTCTGAGACGAAGATCATCTTGCGCTTCTGGATCGTCGCCGCGATCTGCTGCGCGATCGGGTTCACGATCTATCGCCAGAGCCTCGGTTGACGTGAGGCTGCGCCCGGCACTTCCTGCGGGTCCGTATCTCGTCGTCGGGCTCGCCCGCTCGGGGGTGGCGGCCGCGCTCGCGCTGCAGGCGCGTGGGGAGGAGGCGATCGGCGTGGACCGTGAGGCGCCCGCGGACGTTGGCCGGTTGAGGGACGCCGGGATCGAGCTTTTTTTGGAGGGGGAGGGGGTCGCGCTGCTCGATCGCGTGCGCGCGGTAGTCAAGAGCCCGGGGGTTCCCGCAGAGGCTCCCGTCGTGGCGTCCGCGCGCGCGCGGGGCTTGCCGGTGTTGGGCGAGCTCGAGCTGGGCTGGCGGCTACTCGCGAACGAGTTCATCGCGGTCACCGGTACGAACGGCAAGACCACCACGGTCGAGCTGATCGGCCATGTTCATCGCGAGGCGGGCCTGCCGGTCGCGGTCGCAGGCAACGTCGGCGTCGCCGTCACTGCGCTGGCCGTGGGCGGCTCGGAGGGAGACCTGGCGACTGTGAGGGTGGACGAGCGGACGACGATCGTGTGCGAGGCCTCCTCGTTTCAGCTCGAAGACACGCTCGCGTTCGCGCCCGAGGCGGCGGTCCTGCTGAACCTGTCACCCGACCATCTCGACCGGCACGGCACGCTCGACGCCTACAGAGCGGCGAAGCTCGAGATCTTCGCGCGGCAGGGCAACGACGACGTCGCCGTCGCGCCGATCGCCCTCTGCGAGGGTGGTGCCCGCCTCGGTGTCGAGGATCTCGGTGGCTGCGCGCGGCGTGTCTGCTTCGGTGAGGGTCCGGGCGCGGCGCTGTCGCTGAGCGCCGGTGAGCTGTGGTGGGAGGAGCGCCCTTTGCTGCGTGTCGAGGAGTTGCGCCTGCAGGGCAGGCACAACGTGGAGAACGCGATGGCCGCTGCGGCGGTGTGCCTGGCGCGTGGGATCGAGCCGGATGCGGTGCGCGCGGGGCTGCGCTCGTTCGCAGGGGTCAGGCACCGGTTGGAGGAGGTCGCGCTGCTCGATGGTGTGCGCTGGGTGAACGACTCGAAGGCGACGAACGTGGCCAGCACGCTTGTCGCGCTCGACGCGTTTGCCCCGGGCACGATTCATTTGATCCTCGGCGGACAGGGCAAGGGGCAGGATTTCTCGGCGCTGCGCCGGCCGGTGGGAGAGAGATGCAAGGCGGTTTACCTGATCGGCGAGGATGCGCCTTCGCTCGCCGCCGCGCTCGAGGGCGGGGCGACGCCTGTGCTCCAGTGCGGCGATTTGGAGCGGGCCGTCAGCGACGCGCGTGGGGCGGTGCGGGCCGGCGAAGTGGTGCTGCTGTCGCCGGCCTGTGCGAGCTTCGATCAGTTCGCCGACTTCGAAGCCCGCGGGGAGCGGTTTCGCGAGCTTTGCGGGGGGTGATCGTCGGGCGGTCCTACGAGCGTGTCGGCAGGCCCTTGACGGGCTGGCATCCGTGCGGCCGCCTGGGTGTGGTGCAGGGCTCGATGTCGTGTTTGGGCTAGGCTTGGCCGCACGGATGCCAGCCCGTCAAGGGCCGACGATGGCATTTTTCCGTCTGCCGATCTGATGGGTTCTGGCTGAGTAGTCCGTGATCTACTCTCGGTGGCGGCCCGTCCTGTGCGCTCTGTGCGACGTAGATGCTGCGTGGCGCTCAACCAAGCGACGATCCGGCGTGGGGAGCAGAGCCCGCAAACGGGGGATACGCTGACGGGATGTCTTCCCCATGCGTCCCGGCTCTGCAATCGAGGGTCGAAAGCGCTACAATGACGCACATGGAGCTTGTGGGTATCCGTGAGATGCGCCAAAACCTCAGTCGTTACGCGCAGCGCGCACGACGCGGGGAATCTTTTGTGATCACCGATCGCGGCCAAGAGATCGCACAGCTCTCACCTGCACCGGGGCGCGCCTCGGTCATTGACCGGCTTGTCGCCGAGCGGGGAGCCAGGCGCGGGCAGGGCAACCTGCTCGACGTCCTGCAGGAGCTGGCGGCGCCGATTCCCGGTCCGCCGTCCAGCGAGGTGCTGGACGATCTGCGCTCTGAGCGCCTGTAGGGCGCTCGCCCGACTATCTCGATACGTCGGCCTTCCTCAAGCTCGTGCGCTCCGAGCCTGAGAGCTCGGCCTTGCGCCGCGCGCTGGCCGGTAGGGAGCTGCTCAGCAGCGCATTGCTTACCGTAGAGGGACGCCGCGCTGCCCGACGCTACGGCGAGCTGGCCACCGAGCGCGCCCACGCTGCTCTCACCGCCATTACGCTTGTCCCGCTCAACGAGTCGGTGCTTCAGACCGCCGGCGACCTCGACCCCGCCGAGCTACGCTCGCTGGATGCCTTGCACTTGGCGACGGTTGTGAGTCTGGGCGCAGATGTCGAGCGTCTCTACTGCTACGACAACCGCCTGGGAGACGCGGCACGAGCCCTTGGCGTCGAGGTAGTCCAGCCCCGCTAACGCCCTGTCGGAGGCGCCGCATTCTCGGAGCGTAGTCCGGCTCTCGAACACGAGCAGGCATCATCGTGGCGATGTCGAAGAGGGCGGGAATGGCTTCGGCTGCACAGCGCGCATCCTTAGGTAGGAGCAAAGCCAAAAAGGCCGCGTGGGCGAGAAGCAAGACCGCGCAGGGCCAGTCGCTCGAGCACCGCCTGCTGCTGACCGCGACCTTCTGCCTGCTCGCGTTCGGCGCGGTGATGGTCTACAGCGCCTCCTCGGCCAGCACGCTCTTGCAGGGTCACGGCAATGGCAGCGGCGACCTCGTCAAATACGTCCTTTACGGCGGTGTCGGGCTTGTGATCATGCGCGTGCTCGCGCGCGACGGGGTTGCGCGCGTGCAGAGCATCACCGCGCCGCTGCTGGTCGTGTCGTTCGTGCTCGTGCTGGCCGTGCACATCCCGCACGTCGGGGTGAGCGTCAACGGCGCGCGGCGCTGGATCGGGCCGGGGATGTTCCAGTTCCAGCCGTCGGAGCTGATGAAGCTCGCGCTCGTGCTCTACGCCGCGACCCTCCTTGCCAAGCGCCCCCAGCGGGTGCACGACCTGCGCGAGCTTTCAAACCCGCTACTCGTCGTCGTCGGCGGGGCATGCCTGCTCGTCGTGACCCAGCCGGATCTGGGCACGGCGATGGTGATCGCGTTTACGATCGCCGCGCTGCTCGTGGCGGGCGGTATCCCGCTGCGCAATCTAGCGATCGTGGCCGGCTCGGTGCTCGGGCTGGTCGTGCTGTATGCGCTTGCCAAACCTTACGCTCGCGCGCGCCTTACGTCGTTCATCGATCCCTGGGCGCACGCCTCCGGCAGCGGCTTTCAGGCCGTGCAGGGGCAGATCGCGATCGGCTCCGGCGGACTGTTCGGGGTCGGTCCGGGCGAGTCTGTGCAGAAGATCTTCTACCTGCCGGAGGCGCCGACCGACTTCATCCTCGCCGTGATTGCCGAGGAGCTGGGCGTGGTCGGGGTGTCCGCGCTGCTGTTCCTCTACGGGCTGATCGCCTACGCCGGCCTGCGCGCGGCGAAGGGGGCGCGCAGCCTGCACAGCGCGCTGATCGCGGTCGGCGTGACCTCGCTGATCCTCTCTCAGGCGATCCTCAACGTGTTCGCGGTGCTCGGCCTCGCCCCCTTGACCGGGGTGCCGCTGCCGTTCGTCTCCTACGGGTCGAGCAGCCTGATCGTGATGCTCGCCGCGATGGGCCTGCTGCTGAACGTCGCGGCTGGAGGCACCGCGCACGTGCGTGCGGTTCCGGCGGCGCGCAAACGCGCGGGCGACGCGCGGGGGCCCGAATCGAGAGGATTGGCCGATGAGCGTCCCTCCCAGGAAGATCGCGATCGCCGCCGGCGGGACCGCGGGGCACGTGGTGCCCGCGCTCGCGGTGGCCGCCGCGCTGCGGGCTGAGCACGCCGAGGTCGAGTTCTTCGGCGGCGAGCGCGCCGAGGCGCAGCTCGTGCCCGATGCGGGCTTTCCGTTGCACACGCTTCCGGTGGAAGGCCTCAGCCGCTCGAACCCGTTGCGCGCCACTCGCGCGCTGGCGAGGGCGGCCGGTGCATGCTTGCGAGCGCGCGCGCTGCTTGCACGTCTGCGTCCGGATGCGGTGATGGGCGGCGGCGGCTATGTCGCGGGACCGGTCGGTTTGGCCGCGCTGAGCCTGCGCATCCCGCTGGTCCTCACCGAGGCTGACAGTCACTTGGGCCTGACCAACAGGCTGCTGGCTCCATTCGCGCGATGCGTATGCCTGGCCTTTCCGATCGCCGGTCGCGACGGGCCCCGCTACCGGATTACGGGCCGGCCGATCTCGGCCCCCGCGCAGAATCGCCGCGACGCACGCGAACGCTTCGGGATCGGGCCGCAAGAGATCTGCGTGCTCGTTTTCGGCGGCTCGCTCGGCGCGCGCTCGATCAACCTGGCGGCGGTTGACGCGTTCGCGGACGGAGGCTTGCGTATCTTACACGTCTGCGGTGCACGCGACTATCCCGAGCTGGCTCGCCAAGAGTTGCGGGCCGGATATGACCTGCGCGAGTACCTGCCGCTCGAGGAGTTCCTCGAAGCGCTCGCGGCTGCCGACCTGGCCGTCGCGCGCTCCGGAGGCTCGGTGTTCGAGCTCGTCGCGCACGGCCTGCCCGCGATCCTCGTGCCCTATCCGCATGCTGCGGGCGACCATCAGAGCGAGAACGCGCGCTGGATGGCCGCCGCGGGCGCCGCGGTCGTGATCCCCGACGGGGAGCTGAGCGCCGAGCGCCTCGCGTGGGAGGTGGCAGCGCTGCTGGCCGACCGGGAACGGCTGGCGGCGATGGCCTTCGCGGCGAGTGGCCTCGCCCGGCCGCACGCCGCTGAAGAGGTCGCCGACGAGCTCTTGAAGGCGGCCTCGTGAACGTGCAGGGCGACGGCTCGGACGGGTACGCGTCATCGAACGGACCGGCGGAGGCCACCGCGGACGTCGCCCGCGAGCCGCTGACGGCGGCTTCGCGATGAGCGTGGCGGAGTCTCCGTGGCAGGGACGGCGCCTGCACTTCGTCGGCGTCGGCGGCGCCGGGATGAGCGGTTATGCGCGCGCGGCGCACGCGCTGGGGGCCGTCGTCACCGGTTCGGACAGCGCGTTGTCGCCCTACGCGGAGCGGTTGCGCGCGGACGGCGCGGTCGACGTGCAGATCGGCCACGACGGGGCGAACGTGCCGGCGGGGGAGGACGTGGAGGTGATCTACTCGAGCGCGGTGCCGGCCGGCAACCCGGAGCGTGTGGCGGCGCGCGAGCGGGGCCTGCGGGAGCGTCCGCGAGCGGATCTGCTCGGGGAGCTCACGGCGATGAAGCACACGATCGCCGTGGCGGGCACGCACGGCAAGACGACGACCGCCGCGATGATCGTGCACGCGCTGCGCGGCGCAGGGCTGCGGCCGGCGTGGCTGGTCGGCGCGCCGGTGGGTGGCGGCCTGGCGAACGCGGAGTGGGGGGACGGCGAGTGGCTCGTGGTCGAGGCGGACGAGTCCGACCGCTCGATGCTGAGCCTGCACGTCGAGATGGGCGTGCTTACGAACGTCGAGCTCGACCACCACGCCACGTTTGGCTCGCTCGCGGAGGTGCGCGAGGCGTTTCGCGCGTTCCTTGCGCGCGCGCGCTCAGCGATCGTCGTGTGGGACCGCCCGGAGCTGCTCGAGCTGACGCCGTTGCCGCTGCCCGTCGATACCGGCGCGAGCGAGAGGCCAGGGCAAGGCGTCGAGATCGTTCCGTTCGGGGCGAGCGTCCCGCCGCATTTGGACGTCGGTGACAGCTCGGAGATCGCCGAGCATGCGGAGATCCTTCAACGCTTCTCCTGGCGCGGACACGAGGTCGCGCTGAGGGTGCCAGGTGAGCACAACGCGCTGAACGCCACGGCCGCGCTCGAGGCCGCGCGGCTCGCGGGCGCCGATGTGGAGCGCGCGATCGAGGGTCTCGCCAACTTCACCGGCGCCGGCAGGCGCTTTCAGCGCCTGGGCGAGACCGCGGGCGGGGCGGTCGTGTACGACGACTACGCCCACCACCCGACCGAGGTCGCCGCCACGCTGCAGGCGGCGCGCACGCTCGAGCACAGGCGTCTGGTGGCGGTCTTCCAGCCTCACCTGTACTCGCGCACGGCCTTGCTCGCGCGCGAGTTCGGCATCGCCCTGGCGTCGGCCGACGTGGTTGCGGTGCTCGACGTCTACCCGGCGCGCGAGCTCGCCGAGGACCATCCCGGATCGGTGGATTGCTGCTCGCCGAGGCCGCGGTGGACGCTGCGCGGGGAAAGCCGGTTTACTGGCTGCCTGGCTTCGCCGAAGCCGAGAGGGTCCTGCAGGGAGTGCTCGGCGAGGGCGACATATGTCTTGTGATGGGCGCGGGCGACGTCGACGCGCTCGGGCGAGCGTTGCTGGGAGAGGAGCAGGATGCCCGATAGAGCTTCGCGTGTGAGTGCCCCGGCACTGAGGGCTTCGACCAAGTCGGTTCCCTCGATAGTGCAGCGCAACTTCCCGCTCGACCGCTCCTCGACGGTCCGCACAGGCGGGGAGGCCGAGTACTTCGCTCGCGCGGGAAGCAATGCCCAGCTGCGCGAGCTGCTAAACGTGCGAGCCGGTCGCGCTGAACGCTGTCGGAGCCTTGGGTTCGCACCGCGATCGTCGCCCCGAGGACGAACCAGGCGGTCGTGGCGCCGACGAGGATGATCGCCACTCCGGCGAGGCGTTCAGCATGCTTTGCCTTACAAAGTGACGGGGTCATTCGCTTTGTATCACAAAGATTAGGCCTCCGCAAGGGCGGCGGGACGCTTGACGAGGCCGGTCAAGGGCGTCGGATGCGCTCCCGGGCCGGTCCGCAACCATCGGCGCGTTCGCCTTGTCCTCGCGGCGCTCGCCGGCGCGGCGCCCGCGCGAGCGGACGAGCATCTTGCCCTGGGCGGATACGACCGCACGTTCCACGCCTACGTGCCGGCGCACCGGGCGTCGTCGTCAGCGCTGGTCGTCGTGCTCCACGGCGGCTTCGGCACCGGCGCGCAGGCCGAGGCGGCGTACCGGTGGGACGCGCTCGCCGACCGGTACGGGTTCGTCGTGCTCTACCCCGACGGGCTGCAGCGCGCGTGGAACGCCGGCGACTGCTGCGGACAACCGCGCGCGCGCAACGTCGATGACATCGCGTTCATCGAAGCGGCGATCAACGCAACGTCACACGCGTACGCGACCGATCCGCAGCGCGTGTACGTCACCGGGATCTCCAACGGCGGCATGATGGCGTACCGGCTCGCGTGCGAGTCGGCGCTGCCGATCGCGGCGATCGCGCCCGTCGCGGCGACGCTCGCGGTCACGTGCGATCACCCGCGGCGCGTGTCGGTGCTGCACGTCCACGGCCTCGCCGACCGCAACGTGCCGTTCGGCGGCGGCCCCGGCAGCGGATTCGCGCACATGACGTACCGCCCCGTGAACGCCGCGCTCGACGTGTTTCGCAAAGCCGATGCGTGCGCCGCGCCGGTCACGATGACGAACGGCGCGGTGAGCACCGTGCGGTCCGCGTGTGCGAACGGCGACGTCGTCCAGCTCACGACGATCGCCGGCGCCGGGCACCAATGGCCCGGCGCCGTGCCTCCGCCGCCGCGCGCCGCTGCGCTGTTGGGCTCGATCCACCGTCGGCCGCGCTCGACGCGACGGGGCTGATCTGGTCGTTCTTCGAGACGAAGCGCGCTGAGCGGCGCTACGCGCTCACGCCCAGAAGTCGGCGTTGGCCCGGTGGTCGTGCATGAAGAACCGCACGTCTCGGACCTGGCCGTCCTCGAGCGTGAACACCAGCACTTCGTCCGAGTCGAGCGTCTTGCCGTTGCGCGTACCGGTCGCGGTCGCGCGCACGAACACCTGATCGCCCGAGGCCGCGAACGCCGACGGCACCACTTTGAAGCCCCTGCGTCTCCTGCCCAAAGATCCCGAACATCGTGAAGATGTCGTTGCGGCCCGTGCGGTTTCCGCCGATCACTCCGGTCTCTTCGGCACCCCACGTCGGTTTCGCGGAAAAGCTGGTCAGGCTCCCTTGTCTTGCGCCGTGTAACGCCGCGAACCCGCGCCGAACCGTTTCGATGTTCCTTGTTCCACGCTGGTCGTCGCCATAGCAAATCTCCCGATGGAAAAAGGTCCGCGGCCGTGGCGGCGGCGGTCGGCGCTTGTTCCGCTTACGGGCCGGCTTTCACTCCCGCAGCCCGGCCGGCAGCGGCGGCCGGAGCGAACGTGCCCGCGGAGGAATAGCGCCGGCATGAGGCGGTTGGAACCGATCGTCGTGGTGTTTTGCGCCGTTGCCGCGGCGTGGGGATTCGGGAGCGCGTCGCTCGCGGACGCGGCCGGCTGGGATTCCGTCGTCGCCCGGCGAGCACGCCGTGGTGATCGTCGCGGTGTTCGGGTGGCTGCGCCGCGGCCGCGAGATCCTCGACGTGCCGCGCCCGCGTTCGCCGTGTCGTATGCCGCGTACGTCGGGCTCGCGGTGGCGCGCTTGGCGCAGTTCGATCAGGTGCAGGCGCACGTGCGCATCGACGTGCTCGACCATCGCTGGCCGCCGGTGCTGCTCGCGGGCGTCGCGTTCGCGCTGATTTTCACCGTGTGCATCGCGCTGCCGGCGTCGATGCGGCGGCGCAGTGCGCACGTGCGGAACGAACGCGACGAGCGCTTCTGGTCGATCGTGCGCGACCAGAACGCGGCGAACGCCGCGCGAAAGCAGCGATGAGCGGCCCGCTCGACGGCGTTCGCGTGCTCGAGATCGCCGGCATCGGCCCGGCGCCGTTCGGCGCGATGCTGCTCGCCGATCTCGGCGCCGACGTGGTGCGCATCGAGCGCGTCGGCAACTGCCGCGCGGCGCGCCCGACGCGGTGACGGCGCGCGGGCGCACGTCGCTCGCGCTCGACCTGAAGTCGCCCGACGCGTCGCGCTCGCGCTGGCTGCGGTCGAACGCGCCGACGTGCTGATCGAAGGCTTTCGCCCCGGCGTCATGGAGCGGCTCGGCCTCGGGCCGGACATCGCGCTCGCGCGCAATCCGCGGCTGATCTACGGGCGCATGACGGGCTGGGGACAAACCGGACCGCTCGCGCAGGCCGCCGGTCACGACCTCGCGTACATCGCGCTCACCGGCGCGCTCGCGGCGTTCGGCCCCGCGCGACGCACCACCGCCGCCGCCGCTCAACCTCGTCGGCGATTTCGGCGGCGGCGCGCTGTATCTCGCGCTCGGGATCGCCGCGGCGCTGTTCGAGCGCGAGCGCTCCGGCCGCGGCCAAGTGATCGACGCCGCGATCGTCGACGGCACCGCATCGCTGATGGCGCTGTTCTGCGGCATGACGGCGACGGGGCGGCTGACGCTGGACCGCGAGCGCAGCCTGCTCGGCGGCGCGGCGCCGAACTACCGCTGCTACGAATGCGCCGACGGCCGCTACGTCGCGGTCGCGCCGCTGGAGCCGAGGTTCTTCGCGGTCCTGCGCGAGCGGCTCGGCATCGACGCGCCGCCGGCGCGGACTGGGACGCGCAAGCGCGCGCGCTCGCGGACGTGTTCAAACGCAAGCGGCGCGACGAATGGACCGCGCTGCTGGAAGGCACCGACGCGTGCGTCGCGCCCGTGCTCGCGCTGGACGAAGCGCCGGCGCACCCGCACATGCGCGCTGCGCGGCCTATCGCGAGCTCGGCGGTATCGTGCAGCCCGCGCCCGCGCCGCGCTTCTCGCGCACGCCGGGCGCGCTGGAACGCCCGGCGCCCGAGCGCGGCGAAGGCGGCCGCGAGACGCTCGCGCGCTGGGGCGTCCGCTACGCCGGAGGCGACAAACGGGAACGAAGCGGCTAGCGCATGACAGAACCGGCGAGCAGCCCGCGCGCTCGACTACCGCCGCCGATCGCCGACGCGGTGCCGCAGATGATGTGGTCCGCGTTGCCGCGACGGCTGGATCGACTGGTACAACGCGCGCTGGTACGAGTACACGGGCCAGACGCGCGACGAAGCGGCGGGCTGGGGCTGGCAGGCCGTGCACCACCCCGACGATCTGGCCGCGCGTCATGCGCGGCGTGGCCGGGGTCGATCGCGAGCGGCGAGCCGTTCGAGATGGAGTTGCGGCTGCGCGGCGTGGACGGCGCGTTTCGCTGGTTCCTGACGCGCGCGATCCCGGTGCGCGACGTGAACGGCGCGATCGTGCGGTGGTACGGCTCGAACACCGACATCGACGCCGAGCACGGCGCGCGCGTGCGCGAGCGGTTCTTCTCCCTGCTCGGCGCCGAGCTCTCGGGCGCGCTCTCGCTGGAGCAGACGCTGCGCGTCGTCACGCGCCGCATCGTGCCGGAGTTCGCGGACTGGGCGCTGGTGAACCTGATCGACGAGCATGGCGACGTGCGGCTCGCGGCGGCGTACCACCGCGACCCGGACAAGCGCGACATGCTCGACGCGCTGCGCGGCGAACCGTATCGCGAACGCTGCGGCAAGCGCACGGCACGGCGCAGGTGGTGCGCACCGGCAAGCCGGCCGTCGATCGAATCCGTCACCGAAGCCGTGCTGCACGAAACGGTTGACAGCCGCGGTTCCACGCCGCGTTCGCGCGGATCGGATCCGACTCGGCGCTGCTCGTACCGCTGTTCTCCGCGGGCAAGGTCGTCGGCACGCTCAATGCCGTGATGCGCGGCAGCGGCCGCGCGTTCTCCGCCGCCGACGTGCCGTTCTTCGAGGAGCTCGGCCGGCGCATCGCGCCGGCGATCGGCAACGCGACCGCGTACGAGCGCGAGCGCCGCGTCGCGACGACGTTTCAAGAAGCGGCGCTCGTGCCGTCGCTGCCGGAGATCCCCGGGCTGACGTTCGACGCGATCTACCAGGCCGCGATGCTCGAAGCGACGGTCGGCGGCGACTGGTACGACGCGTTCCGGCTGCCCGACGGGCGCGTCGTGCTCTCGGTCGGCGACGTCGCGGGCAAAGGGCTGCACGCCGCGGTCGCGATGGCGAGCGTGCGCCAGAGCATCCGCACCGCCGCGCTGATCAACCCCGAGCCGGTCGCGGTGCTCAACGCCGTCGACCGCATCGTGCGCGCGATCGGCCAGGCGCCGTTCGTCACGGCGTTCGTCGGCGTGCTCGATCCGGTGTCGTTCGAGTTCACGTTCGCGTCGGCGGGCCATCCGCCGCCGCTGCTGCGCGAGCGCCGGCGGCGCCGTGACGGCGCTGGCGGAAGGCGATCTGCCGCTCGGGCTGCGCGGGCGCCACCGACGAGCGGCGCGCGCACGATCGAGATCGCGCCGGGCTCGGTGCTGCTGTGCTACACCGACGGCTTGACGGAGTTCGACCGCGATCCGATCGACGGCGAGCGGCGCGTGCGCGACGGCGCTCGCGCGCGGCGACCGGCGACGTCGCGCGCGAGATCTACGCGAGCATCGCGCAGGGCCGTCCGCGCGCAGGACGACGTCGCGATCCTCGCCGTCGCGTTCCACCAGCCGCTGGTCGCGCTCGACGGCCCGCGCCGCGCGACGGTGTGGAGCTTCGACTCCGCCGACGCGCACGACGCGGGCCGCGCGCGCCGCGAGTACACGGACCGGCTCCGCGCGGCGGGGCTCAGCGACGACGAGACGTTCGAGCGCCGAGCTCGTGTTCGGCGAGCTGGTCGGCAACGTCGTGCGCTACGCGCCCGGCTCCGATCGCCGCGATCCTCGACGTGTCCGGCCCGGCGCCGGTTCTGCACGTGCTCGACGACGGCCGCGGCTTCGAGTTCCGGCCGCGCCTGCCGGTCGATCTGCTCTCCGAGCGCGGGCGCGGCTTGTTTCTCGTGACCGCGTTCGCCGAGGAGCTGTCCGTCGAGCGCCGCCGCGGCGGCGGCAGCCACGCGCGCGCGGTCCTGCGCGGGGCGAACGCGGCACGGGACGGCGGCGAGCTTGAGCCGCGAGCGTCGTGCTCTGAGGCCAGTGCGGCGGCCGTGCGTGCGCCGGGGGGCAGGATCGTGGTACAATGCGTCCCGCGTGGCTACGACCGGCTCCCCTGCCCCGGACCGTCCTCTGGACGACCCGCACGCGGGACACCTCGTTCAGATGTACGGCGACGACCCGGCGCCGCTCGTGCGCAGCGTCGGCCGCTACCTCGCCGACGGGCTGGCGGCCGGTGAGGGCGCGGTCGTCATCGCGACCGAGCCGCATCGCGACGCGTTCCTGGCCGAGCTCGACGCGCTAGGCGCCGATTTCGCGGCCGCCGTGGCGCGCGGGCCGGCTGGTCGTGCTCGACGCGCACGAGACGATGGCGCGCTTCGTCGTCGACGGCCAGCCGGATCGCGAGCTGTTCGAAGCGGCCGTCGGCCGGTGCTTGCGCGCGCTGCGCGCGCGTCGCCCCCGCGGGCGTGCGCGCGTACGGCGAGATGGTCGGCGTGATGTGGGAAGCGGGGCGTTTCGCGCCGCGATCCGGCTCGAGGAGTTGTGGAACGAGCTGTTGCGCGACGGCGGTTTTCGGCTGTTCTGCGCGTATCCGATCGACGTGTGCGGCGACGGGTTCACGCCCGCCGACGTCGATGCCGTGCATGTCGTACGCACACGCACGTCGTGCCGAGCGGAGCGGAGCTCGAGCCCGCGCTCGAGCGCGCGATGCAGGACGTGCTCGGCAGGCCGCGCGTCGGCGCTGCAGCCGCTGATCGACATGCAGTACCGGCCCACGTGGGCCGCGCTGCCGCGCGCCGAGGCGACGATCCTGTGGCTGCGCGACAACGTGCCGAACCTCACCGGCCCGATCCTCACCCGCACGCGCGAGTACGCTCTCCTTCGTTAGGCCGGTGAGCGCTCAGGGCGGGTCCCGTGACGAGCGCGCTATGCCGTTCGAGGACCGCGTCGCGATCGTCGCCGGAGCGTCCGGCGGGATCGGCGCGGCCACGGTGCGCGCGTTCCTCGCGCAGCGCTACCGCGTTGTGCTCGCGGCGCCGCCGGACGCGCTGCTGGACGCCGCCGGCGCGCGAGTTCGGCCAGCTCGGCGAGCGCGCGCTGATCGTGCCGACGGACATCACGGTGCGCGCCGAGGTCGACGCGCTCGTCGCGCGCGCGCTCGTGGCGTTCGGGCGGATCGACGTGCTCGCGAACGTCGCGGGGATCGGATCGAGCCCGTCGCTGTGCGACTGCACCGACGACGAGCTCGAACGCGTGCTCGCCGTGAACCTGCTCGGCGCGGCGCGGCTGATGCACGCGGTGTTGCCGGTGATGAAGGCGCAGCGGCGCGGCGCGATCGTCAACGTCGGCTCGGTGGCCGGCGAGGCCGGCGTGATGGGGATCTACTCGGCGTCGAAGTTCGGCTTGCGCGGCTTGAGCGACTCCGTGCGCCGCGAGGTGCGCAGCTTCGACGTCCGCGTGACGCTGGTCGAGCCCGGCTTCGTGCGGACGCCGATGAACCCGTCGATGCGCGACTTGCCGGGCCCGGAGATCGTGGCGGATGCGATCGTCGCCGCGGCGTCGCGCCCGCGCCGCGTGCACGTCGTGCCCGCGAGCTATCGCGTGCCCGTGTTCTTGATGAAGACGTTCCCGCGCTCGCCGACGTCGTGTTCGGCAGCGCGCGCATCCAGCACCGGCTCAATCGCGATGCGCGCGCCGAGCGCGCCGCGCGCGCGGCGGCGAGCTCGTGAGCGAGCGGCGCGAAGCCGTCGTCGTCACCGGCGCGTCGAGCGGGATCGGCGCGGGGACCGCGGCACTGCTGGCGCACGCCGGCTTTGTGGTGTTCGCCGGCGTGCGCACGGACGCGGACGCGGCGCGCGCGGCGGCGCTGCACGAGCACGTTCGCCCGCTGCGCGTCGACGTCACCGACCGCGACGCGATCCACGCCGCCGCCGAGACGGTCGCGGCGAGCGGTCACGTGCTGCGCGGCGTCGTGAGCAACGCGGGGATCGCCGTCGGCGGGCCGCTGGAGTTTCTTCCCGTCGACGAAGTGCGCCGCATCTTCGAGATCAACGTCTTCGGCGCGATGGAGCTCGCCCAGGCGTTTCTTCCGCAACTGCGGTCGTCGCGCGGGCGGCTGGTGTTCGTCGGCTCGATCTCGGGGCGGCTGGCCGTGCCGTTCGTCGCGCCGTACAGCATGTCGAAGTTCGCGCTGCGCGCGTTCGCCGACGCGTTGCGCGTGGAGCTCGCGCCCGCCGGGATCGGCGTGTCGCTGGTCGAGCCCAGCGCGGTGAAGACGCCGATCTGGAGCAAAGGCCGCGACTCGCGCGACGCGCTGCTCGCGCTGCTGCCGCCGCAGGCGATGGAGCGCTACGGCGCGCAGATGGAGGCGATGTTCGCCCAAGTCGAGCGCGAGGAGCGCGGCGCGATGCCCGTCGAGGACGTCGCGCGCGCGATCCTGCATGCGGTCACGGCGCGCAAGCCGCGCGCGCGGTATCTGCTCGGCAAGGGCGCGCGCGCGGGCAGCGTCGTGGCGCTGCTGCCGACGGCGCTGCGCGATCGCGCGATCCGCGCGTCGATGCGGTTGCCGTGATGCGCCGCTTCGTCGCGCTGGTCACGTTCGCCGCGTTCGCGTGCGGCAGCGTCGCATCGCTCGCGCCGGCGGCCGCGGCGCCGAAGAAGCTGCTCGATTACCATGCGTACTCGGCGTGGCGGCAGATTCGCGACGTGCGGCTCACGCGCGACGGCCGGCGGTTGGCGTACGCGCAGGTCGCCGCGGAAGCCGACGGCGAGCTGCTCGTGCGCGACCTCGGCACGGCGGCGGTGTTTCGCGCGCCGCGCGGCCGCGGGCCGCAGTTCTCGCCCGACGGGCGGTTCGTCGTGTACCGCATCGGCGCGCCGGTCGCCGACGTGAAGGCGGCGGAGAAAGCCGCGAAGCCGCCCGATCAGCGGCCGAAGGACGGGCTCGGCATCACCGACCTGGCCGACGTCGCGAACGCGCGCACCACGACGGTCGAGCGCGTGCGCTCGTTCGTGCTCGCGCGCGACGGCACGACCCTCGCGTATCTGCTCGAGCCGTCGCCGTCGCCGGCACCGTCGCCTGCGGCGCCGAACGGTACGTCGCCGCAGCCGTCGGCGTCGCCGTCGCAGTCCGCCGCGCCGGTCGCGTCGATGCGGCCGTCACCGTCGCCGCATCCCGCGGCGACCGCGTCGCCGCGCGCGTCCGAACGCATCGCCCGGCGCGACGGCGTCGACTTCGCCCAAAGCGCCGGGCAAGGATGCGCCGACGTCGCTCGCGATCCGCCGGCTCGGCGACGCCGATGCGGCGCGCGTCGCGAACGTGTCGGCGTTTGCGGTGAGCGCGGACGGCTCGCGCGTCGCGTACGTCGTGCAGACGAAGACCGACGAAAGCATCCGCGTGCGCGACGTCGCGAGCGGCAAGGACACGCTGGTCGCGCACGGCGACGCGCACCTCGTGTCGCCGGTGTTGTCCGCCGACGGCTCGTCGCTCGCGTGGCTGAGCGATCCCGACGCGTACGACGAGGCGGTGAAGAAGGAGCCGGGGTGCGCTCGGCGTTCCGGCTGATGGTCGCCGACACGCCGGCGGCCCGCCGGTCGAAGCGGTCGGCCCCGCGACGCCCGGACTCGCACCGCGCACGTTCGCCACCGACGCGCGCAAGCCGGAGTTCTCCGCGGACGGCGCGCGGCTCGCGCTGTGGACGGCGAACGTGCCGCTGCCGCGGCCGTCCTCGGCGCCCGCGCGCGTCGATCTGGACTTCTGGTACTGGCGCGACGGGGAGCTGCCCACGCAGCAGCGCCGCGCGGCCGAGAACCCGCAGCACGGCACGTACCTCGCGCTGTACGACGTCGCCGCGCGCCGCGTGACGCAGCTCGGCACGCGCGACGTGCCGCAGGTGTCGCTCGCGGACGGCGCGCGCTACGCGCTGGGCACGAGCGACGCGCCGTACGCCAAGCTCGCGACGTACGACGACTCGTATTTCGACGTGTACCGCATCGACGTCGCGACCGGCGCGCGCACGCTGCTCGCGCGCAAGGTCAAAGGCGAGGCGCCGAGCGCTCTCGCCGGGCGGGCGTTACGCCGCCGGCTACGATCCGCTGCGGCGCGCGTGGTACACGCTGCGCCTGGCGGACGGGCGCAAAGCGTGGATCACCGATCCGCGCACGGTGCGCGCGGCGGTCGAAGACGACGATCATCCCGCCGCGCCGCCGGCGTACGGTTTCGGCGGCTGGCTGCCGGACGACGGCGCCGTGCTGATCTACGACCGCTACGACGTGTGGATGACGTCGCCCGACCGCGGCTCGCAGCTCAACCTCACGAGCGGCGCGGGCCGCGCGGCGCAGCGCATCTTTCGCGTCGTGCGGCCGCGCACGGACGAGCCCGACAGCGCGTTCGTCGCCACGCGGCCGGTGTTCGAGCGGGCGCCGTTCCTGCTGTCGGTCGTCGACGACCGCACGAAAGCGAGCGGGTTCGCCGAACTGACGCTGCGCTCGCCGCCGAGCCGACAGCCGATGCCGAAGCCGCGCATCACGATGCTGCTCGACAAAGCCGTCGGCGTGCCATGGCGCGGGCGCGACGGCGGCGGCCTCGTGTTCACCGAGCAGCGGTTCGACGAGTTCCCCGATCTCTGGTCCAGCGCGGCGCTGCCGGTTACGGCGGCGCGCGTGAGCGACGCGAACCCGCAGGCGGCGCAGTACGCATGGGGCCGCTCGCGGCTGATCGATTACACCAACGCGCGCGGCGAGAAGCTGCGCGCGGTCCTCACCGTCCCGGACGGCTTCGACCCGCACCGGCATTATCCGATGCTGGTGTACGTGTACGAGAAGATGTCCGACGGATTGCACGCAGTACGTCGTGCCGCAGTCGGGCACGGTCGTGAACCTCGCGCGCTACGCGAACCACGGCTACGTGGTGCTGCAGCCCGACATTCGCTACCGCATCGGTCACACGACGGCGAGCGCGATCGACTGCGTGAGCTCGGCGGTGAAGCGCGTCGTCGCGATGGGTTTCGTCGATGCGAAGCGCATCGGCATGGCGGGCCACAGCTACGGCGGCTACGAGGTCAACGCGCTCGTCACGCACACGAACATCTTTCGCGCGGTCGAGTCCGGCGCATCGGATTCCGATTTGCCGAGCTTGTACGGCGGGTTCTGGCAGTCGGGCGACATCCAGCAGGCATACTACGAGCGCAGCCAGGGCCGCATCGGCGCCACGCCATGGGCGCGGCCCGATCTCGTACGTCGAGAACTCGCCGCTGTTCTTCGTGCAGCACGTGCACGCGCCGTATCTGCGCATTCAGAACGATCAAGACGGCTCCGTGCCGTACGGCCAAGGCGTCGAGTTCTTCGCCGCGCTGCGCCGCGCCGGCAAAGAGGCGTACATGTTCAGCTTCATCGGCGAGAACCACGGCCTCGCGAAGCAGCCGAACAAGGACTACTGGACCGTGCACCTCGACGAGTTCTTCGACCACTTCCTGCTCGGCGCGCCGCGCCCCGACTGGATGAACCACAACGGGTCGTACGAAACGCGCGGCGAGCGCGACGTCGACTCGATGTTCACGCCCCGCGACGTTCTAACCGCGGATCAGCCTGGCGACCTTTCAGGTCGGCGATGAAGGCGGCCATCTCGGCGTGCCGCGCATCGTCGTCGGCGGCCCGCAAGATCGACGACGGATGGACCGTCGCGACCACGGGCGGCCCCGGCGGCCGGGCGACCACCTCACCGCGCCGTTGCGTGACGCGAAACGCGGGGCCGAGCAGCGCGCCGGCCGCGGTGGCACCGAGCGCGACGATCAACCGCGGCTTCACCACCGCGATCTCGTTGTCGAGCCACGGCGCGCATGCTCGTACCTCGATGACCTTCGGCTTGGCGTGGATGCGGCGTTTGCCGCGCACGACGTGCTTGAAGTGCTTGACGGCGTTGGTGACGTACACGTCGTCGGCCGCGATCCCCGCGGCGTCCATCGCGTCGCGCAGCAGTTTTCCCGCCGGACCGACGAACGGATGGCCCTCGCGGTCCTCGCGGTCGCCGGGCTGCTCGCCGACGAAGATCGCGGCGGCGCCGGCCTTGCCTTCACCGAAGACGGTCTGCGTCGCGTCCTTGTAGAGATCGCAGCCGCGGCAGCTTTGCGCGGCTTTCTTCAAGCTCGCGAGCGTGCGGCGCGGGGGCAGGAAGTCGGCGGCGGAGCGGTCCGCGGTTTTCGGCACGTCTCGTTCTACCCGCGGCTCGGCGCCGTGCGGTGCGCGGCGGCGGCCTCGTACGCGCGCCGCACCGCGTCGATGTCGGCCGCCGGTTTGGGGAGCTGCAAATCGAGGTCGTCGAGCGTGTCGGCGACGATGCGCGCGACGGCCAAGTTGCGGAACCACTTGTGGTTCGCCGGGATCACGTACCACGGCGCGCGCTTGGTGCTGCAGCGTTCCAGCGCGTCCTCGTACGCCTTGCGGTAGTCGTCCCAGCGCGCGCGCTCGGCGTAGTCGGACTCGCTGAGCTTCCACCAGCTCTGCGGGTCGTCCAGCCGCTTCTTGAAGCGGCGCAGCTGTTCGTCCGCGCTGACGTGCAGAAAGAACTTCACGATGTGCGTGCCCGCCTGCGCGAGGTTCTTCTCGAACTCGTTGATGCGGTCGTAGCGCTTGCGCCACACGTCTTCGGGCACGAGGCCGTGCACGCGCGTGACGAGCACGTCCTCGTAGTGCGAGCGGTTGAACACGGCGATGTGCCCCCGCGCCGGCGTCGCGGCATGCGCGCGCCACAGGAAGTCGTGCGCCGCTTCTTCGGCCGTGGGGACCTTGAAGGCGTGCACGGTCGCGCCTGCGGGTTGAACGCGCCGAACACGTGGCGCACCGTGCCGTCCTTGCCGCCCGCGTCGAGCGCCTGCAGCACGATGAGCACCGAGCGCTCGTGCTCGGCATAGAGCCGGTACTGGAGCTTGCGCAGCCGCTCGAGATCGTCCGCGATCGCCGCCTTCGCCTCGCTTTCGTCCCCGTGCCGGCCGGTGAACGACGGATCGGCGTCGGCGAGCCGCACCTTGCTGCCGGGCTCGACGAGGAACCGCTTGCGGTAG
>CAWATE010000005.1:0-267769 GCA_963784875.1 uncultured Solirubrobacterales bacterium
GCGGCCGCGCAGCTCGAGGGCGTCGTCGATCGACTTCATGCCGGGCGCGAACTCGGCGAAGTGGTCGTTGCCGAAGTAGGACTGGCCTGCGCCCGCCGCGATGACCGAGGCTGTCGTACGGCGTCTTCGTAGGTCGTGCCCGAGCAACTCCGACGTGACGGTCTTGTTCTCGAGGTCGATGTGGGTGACGTCGCCGAGCAGGACCTGCGCGTTCTCCTGCTTGCGCAGGATCAGCCGGGTCGGGGGGAGCGATCTCGCCCTCGGAGATGATGCCCGCGTTGCTCCACCTGGTACAGCAGCGGCTGGAACAGGTGGTGGGTCGTCCGCGCAATCAGCTTGATGTCGACGTCGGCCCGCTTGAGCTTCTGGGCGGTGTTGAGACCGCCGAAGCCAGAACCGATGATGACGACCTTATGCTCGATCCGACGCCGTGGCTCCGGGGTGGCTCATTGCTGCTCCTCGCGTGCGAAAACCTGTGTTGGTACTCCCCGTTAGGTTAGCGGTAGCCGTTCCCCGGAGCGCGGTGAGATAACCCACCGGCGGCAGAGACTCACCCCGCGAGGTATCGGCTTCAGCCCCGCGAGGCGCCGTGGCTCTTGCCCGGCTCGTACCCGTTCAGGCTCTGTCAGCGGGGTCAGCCATGATGCCGTCGACGCCCGCGTCGAGCACCTTGGTCTTGATCTGGTCGGCGACCTGATCGGCGCTGCCGAACAACGGCCTGCTGCCGGAAGTCCTCGGGAACGAAGTCGGCGGCGATGTTCTCGTCGATGATGGCGATGGCGAGCATGCTGGTCTCCAGCGTGCGGGGGGTCCCGCCCGATCTGCTCGCAGCGGTCCCGGACGACCTGGACCTTGCGGGGCAGCTCGTCGAAGCCGGCGATGATGTTGAGGTGGTCGAAGTGCTTGACGGCCAGCGGGATCGTCTTCTTCTCGCCGCTCCCGCCGATCATCAGCGGGATGTGATCGCGGAAGCGTGGTTCGGCCATCGCCTCCTTGGTGCGGTAGTACGCGCCTTCGAACGTCGGCCGCTCGCCGGCCAGCATCGGCAGGATGATCTGCAACGACTCGTCGAGCCGGTTGAAGCGGTCGGTGAAGGTGCCGAAGTCGTAGCCGAGGTTAGTCGTGTTCTGGCTCGTACCAGCCGGCGCCGATGCCCAGGACGGCGCGGCCCTGGCTGATGACGTCGAGGGTGGTGATGCTTGGCCAGCAGCGTCGGGATTGCGATAGGTGCGCCGGTGACCAGCGTGCCGAGTCGCACCCGGTCGGTGCGGCGGCCAGGGCGCCCAGCGGGGTGTAGGCCTCGAGCATGGGCTGGTCGGCGGGCCCAGACGGTGCGGTTGGTAGAAGTGGTCCATCAGGAAGACCGAGTCGAAGCCGGCGGATTCGGCTTCTTGGGCCTGGGCGATGACGGTGGGGTAGAGTTCCTCGACCCCGGTGCCGTAGGAGAAGTTGGGGATCTGAAGTCCGAGTCGAATGGTCACCGATCGAACGCTAGCGACGGCTAAGCGGAACCGGAACCCCGTCTATTGTCCGCGAACCCGGAATATTTCCGGCTCAGGCGAAGGTGGACAGCGCGCCGTGGCTGACGTGCAGCGTCTGCCCGGTGATGTGCCTGGCGGCGGGCGTGGTGAGGAACAGCGCCAGCCGGGTGATCTCCGCGGCGACCGACGGCGACGTCCTGCGCGATGCCGTCGTAGCCCGGCTCGGCACCGCGGCCGGACGCCACCGCGTTCAGCGTGATGCCCCGGATCCCGAAGTGCGTGGCTTGTCCGGCCGTCCAATTCGACAGCGCGGCCTTGATGGCGGCCTCCGGGGCTGCCCTCGACGGCGGCGTCGGCGACGACGTTGACGATCGAGCCGCCAGACCGCAGGTGGTCGCCGAGGATCTGCACGGTCAGCACGGCGGACAGCACGGTGGCGTCGAGCGCCGTGCGCCACGCGGCGGCCCGCTGGGCCAGGGTGTAGGTGCGCGGATCGGCGCCGTCGCCGCGCAGCGCGGGCACGTTGACGATGGCGTCGAGGTGGTGCGGGAACTGCGCGCGGGCGGCTTCCAAGACTGGCCGGGTCGGTGCTGTCGAAGACGATCGAGTCGACGTCGGAGCCCCTCGGCGGCCACCTCGAGGTCGTCGCGCCGCGACCCGGCGATGACGATGTCGTGGCCCGGCGTCGCGGAATCCTCCGGCGATCGCGCGGCCAAGGTCGGTGTCCCCACCGGTGAGCAACACGTCCACGTCCCGGCCTCTTCGCGTTCGACGCTGAACTCAGCGAGTCGGCGTTGATGTTACTGGACAGTAGCTAGCCGGGGAAACGCGCCACGCGGAGTTACGACTGCCCGGCTCCGCCGGGTGCCCCTAGGGTTTCTAGCCGCTGACGACATCCCGGCGCCTCGCGGGCGTCCTGGCCGCCCTTCTGCTGACCGGTCTGACCGGCTGCGGCTCCGGGTCGTCCGGCAGCTCGACCAGCAGCGGCGGGGGCCCCCGCGGGCGGCTCGCTCACCGTGTTCGCGGCGGCGTCGCTGAAGAAGACGTTCACCGACCTCGGCTACCCGGTTCACCAGCGACAACCCCGGCCTGGAAGGTCGACTTCACCTTCGCCGGCTCCTCGGATCTGGTGACCCAGCTGACGCAGGGCGCCAAGGCCGACGTGTTCGCCTCGGCGGACGCCAAGAACATGGCCAAGGCGGACGAGGCCCTGGCCGCCGTCCCGGCGCGCCCGTCGACTTCGCCTTCCAACACCCCTGGTCATCGTGACGCCGCCGGGCAACCCGAAGAAGATCGCCTCGTTCGCCGACCTCGCCAAGCCGGGCCTCGCGGTCGTCGTGTGCGCGCCGCAGGTGCCGTGCGGCTCGGCGGCGAAGGCCGTCGAGGGCACCACCAAGGTGGCCGCTCAACCCGGTCAGCGAAGAGTCGCCAGGTGACGGACGTCCTGACGAAGATCGCCTCGGGTGAGGCCGACGCGGGCCTGGTGTACGTCACCGACGCCAAGGGCCGCGGGGCGCGGTGACAAGGTCGACTTCCCCGAGGCGGGCGGCGGGGATCAACACCTACCCGATCGCCGTGGTCAAGACGGCGGTCGGGGCGGCGATGGCCAAGGAGTTCGTCGACTGGTGACCGGGGCGACGGGCCAGACGATCCTGGGCGGGGCGGGCTTCGGCAAGCCTTGACCGTGCTCTGGTCGGATTGCCGTCGCTGGATCTACGTGCCCGTCGGCGCTCGGCGCGACGTTCGTCGCGCTGCCGTTGCTCGCCATGGCCGTCAAGGTCGAGTGGTCGCAGTTCTGGTCGCTGATCACCAGTCCCTCGTCGTGTGACGGCGCTGCTGCTCAGCTTCAAGACCGCCGCCGCCAGCACGGCGCTGTGCATCGTCCTCGGCGTGCCGCTCGCCATGGTGTTGGCGCGCAGCCCGTCCCGACTGGTGCGGGGGCCAGACCGCTCGTGCTGCTGCCGCTGGTGCTGCCGCCGGTCGTCGGCGGCATCGCGCTGCTGTACGCCTTCGGGCGTCTCGGGCTCCTCGGCAGGTACCTCGACGCGGCGGGCATCCAGATCGCCTTCTCGACGACGGCCGTGGTCCTGGCCCAGACGTTCGTCTCGCTGCCGTTCCTGGTCGTCGCGCTCGAGGGGCTGCGCGGACCGCGGGCGCCGACTACGAGGTGGTCGCCGCGACCCTCGGCGCACGCCCGACCGCGGTGTGGTGGCGCGTGACGCTGCCGCTGCTGGCGCCGGGCTTGCTGTCGGGGGCGGTGCTGGCCTTCGCGCGCTCGCTCGGTGAGTTCGGTGCGACGCTGACCTTCGCCGGATCGCGCGAAGGCGTGACCCGCACCCTGCCGCTGGAGATCTACCTTCAGCGGGAGGTCGACGCGAACGCGGCGGTGGCCTTGTCGGTGCTGCTGGTCGTGGTCGCCGCGGTCGTCGTGATCGGGGTCGGCAGCCGCCGGCTCGGGGGCCGGTGGGGCGAGTGGCTGGCAGTAGGCGGTGAGCGGCGTCGACCTGCGGGCGGTCGTCGCGGACCGCGACGTCGACCGGCGTCGCCGTGCCACCCGGTGAGGTGCTCGCGGTGCTGGGCCCCAACGGCGCGGGCAAGTCCACCGCACTGCACGTCATCGCCGGTCTGATCCGGCCCGACGCGGGCACGGTCCGCGTCGGGGACCGGCTGCTCACCGACACCGTCCGACCGGCGTGCACGTCGCCACCCACGACCGCCGCGTCGGGCTGCTCCCTCAAATACGCCCTGCTGTTTCCCCACCTGACCGTGGTCGCCAACGTCGGCTTCGGGGCCTAGGAGCGGGACCCGGCCGGGGCGACGGGCGGCCCGGACGGCGGCCGAACGCTGGCTCGCCGAGGTCGAGGCGGTCGACCTGACCGACCGCACACCGCGTCAGCTGTCCGGCGGGCAGGCCCAACGCGTCGCGCTGGCCCGCTCCCTCTGTGCCGAACCCGAGGTGCTCCTGCTCGACGAACCGCTGACAGGGCTCGACGTCACCGCGGCCACCGCCATGCGCAACGGTGCTGCGCCGCGTGCTGGTGCGCGACGGCCGGCCTCGGTGCTCGTCACGCACGACCTGCTCGACGTCGTGACGCTCGCCGACCACGTCGTCGTCGGTGGAGGCGGGCCGGGTCGCGGAGTCCGTGCGACGGCCACGGTGCTGGCGGCGCCGCGCAGCGCCTTCGGTGCGCGGTTCGCCGGAAGTGAACCTGGTGCGGGGCCGTGCGGTGACGCCCGCGACGCTGACGACGGGTGGCACGAGGTCTGGCACGGCGGGGCCGCCGACGGCGTCCGCCCGGGTGATGCGGTCGTCGCGACCTCCGGTGCAGCGGCGAGCTCCGCCGCAGGCGGCGTCACTGCCGGGTAACAACCGCCACCAGGGGCCTGCGCATTACGCGGGGGGCTCCTAGCGTCAACGGCTGTGGTGGCCGGCGCCGCAAGCGCTGTGCGAAGGCACAGGCTTGCGGGCCTCCCATCACAGCCACCGTCAGAACCGTAGATACTGCCCGAACACCAGCCCGCCCAGAACGGCGTAGCCGAGGTCGGTGGGATGGATGTCTTTGAGCGACGTGCAGATGTTCGTGAGCGTGCACAGCGTGAGCTGTTCGAACGCGCCCGGCGGGTTGAACAGGGGCAGCGGATCGGCGAAGCGCGCGCCCACACCGGCCGCGTCGGCGGCCATCACTTCGTTGAGCTTCGCCGTCAGCGCGTCGCCGCCGCCGATCGATTCACCGAACGGGTTGTACAGCCCGAGCACGATCATCTGCGCATTCGGCGCGGCCGCGCGCAACTGGCCGAGGATCAGCGCGAGGTTCGTGCCGATGTGCGCGATCAGCGCAGGCGCCTGTTCCTGAATGCATTTTGCTTCCAGTTTGCACACGCTCTCGATCACACCGAGCGCGTCGTTGGCGCCGATGTCGATCGTGATCGGGGTCACCATGCCCGGGTGAGCACCCAGATAGCTGAGCGCGTCAGCCAGCTGCGAGCCGCTGTAGGGATGATGCAGGGGGAAGCGCAGCCCGTATTCGCACGGGCCTTTGATGAACGATTCGGTCGTCTCGCCGGGGCAGCCGTCGTTGACGGTCTGCACGCCGGGCTCGAACAGGCCAAGAAGCTTGCCGAAGTCGTCGACGTAGCCGGTGTCGTACGCGGAGGCGGGCTCTTCCGGGAGCAGGCTGTTGAACTTCGCCTGGGAGTAGCCGAACGCGAGCGAGTCCCCGAGCGCAAGATAGGTCAGGCGCGCGTGCCTGGTGGCCTTACCGGCAAATGAAGCCTTACCGGCAAACGGCGGTCGCGCACCGGCGCTCGGCGCGAGGGCGGCGGCGACAAATGCGGCGAGGACAACCATGAGAGCGAACCCGGGCAGGCGACGCTTGCGCGACCCGCCCCGAGCGTGGATCGAAACGGCGAAGCGTTGTGCAGCGAGCATCTGCTTCCTCCTGAAGCTCATGGCTCTGTCACGCGTCCCCTCCCTGCTCCCCCGCGATGGCATAGCCCATCTGACGGAATTCGCTCACGCTACTCCGCCTCTTCGTACCTGTCAAACCCTTACTCTGCTTCCGACATGGTCGCCACGTCCCCGATCTCAGCCCCGCTGCTGATCGCCGACGTGCCCTGGCTGCTGTACCGCTCGTTCTTTGCCCTGCCCAAATCGATCGCCGACGAGCAGGGCCGTCCGGTCAACGCGCTGCTGGGGACGGTCAACGCGCTGCTGTCTCTGATCGACGTGCAGCCAGGGCGGCGTCCGCGCGGTGTGGTCGCGTGCATGGGCGCGGAGGAGGCCGCCTACCGCGTGGAGCTGTACCCGCCCTATCACGCGCAGCGCGATCCGATGCCGGCGGAGCTCGCCGCGCAGTGGGAGCGCGCCCGGCGCTGCTCGCGAGCCTCGGCTGGGCGGTGCGCGACGAGCGACGAGCTCGAGGCCGACGACGTGATGTTCTCGTTCGCGCGCGCCGAGCAGGAGCGCGGGGGGCGCGCGCTGCTGCTGACAGGCGACCGCGACCTGTACGGCGCGGTCGAGCGAGCGCGTCGCCGTGATCGAGCTGCGCAAGGGCTCCGAGCACGGGGAGATCGGCCCGGCGGAGGTGCGCGAGCGCTACGGCATCGACCCCGCGCTGGTGCCCGACTTCATCGCCCTGCGCGGCGATCCCTCCGACGGTCTGCCCGGCGCGCCCGGCATCGGCGCGAAGACCGCCGCCGAGCTGCTGCGCGCGCACGGCTCGCTCGAGGCTGCGCTGCTCGCGGCTGAAGGCGAGGATGCGCTGTGCGGCGGCGACACGCATGCGCCCGCGGATCGCCGCCGCGCTGCGCGACAACGAGGAGTTGCTGCGCACGTTCAAGCAGATCGCGACCCTGCAGCGGATCGACGTCGACCGCCCGCCCGACCGCGCCACCGACTTCGCCGGCGGCGCGCGCGCCGCGCGCGAGCTGGGAATGAGTCGCCTGGCCGAGCGGTCGGAACTGCCGGGCTGAGCGACCAGCTGCCGACGCTCGGCGGCCAGGCGCGTTACGGCGTGAACTTGACGGTGATCACGTCCCCGTCGGCCATCACGTAGTCGCGGCCCTCCAGGCGCAGCGTGCCGCGTTCGCGCGCGCCCGCGTAGCCGCCCGCGTCGACCAGCTCCTCCAGCCGATCACCTCCGCGCGCACGAAGCCCTTCTGGATGTCCGTGTGGATCTCGCCCGGCCGCATGCCACGCGGTCAGGCCGCGGCGCAGGTGCCACGACTGCGCGATCGTCGCCTCGCCCGCGGTGAAGAACGAGATCAGCTCGAGCAGCGCGAACGCCTCGCGCACCACGCGCTGCGAGGCCGGACTCGCTCGACCGCCCAGCTCCTCGCGCATGGCAGCCGCGTCCTCGTCGTCGAGCTCCGCCAGCTCCGACTCGATCCGCGAGGACACCGCCACCGCGCGCGCGCCCTGCGCGGCCGCGTGCTCGGCGACTGCCGCGGGCACCTCCTCGGAGCCCTCGTCGACGTTGGCCACGAACAGCACCGGCTTGCTCGTCAGCGAGCCGAGGTCGCGGGCCGCGTTCGGCGCCTCCTCCGGCACCGGCACGGTGCGCGCCGGGCGGCCCGCCTGCAGCGCCGCGATCACCTCGCGCAGCCAGGCCTCCTCGGCGATCGCCACGCGATCGCCGCCACGGGCCTGTTTGCCGACTCGCTCCACCCGCCGTTCCGCCTGCCTCGAGGTCGGCCAGCGCGAGCTCCGTCTCGATCGTCTCGATATCCGCCAGCGGGTCCACGCGACCCTCCGGGATGGATCACGTTCTCGTCGTCGTGCGCGCGCACCACGTGCACGATCGCGTCGCGTCTCGCGGATGTTCGCCAGGAATTGTTGCCCAGCCCCTCGCCCTCATGCGCGCCCGCGACGAGGCCCGCGATGTCGTGGAAGTCGACCGTGTCCCACACGATCTCCGACGCGCCCACGGTGCTCGCCACCTCCTCCATGCGCTCGTCGCGCACGGGCACGACCGCGACGTTCGGCTCGATCGTCGTGAACGGGTAGTTGGCCGCCTCCGCGCCCGCTTTGGTGAGCGCGTTGAACAGCGAGGACTTGCCCGCGTTGGGCATCCCCACGATGCCGATGCGTGGTGCTCATCGCGCGTACGGCCGATCCGCCGCGCCTGCGCGGCGCTCGAGCGCGCGCCGCGAGCAGCGCTGCCCAGCAGCGCACCGGCGACCACGTCCGAGGGGTAGTGCACGCCCAGGTACAGCCGCGACAGCGACAGCGCGGAGGCGAGCCCGTAGAGCGGCAGCGCCGGCAGTCCCAGGCGGCGAAACAGCGGCCGCCGGCGAACGACGTCGACGCGTGCGCGCTGGGGAAGCTCAGCTGCGTCGGCGTGCTCGTCAGCGGCGGCAGGCCCGCCAGCTCGGGCGGCGGCGGCGGACGGCGAGCTTGATGGCAGTGTTCAGCCCGTCGGTGAGCGCGATCGTCCTCGTCGTGCGCCGCCAGCGTTCCTTCGGGCGCGGATCGAGCGCCTGCCCGGCCACGCCGATCGCGAGCCATATGCCGGCATGCTCCCCGAGTCGCGAGAACCGCGCCACCGCGCGGTCGGCGCGCGGGCTGTGCCCCCGCGTGCGCGCCAGCCGCAGCAGCCTCGTCGAGTCGTCCGAGGACGAGCGCCAGCGCCGACACGGCGGCCGGCCAGCCGAAGCCGACGCGCTGATCGTCGTTCTCGGCGCGCACGTAGACGACCTGCGCCGAGATCGACCGCACGGGCCCGTCCTCGCTGTCCAGCTCGTGCCAGCCGCCCTCGCCGAGCGCCTGCATACAGCGCCTTCAGCTGCGCCTCGTCCATGCGCAGCGCGAGCACCTGGCCGCCCTGGAAGCCGATCGAGATGTGGCGCGAGCGCGGCCATCAGTGCGCACCCTCGGCCGCCGCCGGCTCGACGATCTCGGTCAGCACGCCGCTCTGTCGCGCGCGGATGCAGGAACGCGACGCGCGATCCGCGAATGCCGACGCGCGGCTGCTCGTCGATCAGCGCGCATGCCGGCCTGCCTGAGCGCGGCGAGCGTCGCGTCGATGTCGGACACCTGGTAGGCCACGTGATGCAGGCCCGGGCCCTTCTTGGCGAGGAACTTGCCCACGGGCGTATCCGCGCCGAGCGGCGCGAGCAGCTCGACGTGGTTCTCGCCGACATCCAGCAGCACGGCCTCCACGCCCTGCTCCTCGACGATCTCGCGATGGGCGACCTCGAGCCCGAAGCGGTCGCGGTAGAGCTCGAGCGAGGGCTCGATCTCCTCGACGGCGACGCCGATGTGGTCGATGCGGTTGAACACGCGCCGCAGTCTATAGGGCGGCGGGGATCGCCCTCGGTCGGGGCCTCCCGGCACGCGGATCGGCGCCGGGCCGCGACGGCGGCGGCCGCTGCGGCGCTCGGCCGCCGCGACGACGCGCAGGCCGACGCCCGGGGCGCGCTCCATCCGCGGCACGCCGGCCATGATCCGCTCGATCGCGTCGCGATCGAGCACCTCGTGCTCGAGCAGCTCGTGCGCGAGCGCGTCGAGCTGCGTGCGATGGCTCGACGATCAGCTTCTGCGCGGCGCGACGGGCCTCCTCGATCAGGTCCTGGCGCTCCTCGTCGCGGATCCGCAGCGTCGTCTCCGACAGCCGCACGTCGCCGTCGGGCGCACGACCGACGCCCGCCGTCGACCATCGCGAAGTCGTGCACCATCGAATGGGAGATCTCGGCCACGCGCTTGAGATCGTCGGAGGCGCCCGTCGTGATCGCGCCGAACACGATCTGCTCGGAGACGCGCCCGCCGAGCAGCACGGTCATGTAGTCGAGCAGCTCCTCACGCGTCTTCAGATAGCGATCCTCGGCGGGCAGGTTCAGCGTGTAGCCGAGCGCCCGCCCCGCGGCACGATCGAGATGCGGTGCACGCGATCGACCGACGGCAGCAGCTCGCCGCATAGCGCGTGGCCCGCCTCGTGGAAGGCGACGACGCGCTTCTCGTGCGCGTTCAGCACGCGCCGCGACTGCACTCCGGCGATCACCCGCTCGAGCGCCGAGTCGAAGTCCGAGTCGGCGATCGACGCGCTCCCGCGGCGGGCGGCGAAGATCGCCGCCTCGTTGCAGATGTTCGCGAGATCCGCGCCCGTCAGACCGCTCGTCTGCTGCGCGACCAGCCCCAGGTCGACACCGTCCAGCGGCTTGTCGCGCGTGTGCACCGCCAGGATCCCTTCGCGCCCTTTGACGTCCGGCGGCACGACGAACACCTGGCGGTCGAAGCGGCCCGGGCGCAGCAGCGCCGGGTCGAGCTTCTCCAGCAGGTTCGACGCGGCGATCACGACCACGCGTCCGCTCGCGGCGAACCCGTCCATCTCCACGAGCAACTGGTTGAGCGTCTGGTCCTTCTCCCCGGAGATGTCCATCCCGCGCCGGCCGCCGACGGCGTCGAGCTCGTCGATGAAGATGATCGCCGGTTCGTGCTTGCGCGCGATCGCGAACAGCCGGCGGATGCGCGCGGCGCCGAGGCCGGCGAACATCTCGACGAACGACGCCGCCGACTGCGCGAAGAACTGCGCGCCGGACTCGTGCGCGACCGCCTTCGCCAGCAGCGTCTTGCCGGTCCCCGGCGGACCATGCAGCAGGACCCCCTTCGGCACCGTCGCGCCCAGCGCCTGGAACGGCTTCGGTTCGCGCAGGAACTCGACGAGCTCCTGCAGCTCCGCCTTGGCGTCGTCGGCGCCCGCGATGTCCGCGAACGACACCGCCTGGCTGGACGCCGGCTTGATCTGCTGCGGCTTGATCCGCGGCATCACCTTCAGCGTGCGCCACAGCACGAAGATGATCACCGCGAAGAACACGATCATCAGGACCGGCTGCCAGTCGAGCGCCCAGTTCTGGATCTGCTGCGCGATCGATGCCTGCGGCGCTGGGGGAGATGCCGTCGCGGGAGTCGCAACGGCGGCCGCGCGCGCCGCCGCTGCGTCCGCGGCAGCAACGCCGTGCGCGAGCTGCGTGGCGGCCGCCTCGGCACGTGCCGCACGACCGTGACGGCCGCCGAGTTCGCGCTCTCCATGACTCCCACCATCCTTGGCATAGAACTCATTATGCGGCTTTTGACGCGCGTTGCGCCCGCGACCGAGAACCGATGCGCTGGGATCCGTCGCCTGAAGGCTGAGACTCGTCCCGGGCGCGCCGCGGCCGCGGCCTCAGCCGAGGATGCGCTGGGCGAGGTCGCGGAAGAACTCCGCGGCGAACGCGAGGTCGCGCACGTCGATCCGCTCGTCCGCAGCGTGGATCAGCGGTGCGGTCTCGAGCAGCGACTGGTGGCGATGGGGGAAGAAGCCGTAGGCGACGCACTCCGGAAAGGCGGCACGGAAGTGGCGCGAGTCGGTGAAACCGGGCAGGATCGTCGGCACCGTCTCTGCGCCGGGATCGCGCTCTGCGATCCACGCCGAGATCGCGTCCATCAGCGGCGACTCGATCGGCGAGCGGTTGCCGACGATGCGCTCGATGAAGTCGATCCGCCAGGGCGCGTCCGAGCCGTCTCCTCCTCACCCAGCACTTCGGCGATGCCGCGCCGCACCTCCTGCTCGCCGAGCCCCGGCGGCACGCGGCAGTCGACCTTCAGCTGCGCGCGGCTGGGGATCACGTTGATCTTCTCCGAGGCCTCGATCCGGGTCGGGGTGAAGGTGACGCCGAGCATCGGCTCGAACATCGTCGCCAGCCGCTCGTCGACTGCGCGCAGCTCGCGACCGACCCCTCCGGGTCGGAGGGGTCCTCGCCGATCCCCCGAGGAACGCCCGCGGCTCGGCGGTCAACCGGTAGGCGGGCTGGCGCGCCGCGAGCCGGTCGAGCACCGGGCCCATCTTCAGCAGCGCGTTCTCTCCCATCCGCGGCATCGAGGCGTGGGCTGCGACGCCATCGGTCGTGATCGTAAAGCGAAACACGCCCTTCTCGGCGCAGCACACCCCGTAGCGGCGCCTACCGCCGTACTCGAACACCGCGCCCGCGCCCTCGTTCACGAGCAGGTCGCAGCGCACCTTCTCGGGATGTTCTGCGTGATCCACTGCGCGCCCAGCGAGCCGCCGGTCTCCTCGTCGACGACCGCCACGACCAGCAGCTCCGCCGCGGCGCCGGTCGCCAACCCGAGCGCGCCGACGACGCGGCGGCGGCGACCTCGGCGGCGACCTGCGACTTCATGTCCAGCGCGCCCCGTCCCCACAGGAAGCCGTCGGCGACGTCGCCCGACCACGGGCCGTGCGCGCTCCACTCCGCGGCGTCGGCGAGCACGGTGTCGACGTGGCCGAGGTAGCAGAGGGTGGGACCGGTCGGCGCCGGCGTGGATGCCCCCCCCTCGCGCCGCGCAGGCGCGCGACGAGATTCGGCCGCTCGGGCTCGGCGCCGAGCAGCTCGCACTGGAAGCCCGCCGCCATCAGATGGGCTGCGAGGTACTCCTGCGCGGCACGCTCGTTCCCCGGCGGGTTGACCGTGTCGAAGCGGATCAGCTGCTGGAGCAGCTCCGTCGCCTCGGCGGCGAGCGAGCGCTATCGTGGCTGATCGTACCCGATCGCGCGACCTCATCGCTAATGGCATGCAGGCAGCGCGACGTGCCCGGTGCAGCTACTCTGAAGCGGCTCGATCGAGGACGATCCGGCGCTTCCGAACGCGTGGGAGGGCCTCGTGTTTCCGATGCTGGGACGCGAGTCACGCGCGCGTGCCGGCGCGCGTGCCGGGAACCAGCGGCGAGCAGTTCGCGCGTGTAGGGATGCTCCGGCGAGGAGTAGAGCGCCTCGTTGGGCGCGAGCTCGACGATCTTGCCCAGCTGCATGACCGCGACACGGTCGCACATGTGGCGCACGACCGAGAGATCGTGGGAGATCAGCACGATCGTCAGCCCGAAGCGGTCCTGCAGCTCGCTCAGCAGGTTCAGCACCTGCGCCTGGATCGAAACGTCGAGCGCGGAGACGGGCTCGTCGGCGATCAGCAGCTTCGGCTTCAGCGCGAGCGCGCGCGCCACCCCGATCCGCTGGCGCTGGCCGCCGGAGAACTCGTGCGGGTAGCGGTTGTAGTGCTCGGGGCTCAGCCCGACCGTGTCCAGCAGCTCCCCCACCGCGCCCCTGCGCTCGGCGCGATCACGGTGCAGGCCGTGGATCGCAAACGGCTCGGCCACGATCGAGCCGACCGTCCTGCGCGGGTTCAGCGACGAGTAGGGATCTTGAAAGATCATCTGCAGCTCGCGCCGGGCGGCTTTCAGGCGAGCGCCCGACAGCTCGAGCAAGTCCTGGCCGTCGAAGCGCACCTCGCCGCTGCTCGCGCTCGAGCAGGCGCATGATCAGGCGCGCGGTCGTGCTCTTGCCGCAGCCGGTCTCACCGACGATGCCGAGCGTCTCGCCGCGCAGCACGTCGAAGCTCACCCCGTCGACCGCTCTGACCACGCCCCGCTTGCGCCTGGAGAGAATCCCGCCGGGGGCGTGGAAGTGCTTGACGAGATCTCGAACTTCCACGAGCGGCTCGCGCGCGCGGAGGCCCTGCTTCTCCTCCTCGGCCCCATGAGTGTTCATACCGACGCCTCCGGCACTCCCGCAGTGACGGCGGACAGGGCCTGTGCGGGCGTGCCCCCCGCGCGCAGCTGCGCCCACAGATCGCGGCGGACCCCGGCTCGAGCAGGCACGCGACGCGGTGATCGGACTCGGCGGGGGAGGGCTCCAGGAGGGGGTCGATGCGGGCGTGGTCGGGCTGGGCGTAGGGGCAGCGCGGGTGGAAGTGACATCCGGAGGGGCGCTCGATCAGGCTCGGCGGGCTGCCCGGGATTGGCTCCAAGCGACGTCGCGCGCGGGCCGGCGAGCGTCGGGATCGATCGCAGCAGGCCCCATGTGTAGGGGTGCTCGGGGCGGCGAGCAACCGCTCGGCGGGAGCGCGCTCGACGATCCGCCCCGCGTACATGACCGCGACGTCCTCGGCGATCTCCGCGACCACGCCGAGATCGTGCGTGACGACCACGATCGCCATCGACAGCTCGCGCCGCAGACGCTCGAGCAGCGCGAGGATCTGCGCCTGCACGGTCACGTCGAGCGCGGTCGTCGGCTCGTCGGCGATCAGCAGCTTCGGCTCGTTGGCGAGCGCCATCGCGATCATCGCGCGCTGGCGCATGCCGCCAGACAGTTCGTGCGGGTACTCGATCGACGCGCCGATCGGGCTCGCGAATCCCCACCAGGTCGAGCAGCTCGATCGCGCGCGCGCGCGACCGCGCCTTCGGGACGTCCCGGTGGGCGCGGATCGCCTCGACGATCTGCGCGCCGACGGTGTACAGCGGGTGAAGCGAGGAGAGCGGGTCTTGGAAGACCATCGCGATCTCGTTGCCGCGTAGCGTGCGCATCTCCTCCTCTGAGAGCGCCAGCAGGTCGCGGCCCTCGAACAGGATGCGCCCGGTGATGCGGGCGTTCGCGCGGCGCGTGAGGCCCATGCGCGTCAGCGCGGCGACGGTCTTGCCCGAGCCCGACTCGCCGACGATCCCGAGCGTGCCGCCTGCACGCACGTCGTAGGAGATCCCGTCGACGGCATGCACGACCCCGTCCTCGGTGGGGAACTCGACGCGCAGGTCTTCCACGCGCAGAAGCGGCTCCTCCGTCGGCGCAGTCATGAGTACCTCACCCGTGGGTCGACGAACGCGTAGGCGATGTCGACGAGGATGTTCGCGACGACGATGAACAGCGCGACGAGCAGGACCGTGCCCTGGATGATCGGGAAGTCCGCGTGGGTGATCGCGTCGTAGCTGAGGCGGCCGATGCCGGGGATGTCGAACACCGTCTCGACGAGAATCGCGCCGCCGAGCAGCGTGCCGACGTCGAGCGCGAAGATCGTCATGATCGGGTTGATCGCGGCGCGCACGCCGTGGCGCATCACCACGCGGCGCTCGGTCAACCCCTTGGCGCGCGCGGTGCGGATGTAGTCCTCGCCCATCGTCTCGGTCAGGGAGCCGCGCATCAGCCGCGCGTACACCGCGGCGAAGCTCGCGGCGAGCACGACCCACGGGAGTAGCAGCGAGGTGAACCATCTCCCCGGGTCGCTGCTCAACCGACATAGCTGCCGGAGCCGGGAAATATCTTCACCTGGCCGATGTCGGCCGCGAACAGGTACAGGACGATCAGCCCCAGCCAGTATTCGGGAGCGGAGACCAGCACCAGCGCGACGCCCATGCTCGCGCGGTCCAGGCGCGAGCGCCGTCGCAGCGCTGAGACGATGCCGACCGGCAGGCCGACCGCGAGCCACACGACGGCCGCCCCGAGCGTGAGTGAGATCGTCGGCGGGCAGCCGTTCGAAGATCAGGCTGCGCACGGATGCGTTGCGAGTGATAGCTGTAGCCGAGCTCGAAGTGCAGGAAGAGGTTCTTCATGTACAGCCAGAACTGCGCGATCAGGGGCTTGTTCAGACCGAGGTCGCGACGCAGCGCGACGATCGTCGCGGGGCTCGCGCCGCGCCCGGCCCGCAGGCGCGCCGGTTCGGCGGTGGGCAGGATGCGGAACAGGACGAACGTGAGCGCGGAGACGAGGATCAGCAGCACCACGCCCCAGAGGACGCGGCGAACGACGTAGCCGGTCATCTCGACCTCTTGCCTGCAAAGCCCCACATCGGTTTCACACCCTGCATCGGATTGGCACCCTGTGCGTCGGGGTCTGGATCAGGCGGCACTCCGACGCGTCCCGGTCGCGCCGCCTGTTCAACCCGGCGCTCACTTCAGCGACGTGTAGGTGTAGTCCCACGAGCCGGAGTTCGACAGGTCGCCGACGCCGAGAACGTTCTTGGCCTCGATGTTCGGCGCCTTTCCCAGCTGTAGGGGATCGCGGCGGCGTCGGCGACCAGTTCGCGGTCGATGCTCGCCCACGCGCGAGCGCGCGCATCGGCGCCGACGATCAGCTCAGCGGCTCCCATCGCCTTGTTGATCTTGGCGTCGTCCACCTGCCCGAAGTCGGAGTTGCCGACCGGTTCGATGTGACTGCCGTTGAACGCCAGGTCGAGCACCGCCTGCCCGTCGCCGAAGTCGGCGGTCCAGCCGACGCTCGGGCAGACGTCGATCTGTTCCGCCGGGACAGTGCAGTACTTCCCGTACATCACCGATTTGTCGACCAGGTTCAGCTTCGTCTTGAACCCGAGGCCGCGCAGTGTCTGGTTGATGATTTCCGCGTCTTCGGCTTCGGGGCTGCCGGTCGCGCCGACGATCTGGAGCGTCTGCGAACCGGTGTACTTACCGCTCGGATAGCCGGCGAGCTTCATGTACTTGGCCGCCACCTGCGGGTTGCCTTCGAGATGGGCGTTGTAGTCGAACTGCGGGCCGGCGAGACCGCCCGCCTGCTTCGAAGCCGGGGATTTCCGGCAACAGGAAGTGGGTCATCACGTTCGTGACCAGCTCGCCGCCGCGCGCCTTGTCCAGCGCGGTGCGGTCGAGCGCCGCCCAGAACGCCTTGCGCAGGTTGATGTTGGTGAACGGGCCGTGCTTGTTGTCGACCGCGATGTAGTGGTCGCCGGCGCCCGGTGAGACCTCGAGCTGGCTGCGGAAGTGTTCATAGGCCAGCTGGATGATCGGTTGCGCGGGGGTGTCGTTCTGGACCGTGTTCGACCCTTCGAGCACCTGGCGGCCGATCACCGTCGGGTCGCCCCCGATCTGGATGTCGATCTGATCGAGATAGGCGGGCCGGTAGTCGGTCGCCGGATTCCAGTTGGGGTTGCGCACGAGCGTCGCGGACTTGCCCGGCTGATAGCCGACCCCGAGCACCTTGCCGGCACTGTTCGACTTCAGCATGTACGGGCCCGTCGCGACCTGGTAGTTGCCGTATTCGCTCGGTTTCTTCGCGTCGTAGCGCTTGGCGTACTCCTCCGGCACGGCCGCGCTCAACGGCAGCACGAGCGCGTCGGCGACGATCTGCGCCTTCGGTTCGGCGAGGTGAAAGACGATCGTGTCCTTGTCGGGCGTCGCAATCCCCGGGATTGGGCCGCCTGCGGCCTTGTCCGCACCTATGAGCGAGCTGAAGTAGGTGTGAAAGTAGGGGTTGGGCACGTTCGGGTTGGCGCCGCGCTCGATCGCGTAGGCGACGTCGGCCGAGGTCACTTCGCGGTTGACCGGCGGGCTGAAGTGAACGCCGTGTCGGATGGGGACGGTGAGGGTCTTGCCGTCGGCGGAGATCTGCGGCGCGGAGGCGGCCATGTTGGGGACGGGCGAGCTGAAGGAGTTGGGCTTGTACGAGTACAGCGGACGTTGCACGGCGTCGACGAGCTCGTAGTCGAGGGCGAAGTAGGTGCCACCCGGATCGAGGTTTTCGAAGTCCTCGTGGTCGAGCACGGTCAGCGTGCCGCCGCGCTTGCCGCCGGACTGCACCTCCGAGAAGGGCGTCTGAATCCCCTTGGCGACTTTGATGCCGCTCGCGCCCGTGAGGGTGCTCGTGCTGCTGGAGCCGCACGCGGCGAGCCCGAGCGCCAATGCTCCGGCGAGAACTGCCAGAACACCTTTCAAAAAGAGCGGTGCGGCGGGGCGCTTCTGGACCAAGCTGGGCGTCGTGGGGCGGTGAAGCGCGTGCTGGTGGCACGTGCGAGCCGTCGCGCGGCGATCCAGCGCCGTGTCCAGGGGCGCATCCGGCGTGCCGATCTTTTTGAAAGGTGTTCTGAGCGCGACTATCTTGATTGACCCAGCCATGGCTCCCCTGTGAGTTGTCGTTTGGATCGCGGTTCCTGAAGATCGGCGCGTCCTGATCCCAGTTCCGGAAGGTCGGTGTGTCCTGATATACGGCAGCGATATCGGACAGCTTGAAAAGTGGTGCTCGGGACCCGTCTCATCCGGCTGCCCTCGCGGTCTTGGGATTGAGCGCGTCTTGCAGACCGTCGCCGAGCAGGTTGAACGCGAGCACCGTCGCCAGCAGCGCAATCCCCGGGAAGGCCATGTACCACCAGGCGGTGTTGAAGATCGGGGTCGCCGAGGCGATCATCTGCCCCCAGCTCGCGGCGGGCGGGCGGATGCCAATGCCAAGGAACGAGAGCGCCGCCTCGATCAGGATGTTCTGCGGGATCAGCAGGCTTGCGTAGACGACGACCGGCGCGAGCAGGTTGGGGACGATCTCGTGCAGCATGATGCGCGCATCGGAGGCGCCGAGCGAGCGCGAGGCCTCGACGAACTCGCGCTCGCGCAGCGACAGCACGAGACCGCGGACGATGCGCGCGATGTACGGCCAGCCGACGAGCGCGACGATGAACACGATCGTGCCGAGGCCGGGCTGGACGACGCCGCCGACACAGCCCCGCACCGCGCAGGCCGCGCCGAGGCCGAGGCCGAGGAGCAGGACCGGGATCGAGAGCACCACGTCGGTGAGACGCGAGAGCAGCATGTCCACCCAGCCTCGGTAGAACCCGGCGAGCGTGCCGACCGTGACGCCGATGAGCGTCGCCGCGAGCGTGCCAAGGATGCCGACCTCGAGTGCGACCCGCGTGCCGTAGATGACCCGCGACATAACGTCCTGGCCGAGCTGGTCGACCCCGAACGGGTGCGCAAGCGTGGGGCCGAGGGGACTGCCGAAGGCGTTGGTCAGGTTCGGGTTCTGCACGGAGGGCCCCGGCAGGCCGAGCAGCTCGACGACCAGCGGCGCCGCGAGCGCGAGGACGAGCAGGAAGATGACGAAGGCGAGTGAGACGAGCGCGACGCGGTCCTGGCGGAAGCGCCGCCAGAACAACTGCAGTGGAGAGCGCGCGGCGATCCCACCGCCGAGATCGAGAAAGTCGAGGCTCGCCGGAGCGCCCGGGAGGATCTCTGCCGTGCCGACGCTCATCGCGACGGTCTTCTCTGCTCAGGATGCAAGGGGGCCGAAAAAGTAGAAAACACTGGAGGTAGAAGTTCGACACCTTCTAGTCGGCAACCTCCCGGGAAAGCTAAATGCTTGTAAGCGGCACTAAATTCTGGGAGATGGGGATACTGAGGGCATGGAGACCCTGTTCGAGCAGGACCCTGAGGGCGTGCAGGGCGTCAGCGGAGGACGGAAGGAGGAACCGCGGGAGGGACGCCCGCTCGCGGTGAGGATGCGCCCGCGGGGGTTGGAGGAGTTCGTCGGCCAGACGCACCTGCTGGGGGAGGGCTCGGCGCTGAGGACTGCGATCGAGCAGGGCAACCCGCATTCGATGGTTCTGTACGGGCCGCCGGGAACAGGCAAGACGACGCTCGCGCGGATGGTGGCGGAGCACTCACAGGCCGCGTTCGAGGAGCTGAGCGCCGTGCAGGCGGGACGGGCCGAGGTCCGCGCGGTGATCGAGCGCGCCGCGCACCGACGCGAGGCCAGCGGCGCGAGAACGGTGTTCTTCCTCGACGAGATCCACCGCTTCAACAAGGCCCAGCAGGACGCGCTGCTGCCGGCGGTCGAGGAGGGGCTGCTGACGCTGATCGGCGCGACGACCGAGAACCCCGCGTTCGAGGTGAACGGCGCGTTGCTGTCGCGCGTGCGCGTGTACGCGTTGCGGGCGCTCGACGCCGACGAGATCGCGACCGTGCTGCGGCGCGCGACGGCACGCACGCAAACGGAGGGGGCGGGAGCCGAGGGAGAGCAGGCAGCCGAGGACGCAGGGACGAACGCAGGGACGAACGGCGACACGAAGGCGGAGGCGAGCGTGAGCGCGCACGTCGAGATCGAAGTGGACGAGCAGGCGATCGAGTTTCTCGCCGCGCGAAGCGTTGGCGACGCGCGCACCGCGCTGAACGCGCTCGAGCTCGCGCTCGACACGGCCGCGGAGCTCGGCGAGGGACGGGTGACGCTCGCGCGGGCCGAGGACGCGCTGCAGCGTCGCGCGGTGCTGTACGACAAAGGAGGCGACCGCCACTACGACTACATCTCGGCGTGGATCAAGGCCACACGCGGGTCCGATCCGGACGCGTCGCTGTACTACCTGGCGGTGATGCTGGAGGGAGGCGAGGACCCACGGTTCATCGTCAGGAGGATGGTGATCCTCGCATCGGAGGACGTCGGCAACGCCGATCCCGGCGCGCTGCTGATCGCGACCGCGGCGGCGCAGGCGGTCGAGCACGTCGGCCTGCCTGAGGCACGCTACGCGCTCGCGCAGACCGCCATTTATCTGTCCTTGGCGCCGAAGTCAAACGGTGCGGGACAGGCGCTCGCCGCCGCCGAGCGCCACGTGCGTGAGCACGGCGCGGCGCCCGTGCCGGGATGGTTGCGGTCAGGGCCGCTGGCCGACCTCCGATCGGTGGGACAGGAGATCGGCTCCTACGACTACCCGCACGATCGCCCCGGCCACGTCTCCCAGCAAGAGCTGCTGCCGGAAGAGGTGGCAGGCACGCGCTTTTATAGGCCTGACGAGGCGGAGAGGGAGCTGGGCGAGCGCCTGCAGCGGATTCGTCGCGCGCGCGGCCTGCGCGACGGAGATGGATAATCGCACGCGCATGGGCACGGGCACGGGCGGCACACAGGCTGGCGCAAAGGCTACGGCCGCGGGCACGGACGCGAACATGGATGCGAGGGCCACGGCGAGGACGAGCGTCGGAGCGGCCGACCCCGAGGTGAGTCTGGACGCGCGCGATCCCGCGACGGGAGCGCTGCTGGGCAGCGTGCCGATCACACCGGCCGAGCAGGTCGAGCAGGTGGTGGAAGAGGTCGCCAAGGTGCAGCCGCTGTGGGCGCTGCTGCGGATCGAGGATCGCGCGCGATACATGCGCAGGATGGCGCAGGCGACGATCGACGACTTCGACGAGCTGGTGCGGGGGCTCGCACGCGAGCAGGGACGCCCGCGCGCGGAGGTGGCGGTGCTCGAGCTGCTGGCGGCGATCGATGCGCTGATCTGGATCGCCGACGAAGGCGCCGAGGCGCTGGGCAGCCGGCGCGTGGGCGTCAACCGCTCGCTGTCGCTCGCCAAGCGCGCCCGCGTGGTGTACGAGCCGTACGGCGTGGTCGGCGTGATCGGCGCCGGGAGCGCGCCGTTCGCGCAGCCGCTCGGCCAGATCGCGGGCGCGCTGCTGGCAGGCAACGGCGTCGTGTTCAAGCCCGCCGCGCGCGCGTGCCTGGCGGGCGAGCAGCTCGCGCGGGTGCTTCAACGCGCTGACCTGCCCGAGGGGCTCGTGCGGATCGTGCACGGCGGCGCGGAGATCGGGGTCGCGCTGGCACGGGCGCCGGTGGACAAGGTCCTGTTCACCGGCTCGCCGCAGATCGGGCGGGCGGTCGCGCGGGAGTGCGTGTCGCGCGAGAAGGAGGTGACGGTCGAGCTGGGCGGCAAGGACGCGATGCTCGTGCTCGGCGACGCCAACATCCCGCGCGCGGTCGCGGGCGCGCTGTGGGCGGGATATGCCGGCGCGGGACAGGCACGGGGGGCGATCGAGCGGGTGTACGTGAGCCGCCCGGTGTCGGAGCGATTCGTCTCGGAGCTGGTGGCCGGAGCGCGAGCGCTGAGCGTCGGCGACCCCGCGGACTCGCGCACGCAGGTCGGGCCGCTCGCATCGACTCGCCGCGCCGAGCACGTGCAAGCGCTCGTGAGCGAGGCGGTCTCGCAAGGGGCAGAGCTGCGCTGCGGCGGGCCGCTGGACAGCCCCGAGGGTTGTGACGGAGCGTTCTACGCGCCCGCGGTGCTGACGGAGGCGACGCGGGAGATGCGCGTGATGCGTGAGCCGCTGAACGGCCCGGTGCTGGCGGTCGTGACGGTCGACTCGACCGAGGAGGCGATCGCGCTGGCCAACGACAGCGACTACGGGCTGGGCGCGTCGGTGTGGACCGCCGATCGCTACGGAGGGCGACGGATCGCGCACGAGCTGCGCGCCGGAATGGTGTGGATCAACGACCATCTCCCCGGGCCGACCGTCTCGCGCGGCCCATGGGGCGCGGCGGCCGGGCGCGGGCTGGGCCGGACGCTGGGACAGGCCGGGCTGAGGACGTGCGCGCAGGAGAAGCTCGTCACGTGGGACCCGCCAGGCACGCGCGGGCTGTGGTGGGGGCCGTATGACGAAGCCGCCACCCAGGCCGCGCGCGCGGTGGCGAAGCTGCGCTCGGGACGCGACGCCGACCGCGAGCACGCGTGGCGCAACGGCGCGGCGGCATTGGCGCGAGTCGGAGCGCGCGCGTTGGGACGGGATCTGCCGAAGTAGAGGTGGGGTTCCTGACGGCGCATGCGCCGTCAGGCGGGGACGTGCATGCACGTCCCCGAGGAGGGGTCGCATGCGACCCCTCCGGGAGGGCCGCATGCGGCCCTCCCATATGAGGACCTATCTCGGTTGGGCTGCACGTCTGGAACGGTCGACGGCCTTCGCGGGGCTTTGTCCTCGGGCTCGACATGGCCCATCATGCCTTCGCCCTTGCGTCCGCGCCCAACTCGACCCTCGCCCGCCCCAGCCGCACACCCCAACCGAGATAGGTCCTAGCGAGATACCCTTTGCTGTATGCCCGCCCAGGCCTATGCAGGCAAGGAGTGCGTCTGTCAGCTGCGCAGAGGGATCTGCGACCAGTCGTGCGTGCAGGGGATGCTCGACACCCCGTTCTACATCGCCTGCCTGAAGCTCACCGGCCGGCGCTGTCTCGTCGTCGGCGGCGGGGAGATCGGGCTGGAGAAGGTCGAGGGGCTGCTCGCGTGCGACGGTGAGGTCACGTTGATCGCGCCCACGGCCGAGCCCGCGCTGGCCGAGTACGCGCACGAGGGATCGATCCGCTGGGAGCGGCGCGCGTACGCGGGAGCGGAGGATCTCCAAGGCGTGTTCATGGCGATCGCCGCCACGAACGACACAGACGTGAACATCGCCGTCTACGACGACGCCGAGCGCCGGACGATGCTCGTCAACGTGGTCGACGTGCCGCCGCTGTGCAACTTCATACTTCCGGCGATCGTGCGCACCGGGCCGCTGGCGATCGCGATCTCCACCGCGGGCGCCTCGCCGGCGCTCGCGAAGCGGATCAAGCGCCAGATCGCCGCCGAGTACGGCGAGCCCTACGCGCGCCTGGCGGTGCTGTTGAACGAGGTCCGCGGCTGGGCGAAGGGCACCCTGCCGACGTATCAGGACCGCAAGGAGTTCTTCGAGGGGATCGTCAACGGCGACCCCGACCCGGTGGAGCTGTTGCGCAAGCAGGGGAGCAGCGGCGAGCAGGCGGTGCGCGAGCTGATCGGGGCGGCGCAGACGGCAGCGCAGATGGCGCCGCATGCGCCTGCGCACGCCCCGTCCGGTGTCTGAGCCGAGCCACCGGACGGACGATGGCCGACTTCGGCGCCACCCCGGCGGCAACAACAAATAAGGCTGTGCACGTGCGCGCGCGCGACGCGCGCACGTGGGCAACGCCGAACGACAACAACTGCGACCCTCCCGCCTTGCGGCTGGAGGCCCTCGGACGCAACTACGGTGAACGCACCGCGCTAAGCGACGTCACGCTGTCGCTGGACGCCGGGCAGACGCTGGTCGTGTTCGGCCCGAACGGCGCCGGCAAGACGACCCTGCTGCGGGTGCTCGCGACCCTGCTGCGGCCAAATACCGGGAGCGTGAGCGTGCTCGGCAAGAGCCTCCCGCGGGAGGCATGGGCGGTGCGCGGGCGCGTGGGGCTGCTCGGACACGAGCCGCTGCTCTACCGCGAGCTGACCGCACGCGAGAACCTGCGCTTCCACGCGCGCCTGCATGGCGTCGACGCGGCGCGGGTCGAAGAGCTGCTCGTCGCCGTAAAGCTTGCGGATCGCGCCGACGAGCCGCTGAAGACCCTGTCTCGAGGCATGGTGCAGCGCGCCGCCGTCGCAAGAGCCACGCTGCACGACCCCGAGCTGCTGCTGCTGGACGAGCCGTGGGCGAACCTCGACCCGGCGGCACGGGAGCTCGTCGAGCCGCTGATCGGGCCCGCGGCCGATCCGGGCGGCCTCAGAACACGAGTGATCTCCAGCCACGACCCTGCCGGGGGACTCGCCGAGGCCGACCTCGTGTTGGGACTGCGCGATGGTCGGCCCGCGTTGCTGCGCCGCGCCGCGGACGTCGACCCCGGCGAGATCGCCGAGCTGTATCGGTGAGCGCGCGCATGCCCATCCCGCCGCCGACCAAGGCGCCGCCGGGAGAGATGGCCGTGCGAGGCCAAGCCGCGCCGGTTGCAGCGAGCGCACGGCCGCCTGGGACATGGGCGACCGTCGGCGCGCTGCTGCGCAAGGAGCTGCTCGTCGAGCTGCGCACGCTCGAGTCGATCCCCGGCATGTCGCTGTTCGCGGTGACCACCTTCGTCGTGTTCCATTTCGCCCTCAACCAGAACACCGTCTCCGGCGACGAGGGAGCGGGGATCCTGTGGGTGACGCTGCTGTTCGCAGCGATGCTCGGCGTCAACCGCCTGTTCGTCGCCGACCAGGATCAGGGCGGCTTCGACGCGTTCCTGCTCGCACCGGTGGACCGTTCGGCGATGGGACTCGCGAAGGCTTTGGCACTGCTCGCCTACCTCGCGGTGCTCGAGCTGATCGCGGTCCCGGCCTTCGGCCTGCTGCTGCTCGCCCCCCCGCTCGGCCAAGCGCTGCCGGACCTGCTTGTCGTGCTCGTGCTCGCAGATATCGGCATCGCGGCGATCGGCACCGTGGTGGCAGCGCTCGCGGTGCAGACGCGCGCGCGCGACCTGCTCGGGCCGCTGCTCGCGCTGCCGCTGCTCGTGCCGATCGTGATCGGCGCCGCGCGCGCGAGCGCGCCGCTGCTGAGCGCCGGGCACGCGAGCGGCCCCGCTGGGCGCTGGCTGCTACTGCTCGCGCTCTATGATCTGGTGTTCGGGCTGATCGCCTACGCCGTTTTCGACTTCCTTTTGGAGGATTAGTGTCCCCAATGAACGGACGGGGCCTGCGCACCCTGAGCATTGCCACGGTCGCCGCGATGACGACCGCGTTTGCGCTCGTGTTCTTCTACGCGCCGATCGAAGCCGAAGAAGGGTTCCTGCAGAAGATCTTCTACCTGCACGTACCGCTCGCGATCGTCACCCTGTGCGGGTTCGTGATCGGCGGGCTGCTCGCGATCGCGCACCTGCGCACAGGCGATCGCAAGTGGGACCTGCGCTCCTATGTCGCGATCCACATGAGCCTGATCTTCGGCGTCGTCACGCTGATCACCGGGTCGATCTGGGCGCGTGGGTCGTGGGGGCACTGGTGGGTTTGGAGCGAGCCGACGCTCGTGTCGTTCCTGATCGTGTTCCTGCTGTACGCGACCTACCAGCCGCTGCGCTTCGCGATCGAGGACCCCGAGCGCCAGGCGCGCTACGCATCGGTGTTCGCGATCGTGGCGGGCGCGTTCGTGCCGATGAACTTCCTCGCCGTACGCCTGTCGACCGCCTACCTGCACCCGCGCGTGCTCGGCGGCTCCTCGAACCTGCCGGGGCCGATGGCGTTCACGTTCCTCGTCTCGCTCGCGGCGCTCGCGCTGCTGTACGCGACGCTCTACGCGTACGAGCTGCTGGCCAAGCGCACGCGCATGGCGCTCAAAGCCCGCAGCCGCACCCTGGGGTTCCGATGATCACGCTCGCCACGTCGTCGATCCCGGGAAACTCGGACAACGGGTATGTCGCGGCCGCGTACATCGTGTTCTTCGCGGTCCTCCTGATCTACGTCGCGATCATGGCACTGCGCCTGACCCGCGTCGAGCGCTCCCTGCGCGAGCTGAACGAGCGCGCGCAGGCGCCCGAGCCAGACGGGGCCGGGCAAGCCATGGTCACAGCTCCGACCGAGGATGCCGGACACGGGACCTCCAGCCAGGCACGGGAGCGCGAAGCCGTATGAGAGCACTGCCAAGAGAGGCACCGCCGGCAAGGGTTGCCCCATGAGCGAGCTGCTGGCGCTCGGCATCTCGCACAAGACGGCGCCGGTCGCGCTGCGCGAGCGGCTCGCGTTCACCGAGCGCGAGGCGAGCGAGTTCGCAGCACAGGCCACCGCCACCGCCGAGGTGCGCGAGGCGGTCGTGATCTCCACCTGCAACCGCACGGAGGTCTACCTCGTCGTCGGCGACCCGGTGCAGGCCGAGGCAGACGTGCTCGGTCTGCTCGCGCGCCGCGCCCACATACGCCCGACAGAGCTGGCCGAGGCCATCTACTCGCCGCGCAATTGCGACACCGCGCGCCAGCTCTACCGCGTGACGGCCGGCCTCGAGTCGATGATCGTCGGTGAGGCCGAGATCCAGGGGCAGGTCAAGCGCGCGCACGAAGCCGCCCGCGCGGCGGGCTGCACCGGGTCGCTGTCGAACCGGCTGTTCGCGGCTGCGCTGAGCACCGGCAAGCGCGTGCGCACCGAGACCGAGATCGGCGCCGGCCGATCTTCGATCGGTCGTGTGAGCGTGCCATCCGTCGCGGTCGATCTCGCGCTGAGCGTGCTCGGCGGGCTGGAGGAGCGCCACGTCGTGATCCTCGGCGCGGGCGAGACGAGCGAGCTGACCGCGCGCGCGCTCGCCGAGCAGGGCGCCGGCACGATCTTCGTCGCCAACCGCCACGCCGACCGCGCGCTCAGCCTCGCGCAGCGCTTCGGCGGCTCGGTCGTCGGGCTCGACGGGCTGCCCGAGCAACTGCTGCGCGCCGACATCGTGCTCTCCTCGACCTCCTCCCCCCATCCGATCGTCGGACGCGAGGAGCTCGAGCTGGTGATGGCACAGCGCGCCGCAAGACCGCTGCTGCTGATCGACATCGCGGTGCCGCGCGACATCGACTCCGGCTGCGGCGATCTGGAAGGCGTGACGCTGTACGACATCGACGACCTGCAGGCCGTCGTCGCGCGCAACCTCAGCGTGCGTGCCGGCGAGGTGCCGCGCGCGGAGGAGATAGTCGAGGAGGAGATCGTCCGCTTCGCGCGCTGGCTCGGCCAGCTCGACACGCTGCCGACGGTCAGCGCGCTGCGGGAGCACGGCAACGCCCTCGTCGAGCAGGTGCTGCGCGAGAACGAGGGCCGCTGGGAGTCGGCCTCGTCGCGCGACCTCGCGCGCGTGGAGGCAGTCGCGAAAGCGGTCATGAGCCGCCTGCTGCACGAGCCGACGATCCGCCTGCGCTCCCTCTCCGAAGCCCGCGGTCACGCGAGCCTCGAGCTCGTGCGCGAGCTGTTCGGGCTGCGTGACGACGGCCTGCGCGGAGACGGCGCCGGCTCTGCGTCTCACGAAAGCAATCGTTCCCATCCCGCCCCGATGGCAACCGACGACCGCCCTGGCCGGGCGCGATCGCCGGCGCCCGACGACGGGGTTCCCGACAACGTCAGGCCGTTCTCGCGTCGCACTCGCGCCGGCGGCGCCTGACGCGTGCCTGAGCGGGTACCCGCGATGGACCGACGGCTGCGCATCGGCACCCGCGGGAGCGCGCTCGCTCGGGTACAGGCCGAGCATGTGAAGACACTGCTCTTGGCCCGCCACCCGGGGATCGAGGTCGAGATCGAGGTGCTGCGCGTGAGCGGCGACCAGGACGGCGCGCCAAGCACAGCGCAACAGGCGCCGGCCGACAAGAGCCGCTGGGTGGACACGATCGAGGACGCGCTGCTCGACGAGCGCATCGACCTGGCGGTGCACTCCGCCAAGGACGTGCCGGGCGAGCTCGCTGCGGGACTGTCGCTGCTCGGCGCGCCCTCGCGCGCGGGCGTGGAGGACGCGCTGTGCGGGACGACCGCGCTTGCGGCGCTCCCGACGGGCGCGCGCGTGGGCACGTCGAGCATCCGTCGCGCCGCCCAGCTGCGCGCGGCGCGCGAGGATCTGGAGGTCGTGACGCTCTCCGGGAACGTCGACACGCGCCTGCGCAAGCTGGCGACGACGGCGCGGCCTTCGCAGGAGCGGGTGCCAGGAGACGGACACGTCGTCGCGAGGGAGCTCGGCCTCGATGCGATCGTCCTCGCCCGTGCCGGGCTGCAGCGACTCGGCCGCGAGGCGGAGATCGGCGCGGTGCTCGACCCCGAGCGCTTCGTCCCCGCCCCGGGACAGGGCGTGCTCGCGCTGGAGGGCCGCGTCGCGGACGCTCGCGCGAGGGGGGCCGTCGCCGAGATCCTCGACGGGGACGCGTTCGCGTGCCTGCGCGCGGAGCGGGCGCTCGCGCGCGAGCTGTCGGCCACGTGCAACACGCCGCTGGGCGCCTACGCCGTGCCCGCGGGCTGTGGCTGCCTGCACATGCGCGCGTGGGTCGGACTGCCCGACGGATCGGCGTGGATCGGCGACGAACTGCTCGGGGGCTTCTACGATCCCGAGGCACTCGGGCGGCGAGTGGCGGAGCGCATGCTCACAAGCGGAGCCGGAGAGCTGCTGCGCCGCGCCGAGGAGATGGCGGGCGTTGGCCATGCCTGATCCGGCCGCCGGTGAAAGGGACGTCCAGGAGGGTGGGATGGAGAACACCTCCCGCGACCAGGATGCGGCGGGAGCAGTGGCCGCCGAGGGCATGAAGGTCGCGGTCGGGACAGAGTGCGTGGGGCGCGTATACCTGGTCGGTGCCGGCCCCGGCGACCCCAGGCTGCTCACCGCGCGCGCGCTCGAGCTGATCGCCACCGCGGACACGATCCTGCACGACCGCCTGATCCCTCCGGCGGCGCTCGACGGCGCGCGCGCGGACGCCGAGCTGCTGTTCGTCGGCAAGCAGGGCAATGGCGCGTCGGTCCCGCAGGAGCAGACCGAGGCGCTGATGGTGGCGCGCGCGCAGGAAGGTAAGACGGTCGTGCGTTTGAAGGGCGGCGACCCGTTCGTGTTCGGACGCGGTGGCGAGGAGGCGCTGAGGCTGCGCGCCGCGTCGATTCCCTTCGAGGTGGTGCCCGGCGTCACCTCCGGTGTAGCCGCGGCCGCCTACGCGGGCATCCCCGTCACCCACCGCGGGCTCGCGACCGCGGTAGCGCTCGTGACCGGGCACACGCGCGCGGACGGCATCGAGGAGACCGCGCTTGACTGGCCGGGGCTCGCGGCGTTTCCGGGAACGCTCGTGTTCTACATGGGCGTGCGCCAGCTCCCGCGCATCGCCGAGTCGCTGATCGCCGCCGGACGCGCCGCCTCAGAGCCGGTGGCGATCGTCGAAAGCGGCACGCTCCCCGCCCAGCGCACCGTCACGGGCACGCTGCGCGACATCGCCGAGGTCGCGCAGCGCGAGGAGGTCCGCGCCCCTTCGATCACCGTGGTCGGCCCGGTCGCCGGGCTCGCCAACCGGCTGGAGTGGCTCGCACCGCGCCCGCTGCGTGGGCATACCGTCGCGGTCACTCGCGCGCGCTCGCAGGCGAGCGGGCTGGCGCGCAAGCTGGAAGAGCTCGGAGCGACCGTGGTGCAGGCCCCCTTGATCCGCACCGAACCACTGCCGGGCCCCGCGCCGGACTTGGGCCGCTACGACCTCGTCTGCTTTACCAGCGCCAACGCGGTCCCGGCGCTGTTCGCGCGCCTCGCACAGGTGGGAGTGCCGAGCGACGCGCCGCGTGACGCGCGCGCGTTTGCGGGCGCACGCGTGGCCGCGATCGGCCCGGGCACGGCACATGCGCTGGCCGAGCATGGCCTGCTTGCCGACATCGTGCCCGAGCGCTCTGTGGCCGAGTCGCTGGTCGAGGCGCTCGCCGGCGTGCCCGTCGCGCGCGCCCTCGTCGCGCGCGCTCGCGAGGGCCGCGACGTGCTGTCGGACGCGCTGCGCGCGCGCGGCGCCGACGTCGACGTGCTGGCTTTGTATGAAACCGTCGCCGAGCCGCTCTCGCCCGAGACGTTGGAACAGGCGCGGACGGCCGACTACCTCACCTTCACCTCTTCCTCCACCGTGCGCTTCTTCCTCGACGCAGCCGGCGACGCCGATGGCCCCTCACCCGAGACCCGGATCGTCTCGATCGGCCCGATCACGAGCGGGATGCTGCGCGAGCATGGGTTGGGGCCGCACGTGGAGGCGGAAGATCATGACGTCGACGGGGTGATCCGAGCACTGCTCGAGGACGTCACCGCACAGCGGACCTGATCCGCACCGCCGGCAAGAAGCGCTCGCCTCGAGGTCTGTCGAGATCGGTCACATGTGCTGCGTTTCGTTGGACAATATGACGGGCAGATACCAGGTGTGAGCCCACCGCGGCAGCTGTTGCGCCCGCGAGTTGAAAGCTGAGAGCCTGCTGCGTTCGCTCGTGACTATCGGCGTCTATGGACTCGACCTCTCGAGCTTCCTCGCCGCTCTGCGCGAGGCCGATGTCGGGCTGTTGCTGGACGTTCGCCAGCGCCGCGGCGTGCGCGGTCGGGAGTACGCGTGGGCGAACTCGCTGCGCCTGCAAGCCGCGCTCGCACAGGCCGGGATCGCCTACGAGCACCACCGCGAGCTCGCGCCGACGACCGAGCTGCGCCAGCTGCAGTATCGCGAGGATGCCCGCGAAGGCGTCGGCAAGCGCTCGCGCGAGCGGCTCGCGAACGAGTACCGCGAGCGCTACCTCAGCGAGATCCTCGACCGCGTCGATCTTCCCGCCGTTGTCGAGACTCTGCCACTCGATTGCGCGAGCGCGCTGCTGTGCGTCGAGCGAGACCCCGTTGCCTGCCACCGCTCGCTGATCGCCGAGCGGATCGCCGAGGAGTGCGGGATCTCGGTGGTCCACCTGCGGCCTTGATGGTTACGTACGCGCGGGATGGGTAAACCTGTTTCAAGGAGCCTCGCTCGATGAGTTCACTCGAGCGGTGCGGCCGACACTCGACGAAGGGGACACAATGAGCGACAAGTACGCAGACGAGAGCAAGGGACGCCTCAAGGAGGCCGCCGGCAGTCTCACCGGCGACGACGCCCTCAAGAACGAGGGCGCGGGCGACCGCGCGAAGGCCTCCGTAAAGGACAAAGTCGACCGTGTCGCCGAGAAGGCCAAGGACGTGCTGGATCGCGACAAGGACAACTGACGCCGTTGGCGCAGCGCTCGTTTGCGCCGTTGTCCACAGCCCGCAGGACAGCGGCCCGCGCCTCGGATCGTCCCCGAGCTCACCCCGACATCCCACGCTCCTTGATGCACGGCAAACCGTGGCGTTGCCATCCGAACGCCACAGCGGCCGGTAGGCCGCTCGTCAAAAGCCGTTCTCCCGCCTCGAGCTGATAGCACTCGTTGTGTGTCACTCGCCCCTGCGATCTCGTTCCTCTCCGACTACGGTCATGCCGATGAGTTCGTTGGGGTCTGCCACGGGGTGATCGCCCGACGCTGCCCCTCCGCGCGCGTGATCGACATCACCCACGCGATCCCCCGCCACGACGTCCGCACCGGCGCCCTCGTCCTGCGCGACTCGCTCGCCTACATGCCGCCCGGTGTCCACCTGGGCGTCGTCGACCCGGAGGTCGGAGCCGTCGGTCGGCACGCGCGCAGGGCCGTCGCGCTGCGCGCGGCCGTGCCGGGGCAACTGCTGGTGGGGCCGGACAACGGCCTGCTGATGCTCGCCGCCGAGCGCCTCGGCGGCGTGGTCGAGGCGATCGACATCGGCCGCTCGCCCGAGCGCCTGGAGCCGGTCTCCGCCACGTTCCACGGCCGCGACATCTTCGCCCCTGTCGCCGCCGCGCTCGCGGACGGCGTACCGCTCACGGCCGTGGGCGAGCCACTGGCGGTCGAGGAGCTACGCGCGCTCGAGCTCTCCTCCGCGCGAGTCGACGACGGGACGCTGACCGCCCATGTGCTGCGCGCCGACCGCTTCGGCAACCTCGTCCTCGACGCCGACCATGCCCAGCTCGCCGCCGCCGGAGCACTGCTGGGCGGCGCCCTGTCGGTGGAGATTGCCGGTCGCGCGCACCGCGCGCGCTACGCCTCGACCTTCGCCGACGTCGCTCCCGGGGAGCTGCTGCTCTATGAGGACGCCCAGCAGATGGCCGCGCTCGCCGTCAACCGCGGCTCGGCCGCCGACGTTCTCCGTGTCGGGCGCAACGGCGAGCTGCTCATACGACCGGCGTGAAGGCCTCCTCCCCCCGCCTCAGGAACCGCCCTCGCCGCGTGGGGGCGCCCTACGCGACCGTCGATCGCCCGCTGCGCTCGGGCGCCCGCGCCTGCACCTGCGAGTCACCGACTCGACCAACGACCGCGCGCGTGCGCTGGCGATCGCCGGAGCCCCACACGGAACGCTCGTCACCGCCTCCGCGCAGACCGCCGGACGGGGACGCCAGGGCCGGCTCTGGTCGGCGCCCGCTCACAGCTCGCTGCTGATGTCGCTGGTGTTGCGCTCACCTCCCCCGCTGCTGCCCCTCCTCGCCGCCGTCGCGATCTGCGACGTGGCGGGCGACACGGCCATGATCAAGTGGCCGAACGACATCGTGCTCATGCGCGCACCGCCGTCCCGCGCGGCCGCCGGCCCGCAGCCGATGCCTGGCGTGGAGCAGCCCGGCCCGGACGCTCCCACGCCGGCGAAGCTCGCCGGCATCCTCACCGAAGGTCGGCCACAGCAGGGATGGGCCGTGCTCGGGATCGGGCTGAACGTCGCCGTTCGCCTGGACGAGCTGCCGCCCGAGCTGCGCGCCACCGCCGCCACCCTCGGCGAGTCCCCGGACGCGATCGAGCCACTCCTCCAACGGCTGCTCTCGGCGCTCGAGCGGCGACTCGAAAGCCCCGTGTCCGAGGTCCTCGACGCGTGGCGCGCGCGCGACGCCCTGCGAGGACGCACGATCGCATGGAACGTCCACGGCCCGGACGATCGTCCTATGCACGGGCAGGCCGAGGGCATCGACGGCGCAGGGCGCCTGATCGTCGCCCTTCCCGGCGGCGGGCGCACGACCCTCGAAGCGGGCGAGGTTCACCTGGCGATCGGCTGAACATCTCCGGTAGAGGCGGTACAGCTGGGACAGTCGATCGAGCTTTGCGCAGCGCAGCGCGCCAGATCACTGCTCGGCGTGGTCGAGCGCCTCGCGCACGTCGCGTCCAGCTTGTCCCCCACCGCCGGCTCGAGCCCGCCGACGTGGTCGACCGCTCGTGGAGCCTCCCTCGCGAGGGCCTCGTTCAGCACTGCCTCTCTCGGCGCCTCGGTCGCGTTGGCGCCCGTCCCCGCCTGCGCCCTCGATCCGGCGTTCGCGCCGTTTGCCGACCCCTTCGCCCCCTTGCGACGCCGCCGCGCGTTGCGCGCGCGGCGCTTGGGGAAGTTGCGCAGCAGTTCGCGCGCGAGCGCGGGCGGCTTGCGCGCCATGCGCGTGCGCGCGCCGCGCAGCGCCTCCTCAGCCTCCGGGGTATGCGCGAGCGCGGCCGCCAGCAGCGCGGCCGCCAACCGGCGATCCTGCTTGCGCGCGGCATGGATCAGCCGGCGTGCGTTGCGCGCGTGCGCGCCACCGGCCGAGTTGACCAGCAGGCCGAGCAGCCGCTTGGTCTCCGGCCAGCGCTGCACCGCGTACTCCTCGTGCACATCGCGCGTGTACTCCGCCAAGCGCCAGATCCAGGCGGTGGCCTGGTCACGGCGGCCGATCCGGCGCTCGACCAGCGCGCGCAGCATGATCTTCGACGCCTCCTTGCGCTCCTCCCGTGGCCAGCCGCCGATGATGTCGATCGCCGTGTCGAACGCGTCCGGGTCGCGCAGCGCGGCGATGTCGGTCAGCGCGCGCATCCGCAGCTGCGGGTTCTTGTTGCGCTCCACCGCCGTGATCAGGAACCGGCCCTTCAGCTCGCCGCCGCGATCGAAGTGCAGCATCGCCCGCGCCCTGCGCCAGCCGGTCGGGGCCACGCGCGCACCCGCGAGCGCCGCCCACAGGTGCTGCTCGCCGTAGTCGAGATGCTCGACCGCGATCCGCCACAGCTCGCGCTCGAACACCGCGAAGCGCCGCTCCTCCTCCGCGCACACCGGCAGCACGCGCCGCTCCACCCGCATCCGCCGGCCGCGGCCGCGGCGCACCGGGCCGACGACGATCGCGCCGCCGCGATACACGTCGCGGTCGAGCAGCGAATGCAACGTCACCACCGGATCGTCGTTCTTCGTCGCGGGATGCACGAAGTCGACGACCAGCCCGGCCTCCTTGCCCGGATGGCGGCGCGTGACGCGACCGACGCGCTGCTGGTAGATGCGCTTGGACGCGGTCGGCGCCAAATGCACGCAGACGGTCGCCCGCGGGCTGTTCCAGCCCTCGGCCAGCAGCTGCGCGTTGATCAGCACGTCGATGTCGCCGCGCTCATACCGCGCGAGGATCTCCGCCAGCTCGCGCTTGGGCGTCTCGCCGGAGACCCCCTGCGCCTTGATGCCCTCCGCGCGGAACGCTTCGGCGAGGTTGTATGCGTGGCGCACACCCGCGGCATACACCACTCCGGGCACGCCGTTGAAGCGGGTTTTGTACAGGTTCGCCACGGCGACGTTGAACGGCTGCTGGTCGAGCAGTTTCGCCAGCTCGTCCTGATCGAACTCGGTATCCACCTCGCCCCTGCGCAGCGGCACCTTCGCGATCGTGCGCACACCCACACCGGGTGAGATGCGCACGCAGCGAAGCGGGGCGATCACCCCTCTTCGCGCCGCCTGAGCGAGGTCGAAGCGCGAGGTCTGCGTGGGGAACAGGTCGGTCACGTGGCGCGCGATCAGCGCGCCCGTGGCGGTCATGCCGATGAAGATCGGCCCCGTCCACTCGCGGATCGCGGCGCTCGTCTTCTCCCCCAACGCGGTGTGCGCCTCGTCGCAGATCACGATCGTGTACGCGCTCGAGATCTTCCCTGCGTTGCGCACGAACCACTGATAGGTCTCGACCGTCACCGGCCCCTTGACCGAGTCCTCGCCCTTCAGCAGTGGCCGGCTGATGCGCTTGGAGTAACCGCGGTCGCGCAGCTCGCCGTGGAACTGGTCGACCAGGTTGCGCCGGTGCGTGAGGATCAGCACGCCGCCGGTCTGCGTTGCCTCGACGAAGCCGAGCGCGGCTACGGTCTTGCCCGCGCCGGTGGCGTGCTCGAACCAGAAGCGCTTCGCGGCGTTCGGGTCCTCGGGCTGGTCGGCCAGCGACTCCTCCTCGTCCTCTCCCTCCTCGACCCAGTCGCGCAGCTCCTCCTCGGACTCGCTCTCCTCCCCGGCTTCGTCCTCCTGCTCAGCGTCGTCCTCGTCGGCAATCCGGTCATCGACCTCGTCTTCCAGCTCGTCCTCGTCGTCCTCGTCGTCCTCGTCGGGCGCGGCGCGCTGGACCGGTTCGAGATCGTCGTCATCGTCCTCGGCGTCGTCGTCGTCCAACAGCTCTTCCCCGTCGTCTTCGTCGTCCTGATCGCCTCCACCCGGGGAATCGGAGTCGGCGGGCGAGGCCTCGGCGGTGGCGGTGGCGCCATTGGCACTCGCGTCCTCGTCGTCGTCGGGCCCGAAGATGTCCGCCGAGGCCAGCAGCTCGGGCGAGGCCGACGCGGCGACCGCGCGTCCGTTACCGCTGGGGGCCGTGCGCTGTGCCTCGGCCAGCAGCGCCGCGAGCGTGCCCGACAGCGCGTCGACCTGGTGCGCCGAGAGCACGGTGCCGTCCGCCAGCTTGGGCTCCGAGTCCGACAGCAGTCGCTCCAGCCCCAGCAGCAGCGAGAACTCCCGGCGCCAGGCGGTCGACGGATGTTTCGCCTTGGGGTCGGCCCGCAGCTCCTCGAGCGCCCGGTCGAGCGCTCGCCGTCGCGGCGAGCCGGGAGCGAGCGCGACCGCGGGGTCCTCGCCGTCGTGCAGGAAGCGCTCGCGCACGAGCTTCTCCGCGCGTGAGATTTCCGCGGTACTTGGAAGGGGCGCAGCCGCGAGGGCCACTGAGGTGGGCTCGGCCATGGAGGCTCTGGACTTCGAGACGGAGCCGCCGCCGAAAGTGGCTTCGACGTGGCTCACAACCACCGGCGCTCAACTCGCGCCGTTTTGGCCGGATGCTCAGAGCAATCCGGCCCCTGTCGTGTGCATCACGGTATAGCACGTCATGGCGAGAGTCGACCCGAGAGTGTGCTTGGATAGATTCGGCCCGTCCGGATGCGTCCCTGAACACGGCGCTGCATCTGCCACTCTTACCCGCGATGCAGCCAAAGCACGTGTTTCTCGCGCTGGGCGGAGCCGGGCTTCTCGCCGTGCTCGTCGTCGGGCTGCTCCAGCTGGGCGGCTCCTCGCAGGCACCCTCGCCCCGCTCGACGCTCACGCTCACGCAGATGCGCGAGGAGCTCGCGGGCTCGCCGGCACCGCTTGAAGCGCTGCATGCACAAGCGAACGAGCTCCTGCCCGGGGGGACGCGCGCCCTGCGCGCCCGTCTGGCGGCGTTGCGCGGGCGGCCCGTGGTGGTCAACAAGTGGGCATCCTGGTGCGAACCGTGCCGCGAGGAGCTCCCCGCCTTCCAGCGCGCCGCGCTGAACCTCGGCCACGAGGTGGCGTTCATCGGGATCGACTCCGGCGACTACAGCCGTGCCGACGCGCTCGCCTTCCTACGCTCCTTCCCGGTGAGCTATCCCAGCTACTACGACCACAGCGAGGAGGCCGGCCTCGCGATCACCGACTCGATGTTCACGCCCGTGACCGTCTTCTACGACCGCAACGCCGGCAAGTACATCCACCAGGGCCCGTATCCGACCCAGGCCAAGCTCGAACGGGATGTTCGGCGCTACGCGCTGGGCGCTCCGGGTTCGTAGGATCGGCCGACCTTGCCCGAGATCCGCATCGACCCGCTGAGCGGACATCGCACGATCGTCGCCGGAGAGCGCTCGCGGCGGCCCGGCGGGGCACCCGGGCCGCCCGACAGCGTGCGCGAAACCCCGCCGATCGATCCCGGCGCCGATCCGTTCGCTGAAGGTAACGAGGCACGCACGCCGCCCGAGCTGTACGCCGTGAGGCCCGGCGGCGGCGCTCCCAACTCGCCGGGCTGGACGGTGCGCGTCGTACCGAACCTGTTTCCGGCGCTGAGCGAATCCGAAGGGGTCCCACCCGCGGGCGGCGAGAGTCCGACCGAGGCAGCCGCAAGCGCCGCCGCGGGAGGATCGCTGCGCGACGAGGCGCACGGAGAGCTCTTCCGTTCGTTGCCCGCTCGCGGCGCGCACGAGGTGATCGTCAACGGACCGCAGCCGGTGCTCTCACTCGCCGAGCTTCCCGTCGAGCAGGTCGCAGCCGCAGTCGAGGCGTGGCGCGCGCGCATGCGCGCGCACGCGAACAGCGCCTATGTGCAGCTGATCGTCAACGAGCGCCGTGAGGCGGGAGCATCGCTGCCGCATACTCACGCCCAGCTGTACGCGCTCGACTTCGTCCCCGCCGCGGTCGCGCGCGAGCGCGAGCGCTTCGGCGCCTACACCACCCGCACGATGGGCCAGAGCCTGCTCGGGGACCTCGTCGCCGAGGAGGTGCGCCGGCGCGAGCGGATCGTCGCGATCGACGACGACGCCGTGCTGATGGCGCCCTACGCCTCGCGCCTGCCCTTCCAGCTGATGCTCGCCCCGCGCCGCCCCCGCCCGCGCTTCGAGGACGACGGGCCCACGGGCGCGGCGCTCCTGCACGACGGCCTCTGCCGGCTGGCCCGCCTGCTCGGGTCGAGCCCGCCGCTGAACCTATGGGTGCGTACGGCCCCGCGGGGCGCCGAGCACTTCTGCTGGCGGATCGACATCCTCCCCCGCCTCACCCACCTGGCCGGACTCGAGCTCTCCACGGACCTGAACCTGAACATCGTCGCGCCCGAGCACGCCGCAGCCCTGTTGCGGGACGCATAGTCTGAGCGGACATGCCCCCCGAGGAACGTTTCGTCCCCCGCTTTGCCGCCGAGCCACCGCACGAGGAGCTGCCCTACGGCCGCTGGCGGGAGCGGTTGCGCGAGCAGTTCCTCGCCGCCTGCCTGCCGCTCGAGAGCGAGCACGGCGATCTGGGCGAGCCGGGCGAGATCGCGTGGTACCCCGACCGCACATGGCATGGGCGCACCTACGTGCCGGGAACCTCGCTTACGTCGAACGGATACGAGCTGTTCGGCTACGTCCGTTTCGTCCCGGCCGGCGAGGAGGGCGATCCGAGCGACTTCTTCGTGCGCGTCGACTTCACCGAGGAGACCGCCGAGAAGAACCCGGGCTGGAAGCTAGATATCTGCGACGAGGTGATCGGCACGTGGCGCGGCCATGGCGAGGCCACAGCGGCGATGACGCTCGTCTGGGGACGCCCACTCATCTCTCGCGGTGCGATCGCCACCGCCGAGCTTGCCGATCTGACCGTCGATCAATGCGAGCTGATCGACGAGCGCTTCACCCTGATCGCCCCCGACGACTACCGCTACGACCTGCTCGAGATCAAGCTGTTCTCGGCAAAGGGCCAGGAGCTGGCGCGAGAGTCGCTGTACGAAGGCGATAGTACTGAGGGGGACGAGGACGAGGCGTAGGGTCAAGTGGGGAGCCCCATCTGCCGAATACCCAAGCATGCGGGGTATTACCGACTCATACGACGGCGATTCCGAAGCGACGGAGCGAATCGCGCTGAACCTTGCCCCGTTCGCGGCGGCCGCGGCATTGGCGACCGTGGTGGCGCCGCTGGGGACGACCGTCGACTGGGGCCAGTACGCGACTGCGCTCGGCTTGGGCGTGCTCGCGGGCCTTGTCAGGCTCACGCCATGGCCGCGCGCGCTCGGTGGCCGGGAGCTGCTTCCGTCGCTGATCTTCCTGATCGCGGTCGCCTTCCTGCGCAGCGCGACCGGCGGCACCGGCTCCGGGATCGCGGTGATCGCGATGCTGCCGGTGTTCTGGACGGCCCTGCACGGCGACCGCCGCCAGCTGTGCGTGGTTACCGCCGGCGTGACCCTGCTGTTCCTCGCCCCGCTCCTACTGCTGGGGGGACACGCCTATCCTCAGAGTCAGTACCGCGTCGGTGTGCTGTTCGTCGCGGTGAGCACGATCATCGGCTTCACCACCCAGAGACTCGTCGCGGCGGTTCGCCAGAAGGCGGGTGAGTCGCAGGCGGCGATGGTCACGCTGATCGAACAGGAAGCCGCGGCGGCGAACGAGCGCGCCGAGCTGCTGTCGCGGCTGACCGACCTGGCGAGCACCGACGCGCTGACAGGGCTGCCCAATCGCCGCACCTGGGATGTGAGCCTCGCCGAATCCCTCGCGCGTGAAGAGCCCTTCGTGTTGGCGATGATCGACTTCGATCATTTCAAGGACTTCAACGACACCCATGGGCATCCGGCAGGCGATCGCCTGCTGAAGGAGAGCGCCGCGGGTTGGCGCGAGGAGCTGCGGGCCGGCGATGTCCTGGCACGCATCGGCGGCGAGGAGTTCGCGCTGCTGCTCCCGAAATGCGCCCCCGACGACGCTCTGATGGTCGTCGATCGCCTGCGCCGGTGCGTGCACGGCGAGCAGACGTGCTCGGCCGGGGTCGTCGTGCACGCACCGGGCGAGTCTGCCGAGACCCTGATGGCGCGCGTCGACGAGGCTTTGTACGAGGCCAAGACCGCGGGACGCGATCGTGTGTCGCTGAGCGCCTGAGGGCCTATTCCCAAAGGATCGCGCCGGTTGTGCCTTCGCACCAGCTCGAGCGGCCGGCTCTGCACGGCCCTCTTCGCCGAGTGTCCTCAGAGCACCAGCTCCTCCGCGACCCGAGCAGCGCTGTCGTTGGCGCGCCCGGTGGTGCTCGTGAAACCGAGCGCCACCGCGACGACACCGCAGCCGCAGACGATCCACCAGCCTGCGTGGCTCGCCTGCACGAAACCAGGGCCCACCGAGCCGGTGACGCCGGCCGCGGCGACCGCTCCCACGATCGCGACACCCAGGGTCTGGCCCACCTGACGGGAGGTCGATGCGACAGCGGCGGCGACCCCCGCCTGCGCGGCCGGCATGCCCGCCACGGCGGTGTTGGTGATCGGCGGGTTCACCATGCCGAACCCGATCCCGAAGATCGTGTAGGCGACCAGCAGCAGCCCCATCGACGTCTCCCTGGCGAGGCCCGTGAGCAGCGCTCCGCCAACGGCGATGCCGAGACCTCCGGCGAGCAGGCTCAAACGCGGGCCACAACGACCGGTCAGCCGTCCCAGAGAGGAGCGAAGACGAGCGTCATGGCGGCGATCGGCAGGGTGTAGAGGCCGGCGGTCAAAGCCGAGTAGTGGCGTACCTCCTGCAGGTACAGGGTGTTCAGGAACAGGAACCCGCCGAGCGCAGCGAACGCGCAGACAGCGATCGCGCTGGCGCTCGAGAAGGGGACACTGCGAAAGAAGCGCAACTCCAGCAGCGGCTCGCGGCGCGTGTGCTCGTACCGCAGGAGCATCCCCACGGCGATCGCGGCGAGCAGCAGCAGGCCGACGGTCTGTGGCGAAGACCAACCGGCCGACGGCGCCTCGATGATCGCGTAGGTGAGCGCCGCCAGCGTCACGATCACGAGCAGCTGGCCCACCGGATCCAGGCGTCGGGGACGGGGCGCTCTGGACTCTGGTACGAAGCGCGCAGTCAGCGCCACAGCGGCCACCCCGACCGGGATGTTGATCCAGAAAATCGACCGCCAGCCGACTGACTGCACGAGCGCCCCGCCGACCACCGGGCCCAGCGCAAGGCTGAGACCGACCGTCGCACCCCACATGCCGATCGCCTGCGCACGCTCGCGCGCGTCGGTGAAGACGTTGCGAATGATCGACATCGCAACCGGGTTGAGCATCGATCCGCCGACCGCCTGCATCATGCGAAAAGCGATCAGCCAGCCCAGGCTCGGCGCGAGGCTGCACAGCAACGACCCGAGCGTGAACACGCACAGCCCGACCAGGAAGACCCTCCGCCTGCCGAGCCGGTCGGCCATCGACCCGGACAGCATCAGCAGGCTCGCGAGCACGAGCGTGTAGGCGTCGACCGTCCATTGCAGCCCCGGTACGGACGCGTGCAGCTCGCGCCCGATCGACGGGAGCGCGACGTTCACGATCGTGTTATCCAATCCGACGATCAGCAGGCTCATGCAGCAGATCGCGAGGATCAGGCGGCGACGTGCGCGGGGAAGATCGCTAGGCAAAGCCACGCAAGCGACTCTAAGCGACACCCCTATGCCCCCGCCAGGAGTCGAACCTGGATCTACCGCTTAGGAGGCGGTCGTCTTATCCATTGGACTACGAGGGCTTGACCGACAACCTGCGCTGGGTATGCACGAAGGCTACCGGCGCCATTCGCTCGCGCGAGCTGTCGTCGCGTCACGCGGGCGGCTCAGCCGCCACGCGCTCCAGCGCCTCGCCGTCCAGACGGTGCGTGATCCACTCGCCCATCGTGCTCGCGCCGAGGCGCCGATAGAAGCCGAGGGCCGGCTCATTCCAGTCGAGCGCCGCCCATTCCAATCGCTCGCCGCCGCGTTCGCGCACGCGCGCTGCGACCGCCGAGAGCAGTGCCCGCCCGACACCCGTGCCTCGATGGGGGAGGCGCACGAACAGGTCCTCGAGCCAGATTCCCTCGCTCGCGAGAAAGCTCGAGAAGGTTGAAAAGAACAGCGCGTAACCGACCGCCTCGCCCCCGAGCTCGGCGATCAGCGCCGCCGCCGCCGGACGCTTGCCGAACAGCGCCTCGCTGAGACGGTCCTCGGTCGCGTGCAGCTCGTGCTCGAGATGCTCGTACGCGGCCAGCTCGCCGAACAGCTCAAGCAGCAGCGCAACGTCCCGAGGCTCGGCCGGACGAACCCTTGGCACAGCGGCGGCGCTCTCGGTGTTGGAGATGGCCGTCAGCCCGCCGGACGGTCAGGACGGTCAGGACGGTCGGGGTACACCTCGTCGATCGTCACGAGCGCCGTGTAACGGGCATCGGGACCGATCGCAGCCCTGATCGCATCGCCGCCGCCCGCGAGACGGTCGAGCACGCTGACGACGCCCACAACCGTCAACCCCTCGCCGCGCACACGCTCCACCGCCTCGATCGTCGACCCGCCCGAGGTGACCACATCCTCGACCAGCAGACAGCGCTCGCCGGGCTGCAGCAGCGGGCCCTCGATCCAGCGCTGCAAGCCGTGCGCCTTGCGCTCTTTGCGCACGATGAACCCCCTCGCCGGCGGGATCGGCGCCGCCAGCGCCGCGCACGCGACCGGGATCGCGCTCACGGGAACGCCGCCCACTGCGGTTGCGCCGCATTCGCGCGCGCTCTCGGCGACCAGCAGACCGAGCGCAATAAAAGCCCCGGGCAGCAGGATCGCGCGCTTGGCGTCCACGTAGTAGGAGGCGCGCGCTCCGCTCGTGAGCGTCACCTCGCCGATCACCAGCGCATGCTCGCGCAACTCGTCGACGAGACGCTCGCGTGCGCGGAGGACATCGTCACTCCTCTGACCGGCCAGGGCGTCCACGTGGAGATCTAATCTAGCGAGGTGCTCTCCGCCCTCGCCGGTCTGATGCGATTGGCCTCGATCGCCATCTGCCTGATCGTGATCGCATCGTTTGCGATCTTCGTGGTCAACCAGACAAGCAGCGCGTCCACGCATCAGCAGGAAGAAGTCAGTGGGAAGGTCGCGAATGGGAAGGCCCCTACGCACGAGAGCACCGTGCACAAAACGATCGACGAAGCTTCGAACGAACTGACCTCGCCGTTCTCGGGCATCAGCTCGGGATGGAGCAGTCAGTGGGCGATCCGCGGCGTCAACCTGCTGCTCGCCTTGATCGTCTACGGCTTCGGCTTGGGGCTTCCTTGCACGCGCAACTCGCGTCCGCGCATGAGATACGTGCTCCATTAGATCATTTAGTTGTTGACGTCCACCGGCGTACCCATCTGCACCCACCCGTAGATCGCCGGCGCGTCGGGGATCGGCACGCGCAGACAACCGTGGCTGGCAGCGTATGTCGGCACTTCGGCGTAGCCGTGAATCGCGTAGCCGCGGATGAAGTAGTTGGAGTCGACCATGCCCTCGCTGTTGACGCCGGGCGTCTTCTCGTAGACGCGGAAACGACCGAGCACCGTCGGGGTGGAGGGCTTGCCGGAGCTGATCGTGTAGATCGTCCGCACGCGCCCGCCCGGTTCGATCTCCGCGAGCACCTGCTTGGTCAGGTTGGCCTCCACGTGGCGGCCGTCGCCGGGGTAGCGCACATGGAATTTCCCCGCCCCGCGCGCGAGCAGCTCGAAGACCCGCCTACCCGCGTAGGGAACTCGTTCGAGGCCGGTCATCTTGCGGTAGGCGATCAGCGCGCGCCCGGTGCCTTCTTCGAACACTCCGCTGAGCGGGACCGCGAAATGCAGCACGTCGAGCTCGGACTGCATGAGGCGCACCGACTGGCCGCGGGCGCCCGGGCGGAGGTTGGGCTGGACGAAGCGCACGCCCGGCGAGCGCCCGCTGAACGCCACCTGCTGCGGCGTCGCGGGGTGCGCCGCGCGGGCTTCCACGAGCCCCGCAGAGGTGCCGCGATAAGCGATGTGGAACTGCCCCTCTCCGTTTCCGATCGCCTGCACCGTTACGGTCTTATCCGCGACCTTGCGTCCTTCGCGGTAAAAGCTCACGCCCACCGTCTGGCCGCCCACATATGGGGTCACGACGCCGCGGATCACGATGCGGCTCCCCACGAACGCAAACGGCGGGCTGCCACCCACCTTCTGCAGCGCCAGCTCGATGCGTCCGGCAGCCGCCGGCTGCGGCGCGGCCGCCGGGGTGGGGGTCGGGATCGCCACTGGCGGCGATTCGCCGAACGACGATGAGGGTACGATCGCAAGACAGGCAAACGCAGCGCACGGGGCTACCCACCGGCCCGCTCTCGTCATGGCTCTGTTCACACCCGGATCTTATGCGTCCGGGCGGGCGAGACCGGTTGGGGGCTGATCAGCCCAGCCCGTTTGCCGGTGAGCGCGACCGCCTCGATCGCCAGCAGCGAGCCGACGAGAAGCACGGGCGTCTGCCAGCCCCACCCCTCGAGGCTCGCGAACGCGACCGAGTTGTTGAGAGAGTGGGCGACCATGCACGGATACAGCGACCCTGTGAAGCGGTAGAGGAAGCACAGCCCAAAGCCGAGCCCCGCCAGCGGTACGAGGTCGAGTGTCGGCGCCGATCCATAGTGCACCCCGCCGAACACGAGCCCTGTGATCAGCGCCGCGGGCAACGTTCCCCTCCAACTGCGCAGCGCTGTGAAGATGTAACCGCGGAACAGGAGCTCCTCGCAGATCGGCGCGATCACACAAGTGAGCGCTGCGCTGAGAATCAGCAGCGCCGGGCCTTCGTTTGAGCCGAGCTGCTCGAGCAGCGTCTCTTCCTTGGGATGAAAGGCCGCCGACCAGATCACGCTGAACACGACGAACGCGATCAGCAGCAGCACGATCAGACCGACAGCCCTGCGCCAGCCGGCGGGCGGGCGGCGCAGCCCGAACTGCCACGCGCTCACGATGCGGCCGCCGAGCTGCGCGCAGTACACAGCCACGCACACGAACACCAGGTCCTGAACAAAGGTGTCGGCGATCGACAGGCCGGGGGGAAAATGTTCGCTTGAGAGCTTCACGCCGAAGATCAGCGCTGCGGGAATGTCGAGCACGAGGCCGCCCACCGACGCGAGCACGAGCGCACCGAACAGCGCCAGTCCCGCGCTCCACGCCGGCCAGCCGGTGTCGGGAGAGCGCGCGGGATCGTCCTCAAATGGCTCTACGCGACGATCGTCCTGCGGCGCCCGCTCGGGCGAACCTCGACCGACGGGGTTCGCAACCCCCTCCTCGATCGGCCCGTCGATCGGCGTTGGCTCCGACATCGCCTCAGGCGACCCAATGCCAGGTGGAGAACTGAGCCGCGAAGAAGGCCATCAGCAGTGCCGAGACGACCAGCGCCGGCTTTTGCATGCGCGGGCGCGCGGCCAGCCATGCGGCGAGCCACATGCCGAGCGGGAACAGCACGACGAGAAAGCGCGACAACGACATCAGCGGCTGCGGCGCCACCGGATAGGAGAGCGGCAGCGCGAGAGCCGCGATCACGTAAGCGCCGTAGGCGAGCGGGAGCAGGCGCAGGACGCCCACGATCGCCGGGATCGCGGCGAGCAGGAAGGCGAGCAGCATCAGGTTGTGGCCGGCGTCGACGAACGGGCTGCCGCCGGCGACCGGGAAGTAGACGTGCTCCCGTTGGAAGGACAGCAGCTGGTGAGCACCCTGCCAGGCCGCCTCGACCCCGTCCCAGATGCCGAGATAGGGGCCGGCGAAGCGCCTGTCCCATACGCCCTGCGCGTGAAATGGCATCAGCGCATCGCCACCTGATAGCGCGAGATAGGCCATGTACGCGGCGAGGCCGGCCGGCACCAGCGCCAGCCACAGAGCATCGCGGCGCAGCCGGTAGCGGGGAGCGAACCGGCGGACCCCCGTGAAGTCTGGCGTGCGGTCCTCGCGCGGTCCATACAGGTAAAGCATCAGCACCGGCAGCGCGAGCACGACGCCGGCGCTGCGCGTGGCGCCGGCCAACGCGGCCAACGCGCAAGCACCGGTCCAGCGTCCCTGACGGGCACACCAGAACACGCCCACCGACAGCGCGAGGTAGAGCGACTCGGAGTAGACGGCCGAGAAGTAGAACGCCATCGGGGCGAACGCCATGACCAGCACCGCCAGCCGGGCGATCTCGCCCGAACCAAATCGCTCGCTCCCGCCCAGCTCGAGCGTGGTGAGACGATGGATGCCATACAGGGCGAGCGCAAACGCGACCAGCGACAGGAGCACGCCCGCGAGGATCGGCGGAAAGCCGATATCCGAGGTCGCACGCAAGCCAAGTGGGTAGAGCGGGAAGAACGCCGTGCGCGAGGACGTATATACGCCCAGGTCGGGCCGATATCCGTAGTGCGCGATCACCAGGTACCAGGAGGCGTCCCAGCGCGCCGCAGGCGCAGCCAGCAGATTCCCGAGCCAGCCGAACCCGCGCGTCACCCCTGGAGGGTTGAAAGCGCCCCGCACAGGTCCGAAGCCGAGGGTCGCGACAGTGCCTGCTCCCGCCACCCACACGAGCAGGCGCGAAGACCACATCGCCTGACGGCTGTCGCGCACGGCTGCCATCCGCGCCGGGTCAGCACGCAGCCGCATCCACCATCCCCGAGCCGGCGCAGCGACGGCACGTGTTCGAACCGGCACCGCGCCCGCGGGCGCGGTGTCCACGATTGGCGGGCACACAGCCCGGACGGCTGGGTCGGCGGTGTCTGGGCTCATAGGGATATGGGCACTGCTCTCGGCCCGGAGGGACGGCGCGTGTAGAGCGCCAGAGCAAAGCACACTTGCAGTGACCCGGGACGCGGGCGAGGCGCGGTACCCTCGGCTGGCTCACCCTATGTCCAGGCAAGCACGACAGCGTCGGCGGCGGCACAGCCGCGCCGGTCCTACCCGAATTCTCCTCGTGGGCGGAGGGGTGCTGCTGTGCGCGCTCGTCGTCGGCGTGATCGCGGCTGTTGGATACGTGCTGCACGTGGCCGGCACAGCGCCTGCGCTGGCGACGCTACGCCCGATCCTGTCAGACGGCTCCTCGCAGGTGTTCGCCGCCAACGGCACGCGCCTGGGATTCATCCAGTCCGACGAACTGCGCAGCCCCGTCGGCTGGGACGCAATTCCGGCCGATCTGAAGGACGCGACGGTGTCGATCGAGGACCAGCGCTTCTACAAGAACGACGGCGTCGACCTCACCGGCATATTCCGCTCGGCCATCAAGGACATCACCCACGGCGCCGCCCTGCAGGGAGGCTCGACGATCACGATGCAACTGGTGCGCAACCTCTATCTTGGCGGCGATCAGCACACGCTCAAACAGAAGATCGTCGAGGCCAAGCTCGCGATCGATTACAACGAACACCATTCCAAGCGCTCGGTCCTCACGAGCTATCTCAACAGCGTTCCCTATGGCACGGTCGGCGGTCAGACCGCCACGGGAGTGCAGGCGGCGGCGCGCATCTTCTTCGACAAGCCCGTCTCGCAGCTGAACCTCGAGCAGTCGGCACTGCTGGCCGGCCTGCCGCAGGCGCCTTCGGAATACAACCCGTTCCGGGACCCCAATGCGGCCCGAGCACGGCGCAACGAGGTGCTGACGAAGATGGCCGACCTGCACTACATCTCAGCCGCGGAGGCCGCCGCGGCCGAGCACGCGCCGCTCGAGGTGCACCTCGGGACGTTCTACTCCCAGCGCAGCGAACCGTTCTTCTTCGAATACGTCCGCGAACAGCTGCTCCGCCGCTACGGCTCCAAAGCCGTCGAACATGGAGGGCTGAAGGTGTATACGACGATCGACCTGAACAAGCAGCGCCTCGCGCGCAAGGCGATCGCCGAGGTGCTCAACGAGCCCGAAGACCCCGCGTCGGCGATTGTCACGATCGATCCGCGCAACGGCGACATCGAAGCGATGGCGGAGTCGGAGAGCTATGAGAAGTCGCAGTTCAACCTCGCCGCCGATGGACACCGCCAGCCTGGCTCCACGTTCAAGGCGATCGATCTCGCCGACGCCCTCTCGCGCGGAGTCGACCCAAACAGCACTTACTACCTGTCCCACACGCTGGCCCCCGGCTGGCTGCCCGGTTATCCGACCTACGAAGTGAAGACGTTCGAGGGTACCTCGCTGAACAAGTCGATCAACCTCGTCAACGCCACCCTTGCCTCCGACAACACGGTCTACGCCCAGCTCGCAGCCGACCTCGGTGAGCAGACGGTCACGCAGACGGCCTACAAGATGGGCGTCAGGACCCATCTGTCGAGCTTTCCGGCGGAAGCGCTCGGCGGCCTGACCCACGGGGTGACACCGCTGGAAATGGCCGACGTCTACGCCACCCTCGCCGACGGTGGCTGGCGCAACAGCCCGATTGCGATCACCAAGGTCGTGTTCCCCGACGGTCACATCGACCGCAACTGGGGCACGCCTCACCGCGTGAAGGTGCTCTCAGAAGGCGTCGCGGCCGAGGAGACGAGCATCCTCCACCAGAACGTCGAGAGCGGCACCGCGACGAGATCGGCGCTCACCTGCCCGACGGCCGCCAAGACCGGGACCACCAGCGAACTGGTGGACGCGTGGCTCGACGGATACACGTCGCGCTATGCGACGGTCGTGTGGATGGGCTATCCCAACAAACGCGTCTCGATGACCGACGTCCACGGCGAGCCTCAGCAGGGCGGGTATCTGCCCGCGGAAATCTGGCACGACTACATGGCGGGCGTCACCGAAGGCCAGTCGTGCGTGTCGTTCCCAGAACCGAAGGAAGCGATCTCCTATCAGCCGTTCTTCGGCAAGTACTCGAGCACCGGCCACCTGGAAAACACCCAGCCGCTGGAAACGAGCACCTCCGGCGCACCCTCGACCAAGAGCAAGCCCCCCTCCAGCGGGGGCTCGCCAAACGGGGGCGGAAGCGGCGGGTCGCCGACGGAAGCGCCCACGCCACGCGCAAAGACACCGGCCGGCCCGGCGCTCCCCCCGACACCCGGTGGGGGAGGTGGAGGTTCCCCGACACCCGGTGGGGGAGCTGCCGGCAAAGGAACGGGAGGCGCGGCGCCCGGCTGATCGGGACACGTCGCCACGCACGCACGCGCGGTCGGGACCTCCCTTGCAATCCATACGCTGTAGGTTTGATTCGAGCTTTTTCGAAAACGAAGGGCCGCTTGCACCTCATGTGAAGGCGCCCCGGACGGGATGCAGATTCGTGGCAAAGGAAGACAAGGTCGAATTCGAGGGCGAGGTGATCGAGGCGCTGCCCAACGCGATGTTCCGCGTGAAGCTCGACAACGATCACGTCGTGTTGGGCCATGTCGCGGGCAAGATGCGACGCTTCCGCATCCGCATTCTCCCCGGCGATCGCGTTCGTTGCGAGCTCTCGCCGTACGATCTGGACCGCGCCCGCATCGTCTACCGGCACCGCTGAGCGCTCCACCGGACGCCGGCACGGCACGTCATCGCCGAGCTCTCCCTGATCGACTCGATCGCCGCCGAGCTGGCGGTCACAGGAGCGGCGCCAGGGTCGCGGCTGCTACGCGGGATCGGCGACGACGCCGCCGTGACCCGTGCGCGACCGCTGTGCGTGACCTCGGTGGACGCGATGATCGACGGGGTTCATTTCCGGCTGCGCGAGGGTTGGGTCACGCCCGCGGAGGTGGGCCGGCGCGCGCTGGCGGGCGCGCTGTCTGACCTTGCGGCGATGGGTGCCGATCCCGGCGAGGCTTACCTCGTGCTCGGCATACCCACCGACTTCTCCGAGCGACAGGCGCTCGAGCTCGTGCGTGGCGCGCGCGCGCTGGCCGGTGAGACAGGCACGGCGATCGCCGGGGGGGATGTGGTCGTAGCGCCGGCGCTGACCGTTGCGGTCACGGTCGTGGGCTGGGCCGACAGGGAGGACGAGCTACTCGGCCGTGACGGTGCTCACGCTGGAGACCTCCTCGGCGTGACGGGCCGTCTGGGCGGTGCGGCCGCCGGGCTGGCGGTGTTGGAAGGGGAGGCGGCACAGGGGCCGCATACGGGGACGGCGCTCGCTCGAGTGCGCGCGCCCAGCCCTCGCATCAAGGAGGGTCGCGCGCTGGCGAGGGCACGCGCGAGCGCGCTGATCGACCTCTCCGACGGGCTGGCGGTCGATGCGGCGCATCTCGCGCTCGCGAGCGGCGTGCGCCTGCGGGTGGAGCTGCAGGCGCTTCCGGTCGAGCGGGGCGTGGCGGAGATCTGCGCCGAGCTCGGGCTGGCGGCGTGGGAGCTGGCGGCCGGCGGCGGAGAGGACTACGAGCTGTGCTTCTGCACGGCTCCGGAGCACCGCGCACGGATCGAGCACGCGCTGCGCGAGGTCTCCGACGTGGGAGTCACGTGGATCGGCCGGGCGATCGGCGGTCAGCCCGGGCTCTCGCTGGTGGACGACCACGGCGAGGAAGTCCACCTGGTGGGGTTCGAGCACCGCTGGTAAGAGGCCGGCTTCCCTGCCCTCGTGGCGACACCCGCGAACACGCCGGAAGCTGCCCGTCGGCGTCACTACCGCCGCAACGCCGACTTCGTTCCGCCCAGCGATCCGGGTCCAGCGTATGAGAGCGGGCCGCGAATCGTGATCTCGTCGCGACCCTTCATCCCAGAGCCGGTCGGGAGCGCCGGATGGGAGCGCAAGGCAAGCATGACGCCCGCCGCAGCGCAGCCGAATGCGACGCTCCAGGCCAGCGCCTCCAACACTCCGACGTGGCCACCGGCGAGCAGCAGGACGGCGCTCCAGGCCACCTCACCGGGGCCGAGACCGAGCCGGTCGACATAGAAGGAGACAAGCAGAGCGGGCGGAAGCAGAGCCAGCGCCACCACGACGAGTCCTGTAAAACGGCCGGGGGAGCGGCCGATCTCCGATCGCTCGGGCGAGGAGGCCGTCAGCAGCCACAGGTGCGTGGCCGGGAGCAGCAGCAGAGCGGCGACGGGGTTGAGCATCCAAACGACGAAGCAGACTGCGAGCAGCACGAGCAGCAGCGCGACACCGGCAGCCTCAGAGTCGACCGCGCCCACGTCCAAGCCGAGACGCCGGACGAACGCGGGCCACAGGAGCCACGTGAGTACAAGCACGAGCGCCACCGCCATCACTACCCTTGCGGAGAAGCCGTCGAACGGCAGCGCTCCCGATCTGACAGGCTCGGCCGGAGCGGCGCCGATGACACCTGCCCACCCCAGCAGGCAGGCGAACAGCGCTGCGCAGAAGAACGGAAGCGCGCAGCTGAGCGTCCACAGCAGCCACCGCACGACCGGCTCTCGGCGGCGGCGCAGCCGCGCCAGCCCGTCGACGGCAAGCAGCAGCGGTGCCAGCAGCAACGACAGGACGAGCAATCGCAGCGACCACGCGGGGACCGTCTCGTGCCGGGTCACCAAGCCCGTCTGCATGCTCGAAGAGACGTCGGGAGCGGCGTCGAGCGCATCCGCCGCGCTCAGCACGGCGCGGCCGAAGCCTTCCAGCCGTTCCCGGCTCACAGGCTCGCGGGCGGAAGGCCCGTGTTCGCCGCTGCTCTGCACGAGCACAGCGGGCGTCCCGCCAGCGTCGAGCGGCCCCTGCTCGCCAACAGCCAGTGGAAACGCCAGATGGGCGAGCTGGCCGATCACGCTCGGCGCACCCGGGTTCGAGCCCATCCCCGCCGCGATCGCGCCCGAGACCGTGCGCGTCAGGCGATCGGGGGCGGAACCAAAGCCGTCCGAGTAAGGCGTCACGAACGGCCTGTGCTCGCTCGTGCCGGCCAGGTCGCCCAACACGATCGCGGCGTCGAACGGGCCGTGGGCGCCGGCTGTGAGCTCGGCCGCGCCCGCATCGCCACCGCTGCCGCCGCTCGTCGAGACGAGCACGATCTTGCGCTGGGTCTCGCGCGCGGCGAACACGCGCGCCAACTCGAGCAGGGCGGCGGTAGCCGACAGCTCGGCCTGCGACCCGGGCGCGGCGGCGTCACGGTGGGCAAGGATCACGATCGGCGTGGCGCCGGTGGATCCGGGCCGTTGTGCAACCACGTTCGTCAGCAAGCGCTCGCCGTCGATCGTCTGCGCTTCGAACTGGCTCGTGCTCACCGAGAAGCCCCCGCCGGCGGTCCCGCCGAGCCCTTCCAACGTTCGCGCGACATACGTCGCCAGAGCTTCGTCGCCGGCGCTGCCCGGGCGACGACGAGGGAACTCGACGGCCAGCCGCTTCAGTTCCGCGAACGCCTGAGCGCCTTCGAACGCGTCGGGCGCGAACGTGGAGGTGAGCGCAGACGGGCGCGGCGTCAGCGAGAACGCAGCGACTGCCAAGACGAGCACGAACGGCACCAGCGCCGCGCGGTAGAGGCGTGTGTTGAGCACTTCCGAGACCTTATCCCGCACGCCCGCGCGAGATCCACACTCCCGTTAGGTATCGTGCGGCCGCGTGCTCCAGCCTGTCGCCGTAGGAACGAAGACGCTCGCCGACTACACGCACATCTGCGGGCGTGAGCTGATCGATGAGATTCGCGAGCTGGCGGAGCCTTTGCAGGGCAGCCGGATCGTGCACATCTCGGCGACGGCCTTTGGGGGAGGGGTCTCGGAGATCCTCTACACGCTCGTGCCGCTGATGCGCGACGTCGGGCTGGACTGCGAGTGGCAGGTGATCTACGGGCGCGAGGAGTTCTTCAACGCGACCAAGCTCATGCACAACGCGCTGCAGGGAGCGCCGCAGGACCTCGACGCGGAGCAGTGGGCAACGTGGCGGCAGTACAACGAGATGAACGCGCGCGAGCTGTCCGAGGGCTGGGATGTGTGCCTCGTCCACGATCCGCAGCCGGCCGCCCTTTATGGGCTGGTCCCGGATAAGGCGAAGGGCTGGCTATGGCGCTGTCACATCGACCTGTCGACTCCCAACCCGGACACGATCGCCCAGCTGCTGCCCTACATCGAGAACTATCCGGAGTCGCTGTTTCACATGCGCGAGTATGTGCCTGCGGGGATGAACGGCAAAGTCAACGTCGTGCCACCCGCGATCGACCCGCTCACGCCGAAGAACATGGCGCTTTCGCCCGAGGACGCCGCGTTTGTGTGTGGGCAGTTCGGGATCGACGCGGACCGGCCGCTGATCTGCCAGGTCTCGCGCTTCGACCCGTGGAAGGACCCGCTCGGGGTGATCGACGCATACCGCCTGGTCCGGGAGTCCGTTCCGAACGTGCAGCTCGCGCTGGTCGGCTCGATGGCTTCTGACGACCCCGAGGGCTGGGACTTCTTCAACGCCACGATCGCCCACGCGGACGGCGACCCTGACATACACATCCTCAACAACTTCAACAACGTGGGTGCGATCGAGGTCAACGCGTTCCAGTCGCATGCCGACGTGGTCGTGCAGAAGTCGACGCGCGAGGGCTTTGGCCTGACGGTGTCCGAGGCGATCTGGAAGGCAAAGCCGTTCATCGGCGGCAACGTCGGCGGCATTCCCCTGCAGATCGAGAACGGGGTTACCGGATATCTCGTCTCGAGCGCCGAGCAGTGCGCCGCCCGCGCTCTCGACATCCTCAAGGATCCGGCCCTCGGCAAGGCACTCGGCAGACGCGGCAAGGAGCACGTGCGCTCGCACTTCCTCACGCCGCGCTACCTGCGCGACTATCTGCGCATCTTCAACGAGCTTCGCGACGCGTGAGACCGCGTGACGACACGGCCGCCGCATGCAGGCACCGCGTGCGTTGGGAGCGATGAGATGAGCGACCGGCCGGCGCAGCGGGCTCCGCTGGTGCTGGTGAGCAACCGCGGACCGGTCACGTTCCACGCCGGCGGCGAGATTCAGCGTGGTTCGGGTGGGCTGGTGACGGCGCTCACCGGACTGGCCTCCCACCGTGAAGCGATCTGGATCGCCTCGGCGATGTCCGAGCACGACGCCGAGGCCTCGCGCTCGCATCAAGGACAGGCTTTCCCCGTGCGCTCTCCCGCCGGTGGTGAGTTCCAGGTGCGCCTGGTCGTGAGCGACCCGCAGGCGTATGACCGGTTTTACAACGTGTTCGCCAACCCGATGCTGTGGTTCATTCAGCACTATCTGTGGGACCTGTCCAACGCGCCGGACATCCGCCGCGAGGAGATCGAGGCGTTCGAGTTCGGCTACAACGCCGTCAACGAAGACCTCGCACGGGCCGTCGTCGAGGAGCTCGACGGAGTGAGCGAGCCGGTCGTGATGGTCCACGACTACCACCTGTACACATTGCCCGAGCTCGTGCGCAAAGCTCGCCCGGATGTGTTCCTGCATCACTTCGTGCACATCCCCTGGACGCAGTCGGATGCTTGGCGCGTGCTGCCGACGCGGATCCGCGAGGAGATCTTCACCGGCCTGCTGGCGAACGACATCGTCGGCTTTCACACCCGCTCATACCGGCGCAACTTCCTGCAGTGCTGCCGCGACCTGATGGACCTCGAGGTGGACTTCGAGCGTGGGCTCGTCCGGTTCGGCGAGCGCGAGGTGTGGGTGCGGGCCTACCCGCTGCCGATCGACCACGAGGCGACGCGGCTGATCGCACAGAGCACGCGCGTGAGCGAGTTCGAGGAGGAGCTGCTGCACCGCCGCCGGGACTTCCTGATTCTGCGCGTCGACCGCGCCGACCTGAGCAAGAACGTGCTGCGTGGCTTCTCCGCGTTCGACCTGTTCCTCGAGCAGCACCCCGAGTTCTCCGAGCGCGTGACGTTCATCGCCCAGATGATGCCCTCGCGCACCGATGTGCCGCAGTACGCGGAGTACCTCGAGCGGATCGAGGCGCTCGTGGCGGTCGTCAACCACCGCCACGGGACGCCGGATTGGATGCCGATCCAGCTGAAGCTGCGCGATGATCTCGATGAGGCGATGGCCGCTTACAAGCACTACGACGTGCTGCTCGTCAACGCGATGTTCGACGGTATGAACCTCGTCGCCAAGGAGGGCCCGATCGTCAACGAGCGCGAGGGCGTCTCGATCCTCTCAGAGAACACCGGCGCGCACGAGGAGCTGGGCGAGTATGCGTTGTCGGTCAACCCGTTCGACATCCAGGAGCTCGCGAACTCGATCTACGCGGCCCTGACGATGGCGCCGCAGGAGCGCGGCCGGCGCGCGCAGGGGCTGCGAGAGATCGTCACCTCCAGAGACCCGGGCGACTGGATCGACGAGCAGTTGGCCGACATCCGCGCGAAGGGGCGCAGCGATTAGGGCCGTTGCCCTCGAGCCGCTATCATCCGCCGCTGCCGATGACCCTGCCCGCACCGACATACGATCTGATGCTGCTGCTCGACCCACAGGCGGAGGAGGACACGCGTACGAAGATCGTCGCCGACACGCGCGCGGCGATCGAGGCCCAGGGTGAGTTCCTACGCCACGACGAGTGGGGAACTCGGGCGCTGACCTACCCGATCGACCGCAAGGCCAACGCCGAATATCACCTGCTGCAGTTCCACGCTCCCGCGACGGAGCTGCTCAGTGGCCTCGACCGGACGCTGCGAATCACCGACGGCGTCATCCGCTTTCGGATCATCAAGCTGGCCCCGGGTGTCCCGGACGCGCCCGACGTGCACGCCGTGCGGCGCGTCGAGGAGCCCACGGCCGACGTCGCCGCGGTCGAGGAGCCGGCGGTCGAAGTCGAGGTCGCCGTCGGCGAGCCCGCATAACGTCCCGACGGTTATGTAGGGCCCACCAAGGGTAATAAAATCGTCCGATGGCCTGGGCTGAAGACATGAGCGATTCGCCGACCAACAGGACAGACGTGCTGCGCGCGTCGCCGCCGATGTTCGACTCGAGGCTGCTCGACGCACTTTCGCGCGTGCATCCGGCGGTGCCCGTGGCGATCTTCGCGCCGGCGATCGTCTTGCTGACAGCATGGGGACTCGAGAGCGAGAGCGTGGGGACGGTCGCCGGGCTGGTCGTGGCAGGTTATGCGCTGTGGACTCTGTTCGAGTACTGGCTGCATCGGATCGTGTTTCACTTCGAGCCACAGGAGGGTTTCGGCGCTCGCCTGCACTGGATCATCCACGGCATCCATCACGACCACCCAAACGATCCCATGCGCCTGGTGATGCCCCCGGCCGTGAGCCTGCCGCTTGGCGCCGCCGTGTTCGGCGTGCTGTTTGCGAGCTTCGGTCACCGCTACGCACCGGGTCTGGGGGCGGGGTTCTTCGCGGGCTATCTGGTCTACGACATGCTCCACTACTACCTACATCACTTCCGCCCGCGCGGACGGCTGGGAAAGATGCTGCGCGAGCGGCACATGCGCCATCACTTCCAGGACGACACCCGCGGGTTCGGGATCAGCGCGCCCTACTGGGACGAGGTGTTCCGCACATCCTCCCGGGAGAAGGGCTCGAAGAGCCCGCAGCGTTCTTCGCAATAAGCGGGGTCAGAGCGACTAGCCGGGCCTTCGCTGAGCGATATCGGCCGCAGCCGTCTCTAGACTCGCGGGTGGCCTCGGGCACACAGAGCCCCGAGAAATACAGACGAAAGGAAGAACCGTGGCCGCCACGAACATCAACCGGGTCGTAATGACCGGCAATCTGACCGCCGATCCCGAGCTGCGCTCGCTGCCGAGCGGCATGTCGGTGTGCAGCCTGCGCATCGCTTGCAACACGCGCCGCAAGGATGGGAGCACTGGCGAATGGGTCGACAAGCCCAACTACTTCAACGTCACCGTGTGGGGTGCACAGGGTGAGAACGCGGCGCGCTACCTGGCCAAGGGGCGCCCCGTGGCGATCGACGGGCGCCTGGAGTGGCGGGAGTGGGAAGCGCAGGACGGGACAAAGCGCCAGGCAACCGATATCATTGCCGACTCGGTGCAGTTCCTGGGTTCGCGCGAGGATCCCTCCGGTGGAGGTGGATTCGCCGGCAACGGAGCCTCCAAGGGCAGTGACATCCCGGTCAGCGAAGGGGATTTCCAGCCTGCACCTGTCGGTGGCGCCGCTGCCGACGACATTCCGTTCTAGTCATTCCGTCCCAGTACAGCGAGGTATCAGTGTCCTTCATCGCAGCTCAGCAGCCTATGTATGACCGCGTCGGCGGCGGAGGACTCTGATGGCCAAAGCGCGCGGTCGCGGCAAGCCGGTTCGCCGCCGGGACAAGAAGGGCGGTCCCGGTAGCGGCCGGCGCAAGCCGTGCCAGCACTGCCGCGACAAGGTCGAACAGGTCGACTACAAGGATGTCGCGTCGCTGAAGAAGTTCATCTCCGAGAAGGGCAAGATCCGCTCACGGAGGATCACGGGCTCATGCCGGCGCCATCAGGTGCAGATCGCGCGCGCCGTCAAGCGCGCCCGCGAGCTGGCCCTGCTGCCCTACGTCAACGAGGGCGGGCGCGACGACAACCCCCGCCGTGAACGCGGCGACCGCGATCGGGACCGGTAGAGGGAACACGGATGCCTGAAGCCATTCTTCTCAAGGACGTCGAGGAGCTCGGCGAGCAGGGCAAGGTGATCGATGTCTCGAAGGGCTACCTGCGCAACTACCTGATCCCGCGACGGCTCGCCCAGCCCGCGACGAGAGGCGCGATCGAAGTGATCCGCCAGCGCCAGGAAGCGGCTGAGCGCGCTGCGCGCCAAGCGATTGAGAAAGCCCAGGAGAACGTTAATCTGCTGAACCGGACCGTCCTCACGATCCCCCAGCAGGCGGGCGCAGACGGCCGCCTGTTCGGGTCGGTGACCGCGCAGGACATCACGACGGCGATCCGCGAAGCGCGCGGGCTGAAACTCGACAAGCGCAACGTGCACATGCCCGAGCCGATCAAGAACGTCGGCACCTACATGGTCGTGGTCGAGGTGGTCGAGGGCGTGACTGCCACGATCAAGACGATGATCGTCGCCAAGAAATAGGCGGGAAGAAATACCGGAGCGCTGATGCGCTCTTTCTGCGGCGAAGCAAGGCAAAGGCAGGAACGGGGGAACGCTTGACGCGCTTCGGCGAGGTCGGCCTCGCCAAGGGGGCGGCCCCGTCATCCGCCGTCCCCTCTGCGAACATACGTTCGTGGGGAGTAAATTGCTCCGACATAGCGAGGAGATCGTCCGGTTAGGGGCGACCGTCGATCTACACTCGGCCAGGCCATGAGCGCGGTTGCGACTGCCAATGGCGCGGGCGGCCTCCAGGGAGGTGCGATCGCGCCACCGCACAATCTCGATGCCGAGCAGTCGGTGCTCGGCGCGATCCTGCTGTCGGATCGCTCGCTGTATGCGCTCGTGATCGAAGAGGGCCTGCGCGCGGACGACTTCTATCGCGAGCGCCATGGGCGGATCTACGAGGCGATGCTCGCGCTGTACAACGAGTCGGAGCCGGTGGACGTGTTGACGGTCACCGATCGCTTGCGCCAGATGGGCAAGCTGAAGGACATCGGCGGGGCCGGTGCGGTGGACGAGCTCACCGGCGTAGTGCCGGCCGCCGGGCACGCCCGCCGCTACGCGCAGATCGTGCGTGAGAACGCGCTGCTGCGGCGCCTGCTGCAAGCGTCCTACGAGATCCAGGAGAGCGTGCTCGGCCACGAGGCTGCGCCGCGCGAGCTTGTGGAGCAGGCGGAGAAGGCGATGCTCGAGGTAGCGCGCGACGATCGCCAGCAGGACTTCCGCGCAATCGAGGAGGTGCTGCACGAGGAGCTCGACAAGCTGCATCGGCTGTCGATCGAAGGCACCTCGCTGACGGGCACCCCGTCGGGGTTCAAAGATCTGGACGAGATCACGGGCGGCTTTCAGCCGGGAAACCTGATCATCGTCGCCGCCCGTCCCGCTATGGGCAAGAGCGCACTGGTGTGCAACATCGCCGAGAACGCCGCTGTAGAACACAACAAGCCGGTGGCGCTGTTCTCGCTGGAGATGGCCGAGGCCGAGCTGGCCCAGCGCTTTGTCGCATCCCAGGCCAGGATCAAGGGCGAGGAGCTGCGCAAGGGACGCGTGGCCGAGCAGCGCTGGCCAAAGATCCTGGGCGCGTCGCAGCGCCTGGCGGCCGCGCCGCTGTGGGTGGACGACTCGAGCGACGTCGGGATGCTCGAGATTCGCGCAAAGGCCAGGCGGCTGCACAGCCAGTGCGAGGACGGGCTGGGGCTGATCATCATCGACTACCTGCAGCTGATGCGTACCGACAGCCGCTACGACAGCCGGGTGACCGCCGTGGGTGAGCTCAGCCGCGGGCTGAAGATCCTCGCGCGCGAGCTGGGGGTGCCGGTGATAGCGCTCTCGCAGCTCAGCCGCGCGGTGGAGACGCGTCCCGACAAGAAGCCTCAGCTCTCAGATCTGCGCGAGAGCGGGAACCTCGAGCAGGACTCCGACCTGGTGATGTTCATCTATCGCGACGAGTACTACAACGAGGACTCCGAGCGTCCCGGGGAGGCCGACCTGATCATCGCCAAGCACCGCAACGGCGCCGTCGGCAAAGTCACGCTCACGTTCCAAAAGGAGTACCCGAAGTTCATGAACTACGCCGGGGAGCGCTACGGGCAATGAGCTGTCCGCTCGGCGTGTGCGACGGCAGCGGCTTCGTCATCGACGAGGCCAGCAACACCGCCACCGACTGCAGGTGCCGGGCGGCGCGGATCGCGCAGGCTCGCACGGCAAGCCTCGAGGGGCGCCTGCCCAAGCTCTATCGCGGCGTGTCGTTCGATCGTCCCCCTTTGCCCGAAATCGCGAGAGTGGCACCAGACCAGATTCAGGCGGTGAAGCGTTACGTGCGCAATATCGAGGAAAACCTCGACCGGGGCCGGGGCCTGTGGTTGTGGGGCGATGTGGGCACAGGGAAGACGACGCTGGCGATGATCGTCTCCAAAGCGGCGATCGACGCGGGACGCTCGGTGGCGATCTACTCGCTGCCGAGATTGCTCAACCTGTTGCGAGACTCGCTGGAGTCAGACGGCGGCCTGCTCGATCTGCTCGACAGGCTGAGCGCCGTCGATCTTCTGCACATCGACGACCTTGGTGCCGAGAATCGCACGGACTGGGTGCTGGAGCAGCTGTATTCGATCGTCAACGCGCGTTACGAGGCTCAGCGCGCGATCGTGGCGACGACGAACCTGATGCCCGACGACCTCAACGAGCGGCTGGGGGAGCGCACCGTGTCCCGTCTGGTGGAGATCTGCAGCGACCCGATAGCCCTGGCCGGTGGCGACAAGCGCCGCGAGTACCGGGCTGAGAAGCAATCGGCCTGAGACGCGGACCCCGGCCTCGTACACTCCTACAGCTATGCCAGGAATCGTGATAGTCGGCGCCCAGTGGGGCGACGAGGGAAAGGGGAAGATCACCGATCTGCTCGCCGAGAAGGCGGATGCGGTGGTTCGGTTCCAGGGCGGCAACAACGCCGGGCACACGATCGTGCGCGGCGATGTCGAGTGGAAGCTCCACCTGATCCCTTCAGGCATCCTCTACCCGGGCAAGCGCTGCGTGATCGGCAACGGCGTGGTGATCGACCCAAAGGTCCTGATCGAGGAGCTCGACGCGTTGCGCGCACGGCGCGTGGACGTGAGCGGGCTGCGGATATCGGCCAACGCGCATTTGATCATGCCCTACCACCTGCTGCTCGACTCGGCCGGGGAGACCAAACTGGGAAGCCGCCAGATCGGCACCACCCGCCGCGGGATCGGCCCCTGCTATGCGGACAAGGCGGCCCGGCTCGGTATTCGCGTGCAGGACCTGCTCGACGAGAAGATCTTGAAGAAGAAGATCGTCGCCGCGATGGAGCCCAAGCGCCTGTCGCTGCGACCGTTCGAGAAGGATCCGACGCTCGATCTGCACGCGATGACCGAGGAGTACCTGACCTACGGGCACCGTCTGGAGCAGCACATCGCCGACACGGCGAAGCTCATGTGGGAGATGCTCGACGCCGAGGAGAAGGTCATCTTCGAGGGCGCACAAGGGGCGATGCTCGACATCGACCACGGGACCTATCCGTTCGTCACCTCCTCGAACCCGCTGTCCGGTGCGGCGACCGTGGGGACGGGCGTGGGGCCGAAGGACCTCGACGAGATCTGGGGCGTCTCCAAGGCGTATACGACACGCGTGGGCGCCGGCCCGTTCCCGAGCGAGCTGCACGACGAGATGGGCGAGACGATCCGCAGACGGGGAGGCGAGTTCGGCACGACCACGGGACGTCCACGGCGCACGGGCTGGCTGGATCTCGTCGCGCTGCGCTATGCGGCCCGTCTGAACACGCTCACGGCGATGGTGATCACCAAGCTGGACGTTCTTTCAGGCTTGGACCGGATCGAGGTGTGCACGAGCTATCGCGGCGCTGAGGGAGCGGAGTTCGACGATTTCCCCTACCACCAGACCGTCCTTCACCACACGACGGCTGAGCTGACCGAGCTGCGCGGGTGGACGGAGGACCTCGGCGAGTGTCGCACGCTGTCAGACCTGCCCGACGGCGCGCGTGAGTATCTGCAGTTCATCGCCGAGCAGGTCGGCGCGCCGGTGACGCTCGTGGGAGTGGGGCCGGGACGCGAGCAGGTGGTTTGGACCGAGGCCGGCCTACAGACGCTCGTCGCGAGCGACAGCCCGTCGGCGCCCGCTCGCTCTCCAGCCTGAACCCGATCTCGAGGCATCGACATGCTTGCGAGAAGGGCAGACTCTGAACCGAGCATCGCTGCGAGCAGAGAGCCTTGTAGCAGGCGTTCTCTCAGGCGCCCGCGGGCTTGTATGGGGCTCCCTTCGGACGGGGCCTGCCACCTGGGAAGGCGAGACGCAGGATCGTGCGGTGCACCGTGCCGAGCTGCTTGTGCAGCGGACCGGTGTTGTAGGGGAGACCGTAGCGGCGGCAGACGTCGCGCACGCGCGGCGCGATCTCGGCATAGCGGCTGGAAGGCATGTCCGGATAGAGATGGTGCTCGACCTGGAAACTCAGGTTGCCTGCCAGCAGGTGAAACAGCGGGCCCCCGTCGATGTTGGCCGACCCCAACAGCTGGCGCACGTACCAGCCGCCGCGGGTCTCATCGGCGACCTCCTCCTGACTGAACGTGTAGGTCTGGTCGGGGAAGTGCCCGCAGAAGATGATCGAGTAAGCCCACACGTTGCGAACGATGTTCGCGGTGAAATCGGCCGCCAGGGTCGCCTTGAAGCTCCGCTCGGCGGAGGACCGTCGCAGCTCGGATGGAGAATTGGGCAGCCCGGAGGCCACGGCCGCGAGGGCCGCTGAGAGCAGTGGGAAGGCGATGTAGTCCTTGACGATCTGCCTGCGCGCCTTGACGCCGATCGCCTTGAGCTCTCCGGCCACCTGCGCCTTTGACTTCTCGCCGGCGTGGATCGCGTCGAAGTTCAGGTCGTGTAGCGCCACGCCCCACTCGAAGAACCCCATCAGCACCAGGTTGTAGAGCGGCTGCAGCAGGTACACCGGGTGCCATTTCTGGTGCGGGTCGATCCGCATGATCTCATAGCCCAGGTCGCGATCCTTGCCGCGGATGTTGGTGAACGTGTGGTGCTCGTAGTTGTGCGAGTGACGCCAGGCGTCGGCCGGTGAGGCCGTGTCCCAATCCCAGCTTTGGGAGTTGATGTCCGGGTCGTTCATCCAGTCCCACTGACCGTGCATCACGTTGTGGCCGATCTCCATGTTCTCGAGGATCTTGGCCACCGACAGCGCCGCCGTGCCCCCCACCCACAGCGGCTTGTAGCGTGCGCCGAGGAGCATCGCGCGGGCGGCCAGCACGAGCCGGCGGTGCAGCTTGATCGTGGAGCGGATGTAGCGCGAGTCGCGGTCTCCGAGGCAGGCGTTGACCTCGTCGTGGATCGCGTCGAACTCGCGGCCCAGCTGCTCGATCTGCTCGGAGGTGAGACGCGCCAGCGGACTCTCGCTCTCGTCGAACGCAATCTGCTCTCGCTGCGGCGGACTCGGTGCTCGGAGGCCCTCATTGGTCGGCGCGGTGTGCGGAGGTGGGCCCTTGACCTCGTTGAGTCTCTTGGCGGTAGGCGGACTGTGAGTGGCGGACATTTCGGATTCCTCCGTTCGGTTGGTCGTTCACAGTTGAGTCTTCGAACTCGAAGTTGACGCTCAGAGTTCGATCTCGATCGCGCCCTCGGGCGCATTGATGCAGGTGCGCAGCATCTCTCCGGGCTGTCCGTGCACACGGCCGGTGCGCAGATCGCGCACCTGTCCGGATCGCAGGCGACCGACGCACGTGTGGCAGATGCCCATGCGACAGCCATAGGGCAGCTCGGCTCCCGCCTCCTCGCCGGCGAGCAGGATCGGCTGCTCTCCGTCGCTGCTCGCTTGGACCCCGCTTGCGCAGAAGTCGATCATGCCGCCCTGTCCGCGCTCGCCGTCGCCGACGCGCGCGTCGGGCTGAAAATGCTCTACGTGCAAGCGTGCTCGGATCGCCGTCGCGCCGCCAGCGCTCGCTCATAGCCTCGACCAATCCCGCCGGACCACATAGGAACGCCTCGCGCTCGCGCCAATCGGGGCATAGCCGATCGAGCTGGTCGGGGGTCAGGCGGCCCTGCTCGCCGGTGATTCGCTCGTGCAGCCGGTAGCCGGCGTGGCGCGCGTCCAGCGTGTGCAGCTCGTCGGCGAAGATGACTTCCTCGGCGCCGCGCGCGCAGTGCACGTGCACGACGTCGTTCAGCTCGTCTACCGCGAGCGATGACCGCGCAGCATGCTCATGATCGGCGTGATCCCGCTGCCGGCGCTGATGAACAGCAGCCTCCGGGAAGCGGGTCGGGCAGCACAAAGCTCCCTTCCACGCCCCCGAGCCGCACGATCGTGCCGGGGCGTACGCCGTTGAACAGGAACGGCGAGACCTTGCCGTCTCGACGAGCTTGGGGGTGATCGAGATGAAGCCGTCGGAACGCTGGGGGTCCGAGGTCAGCGAGTAGGCGCGCCAGTGGTGCACGCCGTCGACCTCGATGCCGAGCCGCAGGTACTGCCCGGGCCGGTGGCCCTCCCATTCCCAGCCAGGCTTGATCAGCACCGTCACCGCGTTCGGAGTCTCGCGCTCGACGCGTTCGATCCGGCCGCGCAGCTCGCGCGTGGACCACAGCGGGTTGACCAGCTCCAGGTAGTCGTCCGGCAGCAGCGGCGAGGTGAACGACCTGATCAGACCGAGCACCCGGCGACGGCCGTCGGGGACCCGTGGAGGTAGCCCCTCGCTCAGCCATCGGCCCCGCTCGAGGTCGCGGGCTCGGCAGACCCGACGATGGCGCGGCTGCCGGGAGCCGCGCCAGATGACGAACGTCGGACTGTTGCGTGGACTGGGAAAGCGAAGGCGAGCATGACAACCTGGAGTAATGATACCTCAAATGAGGTTACATGCAATATGGTAGCCTTGAACGATGGCTGCGGCGAGAGCGAACGACAAGAACGTCGACAAGCCCGCGCGGCGCCGGAACGAGCCGCCGGTCAACGATCTGACGATCGAGCAGCTCGCCGGCGAGGTGGGAATGTCGGTTCGGAACATCCGCAACCACCACTCCCGTGGCCTGCTTCCAGCGCCGGAGGTGCGGGCGCGAGTGGGCTACTACAACGCCGATCATGTCGCGCGCCTGCGTCTGATTCTCGACCTGCAGGCCGACGGGTTCAACCTCGCCTCGATCGAGCGACTGCTGAGCGGATCCGACGGCTTGGCCGAGCGTCTGCTCGGATTGCGCAGAGCGGTGATCACGTCGTTCGACGCGGAGACTCCCGAGCTCGTGACCGGCGAGGAGCTGCTGAAGCGGTTTGGCAAGGTGGACGGGAAGGACGCCGAGAGAATCCGCAAGCTCAAGCTGCTCGTGCCGCTCGGGGACGATCGCTTCGAGATCCCCAGCCCGGCACTGCTGAGAGCCGCCGAGGAAGTCATGGCACTGGGTATCTCGCTGCACGTGGCGCTGTCGCTGGTCGAGCGGACCAGCCGCGACTGCGAGTCGATCTCCAGAGGATTTACGAAGCTCTTCCTCAAGGAGGTGTGGGAGCCCTTCGAGCGGGCCGGGCAGCCGGACGAGCGCTGGGAGGAGGTCATCGCCGCCGTCAACTCCCTGCGGCCACTGGCTTCCGAGGCGCTGCTCGCGCTGTTCAAGCAGCGGATGACCGCGCAGCTGGAGGACGCCTTCGGCAAGGTGCTCGCGCACCAGGCCAAGCGCAAGTAGACAGGATCCGAGACAGGGGCCGGGATAGATATTTGCTCAGGTTGTCTTCGGTGTCTTCGGCTCGTCGCGAGGCTCCATCTGCAGCTCGCGCTCGGCGCGGGGGACCCCCTCCCTGATCTCGGCGCGGCGCTCGCGCTCGGCGTTTATCTGCGCCCCCAGCAGCAGCGCGGCGTTCGTGAGCCACATCCATACGAGGAACACAACAGCCCCACCGAGGGCGCCGTAGGTCTTGTCGTAGGAGCCGAAGTTCGCCACGTAGAACGCGAACGCGGCCGAAGCCAGAAGCCACACCACCAGCGCGAACGCCGCTCCCGGCGCGACCCAGCGAAAGCCGCGCATCTTCACATTCGGAGAGGCGTAGTAGAGGATCGTGAACATCAAAATCACAAACGCCAGCAGCACCGGCCACTTCGCGATATTCCAGATCGAGACGGCGCTGGCGCTGATACCCAGGGGGCTCGCGACCGCGCTGACGATCGGCCCCGTCAAAACGAGCGCCAGCGCCACCGCGACCAGCAGCAGCAGCGTGACGAGCGTCACGAGCATCTGCAGAGGTTTGAGCTTCCAGAACGGCCGTCCCTCCGGTGTCTCGAAGATCACGTTGCACGCGCGTGTGAACGCGCTGACATAGCTCGAGGCCGAGTACAACGCGCCGAGCACCCCCACGACCAGCAAGATCCCCGCGGAGCTGCGATGTTCGGTGATCGACTTGATCGGGCCTTCGAAGGTCTTCGTCGCTGACGCCGGTCCGAGCTTCCCGACGATTTCCAGCAGTTGATGTGTCGTGCTCGCGGGATCACCCACGAGGCCCACGATCGCCACGAGCGCGATCAGCGCGGGGAACACGGCGAGCAGGCCGTAGTAGGTCAGCGCCGCCGCCCAGTCGCTCATGTTGTCTTCGCTGTACTCGGAGAAGGTTCGCTTCACCGTCGCAACCGCGGAGCCCTTGCGCTCAACACCGCCGGGACGGTAGTCCCGGCGCGCCCGATCGCCGCCTCCCGACCCTGCATCTCCAGGCTCGTCAGAACCTCGACCACGGCTGCTGCTACTCATCGGCTCTCCCTCGCTACTCGCCGGTAAAGCACATAGGACCGGCCAGGAGCCTCTTTGGTTACGCCCGCCAGCGTCATGCCACTAGGATCGAGAGCATCGTACTTTCTACCCTCGAGGCAGACAGCGCGCTCGTCGAGCGCACGCTTCGAGGTGACCTTCGCGCGTTCGAAGGGCTCGTGGAGCGACATCGCGACGTCGTCTTTCGCGTGGCCGCAAGGATCGTCGGACCGGACGAGGCCGCGGACGTCAGCCAGGACGCGTTTCTGCGCGCCTTCCATCGCCTTTCGAGCTACAAAGGCGGGGCGCCATTTCGCTCCTGGCTCTTGCAGATCGCGCATAACGCCGCGATCAACAGCGCCACACGCAGGCGCGCGCGGCCGCTCGACCCGCGCGCCGAAACCAGCGAGGACACCGACCATTCAGACAGCGAGCGTCGTCCCGCCGAGAGCCTCGAGCGTCGCGAGCGCCAAGAGCGCCTACAGCTGAAGCTCGGCGCGCTGCGCCCGAGCTATCGCAGTCTCGTGGTGCTGCGCGACCTCGAGGGACTCTCCTACGAGGAGATCGCTGAGCTGCTGGAGATGCCAATCGGCAGCGTCAAGGGCCGCCTGCATCGAGCTCGCGGAGAGCTGGTCGAGCTGCTGCGCAACAACACCTATGACTGGGAGCTGCCCACATGAGCGCTGACGAGCCCCCCGAGGAGCTGAGCCCCGCCGAGCGTCGCCTCGAGCAGCACCTCGCCTTGCTGCGCGACACCCCCGAGGCGCCGGCCTCGCTGACCGTGCAGGTGCTGCACAGCGCACGCTGGCAGCACGCGATCCGCGCGCCCCTGCTCTCCGTAGCGCACCTCACCGCGGCCGCCATCGATACCGTGCGCCTGCTGCTGGGAGGCAGCCGCCAATGACGCCACTCGCCACCGCCATCCTCGACCAAGCAGGCAGCCAGCTCGGCGGGTTCCTACCGCGCCTCGGAGGAGCACTGGTGCTGCTGCTGATCGGGCTGCTGATCGCGCGCATCGCCGGTAAATTGCTCGCCGCGCTGCTGCGCCGAGCAGACCTCGACGTCTTCTCCGAGAGGGCGGGCGTCAGCGACGTGCTCGCCCGTGCCCGTCTCGGCCGGTCGCTCGCGCGGGTGATCGCGGTCGCGATCCGCATCTCGCTGAGCATCGTCGTGGTCTTCGCGGCGCTGTCGCTGCTCGGCCTGCAGTTCCTCAGCGAATCGCTGAACCACGGTGTGCTCGTCCTGCCGAAACTCCTGATCGCCGGCGCGCTGCTGCTCGTCGGCGTAGTGCTCGGCGGATTCGCACGCGAGCGCGTCGAGCGGCTCACCTACCAGCTCGACTTCCCAATACCCCTCGGCCCCGTCGCCGAGGTCGGCGTGATCGCCGTGTTCGCGATCACCGCCGCGGCACAGATCGCGATCTCAACAATCGTGCTGCTGATTGTCATCGGGATCGTCCTCGCGGGCGCGGTCGCCACGCTCACGCTCGCGTTCGGCCTCGGCGGGCGAGAGGTAGCTCGGGCGGTGAGCGCAGGACGCTACGTCCGCGGCGCCTACCAACTTGGCCAAGAGATCTCCCTCGGCGAGGTACGCGGGCGCATCACCGCGCTCGAGGCAGCAAGCACGCTCCTCGAAAACGAGCAGGGACAACGCCTGCGCGTCCCCAACCACCTGTTGCTCGAATCGATCGTCACCATCCACAGCGACAAGGAAGACCCAGGCTCTCCCTAGGCCGGTCCTACGGCGCCGCGGGATTCGTCACCGCGAGGACACCGCAGATTGTTGTCTTTTGCCCTAGCTCGTCCGCGCTTGCCCTCCCACATCTCCGCGAATCACCCGCTGTTATGGGACTCGGTGCCAGCGCGCGCCCGAGCCCTTGCCGGTGGAAGCGATCTCCCTTACGTCTCGAAGTTCGTTGAGTACAAGCCGCACAGTCGCGGGGCTTATGCCTGGGAGCGCCCTCTGGATGTCACGTGTGCGGAATTCGATGGGTGCGTGGCGCAGGATGTGCTCGCGGACGCGGTCCTGCTTGGAGCCGATGTCGGTACCGGCGGCGGCGACGCGTTGCTCGAGATCCTCGTAGGCGCTGTCGAGGATCTCGATCAGGAACGTCGTCCACGGCCAGATCGTGTGCTCACCCGTGTGCCATCCACGCTGAGATTCGTAGAGGCTCTGGTAGTAGGCGTTCTTCGCCTCAAAGATCCGCTGCTCGACGCTCACATACCGGGCAACGCCGTAGCCGGTGGCTAGCAACTCGTAGGTGGTGAGCAGTCGGGCAAGGCGTCCGTTGCCGTCGGCTACCGGATGGATCGCGAGGAGGTCCACGATCAGCGCGCCGATGAGCACGATTGGGTGTGTTCGACCCTCCCGCTTGGCCTCGTTGTAGCGGTCGAGCAACTCGGCGAGAAGCATTGGCGTGTCGTGCTCATCTGGTGGCGTGAAGACGATCTCGCGACGTCTAGTCTCGTAGGAGACGATCAGGTTCTGATCGCTCTTCAGGTGTCCTCCGCGGCCGTCGACGTGTTTGAAGAGCAGTCGGTGGAGGTGGAGGAGGAACGGCACGGTGAGCGGCTCGTATTGCTCCAGGCGCGTGATCGAGTCGATCGAGTCTCGGTAGCCGGCGAACTCCTTCTCGTTGCGGTTGCGGAAACGGGGGCTGCCCTCCGCAATCCGCTCGGCACGATCCTTCGCGACGGTGACGTTCTCGATCGCGTTCGAGGCCGTGATCGAGGCGATCCGGGCGTTCTCAGAGAGTGCCCGCAGCAGCTGAGGCACCTGGTCGGCGAACAGGCGTTCTTGGCCCTTCCCGGTGTCTATCCTCGCGAGCTCGGCGCCAAGCTCGCGGGGCTGGCTACCAAAGGTCCGGTCAAGGTCAACGAAGCTCCACATGATGCTAATGATGACATAATAGTGCTAAAAAGATGGCCTATTAGCATTATTTCTGCGTGGTTAGCACCACTTAGCTGCGATCCAGCGCCATTGAGCCCGGTCGTGGGTCTCGTCTGGCAAAGGTGCGAAATCGCATCTTTTGCAGATATTGTCTGGAGTGGGCCGTGCAGGAATCGAACCTGCAACCTTGGGCTTAAGAGGCCCCTGCTCTGCCGGTTGAGCTAACGGCCCGTGAGCGCCGGCGAGGGCCGGCCGGCTCGGATTGCGATTCTAGCCAACGCGGCGCGGCGGGCGCGGCTAGGGGCCTGGATAGAGGATTGACACGGCCGGGATGGCCGGTGAGGGCACGCCTGCGGAGCGTCGCCTCGGGCGTCTTTGGACGTGGCGCTCGCCTTCCCACAGCGCGCGGGCTCAGAACACGATCGTGCGCCGACCGTCGACGATCACGCGATCGTCGAGGTGCAGCGACACGGCGCGGGCGAGGACCAGGCGCTCGATGTCGCGCCCGACGCGCTCGAGATCGGCCGCGCTCTGGCGATGGTCGACGCGGGCGACGTCCTGATCGATGATCGGCCCGTCGTCGAGCCGGGCCGTGACGTAGTGGGCGGTGGCGCCGATCAGCTTGACCCCCTGCTCGTGTGCGCGGCGGTAAGGCTCGGCGCCGGCGAAGGCGGGCAGGAAGGAGTGGTGGATGTTGATCGCCTCTACACCCACCCGCTCGAGGAACTCGCCGCTGAGAATCTGCATGTAGCGCGCCAGTACCAGCACGTCGGCGTTGCCGGCGAGCAGCTCGAGCATCGCCTCCTCCGCCACCTCTTTGTGCCCCTGCTCGACTGGAACGTGGTGAAAGGCGACCTCACCGGAGCTTGTCGTCTCGGTCGCGTGGCGCAGGTCCTCGTGGTTCGAGATCACTGCGACCACGTCCCCGTCCAGCTCGCCTCGGCGCGAGCGCCACAGCAGGTCGAGCAGGCAATGATCGTGGCGCGAGACGAGGATCGCGATCCGCCGCCGCTCGTCCCACCAGCGGATCTTCCAGTCCATCTCGAACCGATCGGCCACCGCGGACGCGAAACGCTCCTCGAAGCGCTCCCTCGAAGCGGTCGAGTCGAGACCGTCGAGGAACAGCTCGGTGCGCATGAAGAACCGGCCGCCGGTCGCGTCGGAGGAGAACTGATGCGAGGAGACGATGTTGGCGCCCTGCTCGAACAGGAAGCCCGAGACCGCCGCGACGATCCCCGGCCGGTCCGCGCAGCCGACCAGCAGGCGCGCGGTGCAGGAGCCGGACATCCGACCGATCGGCTATTTCGTCTTGGTTGACGTGCCGCCGGAGCCGGTCGTCGTCTTTGCGCCCGACCCCAGCACGCTCGTCCCGGTAGAGGTACTCGTCGTGGCGGTCGTCGTCTGGCTCGTTGAGGCAGCGCCTTCGCTGGTGCCAGACGGGTTCTTCTTGATCGCCGCGAGCTCCGTCTTCAACTGCTTGCGCTGCGCGGCCGGAGCAAGCGCGACGGCCTTTTCCGAGGCGAGATCGCCGATGCGCGTGTTGTGGGCCTTGTAGGAGTACTCGGCGAGCGCCGCGTAGAGCGACTCGCTGGTGGGCTTGGCGGCGACCACGATCTGCAGGACCTTGACCGCTTCGGACGGCTGGTTGAGGCCTTCTTCGCCGAACACCGTCAGCATCCGCTGGGCGAGTTCGACGTTGGGCTTGGGGGGATTCAGCGCGAGGTAGGTGTCCCACGACTGCGCCACCTGCGAGAACAGCTCTTTGCCCTTGCTCGTCAGGCCCGTGCGCGCTACGTAGGCTTCGCCGCCCGCTTCGTGCAGCTGGGCGTTTGTGAGGTTCTCCCACGCGGTCACGTTGTTCGGCTGCTTCTTCGTCAGCTTCTCGTACTTCTTGATCTGACTGGCGAAGCTCGCGCTGTTGGACCCTTCGTTTTCGCTGGCGGCGTTCAGCAGCCCGCCGCCGCCGAACCCGCCGCCGATGCCGAAGCCGACCAGACCGACGCCCATCAGCAGGGCGAGGCCCGTGTAGATGACCCGCACCGCCCGCCGGCGGTGACGACCTCGCAGGTCGAACAGCATCTAGTGGTCCTTCCTGGGACCGACCATCAGTCCGACAGCTCTCGATTGACGTGGTCGATTATCTGCTGCACGCTTGGCTCCGGTGTGTCGTCATCTGTGGAAGGGCCCTCCCGCGGTTGGGGGGCGCCGACTCCCTCTTCCCGCATCTTCGTCGCGCGCGCCGCGTCGCGTCGCTCGACGATCGCTGCCAGCAGGATACTCGCCTCATACAGCACGTACAGCGGAACGGTCTCGAGGATCAGCGTGACCGCATCCCCGGGCAGGAAGGCAGCGACGGCGGCACACGCGAGGATCGCGTAGCGGCGATTCTTGCGGAGCTGGCGCGGTGTCACGATTCCGAGGCGCGTGGCCGCCAGGATCGCTACGGGCACCTGGAAGACGAGGCCCATCGCGAGCAGCACGGTGGCGGCGAACTTGTAGTACTGGTTGGCCTGCACCAGGACGTTGAACTCGCCGCTGTTGAAGTTCTGAAAGAAACGCACCGCGGCGGGCAGCACGACGAAGTAGCCAAACGCCACCCCGACGACGAACAGAAACGGGATCGCGGCGAGCAGCGGCACGGTGATGCGTCTCTCATTTGGGCTGAGCGCCGGCAGGATGAAGCCGTAGAGCTCATACAGGATCACCGGCAGGGAGAGGATCAGCGCGAAGAACAGCGTCACGGTGAGCGTCGTCGTGAACGGCTCGCCGATTCCCAGCGTCACGGGCTTGTTGCCTTCGGGCTTGCGTGGGATCTTCGCGACGTCCGCTTTCAGCCGCGGGATCACGGCGCTCAGCTGAGATCGCGTCGTGCTCGAAAGGCCGCTGCCGGGTGCGCTCAGCGCGCTCACGATCGCTTCCGTGTCGTGGGCGACTTTCAATACCCCCTGCTGGGCCAGGGCGGTCTGGCCCAGCGGGCCGTTGCCTTTGGCGACCTGTTTTTCGGTCTGCTTGCTCAGCGGCGCGTTGATCAGATGCAGCAGTGCGTGGTTCTGCCACAGGCAGAGGCCGAAAGCCACAGCCAACGCCGCCACGCTGACGATCAGGCGTGTGCGCAGCTCGTCGAGATGCTCCACCAGGCTGAGGCGCTCGTCGTGGCCGATCGGACGGATCGCGGTGGCCATCTCCTGAACCTATCAGCGTGTGGCTGTAGATCGCGCTCGATCGTGGCTGCGTGGGGCCACGGGATGCGCGAACGACGGAGTGCGTAGCAGGCGCGCTAAAGGCGTTCGGTCCGCGAGTCGATGACATGGGCGAGCAAGCCATGACACCTGAGAAGGACACTCACATCCATCACCACGTCGAGCTGCCGGACGGCAAGCGGCTGGATGTCGTCTACCGCCATCAGCGCCAGGCGCCGCCGCGTGACACCGCCGCCACGGACCCGCTGTACGTCTGCTTTCACTGTGCCGGCGAGCTCGTCTATCCGCTCGACTGGTCTGAGGAGGGTCCGCGTCACTGGCGGATCGTCCTGCGTTGTCCCGAGTGCGAGTCCAGGCGCGAGGGAGTCTTCGATCAGGCATCGGTCGAGCTCTTGGACGACCATCTCGATCGTGCGGCGGGAGCCCTGCTGAGCGACCTGAAGCGCATGACCCACGCGAACATGACCGACGAGATCGAGTTCTTCGTGCGCGCGCTCGACGCCGAGCTGATCGGCCCGTCGGATTTCTAATACAGGCGCTCGCCTACCTGTAGCGCTCGACGACCGCGTCGGCCACTAATTCCAGCAGCGCGGAGCGTCCTTCCGGCAGGATCGCCGGCAGGGCCGCCTTGGCGTCGGCGACGAGCGCGAGCGCCTGCTCTCTGGCCTGCTCCAGCGCGCCCGTGGCGGCGATCCGCTCGCACAGAGCCTCCGCCCGCTCCGGGCCGTCGAGCGAGGCGAGCTCGAACGCGGCGAGGGCCGGGTCGCGCTTGCGCGCGAGGATCAACGGCAGCGTGACGGTCCCGTCGAGCAGGTCCGTTCCGCGCGACTTGCCGGTGCGCTCGACCGGGCCGGACACGTCGAGCACGTCATCGAGCAGCTGAAACGCGAGGCCGATTCGGCGCGCGAACGCGCCGAGCGCGTCGGCCAGGGCGTCCGATCCCTCGACACCGATGAGCGCGCCCAGGCGGCAGGCTGCCTCGAACAGCGCTGCCGTCTTCAGCTCGCACCGCCGCAAATAACGCTCGACCGCGACGTGCGAGGCATAGGCATCCTCGCGCTGCAACAGCTCCCCGGCCGCGAGCGCGGAGCTGGCCTCCGAGAGGGCGCGCAGCTGGGCCACGTCTGCATTGCGCGCGAGCTCGGCAAACGCGCGTGAGAACAGCAGGTCCCCGGTCGCGATCGCCACCCGCCGCCCGGCGGCGGCGGCAACCGTGGGGCGACCCCGTCGCAGGCGCGCGCCGTCGATCACGTCGTCGTGCACGAGCGTCGCCGAGTGCACGAGCTCGACCGCGACCGCCGCGCGCACGAGCCGCTCCTCGCCATCGCTGTCCGCCGGCGGTCCGCCGGCCGCCTCGGCCGCCAGCACGACCAGCAGCGGGCGCAGCCGCTTGCCGCCCGCCACCACAGTCGCGTTGGCATGCGCCGCAAGCGGAGCGCCGGCGTGCGCGGTGACATGTTCGAGATGAAGCTCGGCGCGGATCATGCGCTCGCGCAGATCCGGCCCACCGCGGCGCATGATCGTCTCGACGGCATCCACATCCTGCGCCGGCGCACTGTCCACGGTTATGCCTCCCCGCGCCGTGCTCATCGTCGTATCGGGCCCACCGGGACCGTGCCGACATGGATCGTGAGGATGCCGCCGGCCGTCAGCAGATAGCGGATCTCGCACAAACCGGCACGCTCGAACTCGGCGGCGAGCGTCGAGGGGCCAGGCCAGCGCTTGACCGAGCTGGGTAGATAGGAGTAGGCGTCGGCGTCGCCCGCCAGCCGGCCGAGCAGTGGCACGACCCGGTCGAACCAGAGGCTGTAGAACAGCGACAGCGGCGGTCTCGTGGGGGTGGTGAACTCGAGCACGACAACCCGTCCCCCGGGACGCACCACCCGCGCCATCTCCGCGAGACCGCGCGGCAGGTCGGAGAAGTTGCGGGCACCGAAACCGACCGTCGCCGCGTCGAAGGAATCATCTGCGTAAGGCAGATCGAGAGCGTCGCCCCACTCGAAATGGGGTCGTACGAACCACCCCGCCGGTATCTTCGCGGCCTTGTCACGCGCGCGCACGAGCATGCCCTCGGAGAAGTCGCTGCCCACGACCTCTCCTCCGGGGGCTACGCGACGGGAAAGTTCGATCGCGAGGTCGCCCGTACCGGTCGCAACATCGAGCACGCGACTGCCGGGCCCTACCCGCGCGAGGTCGGCTGCGCGTTCGCGCCAGCGATGGTGCAGCCCCGCGGTCATCGCCGTGTTCAACGGGTCATAGACCCTCGCGATGCGATCGAACATGCTCCGCACCTGCTCCGCCTCCAGCCGTCCGGCGCCGGCGCCTTGCTGAGCGGACACGGCCTGACTACTTCAGCTGCGACAGGAACGCGACGACCGCCTTGAACTTCTGCGGCGGCAGGTTCTTGAACGACGGCATCGGGGCCGTCGGGTTAACGAGCGTACGGGCGATGCCCTGGCGCGGCAGGCGCGAGGCGACGTTCGTCAGCTGCGGTCCCGGCCCGTCGTTGCCGTTGTCACCGATCTTGTGACAGGCCAGACAGCCCGACTGGGCGACCACGCGCTTGCCCGCTTCGTATTCGGCGAGTGTCGCCCCGCCGGCCTGCTGCACCGATTTGGGCGTCGACATTTCGATCGCGGTGGGTGAGCCCGCGTTGGCGCCGGAGTAGGTCAGAAAGGCCATCGCCCCGATCACGGCGATGCCGGTCAGGGTCGCGATCGGGCGCCGCTCGGGGCGGCGCTCGGGACCGCGATCGTAGAACGGCAACAGGAACAGCAGGATCATGCCCAGTGTGGGCACGCCGATCGTGGCCAGTCCCACGAGGCTCGGCGGCTTGACGACGCGAAGGACCTCGAACAGGAAGAAGAAGTACCACTCCGGCCGCGGCACGTAGGTCGTGGTCGTCGGGTTCGCCTTGGACCCAGCTCGGCGCCGAGCACGAGTGACATCGTGATGATGACCGCCATCACCACGCAGGCCATCGCGGCGTCCTTCGCCACCGCGTAGGGGAAGAACGGCTTGCCCTGCGCCTTCAAGATCCCGTACTCGCGGAGGTACTCCTCCTTCTCGCGCTGGTTCATCGCTATCTAAACCTCGGACTCGCGCAGCTCGGCGGGCTTCTCGACTTTGGCCCACGGCGGGGCGGTCGTGCCCAGCTTGGCCACGAGGTACAGGTGGGCGCCGATCAGCGCGGCGATCAATCCCGGCACGAGCAGCATGTGGATCGCATAGAAGCGCGACAGCGTGGTCGCGCCGAATTCCGAGCCGCCGCGCAGGAAGTCGCTCAGGTAAGGGCCGACCAGGGGGCCGGTGCCGTTGATGTTGACGCCCACGATCGTCGCCCAGTAAGCACGCTGGTCGAACGGCAACAGGTAGCCGGTGAAGGACATCACCATCGTCAGGATCAGCAGCACCACGCCGATCACCCAGTTCAGCTCGCGCGGATACTTGTAGGCGCCGAAGAAGAACGTGCGCCCCATGTGCAGGAACACGAGGATCACCATCACGCTCGAGCCCCACTTGTGCATGCCGCGCACGAACTGGCCAAGGAACACTTCGTTGGTCACGTGGCGGATCGATTCGTAGGCGCCCCCGGCCGGGTCGGGACGGTAGTACATCGCGAGGAACACGCCGGTCACGGCCTGGGAGAGGAAGGCGAACATCGTGGCCGAGCCGAGCGTGTAGAACCAGTTGGTGCCCTTGGGCACCTTGCGGAACATCAGCCAGCGCCCCGCGCCGCTCAGCGAGGTGCGCTCGTCGACCCAGCCGACAATGGTGATCCCGGCGTCCTTGGCGTCCTCGATCGGTCCATGGACCTTGCCGTTTCCCTCTCCCGGCCGCGGGGGAGGCGCTTGGAGCGCGGAGGGCATCGGGGGGGCGGGGAGCTTGGGCAGTTTGGGCACGGTGACGGTCGAGCTCGAGGGTTAGAGTTTCTGTGCGCCGGGACGCGATGGATACATGTATTGGCCGACGCCGTCGAGCGGCTCGCCCGGGTCGCGGGGAGAGAAGCGGCGCAGCTCGCTGTTGACACTGAAGCGAGGACCGACTTCGACGTCTTCGCCGGTGACGCGGGTGTAGAAGCGGTCGAGCGGGCGGACCGGCGGACCGCCGACGCGGCGTCCGAGCAGGTCGTAGACGCCACCGTGACAGGGGCAGATGAAACGCTCCGCGGCGTCCACCCAGCGCACCGGGCAACCCAGGTGCGCGCAGCGGCTTGTGATCGCGATGTAGGGCGTGTCGCGGTCGTAGGCGTCGGTGTCGAGCGCGGGGTTGTGCTTGCGTATGTAAACCGTCGCCTTGCCTGCCTCGCCGATGCCGGGGGTGAGGGTCACGACCACGGGGATGTAGTTGTTGTCGGGAAACATCGCGGTCGTCCCGATCACTTCCCAGCGCTGGGGCGTGCTCTTGAAGATCGGCCCGATCGCAAATCCGAGCGCGGGCAGGGCGAAGGCGGCGGCCGAGATCGCACCCGCGGTGTGGGCGGTTCCGGTCATGAACCGCCTGCGCGTGATCGTCTCGCCCTCGAAGGCGCCGGGGACGCCCCGGTCGAGCGTGTACTTGGACTTGTGCTGTGCGTGCTTGTCTGACACCGAGACTGAACAATATCGAGGCGGCAATCAGGGTGGCGCCAAAGGCTCCGCGGCGCTTGTGCGCATCGCCTCGATCGCCTCGGGAGACCCGGCGAGCACGAGTTCCTTCGCGCGCCGGTGCGCGGCGCTCGATCCCCAGCCCACGGCGTGAGCTCCCGCCGCCCACACCGCCTCGGCGAGCGCCTCGTCGCCGGCTCCGTGGGCGAGGGCGCTGAGCGTGATCGTGTCGGCCAGCTCGGCCACCGCGTCGGAGTCCTCGATCGCGACCAGCCGGGAGAGGCCGATCGCGTAGAGCCGGTCGCCGGCGAGCAGCCCGAGATCCGCGTCGGATGGGCGCACCACGCGAGGGTCTCCGTAGTGGAGCAGATAGCCCTCGTAGATCGCCTCGACCAGGAGCTCGTACTCCTCGCGCCGCCCCTCGGCACGTGGACCCGCGGCGGCGGTTCGTGCCGGGCTCGGCGACGCGTGAGCTTCACCTGAACGGGCCGTTCGGCCGGGGTGCGCCGGAGGGGGCGCGACGGCGGCCCCTCCGTCCCCCTCCCCCCGAGCCTCACCGTCCGTGCACGCGACGGCCTCGACGAGCGAGGCCATCAGGCCCCCCTCCTCGCGCAACATGGCCGCGAGCCGCTCCAGCGACCGTGCGCTCATCCTCGCCGCCCCCCCGTGTGAGTCATCCCCCGCTCCCCCCGAGTGCCGGCTCCGGCAGGCGCGCGAACGCCGCGGCGGCGGCCTCGACCGTGCGGTCGATCTGCTCGGGCGTGTGCGCGAGCGACGGAAACCACGCCTCGAACTGCGACGGGGGAGGGTAGACACCACGGCACAGCAGCTCCCGGCACCACACGGCGTGGGAGTCGAGGTCGCAGGCGCGGGCGTCATCGAAGCTCTCCACGGGACGATCGCTGAAGAAGACGGTCAGCAGGCCGGGCGCGGCAACGACCTGCACCGGATAGCCACCCGCCGCCTCGCGCAGACCCGTGGCGAGCCGCTCGGTGAGCTCCCACAGGCGCATGTAGGCGGCGTCGTCGAGCAGCTCGAGCGTCGCCAGGCCGGCGGCGACCGCCAGTGGGTTGCCCGACAACGTGCCCGCCTGATAGACCTCGCCCGCGGGCGCCAGCATGTTCATCAGCTCGGCGGGACCGCCCACCGCCGCGGCGGGCAGGCCGCCGCCGATCACCTTGCCGAGGATCGTCAGGTCGCCGCGCACACCGCTCAGCTCCTGCGCGCCGCCGCGGGCCACGCGGAAGCCGGAGATCACCTCGTCGAGCACCAGCAGCGCGCCGGTCGCGTCGGCGCGCTCGCGCAGCAGCTCCAGGAAGCCGTCGCGGGGAGGGACGAGACCCATGTTCGCGGGCAGCGGCTCGGCGAGGATCGCGGCGAGCTCGTGGCCGGCGCACGCCGCGAGCAGCGCCTCGGGATCGTTCCACGGGATCACGACCGTGGCGGCGGCGGCGCTCGCAAGCACGCCGGGGCTCGAGGGAAGCGCCTGGGTGGCCACGCCGGAGCCCGCCTGCGCGAGCAGACCGTCGACGTGGCCGTGGTAGGCGCCCGCGAACTTGAGCACGTGCTCGCGGCCGGTGGCGGCGCGCGCGAGGCGGATCGCGGTCATCGCGGCCTCGGTGCCCGAGGAGGTCATGCGCAGCATCTCGACGCTCGCCATCCGCCGCGTCACCTCGACCGCCAGCTCGGCCTCGCCCGCGGTGGGGACGCCGAAGCTCGTCCCCTGTGCGGCCGCGCGGTCGATCGCGGCGAGGATCGCCTGGTGGGCGTGGCCGTGGATCAGCGGGCCCCAGGAGCAGACGTAGTCGAGGTAGCGGTTGCCGTCGACGTCGATCAGCTCGGCGCCTTCCCCGCGCGCGGCGAACAATGGGTTGCGTCCGATCGCGCGCATCGCGCGCACGGGCGAGTTGACCCCGCCGGGCATGACTTGCAGCGCGCGGCGGTACAGCTCGGCCGAGCGCGTATCGGTGAGGGAGGCGGCCACCTCAGACGCCGGCGTGCTCGCGCTCCCACGCTTTGAACTCGTCGGTGAAGTAGAGCAGGCGGATCTTCTTGAACTCGGTCGAGGAGTAGAGGGTGGCGCGCTCGTGGATGCCGGTCTGCTCGGCGATCGCGTCGAGCACCGCGTCGCACTCCTCCTTGGAGCGGCCGTGGGCCATCGTGAAGACCGAGTAGGGCCAGTCCTCGTAGGTGGGGCGCTGGTAGCAGTGGGAGATGCCGCGCACCGAGGCCATACGGCAGCCGATGTCGAAGATCTGCTCCTCGGGCACCTTCCACACGCCCATGCCGTTCGCCGAGAAGCCCGCCCGACGGTGGTAGAGGATCGCCGCGACGCGGCGCAGCAGGCCGCGCTCCTGCATCCCGGCGAGGTGGTCGAGCAGGCGCTCTTGGGGCATCCCGAGCGCGGCGGCGGCCGGTGCATAGGGCTCCTCGACGACCGGCATGTCGCCCTGCAGCGCGCGGATGACGGCGACGTCGAGCTCGTCATAGGGCTGGGGCTCGAGCTCGATCGGCTCCTTGACCTCGGCGGCGCTCGACAGCGCCCGCGTGTCGCCCTCCATTTCGAGGTCCATGCGGATCTTGAACAACTTCAGCGTCGGCAGCTGGCGCACCGACTCGGCACCGGCCTCACGCGCGAGCACGTCGAGGGTACCTTGCAGTCCGAGCGTCGAGTCGGGCTCGGTGGCGATCGTGAACCACAGGTTGAACTCGTGGTTGCGCAGGTAGTTGTGCGAGACGCCGGGATGGCCGTTGATGACCTGGGCGGCGCGATGGGGGTGCTCGGGGTCGACCTTGGCAGCGACCAGCATCGAGGAGTAGCCGAGCGCGCGGGTGTCGAAGATCGGGGTCACCTGGCGGATGATGCGCTTGTCGAGCAAATGCTCCACGCGGCTCATCGCCTCGGCCTCGGTGACCTCGCCGAGCTCGGCCACGTGCCGGTAGGGGCGCGGTGCGATGGGGAAGCTGCCCTGCATCAGGTTGAGCAGCCTACGGTCGACGTCGTCGAGCGGGATCGCGGCGCCGTCCTTGCGCGTGCGCAGCTTTAGAGTAGCCATCGGGCGGCGTCCTTTGCGTGGTAGGTCACGATCGTCTCAGCGCCGGCGCGGCGCAGCGAGGTGAGGATCTCGAGCACCGCCGCGCGCTCGTCGAGATAGCCGGCGGCGGCGGCGGCCTTGACCATCGCATACTCGCCGCTGACGTTGTACGCCGCGACGGGCAGGCGCGTGGCGCGCTTGACGGCGCGGATCAGGTCGCCGTAGGCGAGCGCGGGCTTGACCATCACCATGTCGGCCCCCTCGCTCGCATCGAGCATGGCCTCGCGCACGGCCTCTGAGCCGTTGGCGGGATCCAGCTGATAGCCGCGGCGATCGCCAAACGCCGGCGTCGAGCCGGCGGCCTCGCGGAAGGGGCCGTAGAAAGCGGAGGCGAACTTGGCGGAGTAGGCGAGGATCGGAGTCTCCGAGAAGCCCTCCCCGTCGAGCTCCTCGCGGAGCGCGCCGACGCGGCCGTCCATCATGTCCGACGGTGCGATCAGGTCGGCTCCGGCGCGCGCGTGGCTGACCGCGACGCGGGCGAGCAGCTCGACGGTCGCGTCGTTCTCGACAGTCCCGTCCTCGCGCAGCACGCCGCAATGCCCGTGAGAGGTGTACTCGCACAGGCACACGTCGGTGACCACGAGCAGCTCGGGGTGGGCTTGCTTGAGCGCGCGGGTCGCGAGCTGCACGACGCCGTCCTCCTCCCACGCGCTCGAGCCGTGCTCGTCCTTCTCGGCGGGCACGCCGAACAGCATCACCGCGCCGACTCCCAACGCGGCCACCTCACCGGCCTCGGCGACGGCGGCGGAGATGGACAGGCGATCGACCCCGGGCATCATCGCGATCGGTTCGCGCGGACGATCTGTCTCGGCAACGAACAGCGGCAGCACGAGCTGCCCGGCGCGCAGCTCCGTCTCGCGCACGAGCCCGCGCAGGCCAGCGGATGCGCGCATTCTGCGCATGCGCGTCTGGGGAAAGGCCATAACGCCTATCGAGGATACTGCCTGTTGGGAGGGTGGCGAGCCTTCGCGCGCGGCGGCGCCGGGGCGGGCGCCCGGGCGGGACGCGTGCGCGCGATGGAGCGCTTTCGACACTGTCTCATCCCCGCTGAGCGGGCGAGCTCCCGGCGTGGGCCTCAGTCGAGCCGACGCAGGCCCACGCGCGCGAGCGCGAAGAACAGGACGATCAGACCGAGGAGATGGCCAAGTGAGCCGGCGAGCCCCGGGGAGGCGCCGTTGACGGCGGTGTCGAGCGCTTGGAGAGACGCCTTGAAGGGGAAGACGAAAGAGATCGCCGTGATCGCGTCGTAGAGCCCGTGGGCGACCGAGCCGGAGGGAACGAGCGCGAGGAACGCGAGCGGCAGCGACAGCAGGAAGGCGAGCAGCGAGGCGGCGCGCACCTCGCGCGCGAGCGCGCCGATCGCGATCCCGAGAGCCCCGAACGCGAGCGCGGCGAAGACGAGCGCCAGCAGCCACTCGGCGACGCGCGACCAGTCGAGGGTGACAAACGCGGCGATCCCGGCGAGCATCGCGAACGCGAGCACGAGCGCGCAGCCGGCGGCGAGCACGAGCTTCTCCGCAAGCAGCCCCTCGTGCGTGATCAGCGCCTGGCCGGAGGTTCCGCGCACGAGGCGGGCGAGCGTGTGCTCTTCGCGCTCGAGCGCGACGGAGCCCGCGGCGAGCAGCACGCATACGAACATCTCAGACACGCTCACCGCCACCACGACAGCGAACGTGTTCAGCGGGGTACGCCGCCCGTGCAACAGCGTGCTCTGTACTTTGATCGGCTGGCTGACGGTGGCGAGCAGCTTGCTGCTGGTGGACAGGTTCTGCGCGGCGAAGCCGGCGAGGCTCTCGATCCGTTCGAGCTGTGCGCGCCCCGGTCCATGCGGCTCGCGGGCGATGATCGCGCGCAGCGCCGCCGGAGCTTCACCGAGGCCGATCAGGTTCGGTGGCGCGCCGAGAATCCCGAGGTTGCCTCCCTTCAAGATCAGCGCGATCGCCTGCGCGGCGGCCTGCTGGATCTGTTCGGAGAAGCCGAGGTTCGCGTGCGCGAGCGCCGCGTCGAGCTGGGACTGGACGAGCGACTGCTGGAGCGCGTCGCCGTCGTAGAGCACTTCCAGCCGCGCTTGTGAGATGCCCGAGGTGAGCCGTGCGGCGATGTCATGCGGGATCACGACAGCGGCGAGCACCGTGCCGCGCTTGACCTCGCCGACCGCCTGGGCGCGCGAAGATGCGCGCACGGCCTGGACCTGGCTGAACAGCTGATCGGCGTACCGGCTCACCTGCACGCGCCGGCTGCCGACCTGCACGGTCTGCCCGGGCGAGGTTTCGTCGACGATCGCGACCTTCGGCTTGGCGGGTGAGCGCGAGATCGCGAGACCGATCAGCAGCGCGATCGCGATCGGGTAGACGATCAGCACGCCGACCAGCAGGCGCGAGCGGCGGAGGATCAGCAGGTCCTTGGCCAGCAGCCGGCGCATCAGTGCCCATGCTCCGCGAGAAATGCGATGAACGCGCGCTCGAAGTCGTCCTCGCCGTCGGCGGTCGCGATCAGCTCGGTCGGAGAGCCGTCGAACAGCAGCTCGCCGTCTGCCAGCACGAGCGCGCGTGTGGCGTGGTGGCGCACCTCGCCGAGATGGTGACTCGAGAACAGCACGGCCGTGCCCCGCGATGCGAGCCCGGCTACGAACCGCCACAGCCGCTCGCGCTGGGCGGGGTCGAGGGCGGAAGAGGGCTCGTCTAGCGCGAGCACGGGGGGGTTCGCGATCAGGCCGACGGCGACGCTCACGCGCTGTCGGTTTCCGCCCGACAGGCGCTCCACCCGCTCGTGCGCGCGTTCGCGTAGCCCCGTCTGGGAGAGCATCCGCTCGACCGCGTCCTCGGGATCGGCGACGCGCTCCAGGCGGGCGAACAGCCTGAGGTTCTCGGTGACCGACAGCTTGCCGTACAGCGCCGGCTGCTGTGGTGCCCAGCCGACCGTCACAGCCGCTTCAGAGCCGTCCACCGTGCCCGCGCTCGGGCTCTGCACGCCGGCGAGGATCGACAGCAGCGTCGTCTTGCCCGCGCCGTTCGGTCCCACGATCGCAATCAGCTCGCCGGGGCTGACGTCGAAGTCGACCGGGCGCAGCGCGTCGCGCTCGCCGTAGCGCTTGGCGAGGCCGCGGGCGCTGAGGATCGCCGTCACAGGAGTCCGCGGGGCGTCCGATCCCACGGCTCGAGCGTCAGGTGGCGGCTGAGGTAGACCGCGGTCTCGCGCAGGATCGAGAGGAGCGGCAGCGCCACGAGCGCCCCGACCAGCCCGTGGACCTGCAGCCCGAGCAGCAGCGCGAAGATCACGAGCAACGGGTTGATGCGCAGCGTGTGGGAGAAGATCTGCGGCGCGACGATGTGCCCCTCGATCTGTTGCAGGCCGACGAACAGCAGGATCACCCAGGCGGCGGTGATCGGATCCGTGAACAGCGCGATCAGCACGGCCGGCAGCGCGCCGAGGATCGGGCCGATGTAGGGGACGAGCTCCATCAGCCCGTAGAACACGGCGAGCACGACCGCGTATTTGCGCCCGTCGGGAAAGATCCCGAGCACGCCGAACAGGTACAGCGCGAGGCCCGCGGTGGCGCCCATCACGAGGCTGAACATCAGCTGACCGCCGACGTAGCGCGCGACCGCGTGCTGGACGAGCGTGGGATAGTCGTCCGCGGCCGTGCCGTCCCCGTCGGGCAGCGCGCGGCGCACGAGCGCGCCGATGCTCTGGCCGTAGAGCAGCAGGTAGACCGAAAGCACGAACACCAGCACGAGGTCGAAAACGGCCGAGGCGGCTTCGGTGACCAGGCCGCCGCCGAAGGTCGCGATCTTGCTGGAGCTCTTGTTCAGTTTGTCCTGCAGCGTCTGCAACGCCGTCTTGCCCTGCTTGACAAGGTGCACGTGGATGCCATGCCCGTTGAGTTCGCGTTGAAATTCGGCGATCGTCTTGTTTGCTTCGGTGCTCAGATGGGGTAGATCGCTGGCGAACGAGCGCGCCTGGTTGGCGATCGGGTTGGCGAGCAGGAACCCGATCCCGACGAGGCTGAGGAAGAATGCGACATACACTGCCAGCACCGCGACACCGCGCGGAACCCGAGGCCGTTGCACGAACGCGACGGCCGGGTTGAGGATCAGCGCGATGAGCCCCGCCACGATGAAGATCAACAGCACTTTCCCTGCCGCTTTCGCGAGCGTCCACAGCGCGAGCAGCGCGATCGGCAGCAGCACCAGCTGGACCCAGCGCGGCACGACCACGCGGGGAGGCTCCCCCTGCGGGGACGATGTGGGCGCCGGGGAGGAACTCGCGCCTGTAACCTCGCGCTCCTCCTCCGACGGCGGCGCCGCCTCGGGCGCCTGCTCGCTCACGCCCGGCTCAGATATGCCCGTCATGCCCCTGCCACCGTTCCTCCCACCGCCATGCCCAGAGTATGGCTGAGCCCGAGGCGCCCGCAGGGCGGCCGGCGGGAGAGACGCGCATCCTGTTCGTCGGCGATCTCGTCGGCGGGATCGGGCGGCGCACGCTGCTCGAGTGCCTGCCGATCCTGCGCGAGCGCTTCGATCCGGCGTTCGTGGTCGTCAACGGCGAGAACGTGGCCGGCGGCCTCGGAATCACGCCGAAGGCGGCCGGCGCGCTGTTCGCGGGCGGCGTCGACGCGATCACGCTGGGCAACCACACTTACCATCGCCGCGAGATCTACCCGTATCTCGACTCCGAGCAACGGATCCTGCGGCCGTTCAACTTCCTGCGCAGCCAGCCCGGCCACGGCGCGTGCGTGGTCGAGCGCGGCGGCGTGCGCCTCGGCGTGGTGAACCTGAGCGGGAACCTGTACCTGCGCGCCGGCCGCTCCGCCTTCACCGAGATCGAGGCTGCCCTGGGCGAGCTCGGCGGCGTCGATCACATCCTCGTCGACATGCACGCCGAGGCGACATCCGAGAAGGTCGCGCTGGGCTGGCACCTCGACGGGCGCGTGACGGCGGTCGTGGGCACCCACACGCACGTGCCCACAGCGGACGCGCGCGTGCTGCCGGGCGGGACCGCCTACATCACCGACGTCGGCATGACGGGCCCGCGCGGTGGCGTGATCGGCGTGAAGCGCGAGCAGGCGATCGAGTCGCTGCTGACACAGATGCCGATCCGGTTCGAGACGTCCGAGGAGGACCCCTGGCTGATGGGCGTGGTCATCACCTGCTCAGGGACGCTTAAAGCCGACTCAATCGAGCAGGTCCTGATGCCCAGACCGGCAGCTCCTCCGCCCACGCAGACGTAGCGACCTCACCGTCTTCGCTGCGGTTGTAGGGCTCCTCACACCTCCCGAGCAGCGCGATCGCCACAAGCGGGAAGAACCACGGGATGTACAGGTAGAACCAGTGTTCGATCCCAAGCTGCAAAGCGATCAGCACAGCCGCGCAGGCGGCGGCGAGGCCGACGATGTCGGGGCGGCGTGGGACGAAGGCGAGCGCGACCGCGAGCAACACCGCGGCGACCTGCACCGCCATCTGCAGCCCGTGCAGCCCGCCGTACAGGCCCCAGATGGAGAACGGCGAGCCGCGGTTGGCCTGGTAGGCGATCGTGCGCTCGTAGATCGTGTGCAGCGTGTCGTGGCGCAGCGCGGGGATCGCCACGAGCGCGGCTGTCAGGGTGAACGCAATGCAAAAGGCTGCGTTCGCGCGCGCGCGCGTACGCGCGCGAACGGCGTCGAAAAAGTTAAGGCCGTCCCGCGGGTCTCCCGCTCCAGGCATCTTTTTGCCGCCTTTGCCGACGTGGGTCGGAGTCGGTCGATCCCACAACCCATGGGTGGCGAGCAGCGGCGCGAGCGCGAGCGGGGCGAACTTGGTCAGGCCGGCGAGCGCCGCGAACGCTCCGCGCGCGGAGCGCGCCGCGACGGATCGGTAGCTCGCGCACAGCACGGCCGCGAGCACGAGCACGGCGACGAGCGTGTCGTTGGAGTCGCTCTCGAGCGCAAACAGGGTGAAGGGATAGGAGACCCACGCGTAGGCGAGCACGATCCCCAGCGACGGCCCGCGTACGCGGCGACCGATCAGGAACAACAACGCGACCGCGAGCAGGTCGAACACCACCGCGGCCGCGTGCGCGGCCGGCAGGTCGTTCCAGGTGCCGCTCCAGCCGAAGATCTGCTCGAACGGGACATACGCCTCGTAATTGGCCGGGCCGTAGGTGTCGCCGTGTTCGTTGTCCTTCGGATAGGCGCCGTACAAAGCCTTGCCGGCGACGATCCGCTCCGCTCCGATCACGCCCGCGTAACCGACGTCGATCACGTTCCCGTCGGTGACGTTCAACCCGATGCGAAAGCCGATCAGGAAGACCACGCCGAGCGCGAGCCACGGCGCGGGGATCAGCAGCCGCGGCGGGTCGGGACGGGCGCCGCGTCGCAGCAGGGCGAGCATTCGCGCGAGCAGGTACAGCAGCGGCGGGTAGGCGAGCGGGACCGACCCGTAGATGTGGCCGTGGTTGAAGAACGCGAGCGAGACCGAGAACGACAGCAGCGCGAGCAGGTCGAGGTGCAGCAGGCGCAGCGGCCGGCGCCAGTCGAAGAAGGGCACGAAGAACAGCACGCACAGCGGTAGCCAGACGTACAGCGCGTTGACGTGCTCGCCGAACGCGCCGGGGTAGCCGCGCGCCATCGTCCACGCGACCTGAAAGCCCGTCCACTGTTCGAGCACGCGCCCGGTCGCGTCGTCGATGATCACCTGGCCGATCTCCTTGGCGCCCTTCTTCGAGAAGAAGCTGACCTGCCAGCGAAATGGGCCCTTCAGGTAGGCGCCATCGTAGGAACCGGGGTATTTGGCGCGGACCGTTTTCATCTTTCCCAGCGCCTGCGCGATCGCGAGCACCCGGTCCGCGGACAGCTTGCGCCCGGTCGGGGGAACGTTCGAGGCAGGCACCGGCACCGGCGCTTCGGAGGGCGTGGCCGGGGTCGTGGTCTTCGCGGTGCCCTTCCCGTGCCCGGTCGCACTCGTGGTCGTCGGCGCCGGCCGCAGCGACGTGCCGGTAGCCGCACTCGCAGCGGCCGGAGAGGCGAGGGTCAGCGCGAGCGTGGCGACGAAGGCGAGGCCCGGTGTCCGCATCCTTCCGAGAGAGTAACCCGGGACCGGCGAAGTCAGTTGCGCAGGGGTCAGTCCAGCCCAGGCCAGGGAACCGCTTGCGCAGGTTGTTGGTGTGTGACCGCGCCGCTCTTTTTGAGAGACCTTCTTAGCCGAACGGGAGTGCGAAGTGCGCCCGCACGAGCGCGGCGACGTCGCGGATCGCCCACTGCGCCGGCTCGCGCTCGGGGAGATCCACCCCGCAGAGGACGAGCGCGCCGAGTGAATCCGATGCGTGCAGCGAGCCGTGGCTGCCGCCGCCGACGTGGGCTTGACGGCCCCAGTCGAGGAACTCGTAGCCGGGCGCGGCCGACAGCAGCACCTCGCCCGAGGTCGCACACGTGAGCGCTGACCACGCGCGCGCGAGGGCGTCGGGATAGGAGGGCGTAGTGAGCAGGCCGGCGGCGTCGAGCGAGCCGTCGATCGCGGCCAGCTCGCCGGCGACGCTCCAGGCGACGCCGCGCGCATCGGTGACATTCCCACCCGCCTTGCGCGGGCTCACGCCCGCCCCGCCGCCGGGGTGGAAGCGCAACTCGCCGTGGACAGCGCTCGCGATCACGCCCTCGCGCGGCATGTCGTGCGCGTCGCGCTCCAGCCACATCACCAGATCGACGCCGTCGATCGCGAGCGCGAGCATCGCCACCGACGCACGCATCGCGTCGCGCTCGGCCGGCCGCAGCGCGTAGACCATCGCCGCGCGCTGCGAGGGACAGACGGCGATTCGGGCACGCTCGTCGCGCGAGTCGCCGTCGGGCGAGCGGGCTGGGCGCAGGACGCCCAACTCGGCGAGCTCGTCCTGCAGCGCGATCGTGGCCGTCACGGGCGCCTGGGAGTGGTCGGCCATCGCGATCACCGCGTGCTCGGCCAGGAACGCGTCGATGCCGCCCGCCGCGTCCATCACACGCGCGAGCTGCAGGTCGGCCGCGGCGAGCGAGCGCACCTGCGCGTCGGGGCCGTGCTTGTGCGAGTACCAGTCGTTGTCGGGCAGCGACAGCAGCAAGAAGTCGAACAGGTCGTGCTCGACCATGTAGGCGGAGACGCAGCCGGAGTGGCGGTCGCGCACGCCCGGCATGCCGAGACCCGAGCGGCAGGGGGTGCGGCGCGAGGCGAAGATATCGGCGTAGAACAGCTCACCCGGGCCTAGCACCGCGTGGCGCATCAGCGTCGAGGCGACGCGCGTCAGCGCGGTGTCGCGCTGGGGCTCGTGGCGGTGGCGGCCACGGTACATCAGGTAGGTCGTGCCGGCCGTGCGCACGTCCGCGTCGTCCAACGTCTCGAACACCGTGAGCGTGTCGGGAGAGAGGTGGGCGCGGTTCATGTTGTAGACCGTGTCCGTCAGCTGGCGCGCAATGCCGAAGCGCTGGGCGGCGCGGAACGAGGAGCCGTACTCGATGTAGCGGTCCTCCTCGCGATGGAACCAGTTCATGCCGGGGATCAGGTGCTCGTCCTGCGCCACGCCGGTGACGATCGAGGCCGCGCACACGGGCGTGACCGACGGGAACGCGGCGACGCAGTCGGGCACGTAGCGCCCGCGCGCGATCAGCTCCGCGAGCACCGGTGCCGTGCCCGCGGCGACCGCCTGCTCGAGGGGGGCGGGCGCCATCGCGTCGATCACGCACAGCACCAGCTTGGGCGGCTTCGCGCTCAAGGCCGCGCGCGTCCGTGGGCGATCATTTTGGGAGACACGTAAGCGCGTTACTGCGTCCAACGCCGCCGGCGCCGGTCACGACAGTTGTCGGCACTCGAGTGAGCATCAACGCAGGATGCGCAGGCCGGCGTACTTCCCGTCCGCGCGCGCACGCCCACGCCAGCCGAACCAGGCGAGCAGCGCGAGCGCGACGTAGCCGAGCGGGTGCAGCAGGGCGACCAGCGCCGCGAGCAGCAGCGCGGCCCCGTCGAGGTACACGGTCAGCGCTTCGCGCGCGCTGCGATCGGACAGCCTCGTTCGCGCGCGCGCGATCACGGGGCCGGACACGCGCAGCGCGAGCGCAGCGACCGCCGCGCCGCCGATCAACCCCGGCCACCAGATGTCTCCATGAGCGGACAGCGTGCCCGCGAACAGCAGCGCGCCGACCGCGACCGCCTGCGCGACGATCGCAGGCTGGACGACCGCCTGGAAGCGCTCTTGGCCGAGGCGCAGCTGCAACAGGTAGGAGTTGACGAAGATCAGCGCGACCGCGATCAGCCACCAGCCGGCCTCCAGGAAGTGGAAGTGGCCTTTGGCGCCGAAGCCGACCCCAAGCGCACCGGCGGAGCCGAGCGCGGCGGCGAGCAGGGTGGGCAGGTAGGGACGCAGCCCGCAGGCGAGCGCGAGGCCGAGGCCGAGGCCGATGTCAAAGAAGGTGCCGTGCATGCAAATGTGGCGTCGAGTCTGCGCTACCGTGCGGGGACGCGGCCAGGACGATAGACGACGCGTCCAGCGAACCAGACCGGGCGTGGCGCGAGGTTCGCGCGGCGTGACGGCGAATACGAGGCGTAAGCACATGGACCGATCGATCAGCGGATCTCACGGAGGGCGCAAAGCGCGCCCGGCGGCATACGAGCTGGCGCGCTACGAGGCGCTGTTCGCGGCGCGCACGCGCGGGATGAAAAGCTCGGCGATGCGCGAGATGATGGCTCTGACCGAACGCCCCGACGTGATCTCGCTCGCCGGGGGGCTGCCGGATACGAGCACGTTCGCGCCCGAGCTATACGCGAAGCTGATGAGCCAGGTCGCCGCCGAGTCGACCGCGCGCGCGCTGCAGTACGGCCCGACCGAGGGGATGGCGGTGACGGTGGAGTGCATCGTCGAGGTGATGGCCGCCGAGGGCACTTCGATCGATCCCGCTGACGTGATCGTGACGACCGGCGGCCAGCAGGTGATCGACTTGGTGTGCAAGACGCTGATCGACCCCGGCGACGTGATCGTCGCCGAGGCGCCCACCTACCCCGGCGCGGTACCGACGTTCAGCGCCTACCAGGCCGATGTCGTGCAGATCGAGATGGACGGCGACGGGATGGAAATCGACGCGCTCGAGGCCACCCTCGACCGGCTGCACGGGGAGGGACGCAGGCCGAAGTTCATCTACACGATCCCCAATTTCCAGAACCCCGGCGGCGTGACGATGTCGCTGGCGCGCAGGCGCCGACTGGTCGAAGTCGCGCGCGAGCGCGAGCTGCTCGTGCTCGAGGACAACCCGTACGGACTGCTGCGCTACGAGGGCGAGCCGCTGCCGACGCTGTACTCGCTGGACGCCGCCAACGCGGGCGCGGAAGGGGCCTCGGACCTCGTGATCTACCTGGGCACGTTCTCGAAGATCCTCTCCCCCGGCCTGCGCCTCGGCTGGGCGGTCGCGCCGCGGGCGGTGCTGGAAAAGCTGAACCTCGGCAAACAGGGCGCCGACCTGTGCAGCTCGCCGGTCACGCAGCTGTTCGTCGCCGCTTACTTCGCCGAGCGCGCCGCCGATGGCGGCCCCGAGTGGGTCGCCTACGTCGAGCGGCTGAAGGTCCTCTACCGGCGCCGCCGCGACGTGATGCTGGAGGCGCTGGCCGAGCACTTCGGAGAGCGTGCGCACTGGACCGAGCCCGAGGGCGGGCTGTTCGTGTGGGCGACGCTCGCGGATGTGGACACGACCGATCTGCTCGCGCGCAGCCGTGGTGTCGCGTTTGTGCCCGGACGCGCCGCCTACGTCGACGGCAGCCGCGGAGCCACCTCGATGCGGCTTAACTTCGCGGGCTCCTCCGAGGAAGGCATTCGCGAGGGTATCCGGCGAATCGGCAAGATCATGGGTGGCGAAACCGGGCTGTTGGGGGCATTGACCGGTGCGCAGGCGAGCCTATGTGAGGGCGGCACGGACAAGGATGCGCCGCCTAGTCCCGATCTCACGACTAAGCCGAAGGTTCCCGGTTCCGTGACTGAGGATGAGAGCTTGCGGCGGCACAAGCGATGACCGTCGGCAAACCCACAAAGGCCGGTACACAGAGCAAGGGACGGCGCGGCGGACACCTGCGCGTCGCGGGAGAGCCCGCACCGGTCGCGGTCCTCAAGGGCGGAGGCTCGCTGGAGCGGACCGTCTCGCTGCGTTCCGGGGCGCGCGTGGAGAGCGCGCTCAAGCGCCTGGGGCACCCGGTCGTCGGGGTTGACGTCGGCTCAGAGCTCGTGGCCGAGCTGATCGAGCTCCAGCCCCGGGCGGCTTTCCTGGCCCTGCACGGCAGCGACGGAGAGGACGGGACCGTGCAGGGGCTGTTGGAGACGCTGGGCATCCCCTACACGGGCTCGGGGCCGGGGGCCTGCCTGCACTGCACCGACAAGGCTTTGGCCAAGTACCTGATGCGCGCGGCGGGCATCCCGACGCCACAGTTCGCCGCGTTCAAGGAGAGCGCGATCAAAGACCTGGGCATCGCCGCGGCGCTGCCGGGGCTGGGGCGGAGCATCGGATTTCCGCTGGTCGTCAAGCCCGCGCGCCAGGGCTCGGCGTTGGGCATCAAGTTCGCGCGCTCGCACGAGGAGCTGCCGGTCGCGATCGTGGGGGCGCTGTCCTATGACCGTGCCGTCGTGCTCGAGCGCTACATCCGCGGGCGTGACCTCGCGGTGTCGGTGCTCGACTGTCCCCGTGAGGGGGATGCGCAGAATCCGGATGGAGAGAGCAGAGCACCCATCCCACTGCCAGTGGTCGAGGCGATCCCGCGCGAACAGGAGTTCTACGACTACGAGTCACGGTATGAGATCGGCATGACCACGTTCGTATGCCCCGCCGAGCTCCCCGAGGGCGTTACCGAGCGTGCACAAGAGCTCGCCCTGGAGGTCTACCGGCTGCTCGGCTGCCACGGCTACGCCCGTGTCGACTTGATGCTCGACGAGACCAGCGGCGCACTGGAGGTGCTGGAGACGAACGTGGTGCCGGGCCTGACCGAAACGAGCCTGCTCCCGCAGGCGGCCGACGCCGCCGGGATCGGCTTCGACGAGCTGGTCACCAGAATCCTCGGCTCGGCCTTCACTCGCTAAAAGACTACGTGTGATGGCCGGCGCCTACAGGACTGTACGGAGAGCGCGCGAACGCGTCTCCCAAAATCGTGCTAGGAATCCCCCGCGGCGAAGTCCTCTGGGGAGACGTGATCTAGGAACTCCTTGAACTTCTCGACGACGTCCTCCGACTCGTCGATGTTGTGCTCGAACTCGATCGCCGACTCCGAGATGACCTCCTCGGCGGCGAAGATCGGCGCACCGGAGCGTACCGCCAAGGCGATCGCGTCGCTCGGACGGGAGTCGATCTCGAGCTCTCGGCCGGCGACCGTGAGCGTGATCGAGGCGAAGAACGTGTTCTCGCGCAGCTCCGTCACCGACACCTGCGTGCACTTGACGTCGAGCTCGCCGAGGATGTCGCACAGCAGGTCGTGCGTCATCGGCCGCGGCGTGCCGGCGCCCTGGAGCTTCATCAGGATCGAGGCGGCCTCCGGATGGCCGATCCAGATCGGCAGGAACTTGTTGCCGTCGACCGTCTTCAAAAGCACGATCGGCTGCTTGCCAACCATGTCGAAGCTGACGCCGTAGATGACCATCTCCTGCACGAGAAATCCTCCGAGAGGGGGAAAGGGAAAGTATAGGTGCCCACCAAGTCCCGCCCAGAACGGCTCTGGGAGGGGCCGCGGCGCCTCATCGAGGCCGGCCAACCGAGCTCAGTGCCGCAGGCGAAAGCTCCAGAGCTTGTTGCCGATGAAGTTGAGCGGCGTGGACGCCGCGACCGCGAGCGCCTCGGCCGGCACCTTGGCGAGCCCGGCGTCCTCGACGAGCAGCGTCAGCAGCAGAAAGCCGAAGCCGGCCGCGACGACGCTGACCACGAAGAAGCGGATCGCCTGGAAGCGCACGCTGCCCGTGGCGGCGTCGAACGTCCAGTGGCGGTTGAGCAGGAAGTTGTTGGTCACGGCGATCAGCCACGCGATCACGTAGGCGCCGCGGTAGTCGATCTTCAGCGCGTGCACGCACAGCGCGTAGACGCCGACGTTGACGACGAACCCGAGCCCGCCGACGAGGCCGAAGCGGATCAGCTGGAGCCAGTTGGCCGGCTTGCGCATCCCGTGCAGCAGGCGCATGTGCGGCCGGTGAGGGCGGACCTCCACCACGGTGGCTTGCTCGCGCATCCGACCTAGGGTAGCGACACGCTGGGGCGGATAGCCACGCTAGCCTGTTGGCGATGACGTTCGCGGGGAAAGCCATCGGCGTGCTCGGCTGCCTGCTCACAGCGGCGGCGATCGCGGGCTGCGGGGAAGCGGCGGTGCCCACCGGCGGGCGGGCGGCGGCGGTCGTGAAGGCGAGCAGCACGGCGGGGCGCCCCGCCGGCGGCACGACCGGGCGAACGGCGCAGAGCCCACACGCGACCACTGCGGCCAAACCCGGTAGCACCTCGAAAACCGGCAGGGCCGATCCCCCTCACCCACCCGGCAAGCCGACGAGCGCTGCCACGCCGAAGAGCGCCACGACGGACTCCCATGGCCAGACGGACTCCGCTTTGGCGGCGGGAGCGGGCGGAGGCGGGGTCGCGCACGAGGTGGCGGACCCTGAAGAATCCAAGAGCTTTCCCCTACCGGCGGCATCGGTGCAACGCCACCGTGCGGCCGGCTCGCCTAGCGCGGCCGGCGAAGCCGTGGTGGCACCGGGCGCACAGTCGGACGCCGAAGTACGCAAAGAGCTCGGCGAAGAGGAACAGGTCAAAGTTCGGGAACGAGCCGCCCAGCGGCGCGCGCTCACGCCCGTGGCGGGTGGCTTCTCGGTCGGCGGCGACGGCACCATCCCGATTCCGAGCGGTGTTCCGGAAGCGGTGCAGCGGGTGGTCGCCGGCGGCAACGCGATCGCCGACTTCCCCTACATCTGGGGCGGAGGACACGGCTCGTTCATCGCCAACGGCTACGACTGCTCGGGCTCGGTCAGCTATGCGCTGGCCGCGGGCGGGCTGCTCGGCGCGCCGCTCGTCTCCGGTGACCTCGCCAGCTGGGGAGAACCCGGCCCGGGACGCTGGATCACGATCTATGCGAACGCGGGCCACACGTTCATGGACGTGAACGGCGTCTGGTTCGACACCGCGGGCCGCAGCGGGCCGTACGCGTCGCGCTGGCTTGTGTCGACGCCGTCGCTCGCGGGTTACACGGTGCGCCACCCGCCGGGGCTGTAGCCCCATGATCGCTGACATCGCGCGGCTCGGGACGCTCGTTCTGCTTCCAATTGCGGCGATCGTCCCACACACAGCGGCCGGAGCGCTCGCCCTGCAGCTTCCGCTCGCGCTGGACGGAGAATCGGTCGCCGAAACGGGAAGCAACGGCACGGCGATCGCGATCGTCGCGGCCGTGTCGCTCGTGTTTGGCTATCTGCTGCTCGCCGCCCTGTGGCACTTCGTGTTCCGCGAGAAGGCTCGCGCGAAACGCCGCAAGGGTCCGTCGCACTGACCGCGGCCAATCACGGGATCCTCGCCGGGCGCAAAGGTCAGCGACCGAGGTTGACGGTGCTGATCACTGTCGTGCCGACGGGGTTCTGCGAAGACGCGTTGCGCACGATCAGCCTGAGCATCAGCGAGACCTTGTGCAGCTTGCGCAGCCGCGCCGCCGTTGTCTTGCCGAACAGGATCTTGATCGTGCTGCGCCCGCCCTTGGTCGTCACGAGGATCGCTTTTGCGATCACGATCTGCGGCGCCGTGCCCTGCGGCAGGCCGCTCGCGGGTGAGCCATGCAGCCCTATGCGCTTGGCGATCGACGACGCGAGCAGGACTTCGAAGCGGCCCGCGACCTGCTCGTTGACCGAGTAGCGCACGACCAGGCCCCCGCGCAGCACCTGTGACAGCGACTTCGACACGGTCGCGGCGGCCGCCACCGGGTTGGGCACGGGCGCTTTGGGCGCAACGCCGGGGGCGGCGGGGCCGGGGGCGGAGGTCGAGCTGGTCGAGCTGGACGCCGAGCCGCTGGAGCCGGATGAGCCGGATGAGCCGGATGAGCTGGAGCCACCCGACGACGGGGCCGGAGGCCCTTCGACCGTAATCGTGTGGTTTACGCTGGTGGTGTTGCCGCCGACGTCGGTCACGGTAAGGGTCACTTCATAGACGCCGCCGTATTTGTAGGAGTGAAAAACGCTTGCCGCACAGGGACTGAGCCAAGGCGTTTCTGAACAGGGCGGAGCGCCGGGAGCGAACCCGGAGACTTCGGGCGAGCCGTCGCCGAAGTTCCAGGTGTAGGTCGCGTAGGTAAGCTTTTCCGCGCCACCGCCCGGGAAATCGACGGCCGCATTCAGCGCGACGTTCGACTCGAGACCGTTTAGACCCACAATTTCGCCCGCCTTGACCGGTGTCGGCGCGGTGAACGAGGGGACGAGGTTTACATGTTGCAGGCACGGGCCGCCCGGTTGGTAGATTTTCAGTGCGGCGGCGTTAAAGGCATCGTTGAGATAATAGGTACCGGTGCCAAACATCTGGTTGTATAGGGTGCCGGCGTCGCTTTCTTCGTTTGCCGTCACCGCCCCCCCGAGCGCGAGCTCGAAAACGTTGCGACACTCGTCGACGACCTCGTTGTGGTTTTTGTCCTGCCAGGCGTTGAGCAGCGGATCGGTAACGATGTTCTGCTGCTCAGACGCGATCTGGGTGATGATCACATCAGCCAGGCCGACATCACAGCCACCGTCGTACACATTGTGCGGGCAGCTGGGCTGCTCAAAAGAGGTAACCTGGTTGGGCTCCTGCTGATGCGGGCTTTCGGCTTTTTCCGCCTTTTCTATCGTTTCTTTTTCTTCTTTGTTCTTTGTGGAGAATTCTTCTATTTCCTTTTCGGTTTTTTTCTTTGCTTTCTCCTTTTCCTCACCAATCGGTTTGCTGCTGGGATCAAAACCGCCGTCCTGACAGTCGTAGCCCGAGGTGCGATTACCGGGTACCAGCAACGGGTCGCCAATGCTCCCCGCCGTCCACGGGATCACCCCATAGAGGACCGTGTTGGCGTCGCCGGTGCTCGGATTGGTCGGCGTGATCGCCGAGTGGTAGCTGCAAAAGCTTGCTGGGGAGCTGGAGTTGGTCGAGCAGTGTTCTGCACTCGGCCCTTCGTCGGTACAGACAGTGACACCGGGGGGGGTGAGCAGGTAGTAGATCGTACCCGTACCCTTGGGAAGTTTTTCGCGGGATATAAACGATTCAAGCTGTGCCCGAATCTGCTTATCGCTGAGGCAGCCTAGATTTTCACCTTCGGCAAGCGGTTCCGGGTTCGTGCATCCCGCAGGCGAGGGGTACGGAGCTTTGTCAGCGTAGGAGCCGCGGAACGCGGACTTGAAGAACGCAGGCTTGTTGGTTTTGTCGGTGTATTGCGTATCGACCGCGAACACGCTGGCCAGGTTCCCGCTAGCCAAGCTCATGTTCTGGAAGAACTGATCGATCACTTCGGTCCAAGGATCGAGGTAGTGATAATTGGGATCCCAGAAGATCGCGTAGGTCGAGTTCTGGTGCAGGACCGGACTTCCGCCTGGGTTGGCAAACGTTCCCCATTGCTGTTCTTCGCCTTCGAGCAGATGCGCCGGGGCGCTGTGTCTCTCCACGCCAAATTTAGAGCCCCCCACTTCGACGACATGGGCGCCGGCAGACGCCGGGACGACCAGGAGGGCGAGCATGAGCGAGGCCGACATGATCGCCCCCGGCCGGAAGACGGGCGCCAGTCGACGCATAGCGGCCGAGCAGAGGCCGGCGATGGGGGAAGAAGAACGGCGAAGAGAGGTCACGAGCCCATCATCGGCAGAGGTCGACGGTTGCCTTAGCACCGTTGGACGGGCGTGCGTCATGCAGGCCCGGTTGCATCTCCGGTGGACGATTCGCTACCGTCGCCGGCAGTCGTCTGGTCGCCGGTCGCTATCTTCGAGGGGAGGGACGTCATGGGGTTCATCGCGCCGGCAGACCCTCCGGTCGACGTCGCCGAATGGAAACGTCTGCCGCACCTCGCGCGGATCAAGCCGCTGGCGCAGGACTGGGCGCTCAACGGCGTCGGCACCCCGTACGCCGTCTACCTGCTCTACGTCGTAAAGCTCGTGCTGTTCGTCTTCGCCGCGCTGCTGATCGTCTCTGCGAGCGTCCCGGACACAGGAGGCCTGGGCAACGTCGGCCACTGGTGGACCGAGCCGATCGTGTTCGAGAAGGTCGCCGTGTGGGTGCTGCTGTGGGAGATCGTCGGCCTCGGCTGCGGCTCGATGCCGCTCACGTTTCGCTTCATCCCGCCGATCGGCGGAATCCTGTACTGGCTGTGGCCGGGCACGGTGCGTCTGGCGCCATGGCCTGCGACGGTGCCGTTCACGCGCGGCTCGAGCAGGGCGGTCGCCGACGTGCTGCTCTACGCGGGCGTGCTCGCGACCGCCGTGTACCTGCTGGCCTCCGGCGGGGACCGGGTCGCGGGGACGGCCGGCGGCAGGCTCGACCCGGCCGCGATCGCCGTGCTGCTCGGGTTGCTGGCGCTGCTCGGGCTGCGCGACAAGGTCGCGTTCCTGGCGGCCCGCCCGGAGGTCTACGCGTTCCTGCTGATCGTCTTCCTGTTCCCACCCCGCAGCACGATCCTCGCCGCACAGCTCGTGTTCTTCTGCATCTGGTGGGGCGCCGCGTCGTCGAAGCTGAACCGGCACTTCCCGTTCGTCGTGGCGGTGATGATCAGCAACACGCCGTGGAACCGCTCGCGAACCGCCAAGGCCAGGCTGTGGCGCGATTACCCGTCCGACATCACACCGTCGCCGCTCGCGCACGTGGCGGCGCATCTCGGCACCGTCGTCGAGTTCACGCTGCCGCTCGTGCTGCTGCTCTCGCGAGGCGGCACCGTGGGAACGATCGCGCTGGTGGGGATGATCCTGTTCCACGCACACATCACCTCGACGTTCCCGCTCGCCGTGCCGCTGGAGTGGAACCTGTTCATGATCTTCGGGCTGCTGTTCCTGTTCGGGCACTACGGCGACGTGCCGTTCTCGACCCTGAACGATCCGCTGCTGATCGCGATCCTGATCGTCCTCGGCGTGCTGATGCCGGTGCTCGGCAACCTTCGCCCCGACAAGATCTCGTTCCTGCCGTCGATGCGCTACTACGCCGGCAACTGGGCGGCGACACAGTGGCTGTTCGCGAAGGACACGGGCGCGGAGGAGCGGCTCGACCGCATGATCCGCAAGCCGGCGCCGATCGTCGTCGAGCAGCTGATCAGGGTGTACGACCGCGAGACCGCCGAGCTGCTGATGGCCAAGGGGCTCGCGTTCCGCTCGATGCACCTGCACGGCCGCGCCCTGAACGCGCTGCTCCCGCGTGCCGTGGACGACGTCGAGGCCTACGACGTGCGCGAGGGCGAGCTGGTGTCCGGGGTCGTGAACGGCTGGAACTTCGGCGACGGCCACTTCCACGGCTTGCAGTTGCTCGAAGCGGTGCAGGAACGCTGCGGCTACGCCGAGGGCGAGCTGCGAATCGTCACCCTGGAGTCCCAGCCGGCCCATGTGCAGCGCCAGCGCTACCGGATCTACGACGCCGCCAGCGGGCTGATCGAGGAGGGCTGGGTCGCGATCGCCGACATGCTCGAGCGGCTGCCGTGGCTCGAAGAGTCGTGGAATTTTCCCGTGCACGTCACCCGCCGGCGTGAGGGGCCCGTACAAGACCGGGCAGAGGCGGGATACGGCGTCCGGGGCGCCGGATCGTGAGCGGCCTAGGCGCCGGCGCCGCGAGCGAGCACGGCTGCGGGGACGCAGGTTGAGCGACGCGATCATCGTCGGCTCGGGCCCAAACGGGCTTGCCTGCGCGGTCTCGCTCGCTCGCGCGGGCGTCGAGGTCACGGTGCTCGAGGCCGAGGACTCGATCGGCGGCGGAACCCGCAGTGGCGAGTTGACCATCCCGGGCCTGCTCCACGACCACTGCTCGGCCGTGCATCCGATGGCCGCGGGCTCGCCGTTCCTCAACTCGCTCGAGCTCGCCGAGCACGGGCTCGAATGGCGTTGGCCCGAGGTCGATCTGGCGCATCCGCTGGACGACGGCAGCGCCGGCGTGCTACGGCAATCGTTGGCGGAGACGGCGCAGGGGCTCGGCCGCGACGGCGACGCGTGGCGACGTCTGTTCGCTGGTCCGGCTAAGGGCTTCGACGCGCTCAGCGGGGATCTGCTGCAGCCGGCGATGCACGTGCCGCGGCATCCGATCGCGCTCGCGCGGTTCGGCCTGCCGGCGGCGCTGCCGGCCACCGTCCTCACCCGGATCTGGAAAGACCCTCAGACAAAGGCACTGTTCGGGGGCGTTGCAGCGCACGCGTTCAGCCCGCTCGACCGTCCATTGAGCTCGGCTGTGGGCATGGCTCTGACGACAGCCTGCCACCGGCTCGGCTGGCCGGTTGCACACGGCGGCTCGCGCGCGATCGGCGACGCACTCGTCGCTGTATTGACGGCGTACGGTGGGCGGATCGAGACGGGCGTGCGTGTGCGCTCGCTGTCCGAGCTCCCGCATGCGAGCGTGGTCGTCTTCGATCTTGCTCCGCGCGCCGTCGCCGAGATCGCCGGCGAGCGCCTGCCCGGCCGAGTAGCGCGAGCCTACGGGCGCTACCGGCACGGGCCGGGCGCGTTCAAGGTCGACCTCGCCGTGGAAGGCGGCGTGCCGTGGACGAACGAGGCCTGCCGCCGCGCGGGAACGGTGCACGCGATCGGCTCGTTCGAGGAGCTCGTCGCAGCCGAGCGCGATGTCAACCGCGGGCGGATGCCCGAGCGCCCGTTCGTGCTCGTCGGCCAGCAGTACCTCGCCGACCCCGAACGCTCCGTCGGCGACGTCCACCCGGTGTGGGCCTACGCGCACGTGCCGAGCGGGTACGAAGGCGACGGCGAGACAGCCCTGATCGATCAGTTGGAACGGTTCGCGCCAGCCTTGCGCGAACGGATCGTCGCGAAGGCGGTGCGGGGGCCCGCGCAGCTCGCCGTCCACAATGCCAACTACATCGGCGGCGACATCATCACCGGAGCAAACACTCCGCTCCAGGTCCTGATCCGCCCGCGCTTCGCGTTCGATCCCTACTCGACCGGCATTCCGGGCGTTCTCATCTGCTCGGCGGCGACACCCCCAGGCGCAGGAGCGCATGGGATGAACGGGTATCACGCCGCTCGATCGGCGCTCAGGTATCTCGGGGTGGAGGGTCCTGAGTCATGAGCTCGTCGGCGGGCTGAAGCGGGGTCGGGCTGCCGAGGGGACCGGGGGAAGAGGCGTCGCGGCCGAACACCAGAGCGACGTTCCAATCGACCAGCAGGCGCAGCTTGCGTCCCAGGCCGGGCATCAGCAGCAGATGGTAGGTCCGCGCGATCAGCCACGCCGGCAGGCCACGCCAGCGCACACCGAGCGTGATCGCGACCGCCTTGTTGTGACCGAGCTCTGCGACGACGCCGGCCGTGCGATAGCGAAACGGGCGGATTGAACGCCCTGCGAGCGAAGCGGCGATGTTACGGGCCGCGAGCCGTCCCTGGCGGATGGCGTGCTGAGCTGTCGGCGGGCACGCGTGTCCGCTTCTCGCTGGGTCCGGGACGGCGGCGCAATCACCGACCGCCCATATCCCGGGACGGGCGAGCACACGCAGCTCGGGATCGGTGCGGATCCGTCCCCCGTCGTCGAGCGGCAGGCCGAGCGAGCCGACAACGGGGCTGGGCTGCACTCCGGCGGTCCACACGAGCGTGCGCGCGGGCACCCGCTCTCCGCTCGAGAGCGTCGCCTCGTGCTTCGTGACCGACGCGAGCGTCGTGGACGTGTGGATCTCTATCGAGCGCCTGCGCAGCTCGCGCGCGGCAAACGCGGATAGGGAGGGAGGCACCTCGGGCACGATCCGCTCACGCATCTCGACCAGCACCCAGCGCATCCCCTGTGCGCGGCAGCGCGGATAGAGCTCGATCTCCTTCGCGGCGAGGTCCTGGAGCTCGGCAAGGCCCTCGAGCCCCGCATAGCCCGCGCCGACGAAGACGAAACCGAGATACTCGGCGCGCCGTGCGGGATCGTGGAGCGACTCGGCGATGTCGAGGCAGTCCAGCACCCGGTTGCGAAGCGCGGTGGAGTCGGACAGCGACTTGAGCCCAATCCCATGTTCCGCGAGACCCGAAATCGGCAACATGCGCGAGACTGACCCGAGCGCGACGAGCAGGTGGTCGTAGCCAAGCTCGATCTTCTCGCCGTCGCTCCTGCGCGCATCGACCACCCGCCGGTCTGGATCGGAGCCCGTGACGCTGCCTATGATCAACTCGGTGTGGCGCAGCTGCGAGCGCAGCGGAACCACGACATGGCGCGGATCGAGCGTCGCCCCCGCGACGCCGGGAAGCAGGGGCGTGTAAAGCAAGAAGTTGGCATCGCTCACGAGCGTCACCTGCGCGCCGTTCATGGTCGCCCGCTCGAGCCCGCGGGCCGCATAGAAGCCACCGAAGCCGCCACCGATGATGAGGATTCGCGTGGTCACATACCTCACACTAGAACCGCCGCCCCGTTGAGGCCAATGTCACAAGCGTGTTACAAACTCGGTGGAGCCTCTACCAGCGAGCCAATGAGACGCGGACGAGCATCAAAGCAGAGCGAAAACCGATGGGCGATCCAGGACTCGAACCTGGGACCTCTTCCTTATCAGAGAAGCGCTCTAACCAACTGAGCTAATCGCCCGCGGCGGCCGATTCTAGCGGTCCCCTCGCCTCGGCTCTCCCCAGCGCTCGGGCGGCTTACGCCACCGCTCGGGGGCGCAACCGCCGTGCCAGCTCGATCGCCTCCTCGGGCGTGGCGAACGACAGCTCCGCGCGATATCCACCCCCTCGCAGCGTCTTAACGTGCACCTCAGCCCCCAGTGCTCCTCCGAGTGCCTCGGCGATCTCCGCAGCCGCCGCCTCTTGGTCGGGATGCGCCCGGCCGGAGGAGCTCTTACCTTGCTCCTTTCCGCGCAGACGCGCCGCGGACGCCGGAGTATTGCTCGCCCGCGCGCGCGCTTCCGCGGTTCGCACGGACCACCCCTCCTGCACGGCGCTCCGCGCGAGACTCCGCCGCGAGCCATGGTCCTCGGCCAGCAGCAGGGCGCGACCATGCCCCTCGCTGAGCGAGCCGTCCTGCAGCAGCTCGACCACCTCGTCGGGCAGATCCAGCAGGCGAATCAGGTTGCTCACCGTCACTCGTCCCCGTCCCACGCGGCGCCCCACCTCCTCGCGCGTAAGCCCCAGCTCCTCAACCAGCGCAGCGCATGCCCGCGCCTCCTCGATCGGGCTGAGGTCCTCGCGCGCCATGTTCTCGATCAGCGCCAGCTCCAGCGCCTCGGCATCCTCCCGCGCGCGCACAAGCGCCGGGATCGTCTTCAGCCCCGCTATCTGCGCCGCGCGCCAGCGGCGCTCGCCGGCCACGAGCTCATACGTCCCGCCGGCCTTGGGCCTCACAAGCACGGGCTGCAGGACACCACGCTCACCCAACGACCCCGCCAGCGCCTGCAGCGCCTCCTCGTCGAACCGACGGCGGGGCTGCTTGGGGCTCGGCACGATCAACTCGACCGGCAGCTCGCGCAGCTCGTCCTCGCGTGCCTCCGCGCCCTCCGCCGCGACCGACAGGATCGCTCCCAGGCCCCTGCCCATCCCAGGTTTTGGCTTAGCCACGGGCCGCGACCTCCTTTGCCAACTCGAAATAGGCCTCCGCGCCCGCGCTGTGCGGATCGTGATGGGTCACGGGCAGCCCATAGCTCGGTGCCTCGCCGACGCGGACGTTGCGCGGGATCACTGTGTCGAAGACCAGGTCGGGGAAGTGCTCGCGCACCTCGCGCTCGACATCGCGCCCCAACCGCGTGCGATTGTCGTGCATCGTCAGAAGCATCCCAGCCACCGTCAACCGCGGGTTCAGCTCGCGTTGGACGAGCGCCAGGGTCTCCAGCAGCCCCGCCAGCCCCTCCAGCGCGAAGTACTCGGTCTGGACCGGCACGATCACCCGATCGGCGGCAACCAGCGCGCTGACCGTCAAAGGCCCCAGCGACGGCGGACAGTCGAGCAGGATGTATTCAAAGCGCTCCCTCAGCGGCTCGAGCGTCTCCCGCAGGCGCTGCTCGAACCCCTCGATCCGAGGCATCTCGATGTTCGCACCGGCGAGGCCCGCCCCCGCCGGGAGCACCTGCAGACCGTCGATACTCGAATCTGTCAGCGCTTCCGCGGCCGTTGCCTCACCGGTCAGCACCTCATACAGTCCGGGCGCCTGGGTCCGTGATATCCCCAGCCCGACCGTCGCATTCGCCTGCGGGTCGACGTCCACCAACAACGTCTCATAGCCGGCCTCGGCGATACACGCCGCCACGTTCACGGCCGTCGTCGTCTTGCCGACCCCGCCCTTCTGGTTGGCGATCGCGTACACCGTGCCCATGTGGTCGCCACGCTAGCGCCGATCGCGGTCGGAGCGCGGCTCGGTGACGAGGATCCTCTTGCGCTTCAGTCTCGACCTCATCGGACCAGCGGTCTCTTACGAGCCATTCCCTCCCGCCGAGGAAACATCGGCGGTGTGTCCCCCACCTTCAGGTAGACGTGCAGGTGACGATCTCTTGCCGCTGGAAACGGCTTGACGCTGCGCACTTCCACACGTTCGAGCCCCAGTTGATCCGCCGCCTCGAGAGCGGCCTTCTCCTGAACCGCATCCCTGCGCCCACGCCAGTCCACGAGAATGCCTCTCAGCTCGAGCAGGGGGGCCGCATACTCCAGCACCACCTGCGAAGGCGCAAGGGCTCGAGCGAGCACTGCGTCATGGGCGCCCAGGCCCTCGGGCCATTCCTCCGCCCTGCTTTCCACCACGCGCGCGTTGTCCACCGCAGCGGCCGCGATCACCCGTCGCACGAACTGACACTTCTTCGATTGGCTCTCCACCAGCCGCATCTCGCTTGCCGGCAGCGCGACGGCCAGCGCCAGCCCGGGGAAGCCGGCTCCCGTACCGATGTCGGCCACGCGGCGAGCGGAGCGGATCTTGTCGATCTCGAGCGCCACCAGCGAGTCGGCGAGATGGATGTCCACCGCCTCACGGGGGTCGCGCACAGTCGTCGGCGCTCGCGCGTCCCCCGCGAGCGCCTCGAGGATCGCCGTCATCTGAACATGCGCTCGAGGGGGCAGTCCGTATTCGCTCGCGAGCATCTGGACACGACGTTCGGTGGGCCGCTCATGGCGAGCAAAGAAACTGGGGTAGTTGGCCCGCATATCGCGGATGCGAGCACTGACGTGAGTATCGATCCGGTCCGTCAGCACACTTTCTACGACCGGCAGGACATCCTCCGCCAACACCCGCCCGCGGGCCATCCACTGATAGTAGGAACGCCCACCATGGTGATAGGGGCCATACAAGCGAGCACGCGGAAACAGCCCTTGAAGCCACCGGAAGATCGCCTCGTGCCTGACATGCATCCGGAGGGTGATTTGCGGCTGCTTCCCGTCCCCGCCGAAGTGCCCCTCGCCAATGAGCAGGCCCGTGACGATCCCCCTCTCGATATCTGTGACCTCGCGCTCCTGCGGCTTGTCCATGCGCGTTATTGTTTCACGGGGGGGAAAAACGTGAAACGGCCGGGGCGATCCGGATCAGCGCGCGCTACTCCCGAGGCCTAATCGCCGAGCGGCGAAACGACCAGGCGCCGACCAGGCTCGTCGCCCTCGCTGTGCGTCTCAACCCCGCCACGCTCGCGCAGGTACTCGTGAACGATCCGCCGCTCCGAGGGTGGCATCGGGTCGAGCTCCACTGGCCGTCCAGACTTCAAAGCCTCCTCGGCGGCCTCGTCTGCGTCCTCCTGTAGCGACTTTTCGCGCCGCTCGCGATAACCGTCGGCGTCGATCGACACCCGCACGGGCGAGGGACCGTCGGGAAACACGATCCGCTGGGCAAGGTGCTGCACGGCGTCGATCGTTTGCCCATGACGACCTATGAACAGGCCGACGTCCTCGCCGTTCAGGCGGCCGCTCAACACCCCGTCTCCCTCTTCGACCTCGATCTCCACGTCGAGTCCGAGACCATCCGCAATCTCCTCGAGCAGCTCCTCAAGCGCCTCCGCAGGCTTCAGCTCCTCCTCGGGCAGACCCGCATCTCCCCCCTCGTCGATCATCGTCGCCTCCCGGAGCGCTTCTTCTTCTTGCGCGGCGGGCGAGGCGGGTTTGCGGCGGGTGCGCTCTCGGCGGCGACGCCGGCTGTTGCCATCGCCGGCTTCAGCAGGCCACCCAGCATCCCCTTGGAGGAATCCTGTGAGCGGTCAGGACGCGCGGGTGGAGGACCGATGCGGCGGCGGATGAAGTACTGCTGCACGATCGTCCACGAGTTTGTCGTAATCCAGTAGACAAGCAATCCGGCGGGATATTTGAAGAGGAAGGCGACGATCACCAACGGCAGGAGAAGCATCATCCGGCGCTGGTTCGGATCGGCCGAGGCGGTCGCCATCAGCGTCGAGACGATCTGCGAGCCGATGTACAGGGCGATCAGCACCACCAGGGCCACACCGGTCGCCTTGGCTGTGATGTCGGGGAGGAACAGGAACTTCGCGGAGTGCTCCGCGCCGGGCAACTGGTGGCAGGTGACTTTTTCCAGCCCCTTGGAGGGGATCTGGCTGTTGTGGACCACGTGGAAGTGCGCCCTCAGCGCCGGGCCGCAGATGTTCTTCTTCAGATCTGTGCGCAGCATGTAGAAGAGCGAGATGAACACCGGCAATTGCAGGGCGAACGGGAGGCAGGAGGCAAGCGGGTTGATTTTGTTCTCCCGATAGAAGTTCATGATCTCCTGCTGCTGGCGCTGTTTGTCGTCCTTGTACTTCTCTTTCAGCGCGCTGATCTCCGGCGTCAGTCGCTGCATCTCCTGCATCGACTTCAGCTGCCTATAGGTCACCGGCACGAGCACCGCCCTGATCACCACGGTCAGCCCCACGATCGCAAGACCCCAGCTGCCACCCACCAAGTGCGCGTGGATGAACACCATGATCGATTCGAACAGGCTGATCAGCGGGGAGAAGGCTGACTCGATGATGTTGGCGAGGATCAGCATGGTGTCTGGCGGCTAATGGCTCTCGGAAGGGGTCGGGATGGGAGTGGTAGGGCTCGAGCACTGATCGCACTTGGCAACAGGCGGGCTGTCCCGGGCGCTCAGGCTCCGGTCTGACGGCCAGCCCCGAACACCCGTTGAGCATCGACCGGATCGTATCCGCCGTAGCTCCACGGGTTGCACCTGAGCAAGCGCCATCCGGCAAGCACCAGGCCCTCAAGTATGCCGTACCGACGGATCGCGTCCACCGCATAGCGCGAACAGGTCGGCTCATACTTGCAGCGACGCGGTAGCGCGGGCGAGACGACCCGCTGGTAGAGGAAGACCGGTGCAACGACGACAGCGCGGGCGAGGCGTGTTATCGCTCGCGGCTCACTGGGCCCCGGGACCGGTGGCGGCAGTGGCGTCACGTCCCACCTTCGGCCTGCGTCGTGCTCGATGTGACGCGCAGGCCGGCCTTGGCGATCAGCTCGCCGAGCGAGGCGTCCACGCCGGCCAAGCCCTCCCGCTCCGCCAGCTCGCCCGCCCGCGGCCGGGCGACGACGACAAGATCGTGGCCGGGCCTCAGTCCGTCTTGCGCGCGAGCAAACGCCTCGCGCAGCAGCCGCTTCACGCGATTGCGCTCGACCGCGCCACCGACCTTCCGCGATACCGACAGTCCGAGCCGAGGTCTCTCCGTCGACTGGTTGGGAAACGCGTACAGGACCAAATGGCGGTTGGCAGTCGAGCGTCCCTGCCTGTATACGCGCTCGAACTCAGCGCTGCGCGACAGGCGACCACGACCGCGGCTTCATCGCGCTTCGATCGCCTTCACGTAGAGAGGCGCTTGCGTCCCTTGTCGCGACGGCGCTTGAGCGTCAGACGCCCGGCTCGCGACTGCATGCGGGCACGGAACCCGTGAGCACGGGCTCGCTTGCGCTTCTTTGGCTGGTACGTGCGCTTCATGGCTTTGCTCTCCGCCTGCGGTCCGTTTCCTCCCGCACGGCAGCATCCCTCGGCTGCCGGCCGGTGAGTCGAGGCACAAGTATAGAACCGCACGGGCGATGCTTGAATTTTCTCGCCAATTGCGGTCAGCCGTTATCGGCGCAAGCAGGCGTCGGATATAGTCGCCAGACCGGGTCCTTCGCGGGCCCTCCTTGAATAATTGCGATCGCTTTCTCCGGGGGAGACACGGGTAAACGCTGCCGTGAGCGCTGAGTTGGAGCACATATGGTCGCGCGTGCAGGTCGAGATGTCGCGCGCAGTAGACGAGCCCACATACCGCATCTGGCTCGAGCCGCTGCGTGCATTGGAGCTCTCCGGCGGGCACCTGCTGATCGAAGCCGCTCCGCACTCGTCCAGATGGGTTCGCGAGCGCTTCGGAGCAGTTCTCCAAGCCAGCGCTGATCTGGTCCTCGGTGCGGGTGCAACGGTCGAGTTCCATGACGGCCTCGACACTGCCGATACAACCCTCCGATCTCGCGGGGGGTTGGGCGAAAAGGCCAGCCCACGCGACAGGTCGCCCGTGCCCTCCAGCGCCTCGAGCAGAAACCGAGGGCGCTCCGGCACGGGCGAGGAAGCGGGTAGAAGCGCACCGCGCTCCTCGGCGGGACCGCTCGGCAATCCCAAGCTCACCTTCGATCAGTTCGTGATCGGCGATTGCAACCGGCTGGCCCACGCCGCGGCGCTGACGGTGGCAGAGATGCCGGCTCAGGCATACAACCCGCTGTTCATCTGTGGTCCGCCGGGCGTCGGCAAGACCCATCTGCTGAGCTCGATCGCAAGCCTGCTGCTCTCCCACAGCCCCGGTGCAGCCGTGCGCTGTACCACCGGGGAGACCTTTACGAACCAGTTCCTCGAAGCCCTCGGCGGGGGACAGACCAACGACTTCAAGGAGCGTTTCCGCCACGTCGACGTCCTGCTCATAGACGACGTCCAGTTCCTCGAGCGCAAGGCCAAGACAGAGGAGGAGTTCTTCCACACCTTCAACGCCCTGCATGATGCAGGGCGTCAGATAGTCCTCACATCGGATCGTCCTCCACACGATCTGCAGGCCCTCGAGGACCGTCTGCGAGAGCGCTTCGAGGCGGGGCTCGTCGCCGACATCAAACCCCCCGAGATCGCCACACGCATGGCGATCCTGCGCAAGCGCGTCCACCACGACCACGTCGAGCTCGAAGACGAGCTGGCACTGGTCGCAATCGCCGAGCGCGTCACCAACAACATTCGTGCGCTCGAGGGAGCATTGATCAGGGTTGTGGCATTCAGCTCCCTCACGGGGCGGCCGGTCACCGCCGAGCTGGCGAACGAAGTCCTCGACACCCTCTATCCACGCGCTCGCTCCTCTCGCTCACCGCAGCCGCGATCGATCGTGGAGATCCAAGCGGCCGCATGCGAGCATTTCGGCCTCTCGGCCGACGAGCTGCTCTCCTCCGCACGCACGCAGCGAATCGCATGGCCGCGACAGGTTGCCATGTATCTCTCCCGCGAGCTGACCGGCGAATCCCTCCCGGCGATCGGCCGACATTTCGGGGGACGGGATCACACGACGGTCCTGCACGCCTGGCGGCGCACGGCCGCTCGCATCGCAAGCGACGAAGCCTCACGGCAGGCCGTGGAGAGCCTGTGCAGAAACCTCGACCCCTGACGCCACACGCACCTCCCCATAAGGATCGACCGCATGGCCTGAGACACTTCGAGGTCGCGTCCACAGCCTTATGCACCGTCTTCCCACACCAACCCCTAGCGTCAGCGCCAAATACACAAGTCCACAGCCCCTATGTCTACATACCCTTTCCTAGTGGTCCATCGATGAAGCTTTCCCTCTCCGCAGCGGAGCTATTGGCTCAACTACAGACCGTCACGCGTGTCGCTTCCACCCGCAGCGCCGTCCAAGCTCTCTCCGGCGTGATGATCTCGGCGCCCGAGGGCGCCACCGCGGAGCTCCTGGCCACCGACATGGAGATAGGCCTTCGCGTACCACTTCAAGCCGACGTGACGGGCACGGGCTCCGTGGTTCTTCCGGCGCGCCTGCTCCTCGACGTCGCCCGCTCACTGCCGGCCGCGAGCGTCACTCTCGAGTCGCGCCCAACCGAGCAAGATGTCGAGCTGATCTCGGGCTCGGCGACCTTCCATCTCCGTACGCTGCGCGCCGAGGACTTTCCCACCCTTCCATCGCCAGCTCCGGATACGCGCATCACGATTCCGGCGGAGGCGTTTATGCGGACGGTGTCACGCGTCGCCCGCTCGGCGTCTCGGGATGAGACCAGGCCTGTCCTCACGGGCATCCTGATGTCGGCCGCAGGCCACGAGCTGCGCATGGTGGCCACCGACTCCTACCGCCTCAGCGTCAAGGAGACCTCGCTGGAGTCAGCTCTGCACGGCAGTCTCGAGGCGAACGTCCCGGCGCGCGCCCTGCAGGAGCTCGTGCGGATCGCGCAAGCAGCCGAGGCGGACTCGCTGGCTGTCAGCGTTGGGCAGAACCAGGTGGTCTTCGAGCTCGGCGACACTGTGCTCTCCTCACGACTGATTGACGGGCAGTTCCCTAATTACCGCCAGCTGCTCCCCGAGTCGGTCGACCACGAGCTGCGTCTATCCGCAGCGGAGCTGACCGATGTCGTGCGCCGCATCAGCCTGCTTGCTCAGAAGAACGTGCCATTGCGGCTGAGCTTCGAGGAGGGCTCGCTGACCGTCTCAGCCCAAACCCCCGATGTCGGCGAGGCCTCGGAGGCCATCCCTGTTCCGTTCCACGGCGATCGGTTCGAGATCGGCTTCAACCCCGAGTTCCTGCGCGACGGTCTCGAGAGCATCGAGTCCGACGAGCTCGTGCTGAAGCTGATCAGCCCTCTGCGCCCAGGCTTGATCGAATCGCCGGACTCTGGGGATTTTGTGTACCTGATCATGCCGATCAGGCTAAACGCGTAGGACCACCGTGCGTGTCGTGAGCGTCACGCTCCGCGACTTTCGCACCTACGCTCGCGCCGAAGCCCATCTCGGCGCCGGTTTGACCGTCGTTCATGGACCTAACGGTGTAGGGAAGTCGAATCTGCTCGAGGCTCTCTACTTCGGCTGCGCCGGGCGCTCGCCGCGAACCCGCAACGAGCGGGAGCTGGTGCGTTTCGGCGCGCAGGCCACGCGTGTGGCTGTGCGCCTCGTGAGCGAAGGAGAAGAGCACGAGCTCAGCGTCGGGTTCGAACCGGGCCAGGATAAGCGCATGAGCGCTGACGGAGCGCCTGTGGATAGGCTGCTCGACGTCGAGCACAGACCTCTGCTGAGCGTTTTCGAGCCGGATCGGCTCGAGCTTCTGAAGGGTCCCCCGTCACTACGCCGCGCCCACCTGGACCAGGTCGTGGCAGCTCTCTGGCCGCCGCGCGACGGTGACCGCCGAGAGTACGCGCGGGTGCTGGTCCAGCGCAACGCTCTGCTCGCCGGTATCCGCGCAGGCCATGCCTCACGGGGGTCTCTGTCGACCTGGGACCAGACGCTCGCCCGCTGTGCGATGGCCCTGAGCTCCAACCGCTCCGCCGCGGTCGCGCTGCTCGCCGAGCCGTTTACGCGGCGCGCCCGTGACCTCGGCCTCCGCGGCCCGGCGGCGATCGAGTATCGCCCGCGCTCGCGGGCGGCTGACGAGGCAGAGTTCATCGCCGAGCTCGAGGGGCGCCTCTCTACCGACCTCGAGCGAGGCTTCTCCTCTCACGGCCCGCACCGAGACGAGCTTGCGATTCTGCGCGAAGGCCGCGAGCTGCGCGTCTACGGCTCGCAGGGCGAGCAGCGACTCGCCCTGCTCGCCCTATTGCTCACGGAGCGCTCTTCGCTCTCCCGGGAGCGCCGACGGACACCGCTGATGCTGCTCGACGACGTGATGAGCGAGCTGGACTCCGACCGCCGGGAGCTGCTCGCCAACGAGCTTCTGCTCGGAGGGCAGAGCGTGATAGCCACCACCGATCTCGCCCAGGTACCCGGCGCGGGCGACTCCTCGGTCACGCGGCTGCGCGTCTCGCCGGGCGCGATCCTCCAGGAGGCGCTGGCGGCGTGAGGAAAGCCGCTCCACGCTCTCTGTCCGGCGCCTTGGAGGAGCTCGCTGCGGCGCTCGCACCGGCCACGACGCTTGCCCGCGTGCTGACGGTCTGGGAGCTCGTGGTGGGACCGGCGATCGCCGCAGCCGCCAGCCCCACGGCCGAGCACACCGGCACCCTGACCGTGACATGCACCGCCGCCGTGTGGGCTCAAGAGCTCGACCTCATGTCTGGCGATCTGGTCCAGCGCCTGAACGCCGCGCTCGGTGAAGACGCCATTCAAGAGCTGCGCTGCAGGACCGGCTGAAGTGCCACCGCAGAGCCTCGACCCCGTGTCACCGTCGGCCAGCGGGGCAAACCCTCGCCGTCGCCCCACGTTTCCGGCCATTTTGCAGGCATTTAGTGGTCCAGTGCCGGCCTCTGTGCAAGCACTTTCGTGCTATCATTCTGCGTACACCGCAACCGCCCCGGCCCGTGGTCTTCGCACCTGGGATTCCGGGGCGTTCTTACGTCATCGGAGGGCCATTGGCCGCAAGCAGCGACAGCTCTGACAAGGGAGGCGCCACCAAGGGCGGAGTCAACGACCCGTCGATGACGGGCGCCTCCGCCAGCTACGACGCACAGGACATCACGGTCCTCGAGGGCCTCGAGGCGGTCCGCAAGCGTCCGGGCATGTACATCGGCTCGACCGGCGTCATGGGCCTGCACCATCTTGTTTACGAGGTTGTTGACAACTCCGTGGACGAGGCCCTCGCCGGCTTCTGCACCGAGGTGTCCGTCACGATCCATCCCGACAACTCGGTTACGGTCGTCGACGACGGCCGTGGGATCCCGGTGGCGATGCACGAGAAAGAGGGGCGCCCCGCGGTCGAGGTCGTGCTCACAGTGCTTCACTCCGGCGGCAAGTTCGGCGACGGTGGCGGCTACAAGGTCTCGGGCGGCCTGCACGGCGTGGGAGTGTCGGTCGTCAACGCCCTCTCGGAACGGCTGCTCGTCGAGATTCGCCGGGACGGCCACGTCTTCTCGCAGGAGTACTCCCGCGGCGCTCCCCAGGCGGAGCTTCACAAGGGCGATCCGCTCCCCGCGGGCACCCCAACCGGAACCTCGGTGACGTTCCTCCCCGACGCCGACATCTTCGAGACGCTCGAGTTCGACTTCCACACCCTCGAGGAGCGTCTGCGCGAGACCGCCTTCCTGACCCGCGGCCTGAAGATCTCGATCGTGGACGAGCGCGGCGAGGGCCACGCGGCCGAGTTCCAGTACGAGGGAGGGATCGAGGACTTCGTCTCGTTCCTGAACGAGAACAAGGACACCGTCCACCGCAAGGTCGTCTTCTTCGCCGGCGAGTCCGAGGAGGGCGCTGCCGAGGTCGCGATGCAGTGGAACTCCTCCTACCAGGAGTCGATCCACTCATTCGCCAACAACATCAACACCCGCGAGGGCGGCTCGCACATGTCGGGCTTTCGCTCGGCGCTCACGCGCACGCTGAACAAGTACGCGCGCGACCATGGGCTGCTGAAGGAGAAAGAGGACAACCTCACCGGCGAGGACGTCCGCGAGGGTCTCACCGCCGTGATCTCGGTCAAGCTGCGCGACCCCCAGTTCGAGGGCCAGACCAAGACCAAGCTCGGCAACCCGGGCATGGCCGGCTTTGTCGAGTCGATCGTCAACACGGGCTTGGGCGAGTTCCTGGAGGAGAACCCGAGCGAGGCGCGTGCGGTGATCATGAAGTCCGTTCAGGCTCAGCGCGCACGCGACGCGGCTCGCAAGGCCCGCGACCTGACGCGGCGCAAGTCGGCGCTGGAGAACTCGACGCTCCCTGGCAAGCTCGCCGACTGCTCGGTCAAGGACCCATCGCTGGCCGAGCTGTTCGTGGTCGAGGGCGACTCCGCCGGCGGCTCGGCAAAGCAAGGCCGCGACCGTAACACCCAGGCCGTCCTGCCGCTGCGGGGCAAGATCCTCAACGTCGAGAAGTCACGCATCGACAAGGTTCTGCAGAACACCGAGATCCAGGCGCTGATCACCGCGATCGGCACCGGGGTGCGCGACGAGTTCAACATCGAGAACGCGCGCTACCACAAGGTCGTGCTGATGACCGACGCCGACGTCGACGGTGCCCACATCCGCACGCTGGTGCTCACTCTGCTGTTTCGCGAGATGAAAGAGCTGATCGAGGAAGGCTACGTCTACATCGCCAAGCCGCCTCTCTACAAGCTCAAGCAGGGCGCGCGCGAGCGCTATATCGAAAAGGACTCAGAGCTCGAGGACATCCTGCTCTCGGACAAGTGGGAGAAGCTCGACGTCTTCGACCGTCACGGCACCCAGCTCAAGCTCACCGAGGCCCGCTGGCAGCGCTTCTCTCGTCTGCTCAAGCAGTACGAGGGGTGGTCGTCCTCCCTGCGTGCGGTCCACGGTCACGACATGGTGCAGTTCCTCGAGGAGTCCTCGCTGCTCGGCGAGCAGGTGATGAACGGGGAGGCAGCGATCGAGCTGCTGGGCCGTACTGGCCTGGAGGGCGAGACGCACATCACCGAGCTGATCGAGCAGGACCCTCTCGAGATCCGTGTCAAGGCCGTCGAGGCAAGCACCGGCTTCGCCCGCACTCACCGCATCAAGCGGAGCTTGTTCGACTCGCAGGAGTACCGCCAGCTGGCCCGCGTCCACGGGCAGTTGATCGAGCTGGCCGGCACCCCCGCCTTCGAGGTGCGCTTGGGCGACACCCGCGAGACCGCGCCGTCTTTCGAGGCACTCCACCTCGCCGTCATGACCGTCGCGCAGAAGGGCGTCAAACTCCAGCGCTTCAAGGGTCTCGGCGAGATGAACGCCGACCAGCTCGGAGAAACGACGATGGCGCCGGCTACGCGCACGCTCGCGCAGGTAACGCTCGAGGACGCCTTCGCCGCCGACCGCATCTTCTCGATGTTGATGGGCGATCAGGTCGAGCCGCGGCGAGCATTCATCGAGGATAACGCGCGCGCTGTCGCGAACTTGGATGTGTAAGGACTGATGGCGACGCCGGAGACACTCAACGGCGGCAACGTCGAACCGCGCGCGCTCGAGGAGGAGATGCGCACGGCGTACCTCGACTACGCGATGTCGGTGATCGTCGGCCGCGCGCTGCCAGACGTGCGCGACGGTCTGAAGCCGGTGCATCGTCGCGTGCTCTACGCGATGAACGAGCTCGGTCTCGGCCCGACCCGCTCCTATGCCAAGTGCGCGAAGATCGTCGGCGAGGTGATGGGCAACTATCACCCCCACGGCGACTCGGCGATCTACGACGCGCTCGTGCGCATGGCGCAGGACTTCTCGATGCGCAACGAGCTCGTCGACGGGCAGGGCAACTTCGGCTCGGTCGACGACGACCCGGCGGCCGCCATGCGCTACACCGAGGCGCGCCTGGCGCGGATCGCCACCGAGATGCTGCGCGATCTCGACATGGACACGGTCGACTTCACGCCCAACTACGACGGCTCACGCCAGGAACCGCTGGTGCTGCCGGCCCGCTTCCCCAACCTGCTCGTCAACGGCTCCTCGGGCATCGCGGTCGGCATGGCCACGAACATCCCGCCGCACAACCTGCGCGAGGTGATCGCCGCCACGATCGCCTACATCGAGGACCCGGAGATCGACCTCGACGGGCTGATGCGGCACGTCTCCGGGCCTGACTTCCCGACCGGCGGGATCATCCTCGGCCGCCAGGGCATCCGCGACGCGTATGAGACAGGCCGCGGCCGCGTGCGCATTCAGGCGCGCGCACACATCGAGCCGCTCAAGCAGGGCAAGGAGGCGATCGTCGTCACCGAGTTGCCCTTCATGGTCAAGAAGGGCGGCGAGGGGGGCCTGATCCAGAAGATCGCCGACCTCGTGCACGACAAGAAGATCGCCGAGATCTCCGACCTGCGCGACGAGTCCGACAAGCGCGGCATGCGTCTGGTGATCGAGCTCAAGCGCGACGCGATTCCCAAGGTCGTGCTGAACAAGCTCTACAAGCACACCTCCATGCAGTCCACGTTCGGTGTGAACATGGTGGCGCTCGTCGACAACGTCCCGCGCACGCTGAACCTGCGCGCGGTGATCCACAACTACGTGGCCCACCAGCGCGAAGTGATCGTGCGCCGCACCAAGCACGAGCTGTCAGAGAAGGAGGCGCGCGCGCACATCCTCGAGGGGTTGCTGATCGCGCTCGAGCACCTCGACGCGATCATCGAGCTGATCCGCGGCTCGCGCGACCGCGACAACGCGCGCGAGCAACTCGTGGCGCGCTTCGAGCTCAGCCACGTCCAGGCCACGGCGATCCTCGACCTGCGCCTCTCCCAGCTCACGGCGCTCGAGGCCGACGGGATCAGGCAGGAGCACGCCGACGTGACCGAGCGGATCGCCGAGCTGCGCGCGATCCTCGGTGACGAGTCCCGCGTGCTGGCGGTCATCAAGGAGGAGCTCTCAGAGATCTCAGAGCGCTTCAGCGACGAGCGCCGTACGGAGATCAGCCATTCCGAGGACGAGATCGACATCGAGGACCTGATCGCAGACCAGCAGATGGTGATCACGATCACCCAGACCGGCTACATCAAGTCGCTGCCGCTCGCCACATACCGCCAGCAGCAGCGCGGCGGCCGCGGCGTGACCGGCATGGACATGAAGGACGGCGACTTCATCGAGCACCTGTTCGTCTGCTCGTCGCACGACTACCTGCTGTTCTTCTCCAACCGCGGCAAGGTCTACCGCTCCAAGGTGTATGAGCTGCCCGAGGCACAGCGCACCGCGAAGGGGCGCGCGCTCGTCAACATCCTGCCGCTGGCCGAAGGCGAGCGAATCCAGGCGGTTCTCTCGACACGCGACTTCTCAGAGACGAAGTACCTGGTGTTCGCCACCCGTCAGGGCACGGTCAAGAAGACGGAGCTGCTGGCCTACAACACACCGATCAAAGCCGACGGCATCATCGCGATCAACATCCGCGACGACGATGAGCTGCTGGCCGTTCGCGCGGTCGATCCCGACGACGAGATCATCATGGTCTCGCGCGGCGGCCTGACCGTGCGCTTCGCCGAGGCCGACGCGCGCTCGATGGGCCGTGACACCACCGGCGTGCGCGGCATGGACGTCGGCAAGGACGGCAGGGTGATCGCGATGGACGTCGCCCGCGACGACATGGACCTGCTGGTCGTCACCGAGAACGGCTACGGCAAGCGCACCCAGATCAGCCAGTACCGCAAGACCAACCGTGGGGCCAAAGGCGTGAAGACGATCGGGCTGACCGAGAAAAAGGGCGGTCTCGCAGGCGCGCTCGTCGTGCGTGAGCACCAGGAGCTGGTCTTCATCAGCGTCGGCGGGATGGTCCAGCGGACCGCCGCCGGCGGCATCTCCCAGCAGGGACGCTCAGCCACCGGCGTGCGCGTTATGAACCTCAAGGAGGACGACCTCGTCAGCGCCGTGGCGCTGGTCGTCGACACCGGCGATGAGCCGGACGACTCGCCGGCACTGTCGGGTCAGCCCCACGCTCCCCCCGGCGAGGACATCGCGCCTGAGACGGCAGGCGAAGATCTGGAGCCATCGGAGCAGTAGGCGCTCGCGCGCGTCATCTCCGTTCGCTACTCTGGCCAGACCAGAGAAAGGAGGTGGTCCTAACGTTGGTCGAAAGTACTTACGGGACTCTGGAGGTGACCGGCCGCTAGGTCGGATCCCCCGCAGCGGGGGGCAGGAAGGCTGGACCGCTTAGCGGAATCCAACCCGGGACACCCCGAGACGACCGCCGGCTCTGGTCCCTCCGGTCGCAGTTATGTCGCTCTCGGTCTTCCAGTCAGAGCAGCACGCGAGGGGCGCTCCATCGAGGGCGCCCCTCGTCGTATGAGAGCACTGCACCAGCGGACCCTCAGGCGGCCTGCGGCAGGTACTGCCGCCATGCCGCCGGGATCGTGGGACTGGCCACGTGGATGAAGATCTCGGCCCGCGGCGTGCGCGGTGCATGTCGCGGGTGCATCCCCGCCTGGCGCGGCAGGCGGTCGCCCTTGCGCCGGTTGCACGGCGCGCACGAGGCAACGATGTTCTCCCAGTTCGAGGTGCCGCCCTTGGAGCGCGGGATCACGTGGTCGACGGTGAGGTTGGAGCGCGATCCGCAGTACTGGCAGGTCCAGGCATCGCGAGCGAACACGGCGCGGCGGGTGATCTTGCGCCGGTGCGCGTCACGGGGAACCTTGACATAGCTCATCAGCCGAATCACCACGGGTCGAGCGAGCGTGGAGCTCTCCGAGTGCAGCTCCCAGCGGCCGCGCTCCAGCAGCTCGGCCTTCTCCTTGAGCAGCAGTACCACCGCGCGGCGCACGGTGCACACGTTGATCGGCTCATACGTGGCGTTCAAGACGAGCACCCGACCGCCCATCGCCGCAGTAGGCGATGCGCCAGGTCCGTGCCGCTGGTGCTCGGAGGGCGACACGGACCCCACCGGCTCTGGTGGGACTGTGCTTTCCATCTTCGCGCCGCAGTGTAGCGGGGCGCCGAGGTGCCGTGGTGAGGTGGCGGGGAAGATTTTTGAACCGGGGTGCCGCGCGACGTCTACGCGTCCCCACGTGGCGGGGTGGCAGCCGATAAGAGCCGAGCAGGCGTACCTCTGCGGAGAGCGCGCCCATGCCCGCGATCGCATCGGCCACCGGCGTCTCCTCCGCCCGCCCGGTGAGATCGGCGAAGAACATGTAGCTCCCGAGGCGCTCGCGGCGCGGGCGCGACTCGATTTTCGTGAGGTTTATGTCGCGGCGGGCGAACTCGTCGAGGCAGCGCACCAGCCATCCCGGCCGCTCGGCGCCGGCGCCCCAGAACACGATCGACGTCCGCCACCGCTCTCCCGGCGGCGCACGTAACGGAGGCGACGATCTCGCGGCCCCCTCGCCGCCTCGCGCGAGCCAGATGAAGCGCGTTTCGTTGTCGTCCCGATCCTGAATCCCTTTGCGTATGACCGTCCCTCCGTAGATCCTGGCCGCCAGCTCTGTGCCGAGCGCCGCCTGCCCGCGTCGGCCCCCGTCGAGGACGGTGCGCACCGCCTCGGCGGTCGAGGCGGCCGCAAGAATGCGGGCGTGCGCCAGCTCGCCGCGCAGGAACCGCTCGCACTGCCCGGGCACCTGGGGGTGGGAGATCACCGTTTCTATCTCATCCAGAGCCCATGGCTTCGCAGGCGATCAGCGAGTGAGAGATCGTGAGCAGACCCTCGCCCACGATCTCGAGCCGCCCTTCATCGCCGGCGAGCAGGTCGAGCGTAACGCTGATCGACCCGTCGAGTGAGTTCTCGATCGGCACGATCGAGAAGCGAACCTCACCGCGTCGCAGCGCCGCGACGGTCTCATAGATCGACCTGAACGGGACCGGCTCGACCGTGCCGGGGAGGGCGCCGGCCAGCAGCGCCTCCTCGCTGAAGGTGCCCCGTGGCCCGAGGTAGCCGACCCTGTCCCGCCTCGTGGTGGCCGGCAGATCTGACGGGCCTGGCGCCCGATCCTCGCCCGGCGCGTCGCCGTGGGGCATCTCAGGAAGTGGGCCCGAGGGTGTCGACGGGCGGGGACGCGAGCGCGACGCGCACCGCCTCGGCCTCCTCCGGGGAGAGCTCGAGCTCGCCCCGTCCACCATGCACCTGCTTGGCGTAGACGCGCGCCTGGTCGCGATGGTGGATGCACGAGAGCACGATCCCGGAGCGTTCCTCGTCGAGCAGGGCGATCGACATCGACTGTTGTCCGGAGAGCTCGTTGTACGCGTCGTATCGCACCAGTGAACGATGTGCGATCGACCCGCGCAGCGCGGTCTCGGCGGCCAGCAGGCGCTCGTCGAGTCGCAGCGAGGCATCCTCGACGTATTCGCGCAGCGCCGCAAACGCAGCCTGCATGTCCGCTGCATGAGCCACCACGTCGCGCTCGCCCCGCTCGCCGAGCACCAGCTGCTGCGCGCGCCTGTAGCGTCGCATTTTGAGCGCCAATGCCCCGCAGGCGAGCAGCGCCAGCAGCGCCACTGCCGCCGCGCCGAGCGCAACGATGCCCTGGGTGTCGGTGATCGAGCTCGCGGCCATCATCGGCACAAGTTAGCCGCTGCACCCGCCGCGACGCCCGCGCGACGCATTGCAGGGCCGCTCCCGACACCTGCGTCCACAGCGCGCTTGCGCTTGCGACGCGCTTGCGCTTGCTTCGTGCATGCGCTCGAGACAGGCTCTACTGGCCAAAGATCGCCAGGTAGGTGCTCTTGGTGCCTTCGTGGTTGGTTTCGCCCGGCACCGGCTCGACTTGCACTTCGATCTTCGAGGCCACGCCGAGCGGGATGCCCGTGACGGAGATGGAGGCGTTTGCGGTCTTCCCCGGTTCGGTCTTTTCGATCACATGGGAGGCCTTGAACTGCTTGCCGCCGGCCGTCACCGTTGCGTTGACCGTGACATTGGTCTCGGTAAATTCGCCCGCGTCCTGGACCCGAGCGGTGAAGGTTTGGTTTCCGCCGCCGCCGATGTGGTTCAGGGCCGGTTCCGGTTCCAGCGTGCTGGCACCGACGGTGACTCCCTTGAGCGCGCTGCCATGGTGACCCGTGAGGGGCTGCCCGGTCTGCGCGGAGCTCGACGACTGGCCGGTGATCCGCGCGAGGGCCGTCGCCGGTTCCAGCCAGCCGATGTTGGGAAGGAAGCGGGTCGCTGCCGTGCTCAGGCCGTGGATCCCGTCGGCGGCAAGCGTCTGCTGGATGAGCGGGGCGACGCGTTGGGAGTAGATCACGTCGGAGGCGAGAAAGATCTCCATGTCGCCCGCGAGGAGAGTGCTCGCCTGCTTGGCTTGACCCCCCAGCGCGGTACGGAGAAGGGCCGCCACCTTGGTCAGCCCTTGGACGCGCAAGTCGAGCGCCAGCAGCAGGTCGCGCTGCGCGGCCGCCATGTCGCCGGGCACGTTCAATCCCTTCGCGCGCGTGGCGATGTCCTGCGCTTGGATGCGCAGCTGGTCGATCTGCACCTCGACGTTCAGCGCCGACTTGGCGCCCGCGTTTGAGAGCGCGGAGAAGAGCGGGTGGGAGACCTGTTCGTCGGATTCGCGCGCGAGCCGGCTCACGCTCTGGTTGTAGTCCTTGAGTTCCTGCTGCTTCTGGCTTTTCAGACAGCCGTTGACGATCAGGACGACGGCGATCAACAGGACCACCCCGACACCCGCCGCCGCCCGGCGGCGCACCATCAACGTGTGCTGGTCCAGCGGCGGGGACTCGGCCCCGTGCTGGGGACGGCGCGGCCTGGGCTGCCGCGAGGAGCCCGCCGCGGCCGCCGGCCGTGCTCGTGGTGCTCGGATGGACGGCCGAGATGCTGTCTCCTCGCCGTCGTCGAAGAACGACAAAAGCCAAGCGCTCCTATGCAGGGATTTCCGGAAGGGCCAGTATGACTGCCGACCACCTCCCTGACGAGCCTGCAACTTCTCGCTCAATGCGCCTTTTCCTGCCCTGCCGGGCAGGGAGCTTACCTGCGGACGGCGAACGCAGGAGTCGGTGGAGTCGCTCGACACCCTCATCCAGCCCGCGTGCACGAGCGGCGGCTCATCGGCGACAGATGGCCTGGTGCTCGGCCGCTATCGCCTGTGCGAGCAGCTGGGAGCAGGCGGCTTCGGCGTCGTGTGGCGAGCGCACGACGAGCTGCTGCACCGCGAGGTGGCGGTCAAGCGGATCTCCCAGCTCCTCGACGGGGACGGCGAGCGGGCCACCCGCGAGGCGCTGGCCGCGGCGCGGCTCTCGCACCCGGCGATCGTGGCGCTGTACGAGGCGTGCGCGACGGCGGATGCGTTCTACCTGATCTCCGAGCTGGTTCATGGACAGACGCTCGCGCAGCTGATCGCGGCCGACGCGCTCGCCGACGAGGAGGTGCTGGAGATCGGGATCGCGCTCACCGGCGCGCTTGCGCACGCGCACGCGCGGGGGGTGATCCATCGAGATATCAAGCCCCAGAACGTGCTCGTGCCCGACCCTCGCAGCGCGAGGCGGGGAGAGGAGGCGTTGGCGTGCGCGGCGAAGCTGACCGACTTCGGCGGCGCACGGCTGGCGGGCGAAGACGCTCTCACGCGCACAGGCGACGTGCTCGGCACGCTCGCCTACATGGCGCCCGAGCAAAGCGATGGGGAAGAGGCAGGTGAGGCGGCCGACCTCTACTCCCTGGCGCTCGTCCTGTACGAGGCGCTTTGCGGTGTCAACCCGGTGCGTGGCGCGACCCCAGCGGCGACCGTTCGCCGCATCGGCCGGCCGCTCACCCCGCTGGAGAACAGCCGCCGCGACCTTCCTCGCCGGCTGACACGGTCGCTCGATCGAGCGCTGGTCCCCGAGCCCGCCGGCAGGGGGACGCTCGAGGAGCTGCGACTGGCGCTGGAAGAGGCGCTGCAGATGCCTGTCCGGCGCTTTCGCCGCCGCGATCGCAACCCGCGCGTGGGCGAGGACGCATCGAGGGCGGAGTCAGAGAGTCGCCTCGTCTCAGGGCAAGCGGTCGGGTCGTTGCGGGCCTTGCCCAGGACACGGCTCGCTCCAAGGCCGCGTACCACCGATCTCCACGTCCACCCGCCGCCGCCCGACCTCCGTGAGAGTCGCGCGCACGCGGGCGACGTCGAGGAGGATGGGTCACCGGAGATCGGCCGCCGTCCGGGGCTGCCACGTGTGCTCTGGCTTGCGTTCGCGCTCGCGGCGGTCGTCTGGCAGGCGTGGGTGGGCAGGCCCGGTGTCGCGCTGCTGCTCCTCGCCGCCGCCGTTCCAATCGCGGTGGTACCCGCGCAGAGAGCCTCGCGCCGCGTCGGCGCCGGTTGGCTCGGATGTGCGCTCGCGCCCGTGCTCGGCCTGGTGGGCCTCGCCGGCGCGTTCCCGGCGCTCGCGGGACAGAGCGCGCGCCCCCGATCGCGCGCCGCGTTTGGAGCGTTCGGCTACTGGTGGTTGATCCTGTCCGAGCCGCTGCTGGCCCGGCGCCTATGGCTCGGTCCGTCGGCGGGCACTCCACCGCGGGCGATGTGGGAGGGCTCGGTGAGCGCCGCCGCGACACACGTTCTCGCACCCGCGCTGAGCGTCGGCGTTTTGCTCGGCGCGGCGCTGTGGGCACTCGCTGCTGCCGTGCTGCCGTGGATCGTTCGCGGCCGCCGCCTGGCGCTCGACGTGATCGGAGCAACGGTCTGGGCCGCGGCTCTCGCCGGCGCCACGCCGGCTCTCCTCAGTGGCGTGTCGGCCCAGGCTCTCCACCCCAGCCCGCGCGGCGCCCTGCTCGGCGCGCTCGCCGGCGGTGTCCTTGCCGTGACGGCCCGTGCGCTGCGCGGCCCCGTCTGACAGCACGTAGCATGGCCACGGAGCAGCACTACCGGACAGCCGCCCGGGCCAACGCAAATGAACCTGTTGAAGAGCGTCGAGACCACGATCTCAAGCCTCGTCGAGGGCGCTTTCGGACGCATGTTCCGCTCCGAGGTGCGCCCAATGGAGCTGGCGCGCAAGCTTGCCCGCGAGATGGACGAGCATCGCACCGAGTCACTCTCGCGCGTGTACGCCCCGAACGAGTACTCGGTCTGGCTCTCGCCCGAGGATCGCGCGCGCTACGAGGGAGTGGAGGAGGAGATCGCCGAGGAGCTGTGCACCTACCTGCTGGAGCACGCTCGTCGCGAGCAGCTGGTCCTGGCCTCCGCGCCGCAGGTCGCCTTTCACACCGACGAGCGCTTGGCGTTGGGAGAGTTCGGTATCCAGGCACGGTTGGTCCGGCCCGACGGGCACGATCAGGGCCCCCGGCAGGAGGAGCCGGTCGAAGAGCATGGCCAGACGATGATCTACAGCACCTCGGCGCGCGTGCGCGGGCCGATGGAAGCGAGTCAGGCCGGCCGGCGGGCTCCGCGAGCGCTGTTGCTGGTAGGAGGCAGGCGCCTGCTGATGGCGCCCGGCGGGGGGACGATCGGGCGTAGCCGCGACTGCGACATCGTGCTGGACGACGCGGGTGTATCTCGCTGCCACGCCGAGATCCGCCCTGGCGCGGCCGACTGGACGATCGCCGATCTGGGCTCGACCAACGGGGTGAGCGTCAACGGCCACGAGGTCCGCGACGTGCAGCCGCTGCACTCGGGCGACCGGATCGAGCTCGGCTCCACGGAGATCGTGTTCGAAGTCGGATGACGACGCTCGAGCCCGTATCGGTGGCGCTGAAGTTCGGCTTCCTCGCCGTGCTGTACCTGTTTCTGCTGTGGGTGGCGCGCAGCGGGCTGAAAGACCTGCGCGGCTCGGGGCGAGGCGGCTCGGGCGGGATTCCGATCAAAGGCGAGGCGATCTCGGCCGATGCAACGGGCCTGTACTCGGCCTCCACGCTCGGTCCCGTCGATACCGCTCACCGGGCGCCGCGGCTGGTGGTCGAGCGTGCCTCCGGGCACGACCCGGGGATGATCTACGACCTCGACGGCGACCTGGTGCTCGGCCGCGGAGATCGCGCCGAGATCCGTCTGGAGGATCCGTTCGCGTCCTCCCGTCACGCGCGCATCTACGAGCAGGGCTCGATCGTCGTGATCGAAGATCTCGGCTCGACCAACGGCACCTACCTGAACGAGGAGCTGTTGCAGACGCCCCGGCCGCTGCACCCGGGAGACCGCGTGCGCATCGGCGACAGCGAATTCGTGTTCGAGGTAGGCGGGGAGTAGATGCTGCGCGTGTCCGAGCAGTACGCCGTGAGCGACACCGGGCGCCAGCGGCGCGCCAACGAGGACTCGCTGCTCGCGCGTGCGCCGCTGTTCGTGGTCGCCGACGGCATGGGGGGGCTCAGGCCGGCGAGGTCGCCTCGCGCATCGCTGTGGAAGCTTTTCAGCAGGGCCTGGGCGACACCGCCGAGCCCGAGGTCGCGCTCGCGGCGCTGGCGCTCACCGCCAACTCGCATATTCACGAGCTCTCCCACATCAACGTCGAGCAGGCGGGGATGGGCACGACGCTCACGGCGCTGTACGTGGGCGAGGAGGAGGTGTCGATTGCGCATGTGGGCGACAGTCGCGCCTATTGCCTGCGCGATGGAGAGCTGCTGCGCCTGACCGACGACCACTCGCTCGTCGACGAGCTCATCCGCCAGGGCCGGCTCACCCCGGAGGAAGCCATCGAGCACCCTCAGCGCTCGGTCATCACGCGCGCGCTGGGGCCGGAGGGGACGGTGGAGATCGATACCCGCTCCTACCGCGCTCGCCACGGCGACGTTTATCTGCTGTGCAGCGACGGGCTCACGACGATGGTGGGCGAGGACGTGCTTGCCGCCGAGCTGCTCGCCCATCCCCGTCTGCGGGACGCGGGCGAGGCGCTCGTGCGGGATGCGAACGAGGCCGGGGGGCGCGACAACATCACGGTGCTGCTGCTGCGCTTGGAGGAGCTGCGCCCGGGTGAGCCGCAGCCCGCTCGGGGAGAGCACCCCACGCTGACCGGCGTGCCGGCGCTCGCGCCCACGGTGCGCCCTCGCTCGCCCCGTCGGCCGTCTTCGCCGAATGGTTCCACGCAGGCCTCTGGAGGATCGCTGCGCCGTGCCGCGGTGCTCGCGAGCGTGCTGGTCGCGCTCGCCGTGCTCGCCTCGGGCGTCTATCTGGGGTTGCAGTCGATCTACTTCGTCGGGACCAACAGCCGCGGGCTGATGACCCTCTATCAGGGGGTTCCCTATCAGCTGCCGGCGGGTTTGAAGCTCTACAGCAGCCAGTACGTGTCGGGCGTGAGCGCCTCGACGCTGACACCCGCCCGTCGCCGCATGCTGCTCGACCACTCGTTGCGCTCGGAATCGAGCGCGGGCGAGCTGATTCGCAGCCTCGAACTCGAACAGGTCAGCCAGTGAGAGGCAAGCGGTGAACCGCCCGATCGTACGCCTGTACGGGCTCGTCGTCCTGCTGTTCGCGCTGCTCGTCGCGTTCACCTCGCGCTGGACGATCTTCGAAGCCTCATCGCTGCGGCAGAACCCGCTCAACGCGAGGGCGCTGCTGCTGCAGCAGCGCATCGACCGCGGCCCGATCTTCGCCGCCGACGGCATGGTGCTCGCGCACAGCGTGCGAGGAGCGGAAGGCGTCTATCGGCGCACCTATCCCAGCGGGGAAGAGTTCGCCCATGCGATCGGCTACTCCTACATCGACCTCGGCAGCTCGGGGTTGGAGAGCTTTCGGGGCGAAGCACTGAACGGCCAGACTGGCACGAACCTGCAGTCGATCCTCAACCAGCTGCAGGGCAAGAAGCCGCAGGGCGACGAGGTCTTCACCACGCTCGACCCGGCGGCCCAGCGGGTGGCGATCTCGGCGCTCGCCGGCCGTGAAGGGGCGGTCGTGGCGCTCGACCCGCGCGACGGGGCGGTCAAGGTGATGGCGTCCTCGCCGAGCTTCAACCCAAACGCGCTGCGCTCCCGGCACAACTACGAAGCGCTGACCGCGGACTCCAAGGGCAGGCCGCTCGTCAACCGCGCGACGCAGTTCGGCTACGCGCCAGGCTCGACGTTCAAGGTGGTGACGGCGACCGCCGCGATCGATACGGGCGCGTTCACGCCGCAGTCGACCGTGAGCGGGCGTGACAACGTGCCGATCTCGGGGATTCCGCTGCAGAACGACAACAACGAGAGCTACGGCGACATCCCGCTCACTCAAGGCCTGGCCAAATCCGTCAACACGGTGTGGGCGCAGGTGGCGGAACGGCTGGGCAAGCGCACCCTGGCGCGTTACATGAGCCGCTTCGGCTTCGACCGCGAGCCGCAGCTCGACTACCCGGCCGCGGAGATGTCGCCCAGCGGCGAGTACCTCGGTGGGCGCGTGCTTGTGCCCACCAGCTCGCGGGTGGACGTCGGGCGGATGGGCATCGGCCAGGACAAGCTCGAGGTGACGCCGCTGCAGATGGCCGAGGTCGCCGCGACCGTCGCCAATCACGGCAGGCTGATGGTTCCGCATTTGACCGAGAAGATCGTCGAACCGGACGGGCGCACGGCGCAGCAGATCTCCTCGCGGGTGCAGGCGGTCGTGATGAAGCCGTCGACCGCGACGGCGGTCAGGTCGATGATGGAAGCGGTGGTCAACGAAGGCACCGGCACCGAGGCGCAGATCCCCGGCGTTCAGGTCGCGGGCAAGACCGGAACCGCAGAGACGCAGATCGGCACAGCGATCAACAACGTGTGGTTCATCGCTTTCGCCCCGGCGGCCGACCCGCGGGTGGCGATCGCGGTGACCCTGCAGGGCGTACCGGGGCAGGGCGCCGCGTTCGCGGCGCCGGTCGCCAGAGAAGTCATGGAGCAGCTGCTGAGGTCTGCGCGATGACCGAGCCGGGAACGATCATCGACGGGCGCTACAAGGTGCTCGAGCGGATCGGCTCCGGCGGTATGGCCGAGGTGTACCTCGCCGAGGACCAGCTGCTCGGGAGGCAGCTCGCGGTAAAGGTGCTGTATCGCCATTTCGCCGAGGACCAGGAGTTCGTCGAGCGCTTCCGCCGCGAGGCTTCGAGCGCGGCCGGGCTGTCGCACCCAAACATCGTCGGCATCTTCGATCGAGGCGAGTGGAACGGGACGTATTACATCTCAATGGAGTACGTGCCGGGCCGCTCGCTGAAGACGATCGTGCGCGAGCAGGGCGCGCTCGCGACGGCGACGGCGATCGACATCACGGTGCAGATCCTGCGAGCGGCGCGCTTCGCGCACAAGCGCGGGGTGATCCACCGCGACTTGAAGCCCCACAACGTGATCCTCGACGAGGAGGGCCGAGCGCGCGTCACCGACTTCGGGATCGCGCGCGCGGGTGCATCGGACATGACGATGACCGGCTCGATCATGGGCACCGCTCAATACCTCTCGCCGGAGCAGGCCCAGGGACATCCGGTGAGCGCGACCTCCGACCTGTACTCGATCGGGGTGATTCTCTACGAGCTGCTCACCGGGGAGATCCCGTTCGAGGGCGAGACAGCGGTGGCGATCGCCTTCAAGCAGGTCTCGGCCGAGCCGCGTCCGCCCAGCGAGCTGAACCCGGCGTTGCCCACGTCGCTGGATGCGATCGTGCTGCGCGCGCTCGCGAAGGACCCGGTGGCGCGCTACGCGAGCGCCGACGAGTTCATCGCGGCGTTGCAGCACGAGCGCGGTGCGCTGCTCGTCCACTCCGGCGCGACCGCGACGACGGCCGCGGCGGAGGATCGCCGCCCTGCCCCTGTCGCTCCGCCGCCCGCCGGTCCGCTGTTGCTGGCGCCCGGAGGGCGGTTCGACGAAGAGGGGGATCTCCTCGCCGGGGAAAGCGGTCGCGGTGTGAGCGCGTGGCTGTGGTGGGCGTTCGCCGGCGTGTTGGTCGCCGCCCTCGTCGTGCTCGCGCTCCTGCTGCTCCCAATCGGCGGAAGTACGGTAGCGGTGCCGAACGTGACCGGGCAGACCGAACAGGCGGCGAGCTCAAGGCTGCGCCACGCCGGGCTGAGCGTGGCCGCCTCGCAGGTCTCGAGCGCGACGGTGGCAAGCGGTCTGGTGGTGAGCCAGACCCCGCTGGGCGGCGCTCAGGCGAAGAAGGGAGCGAGCGTGAGCATCGCGGTCTCCAGCGGCCCCGGGCGGGCCACGGTGACGAACGTGGAAGGGTTGAGCGCCGCCCAGGCGGTGGCACGGCTGCGCAAAGCGGGCTTCAAGTCCACCACGAAGCCCGAGGCCAGCGCGACCGTGGCGGCGGGTCAGGCGATCGCAACCGACCCGCCCGCGGGCAGCGAACTGAAGGTCGGCGGCGCCGTCACGGTGCTCGTCTCCAGCGGTCCCGCGCCGGTGCGCGTCCCGGACCTGACGGGCCAGACGCGGGAAGGGGCCGAAGCGGCGCTCACAGACGCCGGGCTGACGGTGGGCTCGGTGGGCTCGCGCACATCGACGGCGCAGTCGCCCGGCACCGTGCTCTCGCAGTCGCCCGGCTTCGGCACGTCGCTGGCGGCGGGCGGAAAGGTCGATCTGGTGGTGGCCAAGGCGCCAAACGAGATCGCCGTGCCGGGGGTTGTGGGCCAGAACGAGGCGCAGGCGGCAGCGGCGCTCGGCGCGGCCGGGTTCGCACCCAAGACAGCCTCGGCGGCGACGACCGAACCGGCCCAGGTCGGGGTGGTGCTGAAGCAGAGCCCGGCGGCTGGCGCGCACGCGCGAAGGGGCACGACGGTGACGATCACGGTCGGCGTGCTCGGCCCGCAGCCGACTCCCACGACGCCGACCACGACACCCACGACGACGCCGACCACCACGACAACGACGGCCCCGCCGCCGCCGGCCCCGACGGGATGAGTGGTCCGACCGCCTCGATCGCCCGGACCCTCACGGTCGCGGTGCTCGCCGGGGGGCGCTCGTCCGAGCACGAGGTGTCGCTGTCCTCGGCAGCGGCCGTGCGCGACGGCCTGCTGGCGGCCGGGCATGAGGTCGTGTGGGTGGAGATCGGCCGGGATGGGGTGTGGCGCGACGGGGCCGGCGAGCGCTTGAGCGTCAGTCCGGGCGTGGGGCTGATGGAGGGGGTGGACGTGGTCTTCCCGGCGCTGCACGGCCCGTTCGGCGAGGACGGCACCGTGCAGGGGCTGCTCGAGTCGCTCGACGTCGCATATGTCGGCGCGGGCGTGGCCCCGTCCGCGGTGTGCATGGACAAGGTGCTGTTCAAAGAGCTGATGTCAGTGCCCGGCGGCGCCGTGCCACAGGTGGACTTCGTCGGGGTGCGCGAGCAGCGTTTCAGGCGCGCGCGCGAGCAGGTGCTAACGGAGATCGCCGAGTTGGGATTGCCGGCGTTCGTCAAGCCGGCCCACCTCGGCTCGTCGGTCGGCATCGTCAAGGTCGCCGAGATGGAGCGGATGGGCGCGGCGCTCGACAGCGCGTTCACGCACGACGAGCTGGCGATCGTGGAGGCGGCGGCGCCCGGGATCGAGGTAGAGGTCGGCGTGCTCGACCACGCCCGCGCGAGCGCGAAGCCACCGGCGCCTACACCCGCGCGTCAGAGCCGGGAGAGATCTTGTTTGCGGGCGATTGGTACGACTACGAGGCGAAGTACGCCACCGGGGGGATGGAGTTGAGGGTGCCGGCCCGCATCTCACCGACGGGCGAGGGAGCGCGTGATGGGACTCGCGCTGCAGACGTTCGCACGCGTTGGCTGCGAAGGGCTGGCGCGAGTGGACTTCTTCGTCGACGGCGAGCGAGTGCTGGTGAACGAGCTGAACACGATGCCCGGGTTCACCCCGACGAGCGTCTACGCGAAGCTGATGGCGGAATCGGGCATCGCCTATCCCGAGCTCGTCGACCGTCTCTGCCGGTTGGGCATCGAGCGTTTGCAGGAGCGCCGCGCCTACCGGAACTGAGCGCAGCTCGCTCGGTCGGCGAGGCGATCACCGGAACAGCGTCAGCTCCGTCAGCGACGCCGACTGCATGGCAGGTGGCAGCGTGACGATCCACAGTAGGTAGTAGCGGAACCGCCGGCCATCCAGGCCGAGCCGGATGCGTTCGCGGTTGTGCACGAAGGAGCTCTTGCCCACAGGCCCTTGCCAGCCGCGCCCGGCGAGCGGGGTGGAGTCGCCGTAGGGCAGCCCGAGCTGGATGTGGTTGGCGACGTACACCTGCGCCGCGAAGCCGGGCGTGGGCGTCTGGATCTCGATCGCCTTGCCGATCACGCCCGGCGAGGCGTCGAGGTAGAGCCCCACGCCCACGCCGCCAGCCTTCTTCAGGGTGTCGTCGTAGTAATGCTCGGTGCTCCACGTCGTGTTCGGGTCGCTGTCGATCGCGTTCGGCGCCTGATCGCGGTTTTCCGGTCCGGTGCCGAACGGGTTGTAGTCGTGCGCGGCGGCCTGCCCCAGCGAGACCGCGCTCAGCCCCGGCCGCGAAACGACGTCCTGCGCGACGCCGGTGCCTTTGTGGGCCCGCCCGGCCGCGATCACGAGCACGATCGCGACGATCGCGACGAGCAGCGCCAGCGAGACTGCCCAGCGCGCGGGATGGCGCATCCGCCAGGGTAGGCGCCGCCGCGCCGCGCCCGGGAGAGTGCGCAGCACGGTCGTGACCTCGCCGGTGGCCTGCCCAGAGCGCGAGGCCTCGAGCGCCAGCGCCTCCTCGAGGTCTGCGACCATGCTCCGCGCATCGGGATAGCGGCGGTCGAGATCGTGGGCGGTCGCAAGGTCGAGGATCGCGGCGGTCGCGGCCGAGACCCGGGGCCGGAGCAGCTGCACGTCGGGCACTTCCTCGCGGACGTGGCGCATCGCGACGGCGACGGGCGATGAGCCTGTGAACGGCACCTCCCCGGTGAGCATCTCGTAGAGGACGATGCCGAGCGAGTAGAGGTCGGACTGCCCGGTGACCCCTTGGCCGAGGGCCTGCTCGGGGGAGACGTAGTCGGTCGTGCCGAGGACCCTCCCCGCCATCGTCAGCCCCTCCTCTGTGAGCGTGCGCGCGATGCCGAAGTCGGTGATCTTGGCGCCTCCCTCGGGGTCGATGAGGACGTTCTGGGGCTTGACGTCGCGGTGCACGATCAGGTGCTCGTGAGCCGCTCCGAGGGCGCGCGCGATCTCGATCGCATAGGCGAGCGCCCGGGGTATGTCGAGCGGCCCGTCGCGGCGGATCAGGTCCTTGAGCGTCTCGCCGTCGACGTACTCGAGCACGATGTAGGGAGTCCCCACGGCTGCGCCCGCTCCCGGCGACGCGTCAGGCGTCGGCTCCTCGCCCGCGTCGATCACGGTGACTATGTGCGCGTGGTTGAGCTGGGCGACCGACCGCGCCTCGCGGCGAAAGCGCTCGAGCTGATCGGAGTCGGCGGCGATCTCGCGGTGCATGAGCTTGATTGCGACGGCCCGTTCGAGCACGACGTCGAAGGCCCGGTAGACGGTCGACATGCCCCCGCGCCCGATCTCGGCATCGAGGCGGTAGCGTCCGCCGAGCAGCGTTCCCAGTGCGGTCATGTCGCTCCTATTGTGGGTGCAGCGCAGGCGGCGCGCGCCGTAGCGCGACCGGTATTTCTATTTTCTAAGTCGTTCGCCGTTCGCAGCTCGGTCACGAAGCAGACGCCGGCATACGAGGACGGCGAGGACACAGCGGTAGAGGGAGTAGGGGAGCAGGGACCGTCCCTCACGGCGGTTGCGGTGCAGCAGGCGCGCGGCGAGGAGGGTCGAGAGGAAGGCGCTCGAGCCGCCGGCGACCAGCAGCGCTCCCGTGCCCTCGCCCGGGGCTCCGTGACGTGCCAGCCGGTGGCCCTCGAGCGTGCTCGCGCCCAGCAGGACCGGTAGTGCCGCGTGCCAGGAGAGCGATGTCGCGGCGTTGCGTCCAAACCCGCGTGCGCGCGCGGCGGTGAGCGCCGCTCCGTTGCGCGATACGCCAGGGATCAGCGCCGTCGCCTGGGCCAGCCCGATCACCAGACCGTCGCGCGGGCCGGCGTCCTCGCGCTCGCGCGAAGCTTTCCGTCGCGAGCCCCCCCGTCGGCCAGCGCCATCGCCACGGCGCCCGCGAGAAGGCCGGCGGCGATCGTGCGGGGACCGCCGAGCCGGCGCTCGACGATGCGCTCGAGCGAATAACCGGCTACGGCGGGCGGCGTGAGCGACAGTGCGACGACGGCCCCCTGACGGATGTCCAGCTCGTGTAGCGCGCCGGCGAGCTCTCCGCGCAGGGCGATTGCCAGAGCGAGGGCCGAGCCGGCGTGGAGGGCGACCTCGAATGACTTGCGCAGCCCGGGGTCGGCCTGAGCGTATGGCCAGCGCGCGAGCCACGGGATCAGCGACGTATGCCCGGAGGAGGAGACGGGGAGCAGCTCGGTCGGGCCCTGCAGGAGCCCGAGCACCACCGCGTGGCGAAGCGAGAGTGGGCGGGGCTTCATGGCGCTCCGCGACGGATGGCGTGACGGAGCGACGGCGTCGGCTCAGCCGGTGGCATCGGACGCAGGCTTGGCGCGTCCTCGCCTGCGCATGATCGCGTAGGCGATCCCGACTACGACGATCGCGACGATCGCGTAGTCGACGTACTCGAAGCTCTTGCGCACGCTGGTCCATTCGCCGCCGACCGCCTGGCCGGCGAGCGCGAGGCCAAGCACCCACGGCACACATCCCAGGAGCGTGAGGACGGTGAAGCGGCCGAACGGCATCTTCGCGACGCCCGCCGGCAGCGAGATGAACGTGCGGATGATCGGCAGCACCCGGCTGAAGAGGACGGTCGGCGCGCCATAGCGCGCGAACCAGCGATCGGCCCAGGCTAGATGGCTGGGCTTCAAGTGCAGCCAGTGGCCGTGGCGTTCCACCAGCTCAAGGCGTCCGGCGCGCCCCACGCCGTAGGCGATCCAGGAGCCCACGAGATTGCCTAGCACGCCTGCCGCGACGATCCCGAGCAGTGTCAAGTGGTGGTGCGCGGAGCTCCCGCCGGGATCGGCCACCGCGAAGCCGGCAAACAGCATCGTGGCCTCTGATGGGATCGGGATGCAGGCGCTCTCGGCGACCATCAGCACGAACACGGCAGGCAGCCCGGCGTCACGTACGAAGTGCCAGGCGATGTTGACCAGCGACTCGGATATTGAGGCGACGACGAGCATCGGTCGGGCAACGATAGCGTGGCGCTTGCATGCGTATCTGGATCGACTTGACGAACAGCCCGCACGTGCTGGTCATGCGGCCCGTGATCGAGCTGCTGCTCGCGGACGGCCACGAGGTGCGGGTGACCGCGCGCGACTTCGCGCAGACGCTCGAGCTGTGCAAGCGCTTTGACATCGACCACACCGCGGTCGGCCACCATCGCGGCGAGCAGCTGCTCGCCAAGGCGAGCGGTCTCGCCCAGCGCTCGAGCGCGCTCGTGCGCTGGGCGCGCGCGCAGCAACGCGCCGGTGGGGCGCGCTTCGACATCGCGCTCGGGCACGGATCCAACGATGTGTCGGTGGCCGCTGCGCTGCTGCGCGTGCCGAGCGCGACGATGTTCGACTACGAGTGGGCCGCGGTGCAGCATCACGTCAACTGCCGTCTCGCGCGCGCGGTCGTCGTGCCCGCGGCGATCCCGCCCGAGCGCCTGGCGCCGTACGGCGCGAGCGGCAAGATCCGCGCGTATGAGGGCCTCAAGGAGGAGTACTACCTGTCCGACTTCGAGCCTGACCCGACCGTGCTGAGCGAGCTGGCGCTGGACCCCGAGTGCCCGATCGTCGTGGTGCGCACACCGCCGGAGGTGTCTTTGTATCACCGCTTCGAGAACGACCTGTTCGCGCGCGTGCTCGCACGCGTGCGCGATGCGATCCCCGCGGAGGGAGTGCAACCGGTCCTGCTGCCCCGCACCGACGCGCAGCGCGCCGAGCTGAGCCAGGTGCCCGGGTTCATCGTCCCGCCGCACGCGATCGACGCGCAGTCGCTGATCGCCTACGCCGACCTGGTGATCTCTGCCGGGGGCACCATGAACCGCGAGGCGGTCGCGCTCGGCACGCCCGTGTACACCACGTTCGAGGGGCGCCTCGGCGCCGTCGACGAGCGGCTGATCGCCGAAAGCCGGCTGCGCAAGCTGTCGAGCGCGGAGCAGCTCGATCTGGGCAAGCGCACTCCCACGACCGCTACAGCCCGCATCCGCCGCGATCCGCGCGCGCTGGTCGAGCGCCTCCTGTCGCCGGTCATCCACTGAAGGGTTGGCGCCAAAGTACCTGGCGCGAACCCGACAAGCCGGAACCTGTCCCTCGGGCCGCACGCCTGAGACGACGATGGCCCTCCCAGCCGCACGTCCCATCGGGAAAGGCCCCTACAATCCACACCATGCGCCGACGGATCAGCTCGGCGGCCCTAGTCCCTCTCCACCGCCGCTCCATCCCGCAGCTCGCCGTGGACGGCGCGCTGGTTGCGCTCGCCTACTACCTCGCGTTTCAGCTGCGCTTCGAGCACGGCCCGACCGGCCACTACGCCGAGCTGCGCGACCGCACGCTCTGGTGGGTGCTGGCGGGGAGCCTGCCGGTGCTGGTCTTCTCGCGCGTCTACCAGCGTCGCTGGCGCTATTCCGGGCAGCGCGACTACGAGGCGGTCATGCGCGCGATCGTCGTGCTCGTGCTGCTCACCGTCGTTGCGATCGTCGCGCTCCGCCCCGTGCAACATCCAACCAGCCACGGCACCTCGACGATCGCGTTGCCCAACGGCGTGATCGTGCTGTTCGCGCTGCTCTCCCTCGTGTTCCTCGTGGGCGTGCGCGCGCTCGCGCGCAGCGTGTACGAGCGCCGTCCGCTGGCAGCATTCCGCGGCGGTAGAAAGGGCGAACGCAGCGTCCTGATCGCGGGCGCGGGCGACGGCGGGCGGCTGGTGTTGCGGGAGATCGCGCGCAACCGCGAGCTCGGGCTCGCGCCGGTGGGCTTCCTCGACGACGACCCCCACAAGCGGGGCCTGCGCGTCGACGGGGTGCGCGTGCGCGGCAACACCGAGAGCGATCTTCCTCGCATCCTCGAGGAGGCCGAGCCGGACGAAGTCATCATCGCGATCCCCTCCGCCCCCGGCAGCACGCGCGCGCGGATCGTGCGCGAGTGCCGCCAGCGCGGCATCCAGGTGCGCACGCTGCCGACCGTGTTCGAGCTGCTGCAGGAGCACGGCGCGATCGCCCGGCAGGTGCGCGAGGTGCGCGTGGAGGACGTGCTGGGGCGCGAGCCGGTGCTGATGGAGCTCGATCGCGTCGGCGCCTACCTGGCGGGAGAGACGGTGCTCGTGACCGGCGCCGGCGGGTCGATCGGCTCCGAGCTGTGCCGCCAGATCGCGCGCGTGGAGCCCCATCGGATCGTGCTGCTCGACCATGCCGAGGACAACCTCTTCTCGATCCAGCGCGAGCTCGAGGACGAGCGCCACGTGCCGGGCACGATGCTCGCGGCGGTGCTCGCCGACTGCAAGGAGGAGGAGCGCATGCGTGAGGTCTTCGCCGAGCACCGCCCGACCGTCGTGTTCCACGCCGCCGCCTACAAGCACGTGGGGCTGATGGAGGCCAACCCGGTCGAGGCCGTGCGCAACAACGCGCTCGCCACCCGCGTCGTGGCGCACGTCGCCGGCGAGCTCGGGTGCAAGCGCTTCGTGCTCGTCTCGACCGACAAGGCGGTGGCGCCGGCGACCGTGATGGGGGCGTCGAAGGCGCTGGCCGAGTTCGCGCTCGAGGCCTCCGCGACGCGCTGGATGGGCACTCGCTACAACGCGGTGCGCTTCGGCAACGTGCTCGGCTCCTCCGGCTCCGTCGTGCCGATCTTCCGCCGCCAGATCGCTCGCGGCGGGCCGGTGACGGTGACCGACGAGCGGATGACGCGCTACTTCATGACGATCCCCGAGGCGGTGCAGCTGATCATCCGCTCCGGCTCGCTCGTCTGCGCCGACGCTCCCGGAGCCGAGGTGTTCGTGCTCGACATGGGCGAGCCGGTGCGCATCCTCGAGCTTGCCCGCGCGATGATCGAGCTGTCCGGCCTGGATCCCGACCGCGACGTCGAGGTCGAGATCGTGGGGCGCCGTGCGGGCGAGAAGCTGCACGAGGAGCTGTTCAACAGCTACGAGCACGCCCGGCAGACGACCGCCGAGAAGATCCTGTTGGCCGCGCGCATGCCCCTACCGGCGGACACGGTCGAGTCGATGTTCGCGGAGATCGGCCTGCTCGTGCTCGAGGGCGACGCCGCGGGCCTCGCGGCGAAGGTCTCCGAGCTGTCGGCCGCGCGCCCCGCCCCAGCGCCTGCGCCCCTCGTACACTCCTACAGCTCATGACGGCAACGCTTCTCGCGCTTTCACTATCGAGCTCGGTTACCAAGATCGGAGCCATCGCGGCATTCGCCGCGCTGCTGGGTATCGCGGTGCTGTCGCTGCTCGTCTTCGCGCAGGCGCGCGAGCTGAAGCGTCTGCGCGAGTGGGCCGGGCGCGCGCCTGAGCGCGCCGCCGAGCACGAGCAGCGCGTCAGCGCCCAGGCCGCGGCCCGCGCCCAACAACCGCCCGCAGCTCAGTCGGTCCGCCCGATTCCGCGCGACACGCCCCTTGCCGCCCGCGCCGTAGGCGAGGCCGGTCCGGCCACACAGGTGGCGGGTGCCTCCGTGCCTGCGACTGGAACAGTGCCCAGGACTGGAGCCACCCCTGGGACCGGAGCTGTCCCTGGGAAGGGAGCCGTTCCCGCGACCGGGGTTGCCTCTGCGACGGGGGTCGTCCCGACGGGAGCTTCCCCCGCGACGGGCGTCCCCCCGGCGTCATCTGCTCCTGGCTCGGCACCCGTCCCCGGCCAGGCGCCTCCCGTGCCAAGCGGCGCTCCGGCGAGCGGCGCTCCAGTCGGCCAGGCTGCCGCGACGGCGTCTTCGGTCGCTCCTTCCGCGGCTGTCCCCGGATCTCCCCTCGCAATGCCCGCCGCTGCGACACCGGCCGCACACGCTGGTGCGAACGTCCCTTCGCCGGAGGTGAGCGCCGAGGGTGCGAAGGCGCCCGGGGAGAACGCATTCGGCGCGCCCGAGCCAACCGCGCGCGCGACCGCTGCTTCAGCGTCGAGGTCGGCGGAGGGATCGCCCCCGCCGGCCACGGCCGCAGCCGGCGCGATGACCGCTCCACGCGCGCCTGTCTCACCGTCACCATCTGCTCTTTCGCCTGCCACGTCCCGGCCATCGTCGGCTGTCTCACCCTCCCCTTCCGCCGCGACGGTTGCGGCGCGCCAGACGACCGCGCGCGCGCCGGGCGGCGCGACACCCGCTCCGCGCCGTCCCCCTGCACCAGGCGCCGGGACAGCACGACCTGTGGCCCAGCGCCGTACCCCGTCACGTACCGCGTCTCCTGTCCCCTCCGCGGCGGTCGTCTCCGCGCGCGAGCAGCGCTCCCCGGCGCGAGTGACGATGCTGATCGTCGGCGGCGTGATCGTCGGCGTCGCCGTGCTCGTCATAGCGCTCACCTCGCTCGGGGGTGGCTCGAGCGGTCATGGATCCTCCGGTGCGGGCACGACGTCGACCGGTGTCACGACGAGGAAGACCAACGCCACCGGTGCGCATGCCACCACCCACGGCGAAGCCACGGCGCCCGCGGCGAGTCCCGCGGAAACGCATGTGGTGGTGCTCAACGGGACGAGCACGGCCGAGCTCGCGCACAAACTTTCGGCGAACCTGCAGCAGAGCGGGTACTCGCAATCCCAGCCGCTCAACGGGACCCCGCCCGGGTCGCACCCCGCGACGGTCGTCGAGTATGCGAGCGGCCATCGCGCCGATGCCACGCACGTCGCCCAGGCGCTCGAAGTGACACGGCTTCAGCCGATAGAAGCGGCGGTGTCGTCGCTGGTGGGCTCGGCCACGGTGGTGGTGATCGCCGGGCTCGACAAGGCGACACCGGCGGTGAACGGAGGAGGCGAAGCGGCGACCCCCACCGGGGCGACGCCTTGACCGGCACCCGGTCGACGGCGCATATATCGCGCAGGGCTATCCCGGTGGGGATGCGCGACTGGGCCGGTCGAAGGTCGAGTGGGGCGCGGTCCGATAGATAGCTTCCTGGACATTCCCGCCCGCTCGGTCAAGCCTCGCGAGCGTGGCATCACGCACGTGATCGACCGCGGGCTGTCGGTCGCCGAGGTCGACTCGATGCTCGAGGTCGCTCCCGGCAGCGTCGACATCGTCAAGCTCGGCTGGGGCACCGCGCTCGTATCCGCCAACCTTAAGCCCAAGCTCGAGCGCTACGCCGTGCACGGGATCCCCGTCGTGCTCGGTGGAACGCTCACCGAGCTCGCGATCAAGCAGGGCCGCGTCGAGGGGTTGATCGCGTGGCTGCGAGAGCTGGGGTTGCGCCACGTCGAGGTCTCCGACGGCACGATCGCGTTGGACGGCGAGGTCAAGGCTCACCTGATCCGCTCGCTCGCCGCGAACGGGTTCGTCGTGCTGGCGGAGGTCGGCAGCAAGGACGCCGACTTCATCATGGCGCCATACGTGTGGGTCGAGCAGATCGAACGCGACCTCGAGGCCGGTGCGTGGAAGGTGATCGCCGAGGCGCGCGAGTCCGGTACCGCCGGCATCTACCGCGCCGACGGCGAGGTGCGTACAGGGCTGATCGACGAGATCGTGCACGCGATCGACGCCGACCACCTGATCTTCGAGGCACCGCTCAAGGAGCAGCAGGTGTGGCTGCTGCACCGGTTCGGCACCGAGTGCAACCTCGGCAACATCATCCCTGCGGACGTGCTCTCACTGGAGACGCTGCGCCTCGGGCTGCGCTCGGACACGGTCGAGCGCTTCGCGCTCGACGATCCACGATCGGCCGGGCGAGATTGAGCACCGCGGCTGCCGCCGCGGGCTCCGGCGGGGACGAGTACGAGCAGGGCGCCGAGCGCGCGGGACGGATCGTGTTCGCGCTGCTGGTGATCGCCTGCTTCGTCGCCTTCTTCGTCACCCAGCGGCTAAAGCACACGCCCACAGCGGTGCAGAGCTTCAAGCTGACGCCGTTCTTCTCACCGACGCCGGCAGGCCACATCAAAGCGGAGCGGGTCTCGTTCAAGCTCGCGCGCGCCGACGACGTGACGGTCACGGTGATCGACGCTGACGGCAACACCGTCGCCACGCTCGTGCGTGACCGGGCCGTGCCCCGTTACAAACAGTTCTCACTGCGCTGGAACGGACGCGAGGGGACCGCGCGTACCTACGCCGTCGCGCTCAGCGCGGACGGGCACAGCTTGATCGTCACGCCCGGCACCCGCGGCAAGCCCGCGCCGGCCGGCGAATACCGCGTGCACTTGCGGTTGCGCGAGCAAAATCGCGAAGTGCTCTCCCCCCGCAGCTTCACGCTGGTGCGTCCATGAGCCCAGCCTCCCGCCGGATCGGTGCACGGCAATGACCCCGTTTGCAACCGCGCTGCCTGGCGGCGAGACAATCGCCGTGGGGCTGATCCTCGCGCTGGTGATCGCGGCGCTCTCATTGTTAGACGCAAAGCCCGAAACGCTGCCACTGCTCGTGATCCTCGCGCTTCCGTTCAGGCTGCCGATCTCCGCCGACGGCAGAACGGTGAACCTGCTGATACCCCTGTATCTGGTCGTGGCCGCAGGCACGGTTACACACCTACTGCCCAAACTTCTTAGGCTCGGTGTAAAGGCCCACGTGACGCCGATGGCTGTGGTGACCGGCGCCGGCAGGAAACGACGGAGGACGAGGCTCACGTGTCTCCCGTCAAAATCGCCACATGGCTCTCCCCGCGCGGGGTGGAATGGCTGCTGCTGGGCGCGGTCGTGCTGTACGGGCTGCAGGCGGTCTATTCGGCCGATCACGCGAAGGCGGCGGAGAACATCGCGTTCTTCTACTTGCCGTTCGGACTGCTGTTCCTGCTGCTGCGCGACGTGCGCTGGACGCGCGAGCTGCTGCTCAGGTGTCTCGGCGTGGCGGTCGTGCTCGCGATCCTGTTCGCGGGGGTCGGCTTTGTCGAGTATTACCGCAAGTCGTTGTTCCTCAACCCCAAGGTCGTCGCGGCGAATCGGTACGACAACTACTTCAGGGTTAATTCGGTGTTCTTCGACCCGAGCATCTACGGGCGGTTTCTCGCGCTCGTGATGCTCACGGTGAGCACCGCCGTGCTGTGGAGCCGCAGTCGGCGCGAGGTGCTGATCGGCGCGGGCGTGCTCGCGTGGCTGCTCGCCGGGCTGGTGACGAGCTTCTCGGAGTCGAGCATCGCCGCGTTGCTGCTGGGCTGGCCGTGCTCGCCGCCTACCGCTGGGACGTGCTCGCGACCGTGTATGCGTCGGCCGCGCTGCTGGCGGTCGCGGCGGTAGTCCTGCTGGTCGCGCCGTCGAGCCTTCACTTCGGTCTGAAGGGCTCCGGCGGCGGGGCGAACAACGCGACCAGCGGTCGCGCGAACCTCATCACGGGCGGGCTGAACCTGTTCGCCGACCGGCCGCTGCAGGGCTACGGCTCGGGCTCGTTCGAAACCGAGTACAAACGCCACGCCGCGAAGGCCAACGCGTCGAGCGAGAACGCGACCTCGGCGTCGCACACGATCCCGATCACGGTCGCCGCCGAGCAGGGGATCGTCGGCCTGGCCGTGTACGTCGCGCTGCTCGTCGTCGCCTTCGTCGTGCTCTTCCGCGGCGCCGGCCGCTCGCCCCCGCGGATCGCGATCGCCGCCTGCTTCGCCGCGCTCGTCCTGCACACGTGGACGTACGCGGACTTCCTCGAGGACCCGCTCGCCTGGACGCTGCTCGGCATCGGCGTCGCGCTCGCGCGCGGGGGCGGCTTTTTGGGGACGCGTGAGCCGGCTCCCCCGGACAGCCTTGCCGGCGCCGGTGGGGCACACGCGGCGTAGCCGTGGGTCAGCCGGTGACGCATGCGAGCGACTCTGCACGCGCGCGCGGGCCGGGCCCGTCAGTAGTTTCTGAGCCGTGCTCGGCTACCTGAAGCGCCTCGTCACGACCGGCGCGGCTTACCAGTTCGGAGACATCCTCGCCAAGTGCCTCGCGCTGCTCACCCTGCCGCTGTACACGCGCCACGTCGACACGAGCTCATACGGCGCCGCGGAAACGCTGCTGACGGCGGTGATCCTGGCGAGCGTCCTTTTGCGCGCGGGCGTGGGCGAGGCGTTCATCCGCTTCTACTTCCTCGACGACGACCCCGCTCGCCGCGATCGAATCACCCGCTCTGCGACGGCGACGGTTGCGTGGACCACGACCGTGGCATCGCTCGCCGCGGTGGTCTTCGCCGGTGGGATCTCACGGCTGCTGCTCGGCCATCACGACCCGCTGCTGATCGACTGCGCGATCCTCGGGCTGTGGGCGTTTACGAACCTGGAGATGGCCTACGCCCAGCTGCGCGTCGACGAGCGCACGCGCACCTACGTCTACGCCTCGGGCGCGAACGTGGCGATGACGGTCACGTTCACGGTGGTGCTCGTGGTGTTCGCCGGCCAGGGCGCGCGCGGTCTCTTGCTCGGCAACTTCGGCGCCTCGACGGTTGTCGTGCTCGGACTGTGGTGGGTGCTGCGGCGGCGCTTCTCCCTGCGCATCCGCCGCGCGGACCTGAGCGCGATGCTGCGCTTCGGGCTGCCCACGGTGCCGGCCGACGCGAGCGTCTACGCACTGCAGGTCGCCGACCGTTTCTACCTGCTGCGCGTCTACAGCGAAAGCGCGGCCGGGCTGTACGCGGTCGCGCTGAAGCTCGCGACCGTGGTGTTCGTCGCGGTGCGCGGCTTCCAGTACGCCTGGCCGCCGTTGGCCTACTCGATCGAGAGCGACGAGGAAGCGGCGGAGCTGTACTCGCTCGTCACCACCTACTACGCGCTCGCGACCGGCGTGGTCGTCTGCGGGGTGGCGCTGCTCGGGCGCTGGATGGTGCGTCTGCTGGCGGGACCGGCTACTTCGGCGCCTACCGGGCGCTGCCGTGGCTAGCGCTCGGCTGGGCGCTGTACGGGCTGTACCTCGTGTTCGTCGTGATCGCCGGCCGCGCGCGCGTGACCTCGCGCAACTTCCCCGCCGCCGCTTGCGGGCTCGCGCTCAACGTGGCGCTGCTCGTGCTGCTCGTGCCCCACTCCGCCGCCGGGCTCGGGATCGAGGCGCCGGGATCGCATTGTGCGGCGCCTACGCGGCGATGATCGCGGTCATCTACCTGCTCACCCGCTCGCTGTTTCGCGTCGGCTTCGAATGGCGGCGCCTGGCGCAGCTCGTCGCGATCCTCGCCGCCGTCGCGGTCTCCGGCGAGCTGCTGCTCCCCACCCACGGTTTCATCGGCCTCGCGCTGCGCGCCGTGTGGCTCGCGCTCGCCCCGGCGCTGCTGCTGCTCACACGCTTCTTTCACCCCCACGAGTGGGTCCAGGCGCGCGCGCTCGTGACCGACGGACGCCGGCGGGTGGTCTCCTATCGGGCACGGCACGGCGATGTCGAGGAATACGCCGAGGATCCGCTGCGCGATCTCTGACGACTGCGGACACTGCGCAGGGCGGCGTCCTCGGGCGGCGGGGCGAACCCTCAGCCTGTTGAGTCATGCTCGTGCTGCTCAAGCCCTTCCACACGGTGGCCGATGGGGTCGTGGCCATGCCCGAGCTATCCGCCACGCTTTCCCCGCCTGCCGGCGCGCGCGAGCGTGAGTGGCGCGCCGAGGCACTGCGCCGCCATCGCGCCGACGCACGCCTCAAGCGCATCGCGAGCGCCGGCGAGCTCGCCTACCTGCGTTCGCAGCTGCGTGTCGCGGCCAACCTCACAGCGCGCCTCGCGGCCACCCGCGAGGTGGAGGAGATGGCGCGGTTGGTCGTCGACGAGCTGCACGGCACGTTCGCCTTCTACCTCGCCGCGATCCAGCGCCTGGACGACGACGGCGTGCTGCGCCTCGTCGCCGCCGCCGGCCCGCTCGCGGAGGTGATGACCGAGTTCCTGCTCGTCGAGCAGTCCGCCGAGGAGGGCGTCAACGGGCGCGTGGCGCGCCTGGGTGTCACCGCGCTCGTGCCCGACACGCGCGCGGACGCCGACTACGTCGTGCGCGACCCCCAGACCGACCCCCGCTCCGAGCTCGGCGTCGCGATCCTCGTGGACGGCTCGGTCTGGGGCGTGCTGAACATCGAGGCGGCCGAGCCGGGCGCGTTTGGCGAGAGCGACACGGTGCTCGTGGAGACGATCGCCGCGAGCCTCGGCGTCGCCCTGCACCGTGCCGGCCTGGTCACCGATCTCGAGCACGCGTTCACGACCACGCTCGCGGCGCTCACGAGCACGGTCGAGGCGAAGGACGACTACACGGCCAACCATGGCGGTGACGTCGCCGAGCTCGCCGAGCGTGTGGCGCTGCGGATGGGCCTGTCGCGCGCGCAGGCGCGCGACGTGCGCTACGCCGCGATGCTGCACGACGTCGGCAAGATCGCCGTGCCGAGCGAGATCCTGCTGAAGCCCGCCCCGCTGACCGAGGAGGAGTGGGAGAAGATGCGCAGCCACGCCGCCGTCGGTGGCGATCTCGTGGGGCGCATCGACGCCTTCGCGCACCTCGCCTCGGCCGTGCGCGCGAGCCACGAGCGCTGGGACGGCAGCGGCTACCCGGACGGCCTCGCCGGCGAGCAGATCCCGCTCGCGGCTCGCATCATCGCCGCCTGTGACAGCTACGACGCGATCGTCACCGACCGGCCCTACCGCGCTGCGCGCACACCGGAGCAGGCTTGCACGGAGCTTCGCCGGGTGGCCGGAACGCAGCTGGACGAGCGCGCAGTCGCGGCGTTGCTGGCCGAGCTTGCCGCCGGCGAGTAGGTTAGCGACCAGCGCGGTTGTACTCGCTCGCGGCCTCGCGCAGCCCTTCTCCCCGCTCGGGGCGCAGCGTCGCAGTGACGTGGCGCCAGTAGCGCCGCGGGGAGTGGGCGGGTAGGACGAGCGCCGCGAGCGCGCGCAGCGCGTATGTCCAAGCGGTCAGCCAGCGCACCGCCCGCGCCGCCCCGGCGGAATGGTGCTTGCGCATGTACAGATCGCGGTTGCGCGCCATTTCCACGATCCTCCGCTCGGGCACCGTGTCGGTCGAGAGCTGCTCGTGGTGGATCGCCACGGCGTCCGGCACGTGCACGCTGCGCCAGCCCGCGTCGCGCAACCGGCGTGCGAAGTCGACCTCGTCGGAGTAGACGAAGAAGTCCTCGTCCAAGTAGTCGATCTGCGCCGCCGCGCTCGTGCGCACGAGCAGGGCGGCGGACTGGCACCAGTCGACCTCGCGCGTGTGCGTGCCGCCGCTGCTCTGCACGGTGAAGATGCGATGCAGGAGCAATGCCCCGGCGAGCGCGGTCAGCGGCGTTGGAAAGCGCCAGGCCGACGGTTGCGCGGTCCCGTCCGGCCGCCGTAGCGCAGCGCCCGCGCACGCCGCCCGCGGACGCTGCTCCAGCGCTTCGTACAAGGCGAGCGTCGCGCCGGGCAAGAGCTCTGAGTCCTCGTTCAGCAGCAGCGCGTAGCGCCCGCGCGCGCGACGCAACAGCTTGGAGTCGTTCAGCGCCTTGCCGCGCCGTCCCTCGATCGCGATCGTCTCGTCCACCGCCGGGTGCTCCTGCGCCGCCCGCGCGGAGCCGTCACGCGAGCCGTTGTCGAGCACGAGCACCTCGCTCGTAAACGGCAGCGTCGCGCGCTCGCGGGCGATCGCATCCAGCCCGCGTAGCATGAGCTCGCGCTGGGAGGTGTTCACGACGCAGTACGTCAGCTCGATCTCCCCGGTCTCATGGGCGGTGTCGTCGAATGGATCTGTGGGAGCCATAGACCCATTCTCTCCCAGTGCTCCGACCCGCGCCCGCGCGAGGCCGCGCCTATTGTCTTGCCCGTGCGCGTCCACATCGTCGATCCGTCGGCCTACACACCTCCCTACGACCATGCGCTCTGCCGCGCCCTGGCGGTGGCCGGGGCTGAGGTCGAGCTGCTCACGAGCCGCTTCGCCTATGGCGCGGTCCCATCGCCGCAGGGATACGCTCGCCGCGACTTCTTCTACCGCGCCGCCGTCGGCCCGCCGGGCTCGCGCGAGCGTCGCGTCGCCAAGCTGATCGAGCACGTGCCCGACATGCTGCGCTACCGCCACGCCGCGCGCGCGGCCGATGTCGTCCACTTCCAATGGCTCACCGTGCAGCATCTCGATGGGCATCTGCTGCCCGCTCGCCGCTCGACCGCGGACGGATGTCGTCCGCTGGTGCTTACCGCGCACGACATCCTCCCGCGCGAGCCCCGCGCCGGGCAGCTCGCCGCACAGCGACGCCTGTACGAGCGCTTCGACGCGCTGGTGGTCCACTCCGAGCATGGCCGCCGGCGCCTGACGGACGAGCTGGGGATCGACTCTGCGCGGGTCCACGTCATTCCCCACGGCGCGTTCGTCACGCCACCCGCCGAGCTGCCACCGGCTCCACCGTTGCTGCCGTTCCAGACAGACGTCCCCGTCGTGCTCTTCTTCGGCCTGCTGCGCCCCTACAAGGGGCTCGACCTGCTGCTCGACGCGTGGCGCGACATCGACGGCGCGGAGCTGTGGGTCGTCGGCATGCCGCGCATGGACATCTCCTCTTTGCAAGTCGTCGCTCCGCCGAGCGTTCGCTTCGTTCCCCGCTTCGTCCCCGATACCGAGATGGCCGGGTACTTCGCCCGCGCCGATCTAGTCGTGCTCCCCTACCGTCAGATCGACCAGTCGGGCGTCGCGTTCATGGCGCTTGGCGCAGGCGTCCCAATGCTGCTCAGCGACGTCGGCGGCTTTCCCGAGCTGGCGGTCACCGGCGCCGCGCGTACGTTCCCGGCGGGCGACTCTGCCGCCTTGAGCGGCGCATTGCAAGAGCTGCTGTCCGACCCCGCAGCCCTGGCGGCGATGGCAGAGCGAGCCGAGGCCGCGACGTCCGGTCCCTACTCGTGGGACGCTGTCGCACGTCGCACGCTCGACCTCTATCGCTCGTTGACCGCGTCCGCGTGAGACGCATCCCAAGCCGACCGTAGAGTTGTCGAAATGTCCGTGCTCGAGATCCTTTTCTGGCTATGCGTCGGTTCGATCGTGTGGACGCAGGTCGGCTACGCCATCGCGCTGGCCGCGCTGGCGCACCTGCTGGGGCAGCCGGCGACTGTCGGGCAGACCGCGCAGCTGCCATCCGTGTCGCTGATCGTCGCCGCGCATGACGAGCAGTCGGTGATCGCCGCGAAGGTCGAGAACGCGCTGACGCTCGACTATCCACGCGACCTGCTCGAGCTGATCGTCGCCTGCGACGGATGCTCGGATGGGACGGCGACACGCGCACGCGAGGCAGGCGCCGACGTCGTCCTCGAGCTGCCGCGTGGCGGCAAGATCCGAGCGCAGGACGCCGCCGTGCGGTGCGCGCGCGGGGAGATCGTCGCGTTCTCCGACGCCAACGCTTTGTGGGCGCCCGATGCCGCGCAGGCGCTCGTGAGCGCGTTCGCCGACCCCCGCGTCGGCTACGCCTGCGGACAGGTCCGCTTCGTCCAGGCCGCTTCCGGCACTGCGGCCACCAACCAGGAGGGCCTGTACTGGCGCTATGAGATGGCGGTGCGCGCGTTGGAGTCGCGCCTGCGCTCGATCACGGCCGGCAATGGCGCGATCTACGCTACCCGCCGCGAGGCCTACCTCGAGGTCGACCCGATCATGGGCCACGACCTGTCGTTCCCGTTCAACATGGTCAAGCGCGGCTTTCGCGCCGTCTACGTCCCCGCGGCGCAGGCGAGCGAGAAGATGGTCCCGTCGATCGAGGGCGAGTTCGCGCGCAAGCGGCGCATGATGAGCCACACGTGGCCGATCGTCCTGCGCGGGGGCATGCTCTCTCCGCGCGGCTACGGGCTCGGCTACGGGCTGATGATCCTCTCCCACCGCATTATTCGCTACGCCACGCCGATGCTGCATGGGATCGCGCTGCTCGCGAACGTGATCCTGGTGCTCGAGGGCGCCGGCCCCCTCTACACGGTCACGCTCGCGCTGCAGCTCGCCCTGCTCGGTGCGGCGGCGCTCGCGGGGAGCGCGCAGGTGAGGCCGCTGCTCGTGGCGCGCTACTACGTGCTCACCACCTCCTCGCTCGCCGCCGGCCTGTGGGATTGGCTGCGCCACGGCACCGCCGCAAGCTGGGATGCCGCCGAAGGAACACGCTGACCGCCGATGGCCTTCGCGGCGCGACGCACATCGATGCGCCTATTGTCCGCTCGATGATCCGCCGTGCTGTGGACATCGCCGTCTCCTCAGGGCTGCTCGCGCTCTCGTCTCCCGTGCTGCTCGCGGCGGTGGTCGCGGTACGGCTCGAGTCCGCCGGTCACCCGATCTATCGCCAGCGCCGCGCCGGTAAGGACGGCAGACCGTTCGACGTGATCAAGCTGCGCACGATGGTTGACGGCGCCGAGCACATCGGCGCGGGGCTGGCGATCAACGAGAACGACTCGCGCATCACCCGCGTCGGCGCTTTCCTGCGCCGTACCTCGCTCGACGAGCTGCCCAACCTGATCAACGTGCTGCGCGGCGACATGTCGCTGATCGGCCCCCGTCCAACGTTGCCCGCGCAGGTCGCGCAGTACACCGACCGCCAGCGCGGACGTCTGCGGATCAAGCCTGGCATCACCGGCTGGGCCCAGGTCAACGGCCGCGCCTCGCTGCCGTGGAGCGAGCGGATCGAGCTCGACCTCTACTACATCGAGCACCGCTCGCTCGCGCTCGACGCGCGCATCCTGTGGCGCACCGCGACGATGGTGCTCGGCGGGTCGGACCTGTACAAGGGCCAGACCGGCGGCTGGGAGTCCGAGGGCCCACGCCCCGAGAGGGAGGGCACATGACATCGCAGGAAGAATCGCCGCCGCCGCGGACCGACGCGCCGACCGCGGGCGCCCCCGCGGTCCGGCGGACCCCCGCCGTCCTGCTCACGGGCGCGGGCAAGCGCTACGACATCGTCTCCTGCTTCGCCCGCCTGACGACCACGATCGTCGCCGACCCTTCGCCGCTCGCGCCCGCGCAGTACGCGGCGCAGGTGCGCACGTCGGTCCCGCTGATCGACGACCCGGGATACGTGCCGGCGCTCGAGCGCCTGTGTGAGCAGCACGGGGTGGGCGCGGTGCTGCCGCTGACCGATCTCGACATCGAGGTGCTCGCCCGTGCCCGCGCTGACGGGCGCCTGCCCGCGCTCGTGCCATCGCCGGAGGTCGCCCGCGCGACCTATGACAAGTACGAGACCCACCTGCTGCTGCAACGCCTGGGCCTGCCCTCCCCGCCGACCGTGCTGCCCGAGGACGATCTGGACGCGCTCACATACCCCGTGATGGTCAAGCCGCGGCGCGGCTCCGGCGCGCGCTCGATCCACCTCGCGCACGACGCCGCACAGGCGCGATTCTTCGTCGACTACGTCGACGAGCCGGTGATGGTGCAGCGCGCGATGGGCGGCCCCGAGCTGTCGATCGACTGCCTCGGCGACCTGGACGGCCGCTGCCTGAACGCGATCCCGCGCACGATGCTCGAGTCGCGCGGCGGCGAGTCGATCAAGGGCGAGGTCGTCCAGGACCGGGAGCTGATCGAGCTGGGGCGACGGGTCATGGAGGCGCTCGAGGTGCGCGGCCCGGCGACGATCCAGGTCTTTCGCGATCCCGAAATCGGGCTGGGGATCACGGACGTGAACACCCGCTTCGGCGGCGCCTTCCCCGCGACCGCCTACGCCGCCCTGCCCGGGCGCACCTACCCCGAGCTGATCGTCCGTCTCGCAGCCGGCGAGACCGTCGCCCCTCACGTGGGGGAGTTCAACGCCGGGATGACGTTCACCCGCTACTACTGGCAACTCGAGCTCGATGAGCGCCTCGTGCCGACCGGGCGGGAGATCGTGCCGGGCGGCCCGGCCCCACCGCGCTGAGCGTCAGGCCACGCGAGCCGGCAAGGCCGGAGTCCAAAGGCCTGAGAGGTGCATGAGACAGTCTTTAAAGGCCGGAGTCACACCCAGAGAAGCCCAACCTACCCGGGAAATCTGCCCGAAGTGCAAGAATCAGAGGCTGTGAACGCGTTGCTTGCCGACTCGCCGACTGTCTCCAACCCCGAGCAGACCCCGACTCAGCAGGGTCCGGGCGCAGGGCCGGACAGGCCGCCGGCGCCCGAGCGCACCTGTGCAAACTGCGGCTCGCCGCTGAACGAGGGCCAAGACTGGTGCTTGCAGTGCGGCGCCGGCACGCCGGAGAGCCTCACGACGCGCGCTCCCAGCTGGCGTTCGGCCGCAGCGATCCTCGGTATCGCCGCGCTCCTTGCGATCGGGGCGGCCACGGCCGCGTACGCGGCGCTGAGCAGCGGCAGCGGCAAACCTCGCTCGGTGCTCACCACGGTCGCGCAGGCGACCGTGCCCCCCACCACGACACCCTCCACGCCGACGACGCCCACGCCCACGACGCCGGGCGCGACGGCGACGACGCCAACACCAACACCAACACCGACTGCTCCCGGGATCCCCACCACCGTCAACCCGCTGCTCCCCACCGGCACCACCAAACCGCCGAAGATCCCGCTCACGGCGCCCACGCCGAAATCGCCGTCGGGTACGACCGCGCCAACCAAAGGCGGCACGCCGGGAGCCCCTGAAACGAGCCGGCCGCCGACGACGCCGAAAGCCGCCGAAGGCACGCCTCCCGCGAATGGGTCGCAGCCGGCGTCAATCGTGCTCGACACGAACGCTGCGTCGACGTACAACCCGTACAACTACGCGGCGAGCAGCTTCGGCGATCCAAGCCTAGCGATCGACGGCGAATCCAATACAGGCTGGACCGCCCAGGTCGAACCGACGGTCGCGCCGAAGATGGCGGAGGGGATCGCGATCGACCTGAAGACCCCTCGACGCGTGGCCGCGCTTGCGCTCGTCACCCCGACCCCGGGCATGACGGTGCAGGTGTACGGCTCAAACGGCAGCGCGCTGCCGACGTCGATCACCGACCCGGCGTGGGTTCAGCTGAGCCCGTACTTCATCGAGAAGAAGAAGCGAGTGCGCATCAAGCTGCGCCACTCGGCGAAAGCGTTTCGGTTCGTCGTCCTATGGATCTCGGGCGCTCCCGTCGCATCGGTTGGCACGCCGCAGGCGCCCGGCCACGTGAGCGTAAACGAACTGGAACTGTTTCCGGCCAAGGTCTGACGGTCCTACCGCTCGGCTTCGAGCGCTGCGGCCCGCTTGATCAAGCCGACGCGGCGCGCGCGCGTTTGGGGGTGGGTTTCGCCGGCGCCCGTTTGGCCTGTGCGCGTTTGGCCTGTTTGGCCGGATGTTTGGCGCGGCCCACGCTCGGCTTCGCCCAGACGTCGTCCAGGAACGAGGCGATCTCCTCGGTCAACCGCTCGGGGTGCAGGCGCAGCTCCACAAGCGAGTCGGCTTCGAGCAGGCGCGCGTTCGGCAGCTCCTGCGCGAGCTGTCCGGCGTCGGAGAAGGGGTGCACGGGATCGCGATGGTGGCCGAGCACGAGCGTCGGCATCGGGAAGGTGCGCCGCTCGTCGCGATGGGGCGCGATGCGCCCGAAGAACAGCCCTTGCAGCAGCGCGCCGCCGGGGCCGGGCTTTTGGCGCACCGTGTCGAGCAGGACGTTGCCGTAATGGGGCAGCAGCCTGCGGGGAACGAGGCGCGTGACCCGCGCGAACAACTCCATCAGGGGCTCGCCGAACGTGAGTGCGACGAGCAACGGCGTGAACGTGAGCGCGCTCGACAGCAGCCCGTTGTCGAGCACCGGCATCTCGATCACCATCCCTCGCAGCCGCTCCGGCGCGGTGGAGGCGATCTCCAGGGCGGCGTTGGCGCCCAGCGACGTGCCCATCACGACGGCGTCCTCGATCTCGAGATGGTCCATCAGCGCGATTATCTGCGCGGCGAAGAAGGCCATCGAGTAGCGCCACATGTCGCGTGGCCGGTCGGACTGGCCGTGGCCGAGCAGGTCGATCGTGATCACGCGGTTGCCGCGCGCCGCGAGGTCTTCCGCCAGCGGCCGGTGCATTTCCTGGGAGAGCAGCAGCCCGTGAACGAGGATCAGCGGCCGCGCGTGCGCCGATGAGCTCTTCGCCGTGCGCCCGCGCCCCCCGCCGGGTTTGACCTCCGCCGGCCCGCCGCCGAACTCGGTGTAGGCAATGCGTTGCCCGTCGAACTGAAAAGAGGACATGTCTCCAGCCTACAGATAGTGGCGACACGCGGACCCGGACGATGCCGTGGACCGCCCGGGTCAGCGTTTATCCCTCTCCATGGGCTTGCCGCGGGACTGGCTCGGCAGGTGACCGTCCCAGCAGGCGACCCACATGTGCAACCCCGCGCCGGCTCCGAAGGTGCGCTCGAAGATGGCGCGCGCTACTGTCTCGCAAACCGTCCTGATGGCCTGGTACGAGCCCGCAGAGCGGAATCAAAGCGCCCACAGGAGGAGAAGACACATGGCCAAGCAGCCCCGCATCCTCGCCGGAGAGACCGCTGCGATCACGGGGGGCGCGCGCGGAATCGGCCGCGCCACCGCCCAGGCGCTGCTGCGCCAGGGGATGAGGGTGGCGATCGGCGACGTGGACATCGAGGCCGCGCGCCAGACGGCTTCCGAGCTCGGGGCCGAGCGCCGTGGCGCTGCCGCTCGACGTGACCGATCGCGAGTCGTTCTCGGCGTTTCTCGACGGCGCCGAGGAGCAGCTGGGCCCGATCGACGTGCTGGTGAACAACGCCGGGATCATGCAGCTCGGCCGGTTCATCGACGAGGACGACCTGACCGCGCGCAGGATGGTCGACATCAACATCCACGGCGTGATCCTCGGCACGAAGCTCGCGCTCGCGCGCATGATCCCGCGCGACCGTGGCCACATCGTGAACATCTCATCGCAGGCGGGCAAGTTCGGCGCGCCGGGCGGGGCGACCTACTCCGCGACGAAGCACGCCGTGGTCGGCCTGACCGAGGCTGTGCGCGGCGAGCTGCGCCTGATGGATGCCCACATCGATCTCAGCTACGTGATGCCGTTCGTCGTCAACACCGAGCTCGGCTCGGGCCTGGGGGAGGCGCGCGGGCTGAGCAGCCTCGAGCCCGGCGACGTGGCCGAGGCGATCGTCGAGGCGCTTCAGCACAGGACGGTCGAAGTGTGGGTGCCAAAGTCGTCCAAGCGCACGAACGTCCTCGGCGCGGTCCTGCCCCGGCGACTGGCCGAGGGGATGGCTCGCGCAATGAAGGCCGACCGCGTGCTGGTAGACACGAACGCGAGCACGAGGCGGGCGTACGAGCTGCGCGCCTCGCGCTCGGAGCCGGCGCTCGAGGCGCCCCCGGAGCAGCCGCAGATCACCAGCGCCGCTGGCGACTGACCTAGTCGGAGACGAGCCAGTCTGCGATCAGGCGGCCGATCAGCGGCCCCTGATCCTCCTGCAGGAAGTGGCCGGCGTCCTCGATCGTGCGCGGCGTCGGCTGGCCGATCGAAGCGGCGAAGCGCTCTCCCACCGCCAGGGGCAGGACGGGATCGGAGTCGCCCCACAGCATGAGCGTCGGCCGGCGATCCTCGCGCAGCGCCTCCTGCGTGCGTCGTCCGGCCGCCGCTCCAGGCGCGTCGGGCGTCTGGGGCAGCAGCGTCGGGAAAGCGCGCGCGCCGGCCTTCGAGGGGATATCGGGGAAGGGCGCCTCATACGCGGCGATCACCTCGTCGCCCGGGTCGAGCTTGCAGGCGCCGCGCACGAGCATGCCGATCGGCAGGTCCTCGGTGCGCGCGACGAAGTCGCGGAACGCGAGCCACGCCTCGGTCGACTTCTGATAGCCGGTCGCAAGGCCGGTGTCGAGGATCACGATCCGGTCGATCCGCTCTGAATGCTCGACCGCGATGCGCAGCCCGATCGGGCCGCCCCAGTCGTGCACGACGATCGTGGCGCCGCGCAGATCGAGCTCCTCGAGCAGCGTGGCGGTGAGCTCGACGTGGCGGTCGTAGGAGTACCAGCCGATGTCGACCGGCTTGTCCGAGCGGCCGAAGCCGGCGAGGTCGGGGGCGATGCAGCGGAAGCCCGCGTCGCGCACGGGCGGGATGACCTTGCGCCACAGGAACGACCAGGTGGGCTCCCCGTGCAGGAAGACGACGGGCGATCCGGTGCCCTCGTCGAGGTGGGCCAGTCGCAGGTCGCCCACCTGCCGGTAGTCAGAGGCGAAGGGAAAGTCCGGGAGATCCTCGAGCGCCTCATCGGGCGTGCGTACGACGTCGGTCATCGTGGCAAAGAGCATATCCGGGGCTCCATCGGTTAGGCTCGCGCCAATGCACGTGGCAGCGCTTCACCTGGTGCCCCTCTTGGGGGCGGAGAAGAGCAAGGTCGCCTTCTACATCGCCGGCGGCGCGCTGGTGGTGTGGGCGCTGATCGTGTCGCTCGGGCTCGGCCTGCGCCGGGCGGACTTCCCCGGCGGGACCGGCGGCGAGCGGATCGTGATCGCGATCACCGTCGCGCTCGTGATCGCGGCAGCGTCAACGGCCGTGCTGACTTCGGGCACGTCCGGGAAGGCGACGTCGGCCGGGGGCGGCGGGTCCTCGCCGCAGGCATCTGCGGCCGGCGGCGAAGCGCCCGCGTCCACGGCCCCGTCCGCTCCGACCAGCTCGACCGCGACGTCGTCGCCCAAGGCGACGACGGGAACACCGGCGCCGCCGTCTTCGCCGGCGGGCGGCGCGACTACCGCGCTGAAGCTCGCGGCCGAACCGGGCGGGCAGCTCAGCTACGACACGAAGCAGCTCACGGCGAAGGCGGGGAAGATGACGATCACGATGACGAACATGTCTCCGATAGAACACGACGTGGCGGTCGCGCAGGGCAGCAAGGTGCTCGGGACCACGCCCACGTTCCAAGGCGGGAGCCGGGCGTTGACGCTGAGCTTGAAGCCCGGCACCTACACCTTCTACTGCACCGTCCCCGGCCATCGCCAGGCGGGGATGGAAGGCACGCTGACCGTCTCGGCCTAGCCGTCCCGGGCCAACCGGCCAGGCGACGGCCCAGCGGCCAAGTCTTCCCAGTCCGGCCGTCAGCGGTACGGCTAACCCTTACCGGGGACCGGCGAGCAAAGCCGCCATGCGAACAGGACGGCGGCGACCGAGGTGGCGAGATTGAGGCTCGAGACACCGGGGCGCATCGGGATGCTGACGCGCGCGTCGGCGCGAGCAAGGAGCTCGTCGCTGAGGCCGTAGCGCTCGGTGCCGAAAGCGAGCATTGCCCGCGGCGGCAGCGTGGGCGGGTCGAGCGGCTCGCCCGCAGGGTCGACCGCGAGCAGGGGCCGGTCGCCGCGGAGGACGCTCGCGACACGGGCGACGGGAACGGCGTAGTGCAGCCCGGCTGCGCCGCGCAAAGCGTCGGGATGCCACGGGTCGTGGCCGCCGGTGGTGAGCACCCCGGCGATGCCGGCCGCCGCGGCGACGCGCACGCAGGCGCCCATGTTGCCGAGGTCGCGAGGGTCCTCGAGCAGGACGACCGGCAGCGCGCGCTCGTCGGCGATCACGGCGAGGGGATCGACCGCGGGACGCTCGGCCAGGCCGATCACGCCGGTCGGAGGCGCGAGCGGCGCGAGCTGGGCAAAGACGGAGGGATCGACCTCGCGCGTGAGCGCGCGCAGGCGCGACGCGAGGTCGGGAGCGAGCGCGGCGGCCAGCCGGTCGAGCTCGCGGGGATCAGAGGAGACGACCTCGACCACGTGCGCGCCGAAGCGCAGCGCGTGCTTGAGCGGATGGAAGCCTTCGAGCACCGCGAGCGAGGGGTCGCGCCGCGCGCGGCCGAAGCGCGGAACGAGGGCGCCGGGCCGGGACGATCTGTCGTGCACGCGCCGATGGTATAGAGAGCGGGGTGAAGCTCGAGGGGATCCATCACATCACCGCGATCACGGGCGACGCCGCGGGCAACGTCGAGTTCTACACGGGCGTGCTCGGGCTGAGGATGGTGAAGCGGACCGTCAACCAGGACGAACCGACGGTCTATCACCTGTTCTACGGCGACGAGCACGGCTCGCCGGGCGCGGATTTGACGTTCTTCGAGTATCCCCACGCCGCGCGCGGCAGGCCCGGCGACGGCATGGTGCACCGGATCGTCTGGCGGGTCGGGTCAGGTGAGGCGCTGGCCTTCTGGCGGGAGCGGCTCGCCGGGCGCGGGATCGAGGCCGAGTCGACCGCGGACGGCCTGCTGTTCGCCGATCCCGAGGGCCTGGCGCACGAGCTGATCGTCGCGTCCGCCGGCGGGGAGGAGCCGCTGATCGCGCGTTCGCATGAGATCCCGGGCGGGCTCGCGTTGCAGGGTTTCGCCGGTGTGCGCGTTTACAGCTCCGAGCCCGCCAGCAGCGCGCGGTTCCTCGGCGATGCGCTCGGTTTCACATCGCAGGAGAGCGGGTCTGGCTGGCAGGCGCGCGGCGAGCGACGTAGCGGGTTCTACGTCTACGACGCGCCGCTGGAGGGTCGCGGGAGGCGCGGTGCGGGCACGGTGCACCACGTGGCGTTTGCCGCGCAGGCGCACGAGGTGCAGGCGTGGCGCGAGCGGCTGGCGGCGGCGGGTGCGCGGCCGACGGAGGTGATCGAAAGGTTCTACTTCCGCTCGGTGTACTTCTTCGAGCCGAGCGGCGTGCTGTGCGAGATCGCGACGATCGGCCCAGGGTTCGGGGTCGACGAGGACGAGTCCCATCTCGGCGAGCGGCTGTCGCTGCCGCCGCAGTTCGAGCCGATGCGCGCGCGGATCGAAAGCGTGCTGACGCCGCTGCCCAACCCGCTGGCCGGGCGCGGATAGTCCAGGCGGAATCGGACCGCGGCACGCGGGCGGGACGGCGCGAGAGTCCGAGAGCCCAGAGGCGGCGTAGCGTCTGTCGAGCCGGCCGTCGCAGCCGCGGGATCGTCAGCCGAGAAGCATCAGCCGGTCTGCTCGGTCGGGCGGATCAGCAGCTCGTTGATCGCTACGTGGCGCGGGCGGGTGACGATGTAGGAGATCGCGTCGGCGATGTCGTCGGCCTGCAGGCGGTCGATGTCGCCGAAGCGCTTCATCATCTGCTCGCGCACCTCCGCGCGCACGTGATCGGGCAGCTCGGTGTCGACCGCGCCCGGCTCGACGAGCGAGACGCGCAGGTGACGTGCTGCGAACTCCTGGCGCGCGACTCGCTGAACGCGCCGACGCCGTGCTTGGTCAGGTTGTAGACGCCCGAGCCCGAGCGTGCGACGCGGCCGGCGACCGAGCTGATGTTGACCAGATCGGCGACCCGGCGCGGCTCCTCGCCGGCCGCTTTACAGTAGATGGGGGAAGCGCGGCGTGCGCGACGTAGAGCAGGCCTTGGAGGTTGAGCTCGATCATGCGATCCCATTCCTCGACCGGCGCGTCGAGCAGCGGGCCGAGCAGCATCACGCCCGCATTGTTGACGACCGTGTCCAGGCGCCCGAGCTCCTCAACGGTGCGGGCGACGGCGGCGTCGGCCTGGCCGCGGTCGGTGACGTCGGTCTCGATCGCCACGGCCTGACCCCCGTCGCTTTCGATGTCCCGGACGAGCTTGTCGAGGCGGTCCTTGCGCCTGGCGGCGACCGCGACCGCCGCCCCCGCGGAGGCGAGCGCGCGGGCGCTCGCCTCGCCGATGCCGCTGCTCGCGCCGGTGACGAGCGCGACGGTTGCGTCGAGTCGGTCAGTCATGGGTTCTCCGATCTAGTGTTCCCTGGCACAAATTCGCTGGTGTTTTCACGCGCCTGGACGCGTCTGACCGCGCGAGGAGCAGGCCGTCTCGGACCGCCAGGTCGTTGGCGGATCATTCGAGGTTCCAGCCGAAGTAGACCTCCGCCTTGCAGATCTTCTCGCCGTCGAACGTGAGCACCTCGGTGTTACGGAACCGATGCCCATCGGTCTTCGTGCTCTCGTAGGTGACCACGACCTCATCGCCGTCCTGCACAAGACGCACGAGCTCTGTGCTCTCGATCAGCTCGGCATTGGGCCAGCAGCGCTCGAAGTACCTATCGCGATCGATCCCCACGTCGGCGGGGCTGTAGAAAATGAAGTCGTCGCTGAGTAGCTCCTCGACGATGCGGCGATCGCCGGACACGTACGCTTCATACACATCGCGAGCCCTCTGCAGGAGGTCGCGGTCGGGCATGTGCCTCCCTTGCCTCGTGGCTTCTCATGGAGCTAGGGGGACTCGAACCCCGACCTCCTGGGTGCGATGCGCCAGCTCTAAACGTTAAATTCTGATTGAAAGGCGCAGATTAGCAGGAGATTTGCGAAGCGGCCAAGGTGTCGGTATCGCTGTGGATACTCGCCCATTCACGGCGATTATCACGGACTTAGGCACTCGTGAGGGTAAGTGCCTGAAGTTCCTGGAGCACCTACATCGCCGTCGCTCACTGCCTATGCTGACATCGCCCGCATCGCAGCCGAGGTCCGAGGAGATGCGGAGCCGTCGGCGAAACTTGTCGGCACGCGAGCTGTCGTGGATGAGATCGCGCTAATGGCATCGTCCCATTGACTTGATCCTAAGGCGCCGACAGCGCACATCGCGCGACTACGTGGCCCACAAAAACGCTGAGCCGTCTTAGCCCACAGGCACCGACGCCCAGTGCAGCACACCACTCTTCGCGCAGGCCACACGGCGCGGCGCCACGGAACCCTCGATCACGACGAACATATTTTCGACCCCACGCCGTTACGTCCGCTCACTGGCTTACGGTGCCAGCATATATAGCTGCGGGCGTAAACATCATAATGTCGGCTCAAATCAACCATCGAGACTAGCCGAACAGACCACTAGGGTCGAAGGGAACAGCAATTGACTCGCCCACTGATCGTGATCGGCTCATCTCGCGAGAACGAAGGGCTCGCTGAAGCACTCCAGGAAAACCTCGGGGATAAACTCGATGTGCTCTTGTGGACGCAGATGTTCACCGGAACGTTGTCACGACAGGTGCTGGAGGTGTTCGAAGGCGAACTGGATGTGGCTGACTTCGCGGCCTTTATCTTTGCCCCCGACGATGATCTTTCGATCCGTGGCGAAAAGACGAAGACCGTCCGTGACAACGTCATCTTGGAGTTAGGTGTGGCGAGAGGTCTTCTCGGGCGAGAGCGGGCATTCATCGTTCGTCCGACCGATGCATCGGCAGATCTCCGTGAGATCAGCGACCTTGGCGGCGTAATCGCGGCGACCTACGACGGGAAAGAGGCTCAGGGCGAACGCGCAAGGCAGAAGCGAGCGCTGCTGTCGGCTGCCAATGAAATACGAGCGACCGCGCAGCCCCTGTCGTTTCGCCCGCGGCCGGCCACGGCGCCGCCTCGACGTGTCGATGGTGTGCTCGATCGCGGTAGTACCGAGCGACTTCCCGACCTTGCCGACGCGGCGATCTACATTGCGGACAAACAGCAGAACTACTTCAAAGAGCTTCGTAACTTCCTCACTGGCGTCGATGTCGTTCCGTCCAAGTACCTGTACTGGACACCGCAAGGCAGCGCCCACTGGCTGGAGTTCTGCAAGCTCAAGCGCTACCAGTTCTACGAGAACAGTATGCAAGTGCTAAAAGCGCATGTGGGAACGCTGGTGCGCGAAATCGTCAAAGCCACAGGTACGGCAGAGATCGACTTCGTTAGCGTTGGCAGTGGCAATGGCGAGAAGGATCACATCCTGCTCCGCCATCTCGGTACGTCACTGGGGCCGGAGCAGTTTATCTACTACTACCCGGTAGACATCAGCGGCATGCTCATCTTTGAGGCGGTGAGAACCGCGCTCGGTAGAGGGTTGTCTCGCAAAAAATTTAAGGTAAAGGCGCTGATCGCCGACTTTGTAAAGTTGGAGAAACTCCAGGCGTTCTATGAGGAGCGCTCGTCGCCTAACGTCTTCTCCGTGCTGGGCAACACCGTGGGGAACGCAGACGAGGACGAGTTGATGAAGGCTGTCGCAGATGCAATGCTCGAGGGTGACCTTGTGCTCATGGAGGTAAACGCCAGCGAGCCTGACATAAACGATCCGATCTGGAGCGATCGCGTCACCGTGGGGCACGATTTCACTCCCTTGACCGTCTTTAACGTGCCGCTGCGGGCCGATCTTATGGAATATTCGGTAATCGAAGGTATCAGCACTGTCCAAGGCACAAAGAGCATCCTTGCCTCATATCGAGAAGCCCTAATTGAAGGAAAACAGAGTGAGGACATCAAACTCTCGATCGTGCATTATTACAAACACCAGCAGTTTCTCGAGCACATGAAAGACAAACTAAATGTGCGCATCCTCTGGTCGAGTCCAAAGCCGGAACACGGCGTATATCTGGCGCTGGGGATTCGCGACGGCATCGCGGAAGACAAGGAAGCCGCATGAGCAGTCCTGTTTGTGAAGACTATGAGCGACGGCCCTCTGGAGACAAGGGCGACGGAGTCTTTGCGATTAGGCGGTTCTCGGCAGGCGAGCTGGTCATACGCGGGGTGATCGCGGCTCGACCGGCGCACAACGACTCCCATGCCGTGGAAGTGAACACGGGTGAGTTTGTCCACGAAGGTGGTCTTAGTCCGATCGTCAACCACTCTTGCGACCCGAGCTGCGGTGTGCGGCGCAATAGCCAGGGCGGCCTCAATCTGATTGCGCGAAGACTCATCTTGCGAGACGAGGAGATTACCATCGATTACGCGATGCACAGCTATATCATCGAGCACTTCCCGGAGCGATGTCTCTGTGGCACCAAGCTCTGCCGAGGAAGGGTCACGGGCTGGCGGGACCTTCCTGAGGCACGGAGGGCAGCCTACGCCGGACTCGTAGTCGAATATCTATTCGACCGCGACGAGGTGTCTCGCACGTCGCAAGCGGCCTAGCTGCCAGCCGCAATCTGCGGGATGGAGCGAGCCGGACTAGAACTGGCGACTTCCAGGGTAAGGCCCGCCTGCTCAATGCCACGATGATTCGTCGCCGTTGGTTCCGGTCCAGGTGGCTCGACCCCGTGAGTTCGGTCCGCTGCGTGTGAGAGTTCTACCGGCCCTGCACAATGGGCTAGAGGAGAACCGACATGAAGCGACGCAGACATACGCCGGAGCAGATCGTTCGCAAGCTGCGAGAGGCCGACAAGATGCTGGCCGAAGGTCGCCAAGGCGTTGGAGGTGTCCGAGCCGACGTATCACCGTTGGCGTGCGCAGTACGGATGGCTTGGATGTCGGCGTCCACCCAACTTGTCTGTGTGCTTGAAGACGACGTACCCTCACCCGCCTCGTACCCTCACCCGCCTCGTACCCTCACCCGCCTTGAATCGATCCCGCCACCCTGGCTGGCCTTTCTACTGGCTAGCAATCCTCGTGAATCGGGTATTACCGGCTGTACGACGTTCCGGCTAGGCCAAAGCGTAAGGTGCATTTCTCGCTCGCGGAGATGGCCGCTCATCCGCTCACGCCACATGCGCGATCGGCTTCTCCAGCAGCTCGATAGACACTCTCGGGTCGGAGCCACCACCTACTCTGCCGCGCGCTTCGCACCACCCTAAGCTCCGCTTATCGCTGGCCGGTCCGACCGTCGTTGCCATAAGTCCTATTATCGGGCTCTCAGCATGTCGTGCTCGCTGTGGCCACCAAGGGGAGGCGCCGAGCCTGACAGCGAGATGCAGGAAAGCCATCACACCCCAGCTACATGGTCATGTTAGCGAGTGAAAGATATCCCGCATCAAATGCTCAGCCTCGCCGCGGGTAGCCTCGCCAGCGATGCCGCGAACCACCTCCCCCGTCTCACGGAGCAGCCATCCCGGCTTGGAACCGGCGCGCTCTCGCAGTGGGCGGCGAAGTGAAAACCTAGTCCCCCGCACCGTTTCCTTCAGTTGCCCGGTGATGCGGTTCAACTGTGGTTCGATCTCCGCAGACAGCGGCGCGGGGTATGCGGCCGTTAGTCGTATTTTACCCTCTCGCACGAGGGGTTGGCACACGATGCCAGGCGTCCCGTAGAATGCCATCTCGGCGAGGGGCACTCCGGTGTCGGCGTAGAGCGATTCGACGAGGTTCTCGGATATCGGCTGCCCATCGCCTATCACGGCTCGGCTGATAGTCAAGTTTGCATCTAGCCGTTGGGTGACTAGCAGAGCGGTGGTCTCAAGCGGCGAGACGGCAAGTCTGCTGCTTTGCGCGCGGTTCCGATCCAAAGCAGTCGTGATGTGAGTGGGATCGAAGAGGAAGGAGGCATCCTTCCTGCCCAGTGCGAAGACGGTGACGTAGTCTGAGTGCTCGTCAAGTGCGGCCCGGATGTGGCTGTAGAGTTTACTAATTATTTCGCGGTCCTTGGGCGAGTGGCCTTGGAGCGACTTGAGCCTGCCTTCCCCATGTGCGTTGAGCCATTTGTAGCCACTTGCATACAAAGCTTGAATAGCTTCCCCGAGAGGGTCGCTCATCCTAGCAAGAGTTCCCGGTATGGTGAGCCTTGTCCGTGAATACTTGCCCCCGTCCTTAAGTGCGTGATCGACCGTGACAAGTCTCGCGCCACGCTCAAGCGGGAGGATCGACACGCAAACGGCTCGGTCGGGGTGATCGTCGCTGATCTTGATCTCGTACAAGGTCTGCGCGATCCGGAACATGCCCTTGTCCTTGTCAATAAGCTTATAATCCCGCTGGAGGGCTTGCGCGCATTCCGCAGATATCCGCACTACCAGCTCTGGTATTGAGTGCTCGAGTTCCGCCTCTGTCCGTCGACAGAGAGTAATAACGGAGCCAGGGGCGATGAGCAGCCGGTTTAGCTTGCGCTGGATCTCTTCGTCGGGTGCGCAGTCAGCAGGACTTGATTTGTGGCCGTTGTTATCCCGCATCATCCTCTCCTTCGTGGCCGTAAGTGGACATTGTACTCGATTGCGGAATCCCCGCAAGCGTTGGAACTAGTGGCTCGTCCACGGAGTTCACTGCGCGACGGAGGGGTTCGTAGTCTGGGCCTGGTTGCTGGTGGTAGGCACTGGCTGACATTCGCGAGGCCGATCGCGCATCTCGACGCGGCGAAGTTGTGCGAGGGTTAATGCGGTGCGCCAGGTTGCGCTCTTTGGCGAAGCCCAGGCCAAGCTGAAAGACGCGTTCGCCCACATCAAGGAGATCCGCCTCGAACAGGAGCAGAGGGCGGCACCCGAGCTGCTGGCCGACGCCCCGGCGTTGACGCGCATCATTTCCGGCTTGCGCTGGACGAGTTCGAGCACACCGACCTGGCCTAGCGACCGCACCTGCCGCTCACCGGCTCCGCGACTGGGCCCAAAGACCATCCCGTCGCGCACGTCGAACCCGATCACCTCGCTGCAAGCGCCGATCGAACTCGCCCCACCGACCGTCGCCGACGATGTCAGATTCTCTTGATCAGACAGCGGCTCGGGCGAGTACATCGCGCCGGGGCTGTACGAACTGTACGGCGCAGCTGCAGGGCACCGTAGTTGACCAGGCATCTGTAGTACTCGAGCGGTCGTCGCAGCACGTCGTGTCCTTCCGAAGGACCGAAGTAAGCCACAGCATCGCGTACCCGCAGGAGCGCGCTCGGGACCGTGGAGGCTTCCCGCACATCGACAGCCCTGCACCTCAGCAGGAAACTTGCTGAGGTGCAGGGATCTTTAGAAATGGAGCTAGGGGGACTCGAACCCCCGACCTCCTGGGTGCGATCCAGGCGCTCTCCCAACTGAGCTATAGCCCCGTACGCGCGCGTGGTCACCGCGTGCATGGCCCCGAAGTGTAGTGGCAGAACGTCAGCGGGCGGGCGCAGTATCGTTTGGCTGCGCAATGGGATTGCTCGACGACGCCATCCGCGAGCACCTGGAGCTGAAGCGCCTGCGAGGCGCCGATCCGGGCGAGGTCGCCCGCGAGCAGCGGGAGGCGCTGGACCCTGTTCCCCGCGCCAGCAGGCATGGGGAGGATGACTATGGCGAGGCCGAGGTCCTCGCGACCGCCGCCGCGAGCGACGACGACCCTCAGAATGTCGGCGAGATCGAGGTGGACGGGCTCGTCGAGGAGGACGAGCACGATGCGCCTGAGCTTGAGCTTGGTGCGGACCTCTCGCATGGGGGGCAGGAGACCGCCGAGCTCGACATGCGGACCGTGCTGGGCGAAGAGCCGGGTACCGCGGAGGGCGGTCCTGTCCAGTCATGGTTGGTTGAGGAGCCAGCGGAGCCGGAGGAGCCGGAGGGGGCAGTCGAGGACGTTCTCGAGGAGACGCCCGACTTTCTGCGCGAGACGCCCGAGCAAGACCGGCTCTGGTTCGAGCAGCAGCCGCCGCGGGATTTCGACTTCGACAAGTAGGCGCTCGGCGGATCCTCGGTTACGGCCATGCGCGGCTGGGGATCGGTGTTCGTTCCCTTACACTCGGAGTTCTACGGGGCCATAGCTCAGCTGGGAGAGCGCCTGCTTTGCAAGCAGGAGGTCACCGGTTCGATCCCGGTTGGCTCCATTTGAGAATCACCTGCAACTGAGCCATTTTCAGGCAGATTCCGCAGCTCCCTCGGAGCCCGCTGAGACGTCAAAATCGCTCATGGGCCTATTTATGGGCCTAAATTCAGCCTCGGTATCGCCCAAACGTTGCCGCCCAAATGGGCACTCGGCCGGCTCGTCCGCGAAGCGCATCAGCTCCCAGATCGTCTGACGCTCCTTGGCGGTCGGGCGCCTGTTGCGGGTCTGCTGATAGACCTCGAGCGTGAACGCGGCCGAGGCGTGGCCGATCTGATCAGAGATCCAGTGAGGGTCACGGCCGGCCTGCGCGGCGAACATCGCCCACGTGCGTCGCAGCGAGTGAGGCGTTATCCGTGGCAGCGCCGGCAGACCCTGTTCGGAGCGGTTCTTGTTGGCGAGCGCCACGGAGCGCTGAAGGACACGATCGCGGAAGCGGTCAGGATCACGGCGGGTACCTCTGCTGGTCCCGAAGAAGTGGTTCGTCGGTCCCATCGGGAATCCGTCTTGGAGGCGCTGCTGCTTGTGGTGCAGCAACTCGTCCCGGGTCCAGAGAGTCATCTCGACCTCGCGCACACCCTTCGGTGTCTTGGCGTCTCTGAGCTTGAAGCGCGCGCGAGCCAAGTCGACCTGGGCGCAACGCAGATCGCAAAGCTCGGCGATCCGGAAGCCGGCCAGTCCAAGCGCCACCAACGCACCACGACGCCCGCTTCGTTGATCGAGCCGCTTCGCGCGGTCGAGCTCGCCGGCTGCGTCGAGCAGCGCGAGGAACTCATCGACCTCGAGGAAGGTCTTGGTTGTCCTCTCCGCCGGCATGAACCGCTCCCCGCGCTCGCCGATCTTCACCGGATTGCGCTCGATGTACTCGTAGTCAACGGCGCGCTGCATGATCTGACTGAGCAGCATCAGGATCTTGTTGATCGATGAGTTCGCAAGCGGTCGCTTGCGGCGCTTGTACGGTTTGCCGTCCCTTCCCTTAACCGTCTCCATCAGTGGCTTGCCTCGACTGGCCGCCTTGCGGATTACCTGCGAGCGTTGTGCGAGACCGTTGCGAAGGCCATCGACCCGAGCAACGTCGATCTCGAGCAGCTCCAAGTGGCCGAGCTCCGTCTCGAGATAGCCGAGGCGCCACTCGAGGTCTTCGACAGTGTCCTCGTCGAGACCCCGGTTCTTCTTGTCCTCGACGACGGAGCGAGCAAAGGGTCCAAACAGCTGATGGCCATCGGGGAATGCCTCACGCACGGCTTTGACCGAGGTCTTCTTCTCGGGAGGTACCCATGTGCCCCGCTCTACCTGCTGCAGGATTGACTCAAGCTCGATCGCCGCGCGCGTGGAGTTCCACCCCTGAGCGTTGGTGCCAAAGACCAAGCGATGACGACCGCCGTAGGCGTACAGGCGCGCACCCAATGTGATCGTCTTGCCGCCCTTCCACGGACGTTCGGTGACCTCGCCGGAGTTGGGGCGGCCCATCAGAGTTCTCGATGGTGTCGGGATGTACGGTTTGGGTGCATCGGGGTTACCTCCCGGTGTCGCGCCGGGGGCCGTGTCCGCGGCGCCCCGGCATCTTTTTGGTGTCCCCACCTTACCGGCGTCTGGTGATGGCGGACGGGGGTTGCTTGCGCTCGCGCATCGCTCTTTGAGCGGTTCGCAGATCGAAGCGCAGCCGCGCCTTGGGTCCATCGCCGAGCCGCATCGCGCCGAGGTCCACGGCGTGCGCGTAGACGTAGTCGACCGACACGCCCAGCTCCCGGGCGAGCTCCTTCGCCTCAAGGAGCTGGTGCGCGCGCTCGCCAGGGCGGTCGAGCATCTGTACGACGCGATGCGCGGCACGCTCGGCGATAGCCTCGATGTCTTCGCTGTCAAGCATCCTATAAGAACCAAATTAGCAAAAAGAGCGTGATTTTGCAAAAAGGCTATGCAGGCGCTGAGCGGGTCAGCGGTGCGTCAGCTCGGCAAGCGGCGCGGTCAGCTCTTCCGCTTCCCTCGTCTCGATGCCCTCGAGTCGGGTTGCGAGCACGCTCGTCAGGATCCCGACCTTCGCGGTGAGCTTGACGACCGGGTCCTCCATGAGACCGCGGTAGAACTGGAGCTCGTGCTGGCTGGCGTTCGTGATCGAGAACGCGGTGATCAGCCCAGCCGCCTCGAACAGGCGCCGGCTCCCTTTGCGCCAGTGCGCGATCAGCCCATGGTCAGCCCAGTACCTGACCTGCCGCTCAGACATCCCCGTCAGCTCAGCGATCTCGCCACTACTCAGCGGGTAGCGATGACCGATCGCCGCGCTCGGATCGAGGACGACCTTTTGCTGGCGGCGCTTCAGCCGCGGCCATAGCGCACGCACGCGTGGGTCACGCAGTACACGAGCCTGGTCCAGACGCTCTCGACGCTCCGGCGAGATCTTTGCAGGGCCCATACTCCCGCGAGGCGCCGGCTGCTTCACGGCGTTGGTCTGTTCACGTCTGGCCACGTTGATCATCCTAGCACTGAAACTTACAAGTGGTTGTCAGTCTGTGTCGATGATCGACCAACGGCTGCCGGTGAACTGAGCGGTGGCGACGTAGATCCCCTCGATATGGACGACCTCGAGCTTCCCTGTAGGCAGAACCCACTGATACGGGTCGTCGGTCTGCTCGAACCGAAGGTCGCCGGCTGAGCGCCGGACCGCAATGGCATGGTTCACCTCCACCGGCGTTGCTTCGCCCCGGAAGCAGTTGACGATGACGTCCTCGATCGTCTCAGCTCCCGATGGCGCGATGTCCGTCGCGTAGATCCCGAGCCCCCGTGCCACCCCCGGACCGGAGACGAAGCACCGCTCCTCAATGATCGCATCGGCCCGCGCGGCGTCCGTGTAATGGAAAAGAAACTCATCCCCGGCGCCCGCCTGAAGTTGCCCCAGTGTCACGGCCGGACCGTACCGAGGCCCTCAGATGTCCGTCCCTGCGACCTTGATCTTCGTCCGGGGGTAGTGCTACACCAAGACCATGTCCTCGACACCGGCCATCCCGATCGCAGCCGCCGGTCCGCTCGCGGGCGCGATCTGCGTGCTCGGCCTACTCGGCGCCGCCGCGTGGGTCGGCTGGCGCTTCGGCCCCACGCTCGCGCGGGTGAGCGGCTGGTGCTCGTGGTGGGTGGCGTGGGCGTGCGGCAGCCAGGGCGGGTATGGCTACTGCGTCGCCTTCGCCCTCTTTGGTGTGCTCGCGTGGGGCACTGGGACGGTGTGGTACGCGCGCCGGCGCGTGCGCTGGCCCTCGGCGATCTCCGCACGGCTATTTACGCGCCTGCTCGGAGAGCGTGCCCAGCTCCACATCGAGCTTCCCGCGGTCGTCATCATTCCCGGCCGTCACCGCTAGCCAAGCTAGCCTTGATGACATGGCTGAGTTCGACGGAATGCGCGTCAGAGGGCGACTACTGACTGGCGGGTTCGCCCAGGCGCTCGACAGGTGGCAGAGGGCCCATGCAGAAGAGGACGCCGAGGCCGCGTTCTACGCCCTCTTCGAGGCGCTGGACTGGGCCCACGCAGCCGACGACTACGTCGCCTGGGTGTGGCAGCCTGACGGGATTGTGAAGAAGCGCCCTTGGTGGGAGTGGCGCAAGCATGGGGCGCTCGGTGTCGGCGACGAGCTGTCGGACATCATGCAAGGCCTGCGGTACGCACGAAATCGTGTGCATCATCAGTGGGCGGACGCGCTCGTCACGACAGATGGGTTGACGTTCCCGATCGTGTTTCCCGCAACGTTCCGCTCCTGGGCCTGGCGGTGCGTCGAGGACCTGCCCACGCCGCGCGACGAGGTGAGAGAGGCGTCGGGCCGGGAGGCCTATTCGAAGGCGCTCGCCGGGCGACCCGCGCACGCGACGCTCGTGACGATCGCCAGGACCTTCGCGTTCCTCGGAAACCTGCTCGACCCGCCCATCGCTGTGCGGATACCCCCGGTCGTGATGTCGGAATGAACATCCGTGCCCGACCAGAGGACGATCGGACGCGTGTCGAATACTCGTGGGCACACCGGAACTGGAAGCGCTCGCACGGTGGCTCGCTGTGACCGCCGTAGCGGTTGCCGCGATCGTCGACGGCGTCACCGGTTCGCAGGCTGCGGCCGTGGCGTTCGTCGCATTGGCGGTGCTGGCCACCTTCGCTCAACGCGAGGCATAGCAGCGTCGCATGGGCTCGGACCTCTCGTATGCGAGCGAGCTGCTAGGTGGGCAGCTTGCCTTCCTGCTCCAACAGGAGCCCGAGGCCAGCATCGCGTCCGTCCCTGGGTTCCTTCAGGCGCTCCAGGGCGAGCCAGCGCTGGCGATCCACCTGGCCGACTTGCACAGTGAGGCGGCCACGAAAGGTTTGGCGCTCCAAGACGAGGAGTACGACGGCGGGAACCCCGGGATGCTGCTCGAAAATGCCGTGGATGAGATGGGGCAGAAGTTGCCTCGCGGTGAGATCCTGGACGAGGCCCTCGCAGCCCTCGGGCGTATGCGCAGCTTGGTCCACGAACTCAGACATCCTTTCGTGTTGCCATTCCCTTCGTCGAGCAGCACACCGATGGGCCGTGTCAGCGTGGCTACCAGCGAACTCGCGAAGCTCGCCAGAGCTGCGCCGCCAATCCTGTCGATGGAAGCGGACGGGTACAAGGCGATGGTGGCGCGCAACGATTCGACACAGGAGCGGGCGCGGCTCCTCGCTCGCACGGACCCAGCTATCGCCCTGCTTCGCCTCGAGGCGGTCGCGACCGTGCTCCTGCGAAGCGTCAACCACATCGAGATCTCCGCCGAGAGTGGCGCCCGTGTTCTGCGCGTACAGGTCGCCCGGCATGCAATGGAACTGATCCGGACATGTCACGACGAGATCCTTGCCCCTGGCACTCGTGTTGAGCTCGGACCGATCGTGGAGGATGTCGGCGCGGCGGCGCGCCTGCTCGTTCTCGACCTTCGTCGGCGGCTGTTCACGGCGCGCACCCGTCTCGGCGTCGTGCAGCGATTCAAGGCGCGGTGCGAGTGGCACGACCGCGAGCGCCTTCGCCAACTCGCGGACGCGACGGACCAGCCCGAGCATGCCCTGCGCGACGAGATGACTCGCTATCTGTTCGACCAGGGCCTGAACCCGCTGGCCGAGGCAGTGTTGGGAACGTCGTCGCGCGCTGATGTCTTCGACCCTTCGCTGGGACCCGGCTTCTATGTCGAGGCGAAGCAGTACGGCGAGCGATCGGCGATCGAGACCAAGCTCCGGGAAGCGTTTCGGCAGGCGCTCGACACGGTCGGCAACCTCCCCGGGAGCGGCTACGTGATAGACGAGGCATTCATCGTCCTCTTCCGTCGCGGCGGCCCGAGGGCTGTGCTCCCGACCGAGCCCTTCACCGCCGACGGGCTGCGCTGGCACTTCGTGCTCATCAACATCGCCGAGGCCGGCAAGGACGCGAGCCAGAACAAGGAGACGCCGGTGGAGTACACTGCAGAGGCGCTCCGCGAGATGCTCCTCGAGGTAGCGCGCGAGCAGGCTCCGTCCTCTGAAAGGGACAGCTAAGCGTGCCCCGAGGCGCGTTCGACAACGAGGAACAGGCCGCCGGTGCGATCGTCGCTCTGGCACTTGGCAGGACCGCCACGACCGAGGTCTCCGAGTCACCTGCGCCGGCTTGCGCGAGCGTCGCTTGCCACCCCCTTTCCTCCCTCACTCGAGCGTCGCCCGTCTGCGCTTGAGCATCCCGAGCCTCCGGCCGCAAGGCTTGCCGCATCGCTGTGCGCGCCGCGCCAGCACCCCGAGCATCCCTGCTCAGCCGGCCATCCAGGCCAACAGCAAAGGCATCCCTGCGTCGCCGCTCCGCTGCGCTTCGCAACGCTGCACACAGTTGCACCTAAAGGATGCTAAACATCGTCAGACGGCGCTCTTTTTGCTAATTTGGTTTGGACCATGCTCTCGATCGGAAAGATCGCGCTGGGCCAGCACCGCTACTACGAGCAGCAGGTAGCACGCGGTCGCGATGACTACTACTCGGGTCGCGGCGAGGCTCCGGGGGAGTGGATCGGCGCCGGCGCAGAGGCCCTGGGGCTGTCCGGTCGCGTGAGGGCGGAGCAGTTCAATGCGCTGATCGCGGGACTCAATCCGCTGGACCCCGACGCGCGGCTGCGCTCCTCCACGACGGACCCGAAGATCGCGGCGTTCGACCTGACGTTCAGCGCGCCGAAGTCCGTGAGCGTGCTGTTCGCGATTGCGCCGGAGGAGACGTCGGGCGTGCTCGTCGCCTGTCACGAAGAGGCCGTGAGAGCCGCGCTCTCATATCTCGAGGACACCGCGGTGACGGTGCGCCGCGGGCACGGTGGAGAGCACATCGAGGCAGCCGAGGGCCTAATCGCGGCCGCCTACCGGCATCGCATGAGCCGTGCGCTCGACCCGCAGCTGCACACCCATGTCGTCGCGGGGAACCTGGCGCGGGGACACGACGGTCGCTTCACCGCGCTGCACAGCACCATGCTTTACGCGGCAGCGAAGACGACGGGGACGCTGTATCAGGCGCATCTTCGGGCGCTCGTCAGCGAGCGCCTCGGTCTTAAGTGGGGCGAGGTCCACAACGGCGCGGCCGAGTTCCTCGACGTCCAGCGGCCGGTGATCGAGCATTTCTCAAAGCGTCGTCACGAGATGCTGCGCGAGGCCGAGGCGGGCGGGATCGGACTGGGCACGAAGGCGTCCGCGGAGCGGGCGGCGCTCGCCACGCGTGATCGCAAGCAGTACGGGCTCGAGACGCATACCTGGCGCGAGGAGGTGCGGGCGCGCGCCGGCGAGCTCGGGCTCGGTGCTCAGGAGGTGGCGGAGCTGCTGCGAGCGAGCAGCGAGCGCAACGCCGACGGCCTCGTCGTGCGCGACGACGTCGACGAGCGCGCCTTGGGCGATCTGCTGGCGGGCGCCGAAGGTCTAACCGAGCGAGCCAACACCTTCGATGAGCGCCCTGTGCTGCAGGAGTTCGCGGCTGCCGCGCGGCAGGGCGCGCTTGTGCCGGAGGTGCGCGCCCAGGGGCAACGCTTCGTCGAGCGCGCAGACATCATTCCCACCGTTCGCGGCGACATGACCACGGCCGAGCTCATCAGCTGCGAGCGGCGGTTGATCGCATCCGCCATCGGTCGCGCGGGGGAGAGAACCGGCATCGTCGACTCTGCGCTGACCGACCGCGCACTCGCCAGCGCCGACCGTCCGCTGAACGACGAGCAGGCCAGTACGGTGCGCTCGGTCCTCAGCACCGGCAACGGTGTGAGCGTGATCCAGGCGCTCGCGGGCACGGGCAAGACCTACACCGCCGGCGTGCTGCGCCAGGTCTATGAGAGCGCGGGCTATGAGGTGCTCGGCGTGGCGCCCACCGCCCGCGGCGCCCGCGAGCTCACCGAGGAGGCCAGCGTCACGGCGCGAACGCTTGACCGGCTGCTGATCGACCTGGAGCAGCTCGGCGATGAGCTGCCCCACGGATGCGTTCTCGTCCTCGACGAGGCAGGCATGGCGCCCACCAGGAGCAGCGCGCGACTGCTGCAGGCGGCCGAGCGAGCGTGCGTGAAGGTCATCGCGATCGGCGATCCCGGACAGCTCGCTTCGGTGCAGGCCGGCGGTTGGCTCGCCGCCGTCGGCCGCACGGTTGGAGTCATACGTCTCACGGAGGTCATGCGTCAGCGCGACCCGGCCGAGCGACGCGCGCTCGGCGCGCTACACGAGCACCGTCCGCACGTCTACCTGGACTGGGCCGATCGCGCCGGACGCATACAGACGTTCAGCGAACCGGCCGAGGTGTGCGCTCAGGCGATCGAGGAGTGGGCACGCGCCACGTCCACGCTCGGGCCCGACCAGGCAGTGATGATCGCCCGCGACAACGACACACGCGACACACTGAACCATGCCGCCCGCGACCTTCGGCGTGACCTCGGCGCGCTGGGTGAGGAGCGCTCCTATGACGCTCTGGAGCTTGCGGTCGGCGACCGCGTTATCTGCCGGCGCAACGACACGGCGCTCGACGTCGACAACGGGATGCGCGGCACAGTGCGCCACCTCGATGATGACCGTGTCGTGATCGACACCGACTCAGGGCTCGTGCGGGAGCTGTCCGCCGCCTACGCATCAGAGCACGTGGAGCACGCTTACGCGCTTACCGGGCATGGGATGCAGGGAGGCACCGTCGAGACCGCAACCGTGGTCGCCGCCCCTTACGACTTGACTGCCGGCTGGAGCTACACGGCGCTGTCCCGTGCCCGCGGCCAAACGCGGCTTTTGATCTACGAGGACCGGCATGCTGAGGAGCGCAGCGAGTTCGCCCCCACAGATCAGACTCCGGAGACGAACAGGGACGAGCTGCTCGCCCGTGTGGCGCTGCGAATGCTCGAGCGCGACGACGAGGATCTCGCGATCGATCAGCTCCCCGGTGCCGGCCGAGCAGACGATGCCGAGGTAGCCGACGAAGGTACGAGCGCGAGAGTGCCACGGCAAGAGCAGGCCGCCGAACGCGCGGAGGCCATCCTGGCGACCACGAGCATAGAGCGTCTGCACGAGCTGGGAGATCGCATCCAGCGGCTGCGCGCACAGGTCGCGGCGCTGCCAACACGTGAGCTGCAGCGCGTGGAAGACCTCGACGCACGCGCGATCACACTCGCCACCCAGCGTGAGGAGATCACCCAGCGCCTCGAGGATCTGCCGCAGCTGCGCCGACGCCTCAGACGCGAGCAAGACGCAAACCCGGTCGAGCGCGCGCATCTGCGGGGTGCGTTGCAAGCCTCCGAGCACGAGCTCGACGCCGTACTCACCCAGCGTGCCCGCCTCGCACAAGAGCTGGGAGATCCGAGCGAGGTCCGCTCCGAACGCGACGGGCTACAAAACGCGCTCACCCAGCTCACGCGAGAGCACACCGAGGTCCGTGATCAGCTCGCCGAGCACGAGGTAGATGCTCCTGGTCCTTGGGCGCAGCGGACCCTCGGCGAGCGGCCTGCCGATCCGCGACCGCGCAGAGAGTGGGAGCAAGGGGTTCGTCAGGCCGCGCGCTATCGCCTCCACTACGACATCACCGACTCCGATGATCCGCTCGGTGCAGAGCCTTCGCAGCGAGAGCAGCAGCGTGACTGGCAGCGCGCCCGCGAGGCGCTTGATCGCAGCGCGCGGCGCCTCGGACATGACGTTAACGTCCATCACGACCTCGGCGTCGAGATCGGGTCGTGAACGGAAGGGGCACGGCCACGCCCGGTTACGCCGGGTTATCAGCACTCGCCCTCAGCGCCCGCGATGCTGGCGAGGAAACGCTTGACCGCCGTGGCCTTGGAGGCAGCACGTCTGCGGCCCTCTGCTGTTGCGAGGCTGTCGTGTTCGGCCAGCCACTCCCAAAAGTCAATCTCGTCTTTCAGGGCGTCGATCATTGTCGCGTCCAGCGTGACCTCGATATCCTGCGGCGTGGGCATGTCCCATCCGATCACGCCCACCGCCTTGCTCGCGCCGTCGATGCGTGCGAGCACGTCAGCCCAGCCCGAGTGCGTGTGCGCCTCGGGCATCATGGCGGGCGCGTCATCGCACGCACGGGCAAGCTCGGTGTAGAGCCCTTCGCGCAGCAGCAGCACGACATCCGCAGGTATGCGCGTCCTAGCCGTGCTCGACAGCGCATCACCGTCCTTCGCCTCGTCCTCGGGTGTGTGATCGATCGCGCGCCGGATCTGCTCGTCGCGTTCGTCGCGGCCTTCTTGGATCGACCGCACGATCTCCGCCGAAGTGATGTCCGTCGGCGGGTCGTGCTTGAGGCTGTCCAGCCATCGGCGAGTATCCGAGATTTCCTGCGGGTCGGGCATGTCGGCGTCGAGCACGTCGGCGGCGAGAGACGACCATGTGCGCCGCTCGTGGTCGTGCATGGCATCCCACGACAGCGGGTGACGGTAAGCGAACCGGGCGCAGTAGAGCGCGTACAACGCCCGGCCGGTGAGACGGGACGGGCTCACCGATACACCCCTAACTCGGCGTGTACCTCGCGAATGCGTGCCGCGATGTCGGCCTCCGTCGTGGCGTCCTTGACGATCTCCGACAGTGGTACCTGAAGCGCTTGGGAGATCCCGATGAGCTTCTCGAATGTCGGGTTGCGGATACCCCGCTCGATGCCGGAGAGGTATGTCGGGTGCATCCTCGCCTCGTGCGCGAGGTCGTCGATCGTCAGACGGGCGCGACGGCGATGGCGACGGATCGCGCGCCCAAGGTCGGCGTTGTTCGGGCGCGGGCTCATATCGAGATCAGCCCCAAGTCGCTCACGTGCAGCAGCGCGCGTTCCGGGCGCACGTGGTCGTGGACGGAGAGGACGCGCTGCCTGTCCAGCGTGTCCAGCGCTGCGTCGATCAGGGCCGTGTCTACGACCTGCTCGTCGCTGCTGAGCTTCGCCCTAAGAACACCTTGCGGGCACGCCTCGCGCCCGTGTGCTTCGTAATGGTCGAGGACGGCCAGGACGATCGCGCGTTCAACGCGCTGCTTCTTGGTGGGCGGCTCGCCCCGTGTTGTCTGGCTTGACATGCTCGGTTCCTCCTTTTGGATGGGAGGCTCCGGGGGAAGGCTTCTGGCGAGGAAGACACCTGGCCCGTGTCGGTAGGGTGTCCATCGCGCCGGGAGTCGTTACCTCTCGGGGCCACGCCCCCGGCCGCTTACCACGGCGCGGGGGCACTGTTTATACACCGAAAGCAACTGGTCGTCAACGGCCAGTCCCTATCAGTGTGGACTGGACCACCGATCGCCTGCGACTGTTCCAGGCGTGGCTCGCGCACCCGATCCCGATCCAGTGCTCGCGGTCGTGCTGCGACGCTTGCGCGAAGATCGCGGGATGACGCTGGAAGTCTTGGCCTTCAAGTCAGGCGTATCGATAGGCTCGCTCGGCCGCATCGAGCTTGCGCGTTCAAGCGCGGCATGGGCAACAGTCCTCAAGATCATCGACGCGCTGGACGTGTCGCTCGTGGACCTCGCCACGGCCGTCGAAGCCGAGCGCTAGGCGCAGCCACCGGCTTCGCGTTCCGCTGCCGCTTCGGCGGAACGTTGATTGCAGCGATCAGAGCAGGCGATACCGGTACTGCGTCCACATTCCGCGACGACCATCACGGCGGTCTGGAGTTCTCCAGCGCCAAACTCTGGTTATGTATCGCTGCGCAGCATGGTCGCCGCCGACCAAGCTCGCGATCGCACGATCGATGCCCTCCCTTAGATCGTTTCGACGGTCGCGCTTATTGAGATTGCGATCTTGGCTGCGTGACTGCCAGAGAGCTACGCCGACAACAGCGCGGTGCCAATCGCGGTGTATGCGGCACCGATGGACTCAATCCATCCGGCTGTATCCGTCGAGATCAGAGGGCCTCCTGCGTTCGGCCTCTTCGCGGCGTAGGCGGATCGCGCGGCCGAACTCCACGAGCCCTTTGCGCCGGCCGATTGTGTTCAAGATGAGTGTCTAGTTCGCTCATCCAGTATCCTATCCCCTCTCATGCACTCCCAGACCACCGTTATTAGGCCGACCAGGAGTTCAGCCGTTCTTCCTCGGGGAGGGTCCGTCGCTTCCCAGTCCCTGTTGGTTAGCCACCTGTTAGGTCGATCATCCCGATGATCGGCATGACCGCTTGAGCCTTACAACGAGGGAGATAGATGAGCGACTCACGATCACTCGCGGAGATCCGCAGTCTGATTGTCAGTGGATTGCGCCAACGTAGGCCGGAGATCGAGCAAGCGATCTGCGCCCGCATTGATACTTCGGTTCCGCATCCGGCAAGCCGCGAGGACCCCGACTATGAGGCAGGACTACAGGAGGCAGTCACCTCCATCGTGGGCTATAGTCTCAACGCAATAGAGAAGGGTTCAGAATGGTCAGAACCCATTCCATCGGCTGCGGGAGCTCAAGCACGTCGAGCAGCACGAGTCGGAGTCAACCTCGGCATAATCCAGCGTCGCTATTTCGTTGGCCATCGAGAGTTTGGAGAGTTCGTCACACGGCAGATTGAGTGTGCCGGACTCTTAAACAACGGAGAGGTAGTCCACCATCTACGCAGAACGCAAGAGGCTCTGTTGGAACGTCTCGCCGCCGCGAGCGAGCAGGAGTACAACCAAGAGCAGGAATCAATCGGCCGCTCACGCCTTTCGGAAACTGTACAGAGACTACTCTCGGGTGAGTCGGTCGCGCCGGACCAACTTACAGAATTCGATTACGAAATCGACAATTGCTGGCATATTGGGTTGATGGCCTCCGGCTCGGCCGTCGACGATATTACTAGAACTCTGAGGGCACGCTATGGCCGCAAATTCCTTTGCGTGTTACACAACAGTCATATGTGTGCATGGCTGGGTATGGCCGAGGTGCCTACCGACAATCAGCACCTGACACTCGCCGGGCATCCCGAGCTTCCCGTCTCAGTCGGCGAACCAGGTTTCGGACGCGACGGCTGGCGCCTCACTCATGATCAGGCGCGTGCGGCCTTCGCGGTCGCACTGCGGAGGCCTAAAAGGGTGGCGTGGTATGCGGATAGCCGACTGCTCGCCGCGGCACTACAAAATAAGACACTTGCGCGCTCACTGACGCAGAAGTATCTTGTTCCCCTACGCGAACAAGGCGACCAGGGTGCAAAACTGCATCGCACGTTGCGGACGTACATAGACGCGGAATGCAACGCTACGTCTGCAGCGCATGGTCTGGCTGTTGGGCGACATACTGTCGAAAACCGCGTACACACCGCCGAGCGACTCATAGGGGCCACACTTCGAGAGTGCCTTCCCGAGTTGGATGTAGCACTACAACTGGAAGAGCTGAATCACGCTAGTGATGCGTCAGCCGAAAGCGTGTCAAGCAACGGTTTGCCGTGTTGATAAATCGGCCCGCTGGTCGAAGTCATCCAGGCAGACCACGGGAGCACAACGCCCACCCTCCTAGAGCTTGACGATTCGAGCCATGAAGTCCGAGTCGGTCGAGTCGATCGCGTCTTAACAGCCTGGAAAACGGAGGTTCTCGAACGCGGGGGAGCCGATAGCAATCCTCCTGGGAGATTGTCCGCGAGCATCGGGTCGGGCACCGATCAGCGCGCGACGCACGCTGGGAATAGTAGTTCCTATTGTTCATATTAGCTCAACCGTCCAACGTGGCCGGTCGCGCAGGCCACATAGGCGGGTTCGTCCACGCCTCTCGCGTGATACAAGTATTGACCTTCCCGGGGGCCGTGGAGTTCCCTCGCCACTTTTCGTGATATATGACCCCCACATCGACGCCTTCCCAAACCGCGCCGAGGACCGCTGACGCCAGGCGGCGCGGCACTGGCGTGCAGAAGCCCGCCCGCCCTAACGTGGCCTGGACGCCTGGTCAAGACCTTGAGCAGCCGGAGTGGGTCCAGTGGGGAAGGCGGCTTGGAGCCATGAGCCGTGCGAGTAATTGGTGGGTGGGCGACTGGCTCCAGTATGGGGCGGCGAGATGGGGTGAAAAGTACACCGAGGCAGCCCGCATCACAGGCTATGACGTAAAGACCCTGAGAAACATCGCCTATGTCGCAAGACGATTTGATTTGTCCCGTCGCCGGGACAAGCTCACCTGGACGCACCATGCGGAGGTCGCGGCGCTTCTGCCTGAGCAGCAAGACGGGTGGCTCGACCGCGCGCTCGCTCTGCGCCTGTCACCGGCCGACCTGCGGCTGGAGCTGCGCACCGCCCAGCGGTCGCTGCAGTCCTTGTCGCCGGAGGAGCCGTCGTCGCCGGAGGAGCCGTCATTTGAGGATCGCGTCAGCCGACTCTCCTGCCCGCACTGCGGTGGCGCCATTCCCCTGTCAGAGCTGCAGGGCGCATCGCTGCTGGCATGAGTGGCCACGCTTCTGCATGTAGGCCCGTCGTCCGACGAGCGCTCGCCGGCCTGGGCACGACTGTCGCCATGGCGGGGGTTCTCGCGGGGCTGTCGGCGACCGCCTATGGCGTGACGCTACCCGACAACCGAGCCTATGAGCTCGTGACGAGCATCCCCGGAGAAGGCGGCGAAGGCAGTGTGGGCGAGTCCTACTTCCTCGCAAGCAGTGAAAGCGGCGACACGGTCGATTGGGATGCACTCGGAGCGTGCTGTGGTGCGAGCACCGGCGGGATCAACACATACCAGGCCGATCGCGGCCCGAGCGGCTGGCAGTCACATTCGATTACCCCGACGCCCTCCAAGCCCTTGTCGGGCTTCGAAGAACTCCAGGAAGTGGTCTTCACCACCAGGGACCTGAGTCAGGCGATCTTCATTACGCCGGAATCGTATGCCGCCGGTGATCGGCGGACTCCTGCATCGGGTGGCGACGATCTATACCTGCAAGGTCCTACCGGTGCCCTTAAGTGGCTGTCGCAGGGGCCGCTTGGGAGTGGAGAAGGCCCGTACCCGACACGCTTCGATGGCGCGACCGCAAACGCTGGCGAGGTGCTCTTCAGCACCGCTGAACCGCTCACCTCCAACGCGAGTGGCCTGTCGTCGCATACGTGGGCGCAGTATCTCTACGCGCGCAACCCCGAAAGCGAAACGACGAGCCTGATCGACGTTGACAACAGCGGCAAGCTCATCAGCCCCTACGGTGCGACGCTGGGGGACGCTGGGCCGCCGAAGGAAGGGATCATCTCCTCCGCCTACCGGGGAACCACCACGAACTCGATCTCCGAAGATGGATCGAAAATCTTCTTCGAGACACCCGTGGACGGCGTCGAAGGTCTCCCCGAAGGCGTCGAGCCGCATCTGTACATGCGCGATCTAGCCGACGACACGACCACGGCTCTCGATGACCCCACGGTGTCTGGCGCCGCGCACTTCGAGGGAGCGGCCGCAGACGGGTCGCTCGTGTTCTTCACCAGCACCGAGGGGTTGGATGGCGCGTCGAAGGCAAACGAACTGTATGAGTTCAATACCACCACGCGGCAGATCGGGCCGGCGCCGCCAATGGCATCGGTGCCCGTGGCGAACGGCGCGGGTATCACCGGCGTGACCGCGGTCTCGAACGATGGCTCGCGTGTCTTCTTCGTGGCGAGAGACGTGCTAGCTGGGAACACGAACTCGGCCGGCCGAGCTGCTGTCGCGAACGCGCCGAACCTGTACGTGTACGACACGAGCTCGGGCGAAACGCAGTTCGTCGCGACACTCGCGCCAACCGACGTAAGCGAATGCAAGCCGACATGTGCCGCCACCCAGGCAACCGGCCTGGTGCAGCCGGCGGCCGTCTACCGACCTGCCTATCCGACGCCGAAGGGCTCGGAGCTCGTCTTCACCTCGAGCGAAGACCTCACTGGGGAAGACCACAAACCGAGCACCACGCTCACCTCAGGGGTAGGCGCGGGCGAACACAGGCTCGAAGTCGCCAGCACGGCGGGCTTCATCGTCGGGCACACGATCGCGATCGGCAGCGGTGAACAGGAGGAGCTGCAGATGATCGAAGCGATCGACAGTCCAACGGAACTGACGATCAGCGAATACGGGCCGGCGATCGTCGATGGGCTGGTCAACGAACACGAGGCAGGCACGTCGGTAACCGCGCTGAACGCGGAGGTCTACCTCTACAAGATCTCCGACGGCTCGCTCACATGTCTTTCGTGTACTCCCGCAGGCGTGCTCTCAACCGACAGTGCCTCGCTCGGCGAAATCGGTGGGGGCAGCTACGCGCCGGCGGGGTATGCCCCGCAGATGAGCGAAGACGGATCACGGATATTCTTCGACTCGCCCGACCCGCTGCTCCCCGGCATGGCCGAAGCGGTGACCGACAAGGTTTTCGAGCCGACGAACGTGTATGAGTGGGAGGACGGCACGCTCCACCTGATCGCCGACGCCGCCAGTGACGGAGCGGTGTTCTACGGTACGACGCCGAGCGACGACGATGTGTTCTTCACCTCGCGCAGCCAGCTCGCGCCCGGCGCGAGCGCTGGCTACGAGCACATCTATGACGCTCGCGTCGACGGGGGATTCCCCCAAGAAGCGCAGGCCGCGGGACCATGTCTAGGCGAAGTCTGCCGCCCGCTCGGCGCCTCAAGCATGTCCTTCCCTGAGCCGTCGAGCGAAGGCGTGAGCGAACCGGGCGCGTCGGGGCACGAAGGGGTGCCGCCGAGCTTCACAGTGGCCAAGATTACGGCCGCACAGCGCGCAAAGCTCGCGCGCAGCGGCTGCCTGAGGCTCACGGTGGACGCGACCGTCCGTAGCGGCGTGACGGCCGTCGCGACGGCGAAGCTGCACGGCAAGCAGACGCGAGTGGCGCGGGCGAGTGCCGCACTCCATGGCGCCGGGAAGATCACGCTGACGTTGCGGCTCAGTCGGGCGGCGCGGGCTCAGCTTGCCGAGCGAGGGACGCTGCTGCTGCGAGTCGCGGTCACCTACAAGACAACCGGCGAAGTGGACGTCACGCAACTGAGGCTACACGCGGCCGGCCAAACGCAGGCCGCCGAAAGAAAGGCCGCCAGCCATGCGTGAGGCCAAGACCAGGCTGTGCTCGTCGCTCGCCGTCGTGCTCGTGCTGATCGCGGCCTCGCTCACCGCCGGCCCGGGGCTCGCCTCGGCGGACTTCTCCGTGGCGTCGTTCAGCAGCGAAGTCTCGACGCCTCAGGCTGGCGCTCACGCTGACTTCTCTAGCTCGTTCGCCTTGGGGACGGAAGCTCTCGGCAATCCCAACGGTCAGCTGCGCAACGCCACGATCGCCCTGCCTGCGGGCTTGGTCGGCAACCCGCAGACGATCGAAAGATGTCCGGCTGAAATACTCGCGAAACTCGACTGCAAAGGCAGCTCGCAGGTCGGCGAGATGAGCCTCACGGTGGTCGAGTGTCGCGGCGTAAGCCCCCCGCTCGCGGCAACGGCTGAAGCCGGATCGACAAGGCTCACGGTCCCGGACGCGAAAGCGTTCTGCACGGAAGAAACGGGTAACGTGGTCACCATTGGCACAGGGGCGTCGGCCGAGACGGCGAGAGTGGTGTCGATCGTGAACGCAACGACACTCGAACTCGCGGCGCCGCTGGAATACTCGCATTCCGCTGGCGAAACCGTGACGCATATCGCCAACACCGAGACCGCGTCGCTGCCGCTGTTCAACATCCAGCCCACCCCTGGGCATGTCGCGACCTTCGCGGCATCGCTGCTGCTCGTGGACATCCTGATCCAGGTCAACGTCGGCGAAGACGGTGGGTTGACAGCGACGATCAGCGATGCATCGACGCTGCTTCCGATCCAGGCGAGCGCTGTGACGCTATGGGGGGTGCCCGGCGCCGCGAGCCACAACTCGCTTCGCTGCAACGAGCTCAACTACGAATGCGGACCATCGAAGACCGAACCCGCGCCATTCATGACGAACCCGACCACCTGCGCGGGTCCGCTCAGTGTGGGGCTGAGCCTCACCTCTTGGCAGGGGAAGTCCGCTTCGCGCGTCGGCACGCTTCCAACGCTGACGGGCTGCGAAAAGCTCACGATGACGCCAAGCCTGGCCGTCGCAGCAACGAGCACGCGGCGTGATTCGCTGGCAGGCTATGAAGTGGACCTGCAACAGCCGCAGGCCGAAGGACCTTACGAGCTTGCCACGCCCGATCTGGAAAAGGTCGCGATCGCGCTTCCCCCAGGAACCTCGCTATCTCCCGGGCTGGCAAACGGGCTGCAGGCATGCGAACAGGCCCAGTTCGCCGAAGCCAACTGTCCAGGGGCCTCGGTGATGGGCAACGCCGAAGTGAGTTCACCGTTGCTCCCGCAGCCGCTTAAGGGAGAGGTCTACATCGGCGTTCCGACGCCGACAGAAAGATACCGGCTGTTCGTCAGGGTCAAAGCCGGTGACACCGCGATCGCCCTTCACGGCGAGGTGCAGGCTAACGAAGAAACCGGGCAGGTGACAGCCGTCTTCGAAAACGCGCCCGAGATCCCGTTCTCGGCGCTGAAGGTGAACTTCTTCGGCGGCCCGGGAGCGGCCTTGGCGAATCCCCCCACATGCGGTCCGGCCACGAGCACCGCGTCGATCACCTCCTACGCCGGCCAGGTGGCGAACCCCTCCTCGACGTTCGAGATAAACGAAGATAGCGGCGGTGGGCCCTGTCCGACAGTCTCGCCGTTCGCGCCGAGCCTCACGGCAGGAAGCCTGGATGCGGTCGCCGGCCAGTCCAGCCGGTTTGTGCTTTCTCTCGCCCGCTCCGATGGCGAACAGAGTCTCTCAAGCTTCATGGTGCACCTGCCGGCGGGCCTAATGGGCCTCGTCGGAAACGTGCCGCACTGTCCGGAATCGCAGGCGGCGATCGGTACCTGTTCGCCAGCCTCGCAGATCGGGATGGCAAAGGTCGCGGCAGGGCCCGGACCGCTCCCGCTCGACCTGTCAGGCCCCGTGTACCTCACTGGACCGTACGACGGCGCCCCGTTTGGGCTGGAGATCGCCATCCCCGGCGTTGCCGGTCCCTTCAACTTTGGCATTATCCTGGTTCGGTCCAGGGTGTTCGTGAGCCCTTCCAGCCTGGCGATGACGATCGCCTCGGATGCGTTGCCGCAAAGCGTCGCCGGTGTGCCGCTTCGCCTGCGTGCCATCCAGGTGGAATTGAGCCGGCCCGGGTTCATATTGAACCCAACCAGTTGCGGTGACGCGGCGACAACGGCCTCGATCCAGTCGGTGCAGGGCGCCACCTCCGAAGCATCCGTGCCCTTCCACATGACCGGCTGCCAAGACCTCGGTTTTGCGCCCCACGTCACAGGCTCGACGCAGGCCAAGGCCAGTCGAGCGGGCAATGGTGCCGGTCTAGATGTCGATATCCGCGATCCGCACGCGATCGGTGGCACCCTCCGTACGGCCTTGATTCAAATGCCGGGCCAACTGCGGCCCCGCTTGAGCACGATCCGGCGCGCCTGCCTGCTGACCGCGTCCACGGCCCTTACTTCGTGCTCGACAGATTCCATTGTTGGCGAGGCGACCGTGAGCAGCCCCGTTGTCGGTTCATCGCTGTCGGGAGCCGTGTACCTCGTCTCGCACGGCGGCCTTGCCCCCCCGGGTCTCTCGATGCGCCTGAGCGGTGAAGGGCTAGAAGTCGATCTCGAAGGGAAGATCAACATCTCCAGCGCGGACGCCATCAGCGTTATGTTTGCCAACCTGCCCGACGTCCCGATCTCCTCGCTGAGCCTAGTGCTGCCGGCCGGGAGGAACTCGTTGCTAGGGACGATCTCTAGCCTCTGCGCCAAGCCCGTCGGTCTCGCCTACACGCTTGCGGACCACGCAATCGGCGTAGCGAAGGGTCGCGCTGCGATCTCCGTTAGCGGCTGCCCGCGACGCCAGAGCAAGCCGGCCGCGCGCCGCTCGAACAGGAGCGGCCCTCAAGGCGGAGGAGGGAGCACACGTGCACGACGATGAGGTCCGCGTGTGTGTGCGCCAGCAGATAGCCGAGCTGGCCGGTCAGGAGCCTTCCGCGATCGAGCCCATGATGACCCTCGTAGGCAACCTCGCCTTCGACTCGCTGCAGCTGTACGAGCTGGCGGCCCGGCTTGAGGACCAGCTGGGGCTGCCGGAATTGGACGAGGACGACGTGGCGAGCATCGAAACCGTAGGCGACGTGGAAAGCCGTGTTCTCGTGTTGCTGGCGAGGGATCCCGCCGCGCCGCCGCCCGGTGGCGCGGCTCACAGCGAGTCAGTGTAAAGCTCCTTCAGCAGCGCGTCGTCCACGCCTTCGATCGGGTCATTCTCGAGGTTGCCGCTGAGGCCCTCCATGCACGTCTCGACGTCGGCTGCGGCGAATCCCCAGTCCCTGAGGGTCGCGGTCAGGCCGAGCAGTCCCTGCAGGGCGAGTACTGCCTCGCGAATGTCATGGGTCCCGAGCAGCCGTGCGAGCGTGCCGAAGCGCTCCGGCGCAAACGGGACCGCGCGCTCCAGCCAGGCCGGGTACAAGGCTGCGAGGCCGCAGCCGTGCGAGGCGTCCACCGTAGGCACCGCGCCCATTGCCTGCTGCAAGCGGTGTGGCAGGCACGTGCTCGCGTTCGCCACGGTTAGGCCACCCAATAGCGCCGCGAGACACATGGCGTCCTGCTCCTCCTCAGCAAAGGTTCCCACCGCGAGCCGTGGCAGGTTTGTGCTCAGAAGGGCCATAGCATGCAGGGAGAGGACCTGCGTGAGTGGGCTTGCTTTGCGCGCCACGTAGGTCTCGATCGCATGGGTGAGAGCGTCGAAGCCCGTCTCGGCGGCGACGGCCGAGGGCATAGTCGCGACGAGACTTGGGTCGACGATTGCGACGCGTGGAAAGACATCCTCACCTCTGATGCCTGACTTGAAGCAACGGGTGACGTCAGTGACGATCGCACCGCGCGTCACCTCCGCGCCGCTGCCGGCGGTGGTAGGGATGGCCAGCACCGGCACCGTGCCGGGCGTACGAGCGAGCGTGACGCCGATGATCTCGCGAACCGACTCGTAGTTTGTAGCGACGCCTACGGCCTTGGCTGCGTCCAGCGCGCTGCCGCCGCCCAGGCCCAAGATCACATCGCAGGAGTGGCGCCTAAGCATCGTCAGGGCACCGTCGACCTCATCGGACTTTGGGTCAGCCGAGATCGCGTCGTAGACGACGCTCTCTACGTCCGCCGCTCGCAGGCTTCCCATCACGCGGTCGAGTACTCCGTGCCGACGCATCGCGGTCTGTCCGCAGACAAGCAACGCGCGCCTGCCGTGTATCCGCGCATGCCCGCCGACCTGCGCGAGCGTTCCGCGCCCAAACACGATCCGCGTGGGCGCAAGATGCTCGAAGTCGCTCACCCTCACCGCTCGCCTCCACTGTTGAAGGCTTCCAACACGTCGCAGCGCAGGCGATCGGTGGTCAGAAAGCTGGTTCCGCCGGCCATGGCGAACCCGTGCGCGCATGGGAGCGCGGCGAGCAGGGCGAGCACCTCGGCCGCCCCCTCGTCACGACTGTCGGGCATGAACCGATCAACGAGGCGCACCGGGCAAGGATCGCAGCGGCTCGGGCAAGGCGGCCAATCGCGCTACGGCTACGCAGAGCCGCGCCCGCCCCAACGGCTTGCGCCCGCTCCCTAATCTTGAGAGCGCCCACCCTGTGTGAGAGAGAAGCTCGGCTGGGAATCGAGATCGAGCAGAAGCTCCTCGTGGAAGGCGTTCCGCCCGACGTGGATGATGAGCTGATCATGCAGGGCTATCTCGCGGTCGCTGCCGACAGCACCGAGGTTTGCGTGCGGTGCCGTGCCGAGCGCTGCTATTTGACGGTGAAGTCGCCTGGTACGGTCGCGCATGTCGGGGAGGAGATCGAAATTGACGAGCGGCGCTTCCGCTCGCTGTGGCGGCTTACCGCGGGCAGGCGCCTGCGCAAGCGTAGACGGTGATTGCCGCTGGGCGAAGGGATGGGCGGTGGAGATCGACGCGTATGAGGAGAGCTGGGCAGGGCTCGTGATTGCCGAGGTGGAGTTCGTCTCAGGGGAGTGTGGCGCGCTGCTTCGGGCCGCCGTGCTGGTTCGGTGAGGACGTAACGGCCGATTCGCGCTATCGCGACCAATCGCTCGTATTGCGCTCATCGCGCGATTAGAAGGGCGGGGGACAGCGAGGACGAAGGTGAAAATTGCGGCTGATAGGGCGTCTGTGAAATCTATGTCGGCGAGATGGAGCGGAAATGTCAACAAGTGTCGTTCGACGTGGTCGTGCTCGGAGGTGGTCTGGCAGGACTCAGCCTGGCGATACAGCTCAAGCACACGCGGCCGGAGACCTCGATTGCGGTGATCGAGAAGCGGACGTGGCCTGTCGCCGAGGCTGCGCACAAGGTGGGCGAGTCGACGCTGCAGATCGGTGCGCACTACTTCGGCGAGGTGTGCGGGATGCGGGCACACCTTTCCTCGCATCAGCTTCCGAAGCTGGGCCTTCGCTTCTTCCTCGGCGAGGGATCGCTGGAGCAGCGCGTCGAGATGGGTCTCGCCACGGAGGCGGACGACGCGCCGACCTACCAGATTGACCGCGGCCGCTTCGAGAACGCGTTGGCGGCTGAGGCGGACCGGCTTGGCGTGAAGCTGGTGTGCGGGCAGGCGTCGCTCAGCGTCGGTCGTCGCGGGGAGCTGCACACAGTCCGCTACCACTGCGCAGATGGCGAGCGCGAGTTGGAGGCGAGGTGGATTGTCGACGCGAGCGGGCGGGCAGCGATTCTGAAGCGCAAGCTCGGATTGGACGTTGCAGTGTCGCACCATTGCAACGCAGCGTGGTTTCGACTAGGAGGGCGCATTCGGGTCGACGACTGGTGTAACCAGCCTGCGTGGCAGGCAAGGGTGCCAAGCGGTCGGCGCTGGCTGAGCACCACGCATTTCATGGGTCCGGGCTACTGGTTCTGGGTGATCCCGCTAGCGTCGGATGCAACGAGCTTCGGGCTCGTGGCGGATCCGGACCTCGTGCCGTTTGAGCGGATGCGGCGCTTCGAGCCGCTGATGGCGTGGTTACACGAGCGTGAGCCGCACGTGGCACGGGAGCTGGAACGCCATTGCGGCGAGCTGATGGACTTCCGCGTGCTCAAGCACTACGCCCACGGCGCGCAGCAAGTGTTCTCTCCGGAGGGCTGGTGCATCACGGGCGAGGCCGGCGTGTTCCTCGACCCGCTGTACTCGCCAGGCTCGGACATGATCGCGATCTCCAACACGATGATCACGCGCTTCGTAACCGCGTCGCTGCAGGGCAAAGACGTGACGGTGGGGGTGGAGTTCTTGAACGATATCTACCTGTTGATCTGCAGCCGGCTGCTTTCGATCTGGGATCATCAGTACCCGATTTTCGCGAACCCCGAAGCGACGGCCGCGAAGGTTACATGGGACTTCATGACGTATTTCGGCTCGCTCGCGCTGCTCGTAGTAACCAAATACGTCGCGGAGGCGAAGTTCCTCGTCACCGTACTGCGGGACATCGATCGCATCGGTGAGCTCAACATCAGCATGCAGCGACTGTTCAAAGCATGGGGACAGAATCCCGCCGCTGTGGGCCTGCCTGGCTATGCATGCATGACCGAGAGCACATACCGCCGCCTCGAGGCGGACGTGGCGGCGGCTGTCCAGGACCCGGAGTGGGTGTGCGGGAGGATCGAGCGCAATACGGCGAACATCGAGGCCGCGGCGATTGAGATCATGGCGCGCGTCGCGCGGCGGGAGCCAAGCGAGATAGACCCTTACAGCTTCACGCTGTCGGGCGCCGCCGCGCCCGACAAGGAGTCAGTCTGGAGGCCGCCCGCGGCGATGATCCGCTCGCTCCAGGAGGTCTCGGAACCGTTCTTGCCACTGCGTGACCCTGCTGCAGACGCGGGTCTCTGCTGGTCGACGACGGACGATCGGCAGGCCACCGTGTGCAACACGTACTCAGTGTGGGTTGCGCCGCGCGACGGGACTCCCGTGGCGCCAACGAGACGGGCTGGACGCGGCGAGTAGCACCCGGTGAGCGCGGATCGTGTTCTCGCGCGGCTGCTGCTCGATCTCGCGGTGGTGGTCGTGGCGGCAGCGCTACTGCGGGTACTGCTCGCGCGCTTCGGGCAGCCGCGCGTGCTGGCCGAGGTAATGGCGGGCATAGTGCTCGGACCGACGCTGCTCGGACGGCTACCCGGCGACCCGACAACGTTCCTGTTTCCACGCGAGGTGCATCCTGCGCTCGGACTCGTCGGGGCACTCGGCCTAACGCTGTTCGTGTTCGCTGTCGGTCTCGAGCTGGACCTGGCGGCGATGCGGCGACGGTCGCGTTTGGTTGCGAGCGTGTCTGCCGGCTCGTTGGCGCTGCCGTTCGCCACCGGACTCGGGCTAGCGAGCGTCCTCTACGGCGCGCATCGACTGGTGGGCGGCCACGCCGTGCCACCACTCGCATTCGCGCTGTTCCTCGCAACGTCGATGGCGGTGACGGCCTTCCCGGTGCTCGCGTCGATCCTCGTCGAACGGGGCATCCGTAGCTCTGCGCTCGGTGAGCTCGCGCTCGGCTCCGCCGCGCTGCAGGATGCGGTCGGTTGGGTTCTCTTGGCGGTCACGCTCGCCGTGCTGTCGGGCCATGGGGGCGGGCACATTCTGCGTGTCGTCGTAGCGACGGCGACGTTCGTGCTCGTGCTCGCGTTCGTGGCGCGGCCGCTACTCGCCGCAGTGCTTCGTGCAGGTCGTGCCGGCCGCGAGTGCAGTCCCGTCGGTCGCGCCTCGCGCTCCGCCGCCCTCGTCTCGATCGCGGTCACGTATGCCACGGTCTGCGCAGGCGTCACCCAGCTGATCGGTGTCCACGAGGTGCTCGGCGCGTTTGCGGCCGGTGTCACGTTCCCGCGCGAAGAGGGCTTGGAGGAGGACGAGGAGCGGAGAGTGGTGACGCACGCAGTGTTGCCAATCACGTTCTCCGTGCTGCTGCCGGTCTACTTCCTCACGCCAGGCCTGGCGATCAACGCGGGGGCGATCAGCGGCAGTGGCCTGGCCGAGCTGGGGTTGATCGTCGCCGCAGCGTGCGCCTCGAAGGCACTCGGGGCGGGCGTGTCGGCGCGCTGCGGTGGTATGCCATGGCGCGAGGTGCTGCCGCTGGCGGTGCTGCTCAACACGCGCGGGCTAATGGAGCTGGTTGTGCTCACCGTCGGTTACACTGAAGGCGTGCTGGACCGGAGCCTGTTCAGTGAGTTGGTCATGATGGCTCTCCTCACAACGATGATGACGGGGCCGTTGTTGGACGGGCTGCGCCGCCGTGGCATCGTCGCCGCAGGCGAGCGCGGCGCGGGTCTGCGCGGTGAGTGGGACGACCCGGTGCGCCCCGCGGTGGCCGCCGCGGGCTTGGTCAGCGGCGAGGGCTAAGCTGCACTGTTCTGGCATGTCGCCGCCCGGCAGTCGCGCATCCGCAGTGGTTCTGCGCGACGAAGCTGGGCGAGCGGTGCGGATGCCGGTGTTGGGACAGTCGAACGTCATCGTGTTCTATCGCGGCGACTGGTGCCCGTGGTGCAACGGACAGCTTGCGATGCTCGGCCGTTCGAAGCTGGTCGCAGCACTCGATGCGAACGTCTTCGCGGTGTCGGTGGACACGCCGGTGCGAAACCGTGCGATGAGAGGCAAGCTCCGTCTGCCCTTCGCGCTTCTCAGCGATCCCGATGGGGAGGCGATCCGCGCCTACGGCTGCTGGAACGAGGAGGACGAGATCGCCGACCCGGCGGTCGTTGTAGTGGCGGGCGACGGCTTGATTGCCTACGTGCAGCGTGGCCGCGACTACGCGGACCGGGTGACCGAGGCGCAGATTTGCGAAGCGGTGGAGCGGCTCGCGTGAGATCGCGTCGGGCGCTACAGCTTGCCGAGCTGATCACGTACTTCCACGGCGCACAGCGCGCGCTGGAGACATTGGACGCGCCCGCCCACGCGGCCGGTCCCGCGACAGCGGTTGCCGCGGGACCGATCGTTGACGCGTACGAGGATGATCGGTGCGGGCGGCTGCTCGATCGCGTCCGCCGCTACCGGGCCGCGCTCGAACATACGGCGGCGCTACCGCCGGACGGGCTCGCCGCGGACGTGGCACGCGATCCACTCGAGCTACTGGGCCGCTGGCTGCAGGAGGCGAGGACGGCGGGTCTGCCGTATGCCTCGGCGATCGCGCTCAGCACGATCTCGGCGCGAGGAGAGCCGTCCACTCGCATGGTCGATGTCAAGCGGCTCGAGCCGGACGCGTTGATCTTCACGAGCGCACTGTGGACCCGCAAAGCGCGCGACATCGACGCGAACGAACATGTCGCGGCGCTGTTCCACTGGCCGCAGCTCGGTCGCCAAGTGCAAATGGCGGGCCGCGCCAGCAGAGCTGAGCGGAGCCTCGACGAGGAGCTGTTCGCTGCACGCAAGCACCTGCATCAGCTACAGACGATCGTCTCCCGCCAAGGGGAGACGATCAAAGACTTGGGGCCGCTGCGGGGGCGCCTAGAGGAGCTGCGGCAGACGCATCAGCAGGGAGAGGTTTCCTGCCCGGCGGACTGGGGAGCGTTCCGTCTGGCCCCGGAGGCTATCGAGTTCTGGGAGCTGTCGCCCGACCGCCTGCACGACAGGCTGCTATTTGAGAGCTGCGACGGTGCCTGGCGATGCAGCCGGCTGGCGCCGTAGCGACGCGTCACCCCAGAACGCTGGCGCCGCCGAGCATCGCGCGGAGACGATTCGAGCTCATTGCCTTCCTCGGCGGCTGAGGGCTTCCAACACAGGCAGCGATCCGTAGGCGAGAAACCACAGAGCCGAGCCGCCGCCCGTCGAGACGGGCCCCTTCCAGGGAAGCTCCGTGGCTGTGTCGCCGCCGAGCAGCAGTCCCTGTACCCCGTCGGCACTGAACGCTTCGAGCAGCGTCTGGCTAGCGCCGGTGAAACCGGACGAGTACAGCGACGGCGTACCGGCGATCACTGCCCGCGCGCCGGTGGGCAGTCCTCGAAGCAGCTTTGTGGCCCACGGCTGCAACTCGAAGTCGACGATCTCCCACCCGGTGGGCACGCCATCCCGCACCGGTATGACGCGCGCCTGCTCGGGCCGGCGCCCACGAGTAACTACAACACGCTCGGGTAGGTGCAGCCTAGCCCGTCCAGGGTTTGCCAGCAGCTGCCGCGCAATAGCGAGACTCTCGCCGCACTCGCCCAGCGACGAGTTGCCCACGTCATAGCCAGCGGCGTGCAGAAGGCAGTTGAGGACAGCTCCACCCGGTACCAGCAGGTCGTAGCTGCGGGCGAAGCCGACCAGCCCACATTCGAGCTTCTCGCGCTTGATCCCACCCATCACGGCGACCGAGAAGCTGTCCACCTCGAGCCCGGCCCACGGAGCGAGTAGCTCCAGCTCTCGCACGAGGCTGGAGCTCGCGTAGCCAGGTAGGTACGTCAGCACGCCCACGTTAGAAGCGTGCACGCGGTGCGCCTTGGAGAAGCCCCCAACTGCGACGCGCTCACCCATCTGTGCGAGATGGAGGGCCAGCCAGGGATCGCACTCTTCCTCGCCGTCAAGCAGGCGCGTGTTGCCAAGCAGCGCCAGCTCGCCGTGGTCGAGGCATCGCACCCGAGCTTGGGTATCGGCAGCCAACGGATCGGGGATGTAGGCGACGGGCCTGCGCAGCCGCGACTGCAGATAGGGGGCGAGGAAGCCGATGTCGCGGGCGCTGCCGTCGCGGGCACTGCCCTGGTGGCTGACGATTGCCACACGCGCACCGGCTTCGGCCAGGCGCTCCAGATCGTCCAGCTCGCACTCGACACGTGAGTTACGCCCAACCGGCTCGGACACGTTGAAGCCAGCTGAGTAGAGCCAGCGCTCGCCAGGCGCGATCGGCTGATCGCGCAGCAGTGCGACGCCGTCAAGCGCGGAGAGGTCGGCGGCCCTCGGGGACGAGCCGTCCTGCATCGTCCCGCTCACAGCCCGTAATGGCCAAGGCCCGCAGTCTCGTCGATATCCAGCATCGTGTTCATGTTCTGGATCGCTGAGCCTGCCGCGCCCTTGACGAGGTTATCGATCGCTGCGATCGCCTTTGCCACTCCCAGCCGCGCTTCGCAGTCCACGCCAAGATGGCAGAAGTTGGAGCCGATCACGTTGCTCAGCATCGGGTAGATGTCGTAGTCCTTGTCGTTGAGGCCGCCGTGGCGCTCGTGGGCGTTGACGATCACGAAATGCTCGCCTTCGTGTCCGCGCCCGTACCGTCTGAGGTAGTGACCGACGAGGAGGTCGCGGTCCACTTCTTCGCCGCCGTCTGGGAGGAGCGTAAGCGTCGCGTGCAGATGGATTCCACGGGCGAAGTTGCCGTGAGCCGTGCTGATGCTTGCGCCAACCGGCGTGCCAACCACCTCTGCCAGCCGCGCCTCCAACTCGGGGCTATGGCGGTGGCCGTTCATGCTGTAAGGGAGCATCGACGCGAAGGCCTGGGAGTGCATCACCTCCCGTCGCGGGCTGCTGCCTGCTCCGCTGGTGCCATTGACGGCCGCGACGTGGACGGTGGCGGAGAGATCCACGAGGCCGGAGGTGAGCAGCGGCGCCAGGGCAAGCGTCGCTGCGATCACATAGCAGCCAGGATTGGCCACCAGCCGGGCTCCCCTGATGCCGTCGCGGTGCAGCTCGGTAATCCCGCACACGGCATCGGCGAGCAGGTCAGGGCAGGCGTGGGGTTGGCCGTAGGCTTGCTTATATGCTGCTGGGTCGGCGAAGCGGAAGTCAGCGCTCAGATCGATGACGCGCGTTCCCTGCTCGAGCAGGCCCGGCGCTAGGCGCATCGCCTCGCCAGAGGGGGTACAAAGGAAGACGACTTCGAGCTCCGAAGCGCGCTCGCTCAGCTCCGGGAGCTCCACGAATTCGAGACCGCATCCGGCAAGGTTGCCGTGGAGGCGCTCGAATCGCTCTCCTCCGCGCGTGGTCGGCACGATCTCGGCGACCTCAGGGTGACCGAGCAGCAGCCGGCACAGCTCACCACCGACATGGCCGGCGGCCCCAACCACGCCGACCCTAAGCGATCCTATGCGGTGATCGTTACCGCCAGTCATCACGAGTCCTTTGCTGTCAAGACGACCTTACCGGCGGGCCTCGCGGGATCGCATACCAGGCTCATCGCCTCAGCGGCGGCGTGCAGGGGCAGCTGGGCTGCAATCAGCTCGGAAGGCTCCAGCGCTCCCTCCACAAGCCAGTCGATCGCCTCCCGCATGTCCTGGTCGGTCGAGAGCGCCGAGCCGACCATCGTGGCCTCGTTGGCGACGAGCTCGTTCACTCCCACCCGTTGGGGCTGATCGAAGTAGCTGACGACGACGATGGTGCCGCCAGGCTGCACCAGTGCGAGTGCGTCGTCGATCGCGTTGGCGTAGCCAGTCGCCAGCAGCACCACCTCAGGGCGGCCGCCAAGGGCCTCCTGCACTGCCAGATCGAGGTTCTGGCCGCCGCCTAGCACGAACGCCTTGGCGCCAAGACTGAGCGAGAGCCGGCCTGCGTCGGCTCGAACGTCCACGGAGGCGACTGCGAAGCCGAATCGCCGCGCCGCCAGCAGGCACGCCAGGCCGATGTTGCCGACGCCGAGGACGGCCAGCCGACGTTTGTCCGCCGGGCCGGCCAGACGCACGGCATGCAGGCCAATCGAGAGCGGCTCCACGAGTGCGCCGAGCACGTCTGGCACGTGCACGGGCAACGCGTAAGTCATGTTCTGCTTGAGCACGACGTACTCGGCGAAGGCGCCGTGCCACCCGCGATGGTTGAGGGCGCGCTTTTCGCTGCAGAGATGGATCGCGCCGCGCAAGCATTGGGTGCAACGCTCGCAGTGCGAGAAGGACGCGGCGCACACCCGCTCTTCGACCTGGAAGCGCTCGACAGCCGCGCCTCGCGCCACGACCGTTCCGGACAGCTCGTGCCCGAGTACGGCAGGGGCTGTCTTGTAGGGGTGAACGCCACGGAAGGCCGCGACATCGGAGCCGCAGATGCCGGCTGCGAGAACCCGCACGAGGATCTCGTCAGGCTGCAGGACAGGCATCGGCAGAACCTGAGACTCCAGCGTGCCTGGCGCGGTCAGGACGCTGGCGCGCATGTGCGTGGGCAACACGGCAGCAGCCATGACTCGCTCAGCAGATCCGGTTGGTCAGCGGCTCGCCGCGCAGGGCGCGCACGATCGAGTCGACCACGGTGCGCCCGATGCGTTCCTGTGCCTGCTCTGTCATGGCACCGATGTGGGGAGTTAGAACGACGTTCTCCAGCTGCGCGAGCCGGTTGGGCGTGCCCAACTCGGTGACCACGTCCAGCGCAGCGCCCGCAAGCCTGCTGCTCGATAGCGCGTCATAGAGGTCGCGCTCGTTGACGACCCCGCCTCGCCCTACGTTCACGAGATAGGCGCCAGGCATCATGCGGCTCAACTCTGGCGCGGCGATCAAATCGCGGCTGCGCTCAGTCAGCGGTACGGCGAGGCACATCACCTCCGACTGCTCGAGCACATTCGAGAGCGGGAGCAGCTCTATCTCCTCCCGGAGCAGTTGCAGCCTCCGCTCCTCGCTAGCGTGCGCGACGGTCGCCAGCACGCGCATACCGAAGGCGAGGGCGAGGCGCGCGATGCCTCGCCCGATCTGCCCAAGGCCGACGATGCCGATCGTGCTGCCATGCAGTTCGTGACCCACCAGCGCCGACTTGCACCACAGATCGCGCCTCACCTGGGAGTCGGCAAGGACGATCCGCCGTGTGACCGCGAGCACCAGCCCGATGGCGAGCTCCGCGACCGCCTTCGCTGATTGTGCAGGCACGTTGAATACCGTGACGCCTGCCTCCCTGGCGGTCTCGATATCGATGTTGTCGACACCGACGCCGGCCCGCGCGACCAGCTTCAGATGCTGCGCGGCAGCGATGGTCGCGGCGCTTAGGCTCACCCCGCTACGCATCACCAGCACATGGGTCTCGCGGATCAGCTCTTGCAGCCGCGCTTCGGATGGGCCGATCTCCACGTGAACCTCAAAGCTGCGCTGAAGTCGGGCGATCGCGGTGTTATGCAGCGGGTCAACGATCAGGACTCGCGAACTCTTGTCTGGCAGCCGATCGCTCGCCATGATCATCGCGCCGATGCTACTTCTCCCATCTCGCTTCGCAGAAAAACGCCTGAAGTTGGAAGGCGACAGATGAGCGCCGAGGCCGCTACCCACCGGCAGCGCTCAAGCCAGGTCGATGCCGAGGAAGCGCTGCTGAGGCTCAGTCGTGTGCCCGACAAGCGCGACCGTTACCGCGAGGAGGTGCTCTTCCGCGAGGGGTGGAGCGAGCTAAGCGAGCTGGCTGGCGTCGAGGCGATCGAGCTCCTGCTGACACACGCACTCGTCCTGTTCAAGCCCGATGCCTTCGCAGCCGGCGCCGGAGGGCGCGTATTGGCAGCACTGGCCGAGCAGGAGTTCACCACAGTGTCGGCGCACGTCGTCCATCTGGACAGGCTCACGACCCGCTGGCTGTGGCTGTATCGCTTCAACGTCGCAAGCGTAGAGAGAGTCTGGCTACACGACCTCATAAACACGGCTGGCCCAAGCCTGGTCGTCGTGCTGCGCGATGAGCGCGCGATAGCTGGCGACCCGCTTCCTGGCTGCGTGAGGCTCACCGACCACAAGGGGCCCTCGCGGATGGAGCGACGCCGTCCCGATCAGCTACGCAGCCGTCTTAACGTCGCCGACCGGCTGCTCAACTACATGCACACCTCGGACGAGCCGGCCGATCTGCTCCGTGAGTTGAGCATCCTGCTCGATCGGCAAGGCCGAGGCGAGATCCTCCAGCAGATCATCGCAGGCCAGGATCGGCACGAACCAGTGGCGGCACTAATCGAGAGCATGGAGGCGCAGGCTAACTTCCATCCACTGGAGCGCGGCTTCGCTCTTGCGAACATCTGCGCGCGCGCCCGCGAACGCGCAGCCGACGCCGGGCCCGATGCAGGACGCTGGCAAGAGATCGTACACATGGCCGAGGGAGCGCAACGTGGCGTAGACGGCGCGCTGAGGTCTCTCTGGAATCTGCTGGAAGCGGTGGCGACAGAAATCGACCGCTGGGATCTGGTCGTGGTGGGCTCGGCGGCGATCGAGCATGACGAGCCTGGCGTCACCAGACAGAGCCTCGGGGATGCGCCACCGAGCCTGTGGCTTGCCGGCTAGCGCACGTTCGCAGCCACGCGACAAGTCCTTGGCGATGGACCGGTTTCTTGCAAGCGGTGCATCGTCGCGCCTAGCCTGAGCGCCGCAATGAGCATGATCGACACACGAACCGAAGCCTTCGGAGCGGTGCTGGCCCAGCGGGCCGCCGAAGAACCCGACAAGCCCGTCTTCGTCTACCTAAGCGACGGCGAGTCCGAAGAGGAGAAGCTCAGCTACCTGCAGCTGCACCATCGCGCCCAGCAAGTGGTCGCAGTGCTACTCGACGCGTGCGCGCCAGGCGCCCGTGCCCTGATGCTCTTCGCCCCCGGCTTGGACTACGTGAGCGCCGTCTACGGCGCCTTCCAGGCGGGCGTCGTCGGCGTCTCAGCCCTGCCGCCACAACCCAGCCGACTCAGCCGCACGCTCCCACGGCTGATCGCAATCGCCGAAGACGCCGAAGTCGATGTGGTGCTCACGACCTCTGCGATCCGCGACGGCGCGCGTGGCCTGTTCGACGATGGGCCCCTAGCCACGGTGGCCTGGATTGCCGTCGACGACCTCCCAGAGTTCGCCGGAGAGGTTGGCGTGGTGCCGCGCACGATGTCTGATCTCGCCTTCATGCAATACACCTCCGGCTCCACCCGCACGCCACGGGGGGTAATGCTGACGCATGGCAACCTCGTCGACAACACCTTGTTCATAGGCGAGGTGTTCGGCCACCAGCCCGCGAGCCTCGGCTTCAACTGGCTTCCGCCCTACCACGACATGGGCCTGATCGGCGGAGTCCTGCAGCCGGTCTTTTACGGAGGCGGGCGCCCGTCGGTGCTTATCTCCCCGCTGGCATTCCTCAAGCGTCCGGCACGCTGGCTGGAAGGCATCTCACGCTACCGCGCGACGATCAGCGGCGGCCCGAACTTCGCCTACGACCTGTGCGTGCAGCGGATCGACGAGAAGACACGCGAGGGACTCGACCTGTCCTGCTGGGAGGTCGCGTTCAACGGGGCCGAGCCGATCCGTGCCGAGACGCTCGACGCCTTCACCGAGATGTTCGCACCATGCGGCTTCCGCAGTTCGGCGTTCCTCACATGCTATGGGCTGGCTGAGGCCACGCTGATGGTCACAGGCATCGAGAAGCGCTCAGAGCCACCCCGCACTCGCTTCGACGCCGACGCGCTGGCCGAGGGTCGCGCTGAGCGCCCTCGCCCCAGCGCGCGTGCCGTGACGCTGGTCGGCTGCGGCGGCCCCAACGACCGCCACGACGTCGCGATCGTGGATCCAGACACGATGCGACGCTGCCCGCCAGCACGCGTAGGCGAGATCTGGGTATCCGGCCCAAGCGTGGCGGGTGGCTACTGGCACCAGCAGGAGGGTGAGGGCTACTTCGACCAGCGCATCGTAGGCGAGGAGGAAGGCGAAGGGCCAGGCTACCTCCGCACCGGCGACTTCGGCGTCTTCCAGGATGGCCACCTCTATGTGGTTGGCCGTCTGCGCGACCTGATCATCGTCAACGGACGCAACCATCACCCCCACGACGTCGAGTTCAGCGCCGAGTCCACGCATACGGCGCTGCGCAGCCATTGCAGCGCGGCCTTCGAAGTCACGCAGGATGATCGGCTGAGCCCAGGCCTCTTGATGGAGGTCGACCCCGATGGCGTGGAGGACTTCGATCAGCTGATGGCGGCAGTACGGCACCAGGTGGCGACGGACACGGATCTGCAGTTGCACTGGATCGGGCTGTGCGCGCCGCGCGTGATCCCGAAGACGACAAGCGGCAAGGTGCAGCGCAGAGCCTCAGCCTCAATGATCGAGCAGGGCGAGGTGACGCTACTGGCAGAGTGGCGCCTGCATGGCTGAACGCGCTCTGCGGCAGACCCGCGCCTGCCTTTGGCGAGCACTGGCGCTCTGCGCTTCCGCGTTCCTGATGGCCCTCGGCTGGGCCGCCATGGCCGGCGCCACGCCGACGGCCCGCTTCGACGCTAAGTTCACGCCCGACCGGCTCGGCGCGAACACGACGATCACCTTGACGCTTCACATCGGGGCGAGCGGCGGCGGGGAGTCGGAGCCTCTCACGATGCTCGACATCGAGTTCCCGGAAAACTTTGGCCTCGCGTCCACGACACTCGGCCTGGTCAGCTGCAATCACAGCGTCCTGCTGGCGACAGGACCGGCGGGGTGCCCGGCGGACTCGCGGCTGGGAGAAGGCGAGATCGAATTGCAGGCGCCACTCGGCTCAGAACTGGTGCGCGAGGACACCGCGATCTCGATCTACATGGGCGAAGCGGTCGATCGCCACAACGTCTTCGAGTTCTACGCCCGCGGCTCCAACCCGATCATCGCCGACTTCCTCTTCGAGGGCACGCTGCTCTCCGCGGGCGCTCCCTTTGGATACGACATGCAAACGCCTGTCCCCTCCACCGAGCTTCTGCCTGGCGGCCCTCCGGCCGCCGTCGTGAGCATGAGGCTGATCATCGGGCCCAGAAGCCTTACTTACTACCGCACCGTGCACGGCAGACGCGTGGGCTACCGGCCCCTGGGCATCTCAGTACCCGAAGCGTGCCCTCGCGGACGCCATGGCTTCCCCTTTCTGGCCCGACTCTCATTCGCCGACGGTAGCAACCTCGACGCTTCCGCCAATATCCCCTGCAGGCGATAGCTGCATTTCGCCCGCCGCTGGTCGTGCCTGGCGTCCAAAATCGGCGAGAGATTTTGGATCGAGTCTGAAATCTGAGATAACCCGTCGATGACTCAAGTCAAGATCACTCCAGCAGGCGAAGCGACGGCGCAGAAGCCCTCGTCTCGAGGACTGCGGACATCACGCTCCAGGCTGTGTCGCTTGTCACTGGCGGTCGCGGCGCTGCTCGCGGTGTGGGTTCCCGCCGCACAGGCACGGACGGTTGCGCTCTCCTCTAGCGCGACCCTGAAATTCACCAGCACCCACGGGAGCCAGATCGAAGCGGCCGGCTCGATGTCGGGAACACTCGTGGGGTTGCTGAGCGTTCACATCTCGCTCAACTCCGACTCGCGCATGACTGCTTCATTCAGCGGGAGCTTCCACGGTGGCAAGCTCTCCGGCCAAGTGGGCGGGGAATATTATCCCTCTGGCAGTACGACGATCTACGAAGGCTCTGCGACTGTGTCGAGCGGTAGCGGGTCTTACGTTCACGCGCGCGCGATAGGAGTTCACATAAGCGGCACGGTGAATCGTTCGCGCCGTATCGTGACGATCCGCCTCAGCGGCCACCTGCACGAGTGAGCGACCCCGAGACACCGACGGGTGGCCTGGTCGCCACCTCGCCAGTGCTGGCTATCAGCCAAGAGCGCCCAGCCCGCGCACTGCGGCGGGCGTTGGCAAGCGGTCAGATCGTGCGCGCCGGTGGCGTGCATGACGGCCTCTCTGCGCTGGTGGCCGACCGCTGCGGCCTTGACGCCCTGTGGGCCAGCGGCCTTGGGATCGCTGCGAGCCATGGCGTCCCTGACGCCAACATTCTGACTATGGGCGAGGTGCGAGATGCCGCAAGGGTGATCGTGAGCGCCAGCAGCCTGCCGGTGATAGCCGACTGCGATACAGGCTTCGGGGAGGCGCGCAACCTGCGTCGGACGGTCCAGGATTTCGAGCATGCGGGCGTGGCGGCGATCTGCATCGAGGATAAGCTCTATCCCAAGCGCAACAGCTTTGGCCCTGGAGAGGGGCAGGAGCTGATCGACCCCCACGAGTTCGCCACGAAGGTGCGTGCGGCCAAGCAGACACAGCGGCACGCGGACTTCATGATCATCGCCCGAATCGAGTCGCTGATCGCAGGCGAGAGCGTGGACGCGGCACTCCAGCGCGCCGAGTTATACGCGGATGCGGGCGCGGATGGGATCATCATCCACTCCAAGCAGAGCAGCGCCGATCAGGTGCTCGCGTTTGCTCACGGGTGGCGCGATCGTGCTCGCAGTACCCCGCTTATCGCGATTCCGACGACCTACAACTCGGTCAGCACCGTTGAGCTGGAGCAAGCGGGGTTCGCGATGGTGATCTACGCCAACCAGATACTGCGCGCCGCGCTTGGAGCGATGGAGCGCGCGATGCGCAACATCATCGAGCAGGGTTCCTGCGTTCAGGTCGAGCACGAGATCCCCTCGGTAGCGTCTCTCGTCGAGCTGACTGGCGAGGAGGCGATCTCACGTTATGACCGCTGGTTCACGCAGACCCTCGAGCAGGTGCGTCAGGGTTGCGCGCCAGCGCCTGACGCACCGCGGGCATGAACGGTCTGGAGGTGCTTACCAGCGCGGGCGAAACGCTTGAGGCGAGATCGCGCGTGATCGTCCCCGGCACCCACGTGGATGCTAACCCAGAGCTGGTGGGGGCGAAGGCGGCAAGCCTGATCGGGCTGAGGCGGGATGGCCTGCCCGTGCCCGCATTCCTCTGCGTGACCACCCCGGTCTTCGACGAGATCTTCGCGCGCTTGCCGGCCATTCTGCACGAGGCGCTCAGCGAGCTTCCAGCGGGCCACGACGAGCTGACCGAACTCGCGGAGCACGTACGTACCGAATTGCACCGCAACGGCCTGCCTGAGCGCGATCAGGCATTGCTGTGCGAGCACGGCAAGGCGCTGTTCGGCTCCAAGGCGCTGCTCTCGGTCCGTTCCTCTGCGGTGGGCGAGGACTCGAGCGAGCACTCCTTTGCGGGACAGTTCGACACCTTCCTGTGCGTCACCCCAGAGCTGCTCGCGGCCCATGTGCTCGACTGCTTTGCCTCGGCCTGCTCGTCCCGCGTTCTCTTCTATAGGCGGCTCCGAGGATTGGGTTTTGAGGCCAGCCGCATGGGCGTCATCGTCCAGCAGATGGTGCAAAGCCGCGCCGCTGGCGTGGCTTTCACCGTCGATCCGACCAGCGGTCGTAGCGATCGCATCACGATCACCGCTGGCCTGGGATTGGGCAGCGGCATCGTCGACGGACGAGTGCCAGCCGATACGTTCGTCCTAGACGCATCGGGTGCCATCATCGAGCGCAGGATCGAGCGCAAGGATTCCTCTGTCACGCACGATCGGACGCGGGGTCACGGCACCGTGCTGGACACCCGCGAAGGTGCCGATGCAAAGCGGCCTGCGCTGACAGACGTGCAGGCTCATGAGATCGGGCGTGTCGCGTGCGATCTGGCCCGGCGCCGTGGCCGCCCCCAGGATCTTGAGTGGGCGCTCGATGAGGCTGGTGAGCTGGTCGTCCTGCAGTGCAGGCCGATCACGACCCCAAGCGCAGGTCGCGAGCAGACCTTCGACAACTCGAACCTGGTCGAGAGCTACCCAGGCTTGACGTTGCCGCTGACCTTCTCACTGATGCGCAGTGCCTACAGGCTCAACTTCCTCGGTCTCATGAGGACATTCGGGGCGCCCCGCAAGCTGGTCGCGGCCAACGCCGACGTCTTCGAGAATTTGGTCGGCCTGCTTGACGGGCGGATGTACTACAACCTCTCGAACTGGTATCGGATGTTTCTACAGGTGCCAGGGGTCGAGCGGGCGCTGCCAGCTTTCGAGAAGGCGATGGGGTTCACGCCCAGTGGACCTGCTGAGCGCGCAGTGCCGACGTTGCGCGAGCGGTTGCGCTGGCTGCCGCTGCAGCTGCGCATCCTGACGCGCGTGATCGTTGCCTGGGTGACGCTCGCGCGGCACGTGCGCGCATACGAAAAAGCCTTCGCTGAGCTTGACGCGAGGCTGCGAGGCGAGGATCTGGGGGCGCTTGACGCACATCAGCTACTCGACCGCGTCGAGGAGTGCTGCAGGGTCCTCTTCTGGAAGATGGCGGCGGCACCGACCGCTGACTTCTTCACCCAGCAGCTATACGGCGTGCTAGGTCTCTTGATCAAACGGTGGAGCGTGGGTGAGCCGGGCTCCCTGCGCAACGAGCTGCTGTGCGGCGAGACGGGCATGAAGAGTGTCGAGCCAGTGCACTCGCTTGTGCGCCTTGCTGAGAAGATTGGTGCAGAGGACCGCCCACGGCGGCTGTTCGAGTCTGACGCCTCACCTGCGGCGGTCTGGACTGAGCTGCGGAGCGACCCTTCGTTGGCGCAGCTGAAGGCCGCCCTTCGTCGGCACGTTGAGCTCTACGGCGATCGCTCGCTCGGGGAGCTCAAGCTGGAGACGGTCACCTTGGCGCAGGACCCCACCGACCTGGTGACGATCCTACGCAACTATCTACGCGGCGAGCGCAACGTGGCCGCAATGCAGGACCGTGAGCAGGCGATTCGCGGCGCGGCCGAGCAGCTCGCTCACAGCCGGCTTCATCGCCATCCTCTGCGCCGCGCCCTGTTCGCCTTCGTGCTCGCGCGCTGCCGATGGGGCCTGAAGGCGCGCGAGAGTGTTCGGTTCACTCGAGGGCAGATGGCGGGCCTCTTCCGGCGACTGTACTCTGAGATCGGGGAGCGCTTCGCCGAGGAGGGACTGCTCGAGGAGCAGCGCGACCTGCACTACCTCACCGTCGCAGAGATAGCTGACTCGATCCGCGGCGCCGCGGTCACTCGCGATCTCCGCTCGCTGGTGGCCTTGCGACGCGCCGAGTACCAGCGGGCACAGGACGGGCCCTCCCCTTCCCGGACCGTGACGCGCGGCATCGCGCTCGCGGGTGCCTCAGACTCCGAGCCTGAGCTGCCCTCATCTATGGAGTGCGGACTGGCTGGCGTTGGCTGCAGCCCTGGCAGGGTGCGGGCGCGAGCATTGCTGGTTCGTGATCCCAGCATGGGAATGGCTCTCGACGGCGAGATCCTCGTGGCGGAGACGACCGATCCCGGGTGGGTGTTCCTGATGGTCGCCGCTGGCGGCCTGATCTCAGAAAAGGGCAACGTGCTTTCCCACACGGCGATCATCGGGCGGGAGCTGGGCATTCCGACCGTGGTCGGTGTCAGGTATGCGATGCGGCTCGTCCCACAGGACGCGATAGTTCAGCTCGACGGCCGCGCAGGCACCGTCACAATCGAGCAGGAAGCGGGCTGAGATGCGCGCGCTTCTTACCGGCGCCACCGGGTTGGTCGGCGTGGAGACGATGGAGCGACTGCGCGCTGCGGGCGCTGAGCAGGTCGTGGGAGTGAGCAGGGGACGCTCGGCCCAGGCCGGCTTGGGCGTGACTTGGAACATGGGCTCAGAGGATCCGCCGCAGGAGTTGCGCGGGCACTGGGATGTGATCGTGCATGCCGCTGCGGACACGCGCTGGACGATGTCTCCGAAGGAGGCAGCCCGGGCCAACGTGGATTCCGTGGCTGCGCTTGCGCCGCTGGCCGATGAGCAGACGCATGTGGTACACGTCTCTACGGCCTTTGCGGTCGGCCTGCGTGGCGACGTGGGCTCCGACCGGCTGGACGACTACCGCAACACGTATGAGTGGTCCAAGGCGCACGCGGAGCGTCTCGCGGCCGAGACGTTCTCGCGATTGACCATCGTGCGACCGCCGCTGGTGATCGGGCGCCGCGAGGACGGGCACGCTGCACGCTTTGCAGGCATGTATACGGTTCTGCGGGCGATCGCGGCGAGCATGGTGCCAGTGGTGATCGCTGATCCGAACGCCTACCTCGAGGTGATCCCGGTCGACGAGCTCGCCAAGCTGATCGTCGAGGTGGCGCGAGAACCCTGCACGGGCCGCGTGCTGACGATCGCTGGCGGAGAGCAGGCGCCTCGCGTGCAGACCGTGTTCGACCGGATCACCGGCTCGCTGAACCGCTGGCGCGCGGAGCGCGATCTGGAGCCCTTCGACGCGCCGCGGCTGATCTCCCGTAAGAGCTGGGAGCGCTTCTTCCTGCCGTTCGCGCGCGAGAGCCTCTCCCCGCGTCAACTTCGCATCCTCGAACTGCTCGCCAATTTCGAGCCCTACCTGCACATCGACAGGCCGCTCTCGCCGACGCATTTTGTGTCGCGCATGGAGTCATGCATAGAGACAGCTGTGCGCTATTGGGCGCAGGTCGAACCGCAGCGAGCCTCGACGCCCTCCCGACCCTGGGTCGGGGCGGCCACGAACCAGAAACGCGCGGCCTGATGGGGCCGGAAAGGGTGGCGGTGAGCACGACCGAGCAAGACAACAGGCGCAGCGGGTTGGAAGGGCAGATCAGGAGCCATCACGGCGTGAGCCTGGACCAGGTTCTGGAGGTGATCGACTACCTGCGCGAGGACGGGGACTCGGTGCTGGCGGGTGGTTCGCTCGCCTACAGGCTGGGCAACGGCCGCAGCGACCTTGACATCGTCCTAGCGGGGCCGGCTACCCAGGAGTCCTCCTCCCGGATGCCGCTGGAGCACTTTGTGGAGTCGCTGCGGGTGGATGTCTGGAAGCTCAGGCAGGACGAAATCGACGAGCTGTTCTTGCGCGCCCGTGAGCTCGTTGTCGGCGAGCAGCCGATGGCCGGGGCGTTCGGCACGGTCCTGGAGCAGGCCGATCTGAAGCTCCTACACCGCATCGCGCACGGCATCGTCCTCGACGGGCCGCCACTCGCCCCAAGGGAGGTGCGCGACTATCGCCAGGTGGCACGCGACGTGATCGTTCGCGAGTATGCCGAGCGGATGCGCGGTTCCCTATATGTGGCGCAGCTGGCGCTTACAGTCGGGGATTGGATCGGTGCGGCTGTCAATGCCCGCTTCGGAGTGGAGGAGGCGTTGCAGGCGGTGCTTGCCGCGCGCTCTTTGCCGTTCAGCGACAACAAGTGGCTGCAGGTGCGCTTGGCTGGAGACGCCCCTGAGCTGCGCCTCGTCTACCGGCCCTTCTCGATGCTGCCACATGCCCCAAGCGGTGTGAGCGCGTTCGTGGATGGCGCCATCCGCTGCGCTGAGAAGCTGACTGGCGTAGAGCTGCGAGCCGCGGCACTTGCGTCATCCGCGCGCTGGCAGAGCACCGACCTGCGGCTGCACAGGGCTGGGCCTGTGCGTCTGCTTATGTCCTCTTCGCAGGGGGTGGTCTGGGAGCTGGACGAGCGCGACGTGGAGAGCTGGGAGTTGCTGCCGGTGCAAGATGGCGGCTGGGCGTGCGAGGCCTGTAGTAGCGCGCAGATGGAGCTCTGCTTCGAGCTGTACCGACAGGGTGCGCTCCAATTGGAGTGGACACGCGGGCTCCCAGTGGCGGAGCTTGGCATTAGTGGGGCGTCGTCGTGAAGGCGATCGAGGTGGGCGCACAGCGGTACATCTGGTGTCGCAGCCAAGCCGGATGGCTAATGGGGCCGCCGGCCGCACAGTGGATCGAGGATTTGCAGGGCGCGGTTGCGGCTGGCCAGGACGGCCTAGCCAGGCATGTCGCACGTCAGCTGGCAGAGGACTGCGCGGTGATGCTCGCGCTGACCAAGCGGTTCTCACGACCGCTGCCTGCACCAAACATGCGCGCGGCATGGGCGTTGGAGCGCCTAGACGAGGATCCCCTGGCCGCTGAGTGCTGGGCGCTGATCCGGGGCGGCGAAGAGCTCGCAGTCGACGAGGGGCTTCTGGAGCGCTGTAGGCGCCTGCAGCGTGACGTCAGCGCAGTCGTCGGGGAGGTACCTGACGCGCTCACCCCTGAGGGTTATTTCCCGGCGCTCGGGTTGGCACGCGAATGGATGAGTCTGGTCGAGATCGTCGGTGAGGAGGGCTTCTTGCCTGGCGAGTGGACGGGGAGCAAGGATGCCTGAGGTCGACATAGCAATGGAGATTCGAGCGTCCGCCGAGCGCGTATGGCGGACGGTGCTGGATATAGAGAGTTACCCATCCGCGATGGAGAACGTGCGCAGCGTGCGGATCTGCGAGGAGATCAGCTCCACTGAGCATCGCAGCGCATGGTCGATCGCACTGAAGGGCGCGATCCTCGAGTGGGTCGAGCACGATGTGGTCGATGACGCGAGGATGGTGATGAGCTTTAGTCAGGTCAGCGGTGACCTTTCGATGTTCGAGGGCCAGTGGCGCCTGGTCGAACGCACGCCAGAGCTGACGGAGGTCTCGTTCCAGGTGGTGTTCGAGATCGGCATCCCACTGCTGGCTGAAATGCTCAATCCGGTGGCGCGTCGCTCCCTGCATGACAACTGCGCCGAGATGTTGCATGGCATCGAGCGTCAGGCACTGACGGCATGAGCGCGCCGGCCGACGCGCTGGATGCGCTGCGCCGGCGCGGCGCGCCCGGATTGGCGCTGGCGGCGAAGCTGACCGGAGGTGGCGCGGTCGAGATCGCCGCCCAGGGTGCGACGGTGCGCCTGTCCGACGGGCGCGAGCTGATCGACTTCGGTTCATACGGCGTATCGCTCGTGGGTCACCGCCACCCAGTCATCGTTGCGGCCGTCGCGGAGCAGCTCGAACGCATGCCGGCGACCACGCGCGTCCTCGCCAACCCGGTCACCGCGGCATGCATGGATGAGCTCGCGATCCGCCTCGGGGAGCCATTGGAGCGCGTGTGGCTGGGCAGCGACGGCGCCGATGCGGTGGAGCTGGCCGTGAAGCTGGCGCGTCGCGCGACGGGCCGGCCGCGGGTATTGGCGGTTAGGGGGTCCTTCCACGGAAAGACCCTGGGCGCGCTTGCGCTGACCTGGAACCCCGCGTTTCGGGAAGGGGCTGGTCAGCTTGCGCCAGTCGCGCACCTCGACGACACGGACTCCCTTGCGGTCGAGCGCGAGACCGCAGCTGGCGACGTCGCGGCGATCATCTTTGAGCCCGTGCAGGGAGAGGGCGGGGCACGGAACTTGGACCAAGACATTCTGCGCCGCTGGGTGCAGGACGCACACCGCGCCGGAGCATTCGCGATCTGCGACGAGGTGCAGACGGGCATGCGTCGCTGCGGCCCGCTGTCAGTGGCGAGGGAGGCTGGTATCGAGGTAGACGCAGTCCTGCTGGGCAAGGCCCTGGGCGGCGGCGTGATGCCGCTGTCTGCCGTGGTAGGCACACGCGAGCTGTTCGATCCTCTGCTGAAAGACCCGACATGGCACACCACGACCTTCGGCGGACATCCCCTCGCGTGTGCTGCGGGATGCGCGGCGCTGCGCCTAGTCGACGATCTCGCTCCCGCCGCGGCGGACCTCGCGGCGCATCTGCAGGACGGGCTCGCGAGTCTGGCTCGCGCCCACAGCAAGGTCGTCGCGGAGTTGCATGGCATCGGGCTGCTGCGGGGAATCGAGCTGCAGAGCCCTGGGGCTGCTGGCAGCGTTGTCATCGAGCTGGCGCAGGCGGGAGTGCTGGTTTCGCCATGCCTGAGCGCGCCAAGCACGGTGCGTCTTCTGCCGCCGATGGTCACGACCCGCGAGCAACTGGACAGCGCCTTCGAAGCCCTCGATGTCGCGCTCGAGAGGGCCGCCGAGTACGTCGGGGACGGACTTCCGGTAGCCGTATGAGCGCTGTGATCGAGTTCATCGTGGGCCATCCGCGCTACGTGCTCGCGGCGTGGCTAGTGCTGCTGGTGGCAGCAGCGATCCCCGCGAGCCAGTTGGAGAACAGGGTTGGCAACGGCGGCTACGAAGTACCAGGCTCGCAGTCCCAGCGGGTTGCTGAGCTGGCCTCGAGAAACTTTCCAGCGCAGAACGACCAGCCGCTTGGTGCGGTCTTCACCAGCGCCAAGCCGGACGTTGCGCGTCTTCGCGCTCGCGCCCAGGCGCTTGCCAGCATGCTTAGTCACAAGCGCGGGATCGAGTCGGTGAGCTCCCTCTATGTCAGCGCCCGGCACAGGATGGTCGTGCAGACCTTCTACCTCTCAGGCAGCTTGGCGGACGCGCAGAAGGCGGTGCCGTCGCTTCAGCGCTGGTTGCACAAAGCGGCGGGCGCAGACGTCGCGTTGGTGGGCGAGGCCGCCACGTGGTACGAGTCGACCTCCCTGGCTAAGCACGACCTCGCGCGCGCCGAGCGTCTGACGATCCCGATCACACTCGTGATCCTGCTCGTCGCCTTCCTCTCCGTGGGTGCAGCGCTGCTGCCGGTCGGCCTGGCCGTTGTGGTCCTGGTCATCGCCTTCGCGGGCCTTGGGCTGCTCTCGTACGTGAGCGACATGAGCGTGTACGTGACGAACACTGCACAGCTGCTTGGACTCGCTCTGTCGATCGATTATTCGCTGTTCATTGTCGCGCGTTATCGGGAAAGTCGCCGTTGCGGTCTGGAGGTCGAGGACGCGCTGCGGCAGACTTTGCGCACGACCGGCAGAGCGATCTTGATCTCAGGGATCACAGTCACCCTGGGGCTGGCGAGCGTCGCTGTGCTCGGCGTCGGGGTGTTCACCTCGATGGCGCTCGGTGCAAGCTTCGCGGCGGCGCTGGCGGCGCTGGGCGCGCTCACGCTTGTACCGGCGGTGCTGGGGATACTTGGCATGCACATTGATCGCTTCGCGCTCAAGCCCGCCATGCGTGCCTCCCAGCGCGGCACCCTGTGGCGGCGTATCGGCGTTGCCGTTACGCGGCGGCGCTGGCTGGTGCTGGTAGCCTCGACGTCGCTGCTTGTCGTCTGCGCGCTGCCGCTACTGGGCAACCGGCTGACGTTCGCGGGGGTGGACGGGCTGCTGCCAGCCTCTGACACTCAACGCCAGGCCAGCGACGCCGTGATGAGGGAATTTGGCAACGGTGTTATCGCTCCGATCGTCGTGATGACGCGCACCACGCAGGCGCAACACATTGAAGAAACCGTCCTGGCCGTGCGCGGGGTGGTCAACGCCGCCTCGCCCGAAGCGGGCCGGCACGGCTGGTCGCGCCTATTCGTAGTGCCAGCGGGGGCGGCGGGCACCCGGTCGGCCGACGAAACCGTACGACGGCTGCGCCGGGCGCTTGCGCCGGCAGTCGCCCATGGAGCCGCGTACGTCGGCGGCGAAGCGGCCCTTGGCGTAGATCTGATCGCGCGCGTGCGAGAACGCTTCATGTTGATGGTGGGGGTGGCTGCGCTGCTCGCATTCGTGCTGCTGCTGGTCACGCTGCGGTCGCTGGTAGTCCCGTTGAAGGCGGTCATCACCAACCTCCTCTCAGTCGCCGCGACCCTCGGCCTCGTGACCTTGATCTTCGAGCGTCTGGGCGGGGACCCGGGCCTGGCCTGGTTCGTGCCGCCCTTCCTGTTCGCGGTGGTCTTTGGGATCTCGATGGACTACGAGATCTTCCTGCTCTCACGTGTCCGCGAGGAGTACCAGCGCCAGCGCACCAAAGACCAGGCAGGGGGCACGCCCAACGACATCGCGGTGACGCGGGCGCTCCAGCTAAGCGGGCGTTCGATCACGCTGGCCGCGCTGCTGATCATGCTCGTCTTCCTGACCTCCGCGGATGCCTCGCAGGAGGTCTTCCGACAGCTCGGCGTGGGCATGGCGCTTGCGGTGTTCCTCGACGCAACAGTGGTCCGCTGCGGCCTCGTGCCCGCGGCTCTGGCGGTGCTGGGCGAGCGCAACTGGTGGCTGCCGCACCAGCTCGCAGCCAGGTTTCCCCAACCAGCCGTGGAGCGGTCGGTCGAGGAGCCGAGCCTCGCTGACAGAGCCTGAGCGGCGTGATCTGGCGAGCGTCTCGCCGGCCGCTCTTTCACTCAGGACGCCGGATTTTTGCCGGGCGGTGGGGGCGGCCCTATTCTGGCCCGATGGTGCCTGCAGCAGAACGATTGGACTTCCGGCTGGCGATCGTCGGCGCCGGACCGAGTTGCTGCTACGTGCTCGATCGCCTCGTCGCGACAGCCGATGAGCTTCTGGCAGGAGTGCGCCTGACGATCGATGTCTTCGATCGAACCGGACAGTTCGGCGCTGGGCTTGTGCACAGCACTAGACAGCCGCGCACCAGCTACCTCAACCGCATCGTCGGCCAAGTGGCCTTCGCCGCCGATGAGAGCGTGGAGGAGGCGGGCGAGCTGCTCGATCCCTCGCTTCGCCCCACGCTGCATCAGTGGTGCCAGCAGCGCTTCGAGGAAACCGGCGACCCCGAGTTCGACCTCGCTCCTGAGGACTGGCCCAAGCGCTACATGCACGGCCTGGCACTCCAGGACTGCTTCGAGCGTTACGTGGCGCTGCTGCGCGAGCACCGAGCCGTCGATCTACGTCTGCACGAGGCCGAGGTCCTCGACATCATCGACCGTGGCACCGAGCTGGAGCTGCTCGCGGATCGCGGCGAGCAGAAGAGCTACCGGGCTGACCACGTGCTACTGGTCACCGGCCACTCCTCCAACGACGCGCGAGACGTGCCTGCGCTGCGCCAGATGACGGAGTTTGTAGGACGTAGCGGCGCGAAGTACGTGCCAAGCGCCTATCCCCTTGAGGATAGCCTCTCCGATGAGATCGCTGCCGGCGAGCATGTAATCGCCATCAGTGGCATGGGTCTGACCGCGATCGACATCATCCTCTACCTGACCGAGGCGCGCGGCGGCAGATTCGAGTCACGCGAGGACAGGCTCGAATACGTGCCCAGCGGACGCGAGCCACGCTCGATCGTCCCGTTTAGCGAGGCTGGCCTTTTTACTTTCGCCAGGCCGTTCAACGCCAAGGAGAAAGATCTGGCGAAGCTCGAGCACAAAGGTATCTTCCTCACCTGCGATGCGGTTGATCGCCTGCGCGAGAGCGCAGGCGTCCCGATCGACCTTGGCCAATTCGAGGAGCGCAAGCAACTCGACTTCGAGAGACACCTGCTCCCCTGCGTCCTGCTGGAGATGGCATACGTCTATTACCGAACGATGCTCGGTGAAGAGCTAGCAGAGCACCTGCGCGCCGCGGCAAGCGAACGCTATGAGGCCTTCCTCGCAGGCCGCGCGCCAGCCGGCGACCCGGTGACCTTGCTGCTGGAGCCGGTTCAGGCACTTGTGGACCAAGCGGCTGCTCTGATCGACGGGGTCCTCACAGGCGAGCAGCAGCTCTCGGCGCTCTCAGAGGGCGACGATCACACCTGGCCGGCCAGGCCGGCGTTCCGCCGCCACCTCGAGGTCATCTTCGGGGCCGCGGCACAGGAGATCGAGCAGAGCCTGACCGCAGGCGCGAGCGTGGTCGAGGCGCTGGACGGCCGCGAGTCTCCCTTTGCACATCCACTGCTACTGCGAGACAAGATCTTCTCCTGGCAGGGGATGATCCGGCCGATCGCGCCAGAGCGACAGGGCAGCCGCGAGGACTACAAGAACGCGATGGTAGAGCTGTTCGGCGTGGACCATTCATGGGCGGCGCAGGGCAACGTGGAGAATCCTGCAAAGGCTGCGGCGGACGGGGTCTGGCGCGACCTGCGCCCCGTGCTCGCATACGCGATCGACTTCGGCGGGCTGACTGCTCGTTCGCATAAGCGCTTCCTGCAGACCTACATGCGTCATCACAATCGCCTAGCCAACGGAGCGGGCCTCGAGGTGATGGAACGAATCCGCGCGCTGGTCGAGCAGGGGTTCGTCGACGTCTCGGTCGGCCCGGATGCGCGCGTCGAGTGCGATGAGGCGAGCGGACGCTTTCGGATCGTCGGCCAGCGCACCGGCGCGAGCGTGCTGGTCGACACGCTGGTCGACGCCAAGGTCCACCCCTTCGACCCTGAGCGGGACGTCCTGCCCCTCTATCCCAACATGCTGCGGCGGGGGCTGATCCGCAAGTGGCGCAACCCCTCGTATGACGGTCCGCCATACGAGCCTGGCGGCCTGGACCTCTCCTCGGACTTCCATCCTGTCGACGAGCAGGGCCACATCGACCGTCGGCTGACGCTGCTTGGACCGCCCAGCGAGGGCGTGATGTTCTTCCAGCTGGGCGCCCTGCGCCCCCAGCAGAACCACCACGTGATGCGCGACATTCTGCTCTGGCTGGAGGATCTGCGCACCCAGCTGAAACGGCCCCGCGGCGGCGCGTCGGCGAGGCAGGGCTCGCAGAGCGCCGCCCGCGAGGCGGCTGATGAGCTGGTGACCGTGGAGGAGCACCCGGCCACTGTGCTGCGACGGGAGCTGGCAAGCGGACGGTTCCTGCGCGTGTGCGGCGTCCACGACGGACTCTCCGCGCTGGTGGCCGACCGCTGTGGCTTCGATGCGCTGTGGGCGAGCGGGCTGGGCATCGCTGCCAGCCGCGGCGTGCCAGACGCCAACATTCTGACGATGGGTGAGGTACGCGAGGCGACCCGTACGATTGTCTCCGCGACCAGCCTGCCTGTGATCGCCGACGGCGGCGCCGGCTTCGGGGATGTTCGCAACCTGCGGCGCACCGTGATGGAGTTCGAGCACGCGGGCGTCGCGGCGATCTGCATAGAGGACAAGCCGGACCTCAGGCGTGTCCCGCTCGGCTCAGAGCACGGCGAGGCGCTGACTGACCGCTATGAGTTCGCGATCAAGATTCGCGCTGCGAAGGAGGCGCAGCGAATGTCCGAGTTCCTGGTCTTCGCGCGGCTGGAGTCGTTGATCGAGGGGGAGAGCCTGGACCGCGCGCTGGAGCGCGCGCAGCTCTACGCCGAAGCGGGCGCGGACGCGATTGTCATGCACTCCCGCACACAGACGGCAGCCGAGGTGACGGCATTCGCGGAAGCATGGCGCGCCCGTGGCCAGCGCACGCCGCTGGTCGCGATTCCGACCACCTACGGTCACGTGAGCGTCGAGGAGCTGGAGCGCGCGGGCATCTCGGTGGCGGTCTACGCCAACCAGGTGCTGCGGGCGGCGATGGGAGCGATGGAGGAGACGATGCGGACCATCGTGCGCAGCGGCACGAGCCTGCCGGTGGAGGAGGCGATTCCGCCAGTCCGTGCCGTCTTCGAGCTCACCGGCGAGGAGGACGTCTCCCGCTACGACGCCTGGTTCACGCAGGCCGTGGAGGAATCCCGCCGCGGCGCAAGCGCCGCCCCTGTGGACATCCGTTGACCAGGATGGTATGAGTGACTCGTCGATGGCGAGCACGCGTGCACAACAACCGCAGGAGCAGGCCTCGCTGGAGGCGACGCTGACAGGCACCGCCTCGCTGGAGCTGGCGGAGTTCGATGCGCCGCCGCGGGATCCGATCGAGCTGCTGCGCGAGTGGCTGGCGCTCGCACGCGAGCACGGAGTGCGCGAACCGAGCGTGCTGGCCCTGGCCACGACGGATGACGCGGGCCACGCGTCGAGTCGTATCGTGCTCCTGAAGACGCTGGACACCGGGCTGGTGTTCACCTCGCATCACGGCAGCAGGAAGGGACGCGAGCTCGATTGCAGGCCCTGGGCGGCAGGTACGCTCTACTGGCGCGAGACGCTGCAACAGGTGAACGTGGCAGGTCCTGTCGCGCGCCTGAGTGAGGAGGAGTCGGACGCGCTGTTCGACGAGCGCCCGCGCGATGCCCGGGCGACCACCGTCGTCTCCAGACAGAGCGAGCCCCTGGGCAGCGAGGCGGAGTTGCGCGCCGCCGCGCAGCATCTGAGCGCTGGGGCCAAAGCACTCCCCCGTCCCCAGGGCTGGGGCGGCTTCCGGCTGGCGCCGCAGCGAATCGAGTTCTGGCACGGAAGCCCTGACCGGCTGCACCGAAGGCTCCAGTACCTGCGCGAGGGCTCGGATTGGCGCTCGGAGAGGCTGCAGCCGTGAGCATGAACACAGCAGTGCAGGCCGAGCTGGACGTTGCGCCGCCGCCGCCGCGCACGGTCCTGCTGAACCCTGGGCCGGTGAACGTACACGACAGCGTCCGCGAGGCGATGGGGTACGCCGACGTGTGCCATCGCGAGCCGGAGGTGGGAGAGCTGATGCGCCGCGTCCGCGCCAAGATCACCGCGGTCTGCGGTGGCCGGGAGGAGGGTTGCAGGAGCGTGGTGGTGACCGGCTCGGGTACGGCTGCGCTGGAGGCGACCTTCTCCTCGGTCGTGCCCGTGGAGGGAAAGATTCTGATTCTCAACAACGGCCACTATGGCCGCCGCCTTCACGAGATTGTGACGGTGCATGAGATCGCCTGCCGACACCTCGAGTTCGGCTGGACCAGCCCGTTCGACCTGCATGCGATCGAGCGGGAGCTGGCGAGCGATCCAAGCATCGGTCATGTGGGCATGGTCCACCATGAGACGAGCACCGGCATGCTCAACCCGCTGCGCGCCGTCGGAGAGATCGTGGCACGGCACGGACGATCGCTGGTCGTGGATGCGATCAGCAGCCTTGGCAGCGAGCCGCTGGACATGCAGGCTGACCACGTCGACTGGTGCGTTGGCACGGCGAACAAGTGCATCGAGGGCCTTCCCGGCATCAGCTTTGTATGTGCGCGTAAGGATGCCCTGGAGGCGCTTTCAGGCGGCCCGCGCCGCAGCTATTACCTCGATCTGTATACGCACTACCAGGCGCAAGAGCTGCACGACGCGCCCGCATTCACCCCGGCCGTCCAGGTTCTCTATGCCCTTGACCAGGCGCTAGCGCTGACCCTGCGGGAGACTGCCGCCGGCCGCGGCGCCCGTTATCGGGAGTGCGCTCAGAAGCTACGCGCCGGCCTACGGGAGCGGGGCTTCGAGTTGCTGCTCTCCGACGAGCATCGTTGCAACAACGTGACGGTCGCGATCCCGCCGAGCGGCGTGGCCTATCAGCCGCTGCACGACGCTCTGAAGGCGCGCGGGTTCGTCATCTATGCGACCCAACCAGAGGTCGGCCCAAGCGTGAGGATCGCGAACATGGGCCAGGTCGGGCCAGAGCACATCGCGGGGTTCTTCCTTGCGCTCGATGAGGCGCTGGCGGAGGCCACGCCAGGAGCCCATGTGCGCGTGGGCGCTGCCGAGACCGCGGAAGGCGCGCTATGAACGACCCAGATACGGACGAGCGCCGCATCCAGCCTGCGGCGACCCACATATCCGCTGAGCGCGTGGCGCGTTCCTACATGCAGGCTTTGAGTGATCACGAGCTCAATCGAGCCCTGTTCTGCTGGGCCGATGGTGCTCGCCAGAACGTCCGGGGCCAGATCGACACGCTCGCCCCAGAGGGGGTGCGCGAGCAGATGACGGCACTCCTGGCGGCGGTGCCAGACGCTCGCTTCGAGGTGGTCGCCGTGGTGGCCGATGCGGACCGCTGTGCGCTGCAGTGGCGGCTACATGGCACCTTCTGCGGCTCGGCGTCTCTGTATGGGATCCGGCCGACTGGCGCTCCACTGGAGCTAGAGGGGGTCGACATCTTCAGCGTCCACGACGGTTTGATCGTACAGAACGACGCCTTCTCGGACACGATGGAGTTTGCCCGGCAGATTGGCATGCTCCCGCCACGCGGATCTAGGCAGGAGCGGTTGTCGACGTCGCTGTTCAACCTGTGGACACGACTGCGCCGCTCCGTGCGCGGTCGCTAATGCGGGTGTAGGGCATTCCATCCGGCCATTGCTCGACGGGGTCTAGCAGGAACGCCAGTGGGCGCTCCGGACTGGCCTGCAGGATGAAGCACTCGGCACCCTTACGCGCTATGTCCACCAGCGCGCGCAGCTTACCCGCCATCGAGCTACTCGTGTCCCAGGAGGGCGGATCCCAGGGGAGAGCCATCGCATCCTGTGTGTCCTCAGTGTCTATCTCGCGCAGCACCTCACCAGGCGCACACCGATCTAGCAGCAGACCGGGCACGTCCGTTAGGGTCGCGACTCGCATCTGCCCCGGGCACAATCCCAGGAGTGCCTCGGGCACCCTGTCGCTACCGAGGATTTCCAGCGATCCGCCGCCGCATATGATCGCGTCGCCCGAGAGAACGGGCAATGCTCCCTGCGCGAGCATCCGCCGTAGCACGCCGTGGCCGACCTGCAGCTCGCCGTCGTCTCCACGCGCGCAGAATGCGCTCAGCTGCATGGGGAGTGCAGGTGCGCCCTGAGCGCGGAGCGCCTGCGTCCACCTCCACTTCAGCGCGAAGTTGGCCTCAGTGAGAGGGAGCGCTGCATGTGGGTCGCGCGAGTCCAGCTCGCGTACAGCGGCGTGCCCGAAGGCACCCCCGCCGCTGACGAGGATGAGACGCCCCGGCGCTTCTTGCGCAAGACACGCGATTGCGGCGCTGTGCGCTTGGAGCGCCGCTTCGTCGACGATTCGATCCAAGCGCTTGTCCGAGAAGAGACTCCCGCCGACCTTCACTACTAGCAACGAGATGTGATGCGCCAGAGGCTTCCCTGTCCTCGGAGTCGCTGGTCCGGGGTAACGGGTCAGGCCGTCGTCTGGTAGTAGGCACCAGGGTGGCGTGGAGCTTGTATAGCAGTGGGCTTCCGGACGAATCACTGGATCGCCATCGAGGATGCCGAAGCGGACGCTGACCTCGGCATCGGTGAGCGGGTCGCCACTGAAGAGACTTGAGCCGCAGCGTACGCAGAAGACCTTAGGCCGCCCCTCCAGCGGCGAAAACGAGCAAAGGAGCTCGCGACCGGAGAGCAGTTCGAAGTGTTCCTGCGCTACTCGCCCTTGGACGGAGAAGGCGCTGCCGGTGCGCTTCTGGCAGTGGCGGCAGTGGCAGTAGGTTGCCTTCAGGAATGGGCCCGTAATGCGCAGCCGCACCCCCCCACACAGGCAGGAGCCGAGCAGCGGCATGTCAGATTGGGCGCTGCTCACCGAGGGACCTTGCAGAAGCGAGGTGGCACCGGCTCGCGCCGCGGGCTCAACTCGCAGGACACCGCCACGAACCACTGCCCGGCGTAAAGGATTATGCCGCCGCCGAGCTCGGCGGCGAGCTGCTGGGGGCGGAAGTAGCGCTTGTAGATCCGGTGTCGGGAGCCGTCATTGAGCTGCCGGGCCTGCCACTGGACCTCCTCGACATCCTCGCGCAGCGCGGCGTCGACAACGAACAGGCGCGGGGCGAGCCGTGCAGCCTCGGACAAGAACTGCTCCCGCTCGGGCGGCAGCAGGTGTCCGTAGAAATGACTTGTGAAGATCGCATCAAAAGCACGGTCCGGGAAGGGGAGCGGCACGGCCTCACCGCAGACAATGCGGGCGTGAGGTGCGGCACGACGCGCGATCGTAGTCATCGCTGCGCTTTGGTCGATGCCGACTACTTCGCCCCGCAGGTGTCGGGTTAGGAAGCCGGTGCCGCAGGCCACGTCGAGCGTGCGCGCGGGTTCAAGGGCGGAAACCAGCGCAACGATCTCCGTCACCTCCTCGCGCCAGCCGACACGAGGACGTCCGGCGAACGAGCCGGAGCCGAGCCACCACTCGTCGTACTCGTCCGCCCGGCGATCGTAGTACGTCCTCATCTGATGATCGACGACTGCGGCCAAGCTTGGCATATCCTGATCATCGCGTAGGGAGCGCTGCGTTGCCAAGCGCCGCCGTCCTTTCAAGGTGCCAGGCGCCGGCTCGTCCAGGAGACGCCGGTCCGCTCGAAAAGGATACGCTCGTGCAAGCGGTCAGGCGCGAGCGCCCAGAACTCGACCGCAAACGGCCTTAGACGAAAGGCGCCCCAATCCTCCGGGTAGGGCACCTCTGAGGTCCTGTAGATCTCCTCCAACTCCAGCAGGCGCCTGCGCAGCGGCGCCAGATCATCGATCGGTTCCCCTTGGCGGGAGACGAGGGTCTGCAATCGGTGCGCACGCTTGCGCAAGGCGAACAGCTCCTCGGCCAGTGCTCGCTCTGCGAGGACGACTGTGCCCGTGATGTGCACCTGACGGCCGAGCTGCGGCCAATGGAACAGCACGGCGACCTTGGGATTAGCGGCCATCTCGCGGGCCTTGCGCGTCCATAGGGCAGTTGTGAAGATCAAGCTGTTTCGGCTCCAGGCGCTTGAGATCAACGGTTCTGGCAGACGGCTCGCCATCGGCCGAAGCGGTTGCAGAGCGTCATCGCAGTGTGGCTCTGGGCGCCAGCGTCCGCGATCTCGTCCAGCCAGCACCGCAAAAGCCCGAGTGGCTCCTGCACAAGATTCGGATCTTGCTCCGCCGAACTGGTTGATGCGGACGTGGCAGGTGGGTCGCCGAGGTACGGCACTTTGCGCTCATATCCAGGTATGGGCTCAGGCATGTTCGAGCGAGCCTGACGAAAAAAGTCGTGGTGTACACCAGCCAAGACCGCGGGATTAGATTCACATCCGTACAAAAGGGACTTCGAGAACGTGAGCGCTCTGCCCGCAACATCGAGTTCATGGTGAAGTAGACTCATGCCGCGCGACGGAGGACGGCGTTATCGGCGAATGGCAGCGCGAGTGCGTCGGCCCGGTGTCGAGCATTACCGCGCTCGCGGACGATCTCAAGCAACTTCGCTCGCAGTCGCTGAGAGTCCCCCGCTCGAAGTCGGTGAGTTGCACGTGCCGCGCGGCAAAGTGAGGGTTTTTCCCCAAACCGCGGCGCCAGTTTATTAGCCTCCCAATTTGTGATTTTTGCACCTGTCATGCTGACTAGGCGTATTCTAAAGATCTGCGATGGATAGCACCCTCAAGACGGATATCGCGATCGTCGGAGCAGGCCTCGCCGGACTCGTCACCGCACGCCGTCTCGGACAGGCAGGAGTGTCATCGCTGATCATTGAGGCTCGGCCTCGGGTCGGCGGTCGGCTACTGAACGAGGAAATTGGTGAGGGTAAGGTGGTAGAGCTCGGCGGCCAGTGGGTCGGCCCCACTCAGCACCGGCTTGCCGGTCTTGCCGCTGAGCTAGGTGTTGGCACCTTTCCGACATACGACCATGGAAGGCACCTGATCGAGATGGCTGGTAGGCGGATCTCTTACCTAGGTGCAATCACGGACACCCGAGTCGGACTAGTGCGCGACCTTATGAGGGTGATCTCGCCGCTGGCGATGGCGGATCTCGAAATGGCTCGCGCTCGGCTTGACCGGATGGCAAGAAGCGTGCCGTTGGAGCAGCCGTGGACTGCGCCGAATGCACGCAGGTGGGACAGCCAAACCTTCGACAGTTGGATCCGGCGCAACACCCGCACCGCGGGGGCACGCAGTCTGTTTGAGCTGGCGACCGAGGCCATTTGGGCAGCCGAGCCGGGCGACGTTTCCCTCCTTCACGTCCTCTTCTACACCCATTCCGGCGGGGGCTTTAACTCCCTCGTTGGGACTGATGGTGGCGCACAACAAGATCGATTCCACGGCGGCTCGCAGCGGATCGCTCTGTTGATGGCGGCCGAGCTCGGAGAGGAGCGGCTACAACTCAAGGCGCCGGTTCGGCGGATCGAGTATGAGGAAGGCAAGGTCATCGTATACGCTGACGCACCTGACGGTGAGCCGCGTGGACTGGCCGTGGAAGCCCGGCGGGCGATTGTTGCGCTCCCGCCGACCTTGGCGGGTCGGATCGCGTATAGTCCGCCGCTGCCGGCCTTGCGGGACCAGCTGACGCAGCGGATGCCGCAAGGGGCAGTCATCAAGACGATGGCAATCTACGACCGTCCCTTCTGGCGCGAAGAAGGACTCTCAGGCCAAGCGACCAGCGACGCTGGTCCGGCCCGGGTCGTCTTCGACAATTCACCTCCAGGGGGGGCGCCAGGTGTGCTGCTCGGCTTTGTGGAGGGCCGGCTTGCTCGGCAATGGGGAGCGCGCAATGCTGATGAGCGGCGCGAGGCGATTCTGAGGGGCCACGTCCGTCTATTCGGGGGGAAAGCGGCTCGACCCGACCAATTTATCGAGCGTATTTGGGCCGACGAGGAGTGGAGCCGCGGCTGCTACGGATGCGTGATGATGCCCGGTGGCTGGACAGAATATGGTCGCGCTCTGCGGGAGCCTATTGGTCCGCTGCACTGGGCTGGCGCTGAGACCGCGACTGTATGGAACGGATACATGGACGGTGCTGTGCAGTCGGGTGAACGCGCCGCCCGTGAGGTTCTTGCGGCGCTGCAGTGACCGACCTCGTGGGGCTTAGCTCTGGCCGGGACGTCCTTCAGTTGCCGGTAGACGGTGTGATCGCGCTACCGTGAGCGAGCCGCGCAGGTCGAGCGCGTGCTCGGCTTGGAGTGCCAGGCGGGTGATGGTTTGTTCGGCTGCGCGCAGCGCGCCTTGAAGTCGCTCAGACACTCGTCGTCCCAGTCGACGGTGCCCTTGACGAGGCGTTGCATCAGGTCGGCCTCCCATGAGCCTGGCGTCCGGCTGTTAGTGCGTCGGTGCTCCCGAGTTCGGCGGCTGTGCGTGCGAGGACGCTAGCGGGCCAGCCGCCGAAGTCGTGCTCGTTACGGGCCGCTTCGAGTGTTGCTGCCGCGGCCCGGTCGATGTAGGTGTCCTGTGCGTGCATGGTTTGCTCCCTTTGTCTGATTATGTTCTGGGGGTCCAGCTGGATATGACCCAGCCGCGGCCGAGGCGCTCGGTGTGGGCGAGCGTCACGTGCAGAGTTGGTGGTAGGCCGGCGTAGGGTCCGGTGCCGGTTGCCTGCTCTTCGGTTACTACGATCCACTGGCGCCGGGCCGATCCTTGCCCGGGTGTGATTGCCAGTACGACGCCTTTGTTCTGGACGTGATTTACGGCCAGCTCGGCGGTGACGCTGTTGGAGGCTGCGAGTTGTTCAGCGGTGAGCCTCGCTGCGCCTATGGCGAGTGAGGCGAGCCGTCGCTCGGCGGCGGGCAGGCTGGCCCCCGCCAGTTGGTGTAGGCGAGCGCGTAGCGCAGTAGGGCTGCCTGCGGCGAGGGCGCGAGCGAGCTGGGCGCGTTCTCCTTGCTCGCCATGCTCTCTGGCACCGTGCCGTCGCGTTCGGTGGGCGGGTCGCCGTTGGGCGTGGGTGCTGGGCTCGCTGGACGGGGGGCTGCGGCGAACGATCTGCCGAGCGGTGAAGGCGCGCTTGTGGTTGTCCCGCATCCGCTGAGGAATGTCAGTGCCAGTATCAGGGTGAATGCGGGCGTGGCGGTGGGATGGGTCATAGGCCGGCGGGGTGGCGGGCGATGTAGGTCGTGCCGTCGGCGAGGTTGGCGAGTGGGTCTGAGCGCCAGCGTGGTCCTGATCCGGCGGGGATCGCGGGCCGCCGTAGTCGGCGGTGTCGAGTGCGATCCCGGCTACGACGATCCAGGCGTGGGCGCTGTTGGCGTAGATGGTGATCCAGCGTCCGGGGCCTGGCTGTCCGTAGCTCTCGAGGCCGGTGGAGTCGAGCGGTTCCGTTCCCATGAGACCGGCGGCGTAGAGGAGAAAGGATGTGGCGCCTGAGCAGTCGTAGGCGGGCCAGAGCTTTGCGAGGGTGCCGTAGTGGGTGTCGGTTCGGGGTAGGGACGTGTGTGGATGAGGTTCCCCGCGGCGATCGCGAGCTTGACGGCGGTGGGGGCTTCCTCGGGAGCTGTGGCGGACCCGTCCGGTTGGATGTGCGCGGTCTGGCCGGGTGTCAGCCCGATACTTCCGCCAGCTGTCGCCCGCGGGACAACTGGGGCCTTCGGGATCGCCTTCTGATGGCGGGATGGGCGCGACGGCGCCGAGGAGGTTGCCCGCGCCGGGGGTGGGCGCGGGGGTCACCGATACGGTGCGGTCCCCCCAGGCGTCCTGGTCGGTGCGGCCGCGCCAGTCATAGATGTCGATGTGCTTGCCGAGGATCGCGCCGCCGGTGTCACCGGCGTAGAACGCGCTCGCGGTCCCGAACGGGTTGGGCTGCACGTGTACGTAGCTGCCCAGCGGGATCTGGCGGGGGTCCACCGCGACCTCGAGCGCGGGCTGCCCAGCGTTCAGGTTCAGGCCGGTCGCTGTGATCCCGTTGCCCTCGATGCCTCCCCACGGAGGCCCGTACGCGGTGGCGACCCACGACCCTGGTCCTCCGGACGGTGCTTCGGAGGCGGCGAGTGAGCAGGCGCCTTCCTGCCGATCGGCGCCGAGGACGACGGCGACCAGCACGAGCAGACCGAACACCGCCACGAGGGAGGCAAGCATCGCGAGTGGCGCCTTCATGAGCGCCCCGTACTCTGGGTTGACTTATGTCTAAATACCACTGCTTATAGCTAAACATAGCTTATTTTGCTAATTTGGTTTATAGTAGCGCGTGATTAGACCCCACGGCAACGGAGGTGGCTCCACATGAATCTGCTGACAGCGGCGAGCAACTTCACCTTCACGGTGACCCCTGAACCCGCCCACGCACCCGGTGCCCCTGGCATCCAGAGCGCAATCAACGTGATCGCCGTCTACACGCTGCTGGCGTGTCTAGCGGGCTTCCTCATAAGCGGCGCGGCATGGGCGATCGGCGGACACATAAGTAATGACAGCGCCAGCATGAAGGGCAAGGCCGGGATGGCGATCGCGGTCGGCGCGGCGTTCCTCGTCGGTGCCGCCGCCGCGATCCTGCAATTCGCCTACAGCATCGGTTAGATGCGCGGGCACACACACTCAAGAGCGGGCACCCGCGCCCCCATCGCCCTCGCGGCTGCCGTCGTCCTGGCATTGCTGTTGGCGGGCATTCTCCGTCTCGCTCACGGCGGTGGACGTGGCGGCGAAGTTGCGGCGGTAAAGCTCATCGGTGGCGTTCCGGTAGGTGTGCAACACACGCCCGCCGGAGCGCTCGCCGCGGCCGACAACTATCTCGCGCTCGCCTCTCAGTCGATCGAGCAAGACCCGGCGGTGTTCGCCGAGCTCGTAGCGCAGGCATACGCCCCCCAGGCACGCAGCCGCATCCTCACCGAAGCCGCGCGCGTCCGCAGCGGCGATGCGCAGAACATGAGCAACTACCGCGAAGGTGGCCACGGCATCGCGATCATCGCCGCGCGACGCCTGGACAGCTACAGCCCGCAACAGGCCACGGTCACGAGCTGGCTCGGGGGATTTGTGTGGGGACCGCGCCTAGCGCCGCGCCAGACATGGAACCTCGTTGACACCACGCTGCGCTGGCAGGCAGGCCGCTGGGTCATGCTCAGCTCCAACACGGACACTGCCCCGGCACCCGTACCTTCGATCGTCTACGTCAAGGGCGACAACGACCAGGCACCGGCGTTTAGCCGTCTCGCTGGGATGATCGCACCGTTCTACGGCACAAGCGAATGATGGCCTCCCCACGCAGCATGTTCGTCGTCCTCATCACGGTGGGGCTCCTCGTCGTTTGTCCGGCCGCAGTAGCTGCGCCTCCAGCGGCCGGGACGCAGGCTGGCAGCCCCGTCTCAGCCGCGGCTTCTGTGGGCAAAAAGAAGCAGAGCAGCACGTTCTGCGAAGTCGCGGGCCCCGTCGTTGGGGGGCTGGTCCCTTGGATCGGTGAACTCGTCGGCGCGACCCCCAGCGTTTGTGAAACGGCAGGCAAAGCTGTCGGTGGTCTCGCTGGCGAAGCGGTGAGTGCTGCCGGTAACGGGATCATGAACGCGCTGGCGAGTTGGATGATCGGTGCGGCGAGCACGATCACGAGCTTCGTCTCACGCGAGATGCAGCAGACAACCACGCCGCAGCTGCAGTCGGCATGGTACGAGGCGCAGTTCGCGCCGATGGCCGACCTCGGCGCGGCACTGGGACTGCTCGTCGCGCTCATCGCCCTCGCCTCGGCCGCGATCAGACGCAGCCCCGAGGCCCTCGCCGGAACTCTCGCCGGGATCATGCGAGCCGGGCTCGGCACGAGCCTCGCCGTCGCGCTCACAGTGATCGGGCTCGAAGTCTCCGATCAGATCTCAAACGCGGTGCTGAGCGGCTCCCCGCACACGTTTTGGGGGACCGTCGCTCACGCCTGGGGCACCAGCGGGTTCGGTGGCTTCGGCTCCTCGGCCCTGGCGATGTTCATCGCCCTGATCGAGGTGTTCGCTGGGGTCTTCGTGTGGCTTGAGCTGATCGTCCGTAACGCCGCGATCTACATCGCGGTCATGTTCTTCCCAGCCGTGCTCGCGGCGTCGATCTGGCCCGCTTTGAGCTCCTGGACGGCTCGTCTCGCGCGGTTGCTGATGCTGTTCGTGATCCTCAAGCCGGTCGCGCTGATCGTGCTCTCGCTCGCCGGCAACGCGGCCGCCGCGGGACTCTCATTCGGCAACGGCATCCCCAGCTCGGTCGGGACGATCCTCGCCGCGACGGTGATCTTCGCGCTCGCGGCATTCGCTCCGTGGGCGTTGATGTACTTGCTCGCCGCCGATGCCGAGAGCGCCTACATGGCTGCCGGCATGCGTACAGCGGCCAGCGCCGCCACGACAGACCAGAACGGACGCTCGGTACGCAGCGGAGGCGGCCTGCGCAACCTCAAAAGCCAGGATGGTGCGAGCGGAGCCGGCGGCGGTCGACCCCCTGGCGGGAGCGGCGGATCCCCTGGCGGCGAGGGGAGCGGCGGAACGGGAGGAGGCGGCGGCCCGTTTGGCGGTGGTGGGCCTGTGGCCGGTGGTGAGGGAGTCGCAGGCGTCGCAGGTAATGGTGCGGGCGATGGCGCTCTGGCGGTCGGAGGAGAGACCACTGCGGCGGGCAGCATCGCCGTGGCCGCCGGCGCGGGCGCGCAAGCCCGGACAGCAAGCGTGCAGGATTCACAGAGTCCCGTGGCGCGCGCTCAAAGTGCGCAGGATCACGCGAGCCTCTCAAGCGCGTCTGAGGACGAGGGGAGTGCGACCGCAGGCGCAAGTCGGGCACGCCCAGCCCCGCACGTCTCTGCGGCGCAAGACGATGAGAGCTCTTCGGCGGGGGCTCTCGCCCGAGCGCCCGCAGAGAACCGAAGCCATGACACGAGCGATCTCGCCGAGCGTGAGCGTCCAGCCACGTCTCGGTCAACTGGCGCGGACGCTCCGCGCCCGCCGGCGGACACCGTTCGCACGTTGCCGCGCTCGCCGCGTCGTGGTGCTCCTCGACGCTCGCCGGCACTGAGCGGCGCTGGGACAGGCCGGCCGAATCCCCAGCCTCGCGAGGACGGGGAGCGGTGATGCCGGAGACGACCTACAGGTTTGCGCCACACCCCTCGAGCGGTTTTCTGCTCGGTCTGCGTATCCCCCAGCTCGCGGGTTTCGTGGTTGCCGGCATGGTGGCGTTGGCGCTGTTGCGGGTCGGTGGGTTGGGTGCGCTCGCCCTCGCGTTCCTGTGCTTGGCATTCGCGACCGGCTTGCTGCTCGTGCCGGTGCACGGTCACACCCTCGAGCAGTGGGCGCCATTGACGGTGCGGTTCCTGCTCGGCCGCTACAGCTCTCGCGCGCGCTTTGACGCGCAACGGGCACAGCTCGGGCATCTCGTGGGATTGCCGGCGGGAGGACTCGAGCCGCAGCCGCCGGAGGCGCCGTGGGCGTTCCCCGCCGAGCTCGCGGATCTCGAGTTCCTCGAGGGCGAGCTTGCGCAGTACGAGAACGCCCGCTTCGGTGTCATCAAGGATCGTGGCGCGCGGACGTTCACCGCTGCGCTGCGCATCCGCGGACGCGCGTTCGCGCTGCTCGCGCCGGAGGAGCGAGAGCAGCGCCTGCAGGACTACGGCGCGGTCCTCGCGGCGCTCGCGCGCGACGACTGTGCGGTGCGTCGCATCGCTTGGATCGAGCGCACCCTCCCGGGTGACAGCGACGCGCTCGGTGACTATCTGCTCGAGGCCAAGCGCCCAGACGTGAGCCTCCAGCAGCCTTCCCAGGAGCTCGTCTCATACCTGTCGTTGATCGGTCGTGCCGGTGACGTCGCCGAGGAACACGAGCTGATCTTCGCGCTGCAGATCGACGCGCAGCGCCCTGCCGCCAAGCGCGCGATCAGCCGGATGGGCGGCGGCGAGCTGGGCGCGCTCGCGGTCCTCGCGGGCGAGATCGGACAGTTGATCGAGCTACTCGACACGGCCGCGATCACCGTCACCGGCGTGCTGACTCGCCGCGGGCTGGCCGCGACGATCCGTGACGCCTATGACCCTTGGGGGCGGCGTGCTCGCCAGCGCCAGCTCGAACGTGGCGTCCTCACCGACGACGGGAATCGCGCCACACACAGCCGGGCCGATGGCACGCGCCGAGCACTGGTCGCACCTCGCAACAGATGGGGCGCTGCACTGCACGCTGTGGGCATCGGAGTGGCCACGGATCGACGTTCGCGCACTGTTTCTGCAACCGCTGCTGATGGACTCGCGGACCACGCGCACGATCGCGATGTGCATGGAGCTCGTCGGTCCAAGCAAGGCGATCCGTCGCGCTGAGCGCGCCGCCACAGAGACAGCGACCGAGCAAAGCCTGCGCGCCAGGGTAGGACAGCGCACCAGTCAGCGCCAACACCAGCGCGACCGTGCCGCCGATCAGCGCGAGCGCGAGCTCGCCGAAGGACACGCCGCCGTCCGCTACTCGACATACGTAACCGTCAGCGTCCCGGCCGGCGCAGGCGACGCGCTGAGCGAACTCGAGAGCGACATCTCGCGCATAGACCTTGAGGCCAAGCGCGCACCATTGCGCCTAGAGCGAATGTGGGGCCAGCAAGCCGAGGCATTCACCTACGGCCTACCCTTGTGCAGGGGGCTGCGATGAGCGAACGTTCTGAACGTCGCGAGCTACGCCGTGAGGAGCGCGCCGCACGCCTCGAGCAGCGCGCCCGCAGAGATTCGCTAGATCGCGAGCTCTGCCAACGCCCCACCGTACGGTTGGGACGCTTGATGCGGCCTGCGGAGCGCGCCGCTCATCAGGTCTCGACCGCCCATTTCCAGGCCGCCTATCCCGCGGTCGCGGAGGCCGGTCTCGGGTCGCGTGGCGTCTACATCGGCTCGGATCTGCACGGCGGATCGTTCGCGTTTGACCCGTGGGTGCTCTACCAGCGACGCGTCCTCTCGGTCGCGAACACGCTCGTGCTGGGGATGCCCGACTATGGCAAGAGCTCGCTCACCAAGAGCTGGCTGTATCGCTCGCGCGTGTTCGACCGTCGCTGCGAGATCATCGACCCCAAGGGCGAGTACGAGCCACTCGTGCAAGCCCTCGGCGGGGTGATCCTTCGCCTACAGTCCGGCGGAGAGGCGCGCCTGAACCCGCTGACCAGGGTCGGTACGCCACAGATGCGCGAGGGCCTCTTGCAAGCCGTCGCGCACGCGATGCTCGGCCGGCCATTGCGCCAAGTCGAGGCCGTCGGTCTCGTCGAGGCGCTCACAGCGGCAGACGAGTCGCACTCCGGCGAGGTGTGCGTCGGAGACGTCGTAGGACAACTGCGCGACCCGGCTGACTGCCTGACCCAGGCGCTCGATCTCTCCCGTGAGGCTGCGCGCGAGGAGCTGCGCGAGGTCGCACTCGCGCTCATGCGCCTCTGTCACGGACCGTTGCGCGGCATGTTCGATGCGCCCACCAGTCACGGCGAGGAGGTCTGGGACGCCCCGGTCATCTGCCTGGACATCTCGAGTGTCGCCGCGGACTCAAGTGGCTCTGACCTGGCGCTCGCGATCACGATGGTGTGCGCGACCGCATTCCTCGACGCGCGGCGCGTACATCGCGTGCTGGAAGCGCAACGCGCGGGCGTCAAGGCGCAGAAGACGATCCGCGTCAACGACGAGGCGTGGCGGGCGCTGCCGATAGCGGGCCTCGGCGAGTACTACCAGGCCGCGTTCAAGCTCGCACGCCAGACCGGCGTGCAGCACTGGATGGTGCTTGCACCGCCTCTCAGACCTCGCCGCCGCGGGCGATGAGGGCACCCGCCAACAGGCGCTCGCCAAGGGCCTGCTGGCCGAGACGGGGACAGTGATCGTCTACCGCCAGCACCCCGAGGAGGTTCCCGGGCGACGAGGGCGCTCGGCCTGTCCGACACCGAGGCGAGCGCATCGTGCACTACCCGCAGGGCGTCGCGCTGTGGCGGATCGGCGGGCGCTCCTATGAGGTGCGCCACGTCCGCTCATCCCCGCGAGCCGACACTGACAGCGACGGACGCCGCGATGGCGCCACGCGAGCTACCAGGCACCGAGAGAACACGAGCGAGCTCGGAGCGCTCGTATGAGGAGCACAGGATCTTCCAGCTCCGATATGCCCGGCCTGATCGGGCTCGGCGTGGTGCTGATCGCACCGGTGTGCGTCGTGTGGCTCGCCGGTGCGCTCGCCGGCCTGCTGGCCACCGGCCGACCGCTACAGATCGGGTTGGCGGGCGCCGCGCGGGTGCTCACACGGCTTCCTTCGCATCTTGCTCGCCCAGGCCTGGCGTGGCCCGCGAACCTGCGCGGACAGCTGCCGGGCCCGCTCGCGCTTCAGATCTCGCTCGCTGTCTCAGCGGTCCTCATCCTCGCGCTGCTGGCCGCAGCGCTGATCCTGTTTGCATGGGTGAATCGTCGTGGCGCGCACGGGCGCGCGGCCAGTTTCGCATCGCGGAGTGAGCTCGCCGAGCTGCGCGTACGTCGCCCCCAGTCGGGACGGGTCACGCTTGGTGTTCACCATCGCGCGCTGATAGCGGCCGAGAAGCGCGCATCGGTTGTGGTCGTCGGCCCCTCACAGGCCGGAAAGACACGCGGCCTGGTGGTCCCGGCGCTTTTGGAATGGGACGGGTCCGGCTGCTGTCCACGTCGATCAAGAGCGACGTCGTCCACGACACCCACGTCGCGCGCGCCAAGCGTGGCGAGGTCAGGATCTTCGACCCGACAGGATCGTGCGGCCTGCCGAGTGCGCCGTGGTCGCCGATCGTGGCCTCCAGCTCCTGGGAGGGCGCCCGCCGCACCGCGGCACGGCTGCTCGGTGTCGGCGAGCCCGGCATGGCGCGCTCAGCCGATGAGAGCTTCTGGCGCCCGGCGGGATCGCGGTTCCTCGCACCATTGCTGCTCGCCGCCGCGCACGGCGACCTGACGATGCGCGAGGTCCTCTCCTGGATCGCAACGACAACGAAGAGGAGCCCGCGGAGCTGCTCGAGTCCTGCCCCTCCTCCGGTGCGCAACCGGCACTCGAGGCGCTGCACTCCGTATGGGACGCCGACGCGCGCTTTCGCTCCTCACTACTGCAGACCATCGCGACCGGCCTCGATCCGTGGCAGGAGCCACAGGTCGCCGCTGCCACGATCGGTGACAGTCAGATCAGTGCGCGCTGGCTGCTGGACGGCCCCAACACCCTCTACCTGATCGCTCCCGTCGAGGACCAGCGCCGCCTGCGCGGCCTGTTCGTCGCGCTGCTGGCCGACATCACCGCCGGCGCGTTCGCGCGACTCCGCGCGCACCGGCAAGCCGATCGACCCGGCGCTGCTGCTCGCCCTGGATGAGGTCGCGAACATCGCGCCGCTACCCAACCTCGACGAGATCGCCTCGACAGGCCCAGGCCAGGGAGTGCAGCTACTCACGCGTCTTTCAGGACATCAGCCAAGCCGCTGACCGCTGGGGTCGCGAGCGCGCCGAAACGATCTTCGCCAACCACCGCGCGCCGCATCTTCTGCTCAGGCATCGGTGACCGCGCGACGCTCGAGTACCTCAGCCACACCCTCGGCGAGGAGGAGATCGCCCGCGTCGCCACCCACCGCCAGAGCGCGCTGACGCCCGGCTCGCGCACGCATTCAAGCGAGTTCCGTGCGCTCGCCGCCCCCAACCGCGTACGCCAACAAGACACCGACACCGCGCTGCTCATCTACGGACGCCTCGCCCCCGCCTGGCTACGCCTACGCCCGTGGTACCAGGACGCCACCCTCAGCGCGCTCGCCGCCGGCCAGACCAAGCCCACCCGCATCTCCCGACGCCTTCCCAGGCCACTGAGCGCCCTCCTCGGATTCACGCTCCGGGGGGCCCGATGATCGGCGAACGGTCACACACGCCCTGCCGGCAACGGACCGCCAGTACACCCGTGATCCCTGGTGAGAGCGCCGGTAGCCATGTAGATCGCGCCACCTGTACGGGGACTCCTCGTTGCGTCACGTGGCATGTCTTTGTCTTGCCCGATTTTCGCCGCCGTCGTCGGGGCTTCGGCCCCTACGGGGCTCCCCTCGCAGTGCTCGGCTCCGCCCCGCCGATCGGCGGCGTTTGGGGCTACGTCAAACACACCACGACACAAGGAGTGATCTACATGAACAACTACAAGGCAACCGGACGTCTGACCAAGGACCCCGAGCTGCGGGCGCTGCCCGATGGCAGCCCGGTGTGCAACCTCACGATCGCCGTCAAGGGCCTGGCCCGTGGCGATGAGGAGGTCGGCTACATCGACGTGACCTCCTTCGGAGCCGGCGGCGAGGCCGCCGCACGAGTGCTCAGCAAGGGCTGGCTCGTCGCGATCGACGGACGCCTCCAATACCACGACTGGGACACACAGGACGGCGCCACGCGCCGTGGATGGGAGGTCATCGGCAACGTCGAGTTCCTCACCGCCCCGCGAAGCGAGGGCTCGGACACCTCCAAGCAGGAGTCAGAGCCCACGGCGGCCGCCGCCTAACAAGCTGCGCCGCGAGGAGGACGCCCGGACGGTCACGGGCGTCCTCCCGGTGCGATCGGAGATCACGATGACCCTCACAGACAACATCATGAAACGGCTCGCCGCCGAGCGGGCGAGCAAAGCAGAGCTATCACGCGCACTGTGGGCGATGAGCCCGGCCGAGCGCGAGGCCGCGATGCGACGCGGCGAGCTCACCGGCAGTCAACTGCTCGAGTGGGCTCGCAGAGCACCCAATGAGGTCCCCACGATCGACGGCGAGTGGGCGTTCATCGCCGCGAGCACACCCGAGGTCGCGGACAGCACCGAACGCAAACGGCGATGCTGAGCACCGCCCCGATGCCAACCGTGGCCGCGGAGCGCTACCTGGACGTGCTCGCAGAGCATGCTCCCCCAGGCACACTGCTCGACGTGCGCTATCGCAGCAGCGGCCGCCAGCTCGCCCGCTTCTTCATCGGCATGCGCGCACGCAAGCGCGCGGCGCTGATCACCAGCATCGGACAACGCACCGACGTATACGTCGGCTGCGCGCCCCGGGTCCGCCGCTCCGGGGGGCGCGCCGACGTCGCGGCAACCGCACTCTTGTGGGCCGACTGCGACACACCCGAGTCCAGCCTCGCGCTGCACTCCTTCACCCCGCCCCCCGCGATGATCGTCTCCTCCGGCACCGGAGAGAACACCCACGGCTACTGGCCGCTGATCGAGCCGGTCACAATCAAACAGGTCGAGCAAGCCAACCGCCGGCTCGCCAGTGCGCTCGGCGCCGACCCAAGGTGCGCAGAGGCCGCGCGCATCCTGCGAGTCCCCGAAACCATGAACCACAAGCACCGCCCACCGAGGCCAGTCGAACTCTGCCACTACAGCCCCGTGCGCTACGCGCCGATCGAGATCCTGGACGCCCTGCCGCCGTTGCCCCCCAGTGGAACCTCTGAGTCCGCGCCCTCCGTGCGCCAGCGGCGCGGCGACGGCGAGGACCCTCTGCTGTGGATCGCTCCCGCCCACTACGTGCACGCGCTGACGGGTCGCGAGCCCGGACGCAACGGCAAGATCAACTGCCCCTTCCACGACGACGAGACACCGAGCTTCCACGCCTACCCCACCCCCGAGCGTGGTTGGACCTGTTTCGGCTGCCCGACTCCAAACGGCAAACCACTCGGCGGGGACATCTACACGCTCGCGTCGCTGCTCTGGGACATCCCCACCAGAGGCCGACACTTCTTGCGGCTGCGCGACCGTCTCGACGACGTGTTCGGTGTCCGTCGATAGCGATTTGCCACCTTCGCGTCTATCGGGCGCAAGCGCTACGGTCCACAGCGGTGGCCGAGCACAACCTGATTCCCATCGACGTGGCGCTCGAGGTGCAGCCCGAGCGCAAGCTGATCCCGATCGAGATCGCGCTCGACGGAGCACCCGAGCGCTTTGAGACACGCCTGACCAGCGCCGGCGCGTACGCCCTCGTGCTCTCAAGCGTCCTACCCAAGCGCGCGATCGAGTTGCACTCCACCTACCTCGGCCATCCCGGCGCTCCCACACAAGCCAGCCACCTGATGCTCGCCCCCGGCCAGAACACCACCGAAGCGGTCGAACACGACGAGAGATCGATCCCCGTGATGATCGCGCGGCGGCGCTGCCTCTACGACCATCTGCACCGCCTGCAAGCGTTCCTCGAAGGACACGAACACACCGTCCAGATCCCGCTCGCAGACGACGCCCTGCTTGCCGTAGAGTTCTAGCGGCCCAGCGGCTCGCGTTGAGCAATCGGTGGCTTATCAGTCCGCCGCGGCGATCCGTCGGTGCCTACCCGCGCCGGAACGCAGGCGCGCAGTTGCCGGCCGACGACTTCACCATCCGGGCAAGTCCTGTTCAACGTCGGTGCGCCCGCCGTCGAGGTCAGGCACCTTGCGCTGCTACTGACCGCAGGGGAGCAGGCTTCGACTGGGGGGAGCCCACGGCTATGTACGAGCAGGCAGTCCGGGCGGCCAACGATCATTCCGGACTCGATAGTTGTCGGGCCATCCTTGGGCAAGATTTCTAGCCCCTAAGCTGGGCGTGCGAGGATCTCGTACGTGGGAGGATCATCGCCTCCGGTTTGGTTTGCCTCAGCCTCGAAGGATTTGGGAAGCCGTCGGTGAACACGCTCGTTCACCAGTATGACGTTTTGCTTGCGAGACCCGATCTCACATAGGTTGGCTGCCTCATTGACTGCCTCACCTATCACAGTGATCTGCTGGAACTGGGGATGCCCGATCGTTGCTTCGTATACGACGCCGCAGGAGATACCAATCCGGCTAAAGATATGACTGACAGGCAGCCTGGCCGCGATCCAGCCCTCCTTGAGTCGTTCGTACGCAGCGCGCATGTCAAGCGCGGCTTCAACAGCCGTTACGACGTGATCGGCCGAAAGGATTGGGCGCGGCACGTTGAACCGCAGCATGACGCCGTCGCCAGTGTACTTGTCGACCGTCGCACCAAACCGCATCGCGATGTCACTTTGCTGCTCTAGATACTCATTGAAGCAGTCGATTGCGCTCGGTACACTCATTTGTCTGAGGAGCGACGACGACGAAGTGAGATCGCAGAAGACGATCGTAGCTTCCTCGTCCTCGCTTTGCCAAGCGAGTCCGAGCAGCCCAAAGTTCTCAGGGTCACTCGCGAACGCTGATACTTTAGCCGCGAGAGGTCGAGCGAGCGCCTCGGCGTTGGCCTCGTCGCTTTTTGAAAATCCTCCCGGCTTGTTCAGCAATTGGAGGACACCGATAACAGAGCCGTCGTGATATAGCGGCAGCGTGAGCATGGCTCTTGTCTCATGCGTCGCCTTCTTGTCTATACCTCGGAAAAAGTTTGGATCATCTTGGGCGTTTGCGGTGTTGTATAGTTTGCCATTCTTGAATACATGACCAACGATTCCCTCGCTGATCGGGAGCTTTGCCTTCCTGAGGTCTGCTGCGGCCGGTCCATGGAGTGCGAGGAATACGAAACTCCGTGAATCACGGGTGGGACCTGGAACGAGGACGGAGCCCTCCGTAATGCCAAGTGCCTCCATCGTTTCTCGCACGTCCATGTCGATTTCGTGCTTCAGCAGGACACCTGTCTTGGCGAGTTTGAGATTCGTAAAGTCTCGGGCAAGGTCTTGGTGTCGGGCATCAAGTTCTGCTAGGTGTTCACGCTCTCGCGATAAGTTATGCTCGACATCGGCCTTCCCGGATTTGAGTTCCGCAATTTGGATGTTGAGCGCGGCTATTTTGATGTTGAACGCGCTTTGAACAAAAAACCTGATGGAGGCAGCCAGCGCGCCTAGTACTGCGACTGCCCCGGCGACTATCCCAACCCACGCTGCCGCACTCATATCGTCGGACGAATCGTCGTAGCGCTGGTCGGATCGAAGAGCCGTATGGCAGACACAAGCTGACGAAGATAAGGCGATGTCTGGCTAGGCACAGCCGAGAACCTACCAGACCAGGTAGTCAAGCTACCGGGATTTCGCTGCCCCGATGTCGGCCCACGCTGGGCCGACCCCTTCCATGATCGCACGCTGCGCGTGCGGATGGGCGGGGATCGGCCCCGCACCGGGCGGAGCTGCTTATTGAAAGGAAAGGCGAAATGGCCAACAGCCAAGCACCCAACGTGGTGTCTTCTCCGTCCGTCAGCACAGTTTCGCTGGCACACATCGTGATCGAGGACGGCTTCAATCCCCGTGCCGAGATCGACCCTGTCGAGCAGCGTCGGCTCGAGCACTCGATCGAGCAACGCGGGATTCTGCAGCCCGTACTTGTCGATCCACGCGACGACGGCGATTACATCCTCGTCGACGGGCACCGTCGCGTCCAGGCCGCGGTGAAGCTCGGGCTGATGGAGATCCCGATCTCGATCCGCGAAAGCCAGGACGAGGGCGACAACCTCATCGACGCGGTTGTCGCGAACCAGCTGCACGCACACCTGAACCCGCTCGAGGAGGCCCTCGCGTGCCGGCGACTGCTCGAGACTCGCCTGAACCGCAAGGAGGTCGCCGCGAAGCTGGAGATGACCCAGGCCACCGTCAAGGAACGCCTCGCGATCCTCGAGCTGCCCGAGGAGCTGTGGCCGAAGGTTGCAAGCGGGCGCGTCCCGCTGCTGGCAGTGAAGGTGCTCGTGCAGGTGGCGAAGATCCATCCAGATCTCGCGCGCGCCGCGGTGTCGGCGGTGCTCGACGCCACCGAGGACGACGAGCCCTACACCTGGGCGGAGGTCGCCGACAGCGCGCTTGAGATAGCGGTCAACCACATCGAGGAGCTGCCGGCCGGCGTGTTCCGCAGCGCCTCGTCCTATCCGCTTGAGTCTTTCTCGATCGGTGAGAAGGCAGCCGCGGACCTGGCCGCCTACACCGAGCTCACTGGCGAGACGTCCGCCACCGTGCGCTTCGACCACGACGACGTAGAGGCGGCACGCCTGCTCGGCGCCGCGCACAACTACGGCTGGGGATGGCTGATCGTTGGACAAGACGTCGGCGATCGGCTCGTTGAGGACAACCTCGCCAAGGCGCTCAAGCAGGAGCGCACCCGCCAGCGTCGCGAACGCCAGGAACAGAAGGCGCGCGACGCCGACCAGCAGGAGCAGGATGACACCACCCAGGATGGGCCCACCAGACAGGAAAGCGCCGCCGAGCAGGAATGGCGTCGCGAGCAGGAGGCCAAGGCAGCACGTCAGGCCGAGCGAGAGGAGCGCGAGCGCGTGATCCAGTACAACCTCGACCTCGGGGTGCTCGCGCTCAGGCACCTGCTGAAGATCAAGGTCGACGAGCGGGTGTTGCGCATCCTCGCCTCGGTGCACGTCACGGGCGACCTGGGTGGCCTGGCCTCGCGTGGAGCGCGGCTCGCATTGCCGGGCTGGCCGACACAGACCCGTCAGCGCAACGGCAAGCTCAAGACCGCCTACCTCGAGCCCGAGGAGGCCGAGCACAGAGCCGCGGTGTTCCTCCAGGACGCTGAGGGACCGGGCGACATCGCCGGGCGTTCGCTGACGCTGCTCGCGCTCGCGTCGCTCGCCGACGAGGACGCGGTCGCGCGTACCCGTCGCAGCTCCTACAGACTCAGCTTCACGGGTCTCTGGGCAAGGCAAGCCGAACGCGACCTGCACGCGATCGTCCGCGAGCGGATCAAGGAGGGACAGCTCCCTGCTCTGGATGAGATCCTCAGCGAGCGGCTCGCCGAGGCAGAGCAAGCTGCGCGCTACGACGAAGAGGTCACGGCCGCGCGGGTCCGGGTTGAGCAGCTCGGCGCGCTCACCGACCTCGACGACGAGGCGCTTGAGCGGGCTCTGGAGGATGCGGTCCTCGCGTGGGGCTCATACAGCCAGAAGACCTATGAGCTGCGCGCGCAAATCAGCGCCGAGCGTGAGCGCCGCGAGGCGCCCGAGTCGCATGTGGGTCTGGGGGTGTGCCCCGACCACTCCTGAGGCTCGCGGACATCTCCTGCGCGGGCCGACCCTCCGAGGATCGCACGCTGCGCGTGCGGGGGTCGGGGAAGGCCCCGCGCAGGGCGGGGTTGTCCGACCGAAGGAGGCACACGTGTCACAGATCAAGAAACGTTTCACCGATGAGGAGCGCGACGAGCGTCGTCGCGCCGACCGCGAGTTCGCTCGTGAAGCAGTGGAAGGCCTGCGCACATCCGAGGGCTGGCAGGCTTGGCTCGCCACCCGCCGGCATTTTCATCAGTACACGTTCAGCAACCAGTTGCTTATAGCGATGCAGCACCCGGAAGCCACGCGCGTCGCAGGCTTCCGGACGTGGCTGAAGCTTGGCTACGCCGTGCGCCGGGGCCAGAGGGCGATCCGCATCTGGATGCCGATCACGCCGTCGCGCAAGCGCGTTGAGAAGTGGGTGCACGCTGGCTCAAACGCGGATGACAAGCCGCGCACTTACTTCAAGCTCGGACCGGTGTTCGACCGCGAGCAGGTCGAGCCGCTGCCGGCGCCCGCGCGCCCGGTACCGCTCGACGTGCCGGTCCGGGAGATCGCAGGCGATGACCTTGCTCCAGTCCTACCGTACCTGATTGAGCTGGCGGGTCAGATCGGCTCGCAAGTGGTCTTCGAGGCGATGTCCGGTCAGCGAAACGGCTACTACGTGGTGGAGAGCCGCGGTATCGCGATACGTGAGGACATCTCACCGAACGCGCAGGTCAAGACGCTGATTCACGAGCTTGCGCACGCGCTGTTGCGAGCCGAGCCCTGTGAGGATGATCCCGCGCTTGAGCATGCCGCAGAGGAGCTCGTAGTCGAGTCGGTCGCGTTCACCGTCTGTGGCTCACTCGGCCTCGACAGCTCGGGCTACTCAATCCCATACCTCGCCTCCTGGGCCGAGCGAGAAGACATCGCCACCATTGAACAAACGGCCGGGCTGATCGACCGCCTCGCGCGTCGCATTGAGACCGCTACGAGCAGCAGCGAGAACCGAGAGGCCTGACGCACAGCAGCACGCCGGCGGCTAGCGCTAGCGCTCGAAGCCGAACTCGCGATTGCCGCTGGCGCCTCCCGCGTTCGAGCCTGACACCGGTGTGTAGTTCGTCCTTGGCGCGCTGTGGACTACCGGTTGCGGCGAAGGAGACGACGAAGGAGCCTGCTCTGCTGGTGTCGTTTCCTGGCCGGTAGTGTCAGAGCCCAGGATCGACGGCTGCGCAACAGACTTGCGGCCGGTGGATTGTGACGGAGTAGTAACGGTCGCTGGTCGTCTTGGCCGGGTTTGATGGTGCGCTGCGGCGGAGTGCCGCGGGCGCGATGAAGCCTGGTCGGTAAGTGGCGCGATACCTGCGGGGGGGACGAGACGGGACGCGGCGTATTTCTGCGGTCGGGACCCAGATCGACTCGCAGCCCCGCCGAGCGCGAGGGTCACCACAACCACCGCGATCGCGCCCACCGCGGCGATGGCTGCAGCGCCAGCAAGGAAGCGCGCTGCCATGCGATGCCCGAGGAAGCGCGTATCTCCTGTAGTCCGGCCGCTGGCTGCGCCGCCATTTGGCGCTCGGCGACGGAGCTCCACACTGGGCTGATCCCACACCGAGCGCTCAACCGGCAACGACGGCAAGTCCTCTGGGTCCTCCAGCGGACCGGCCGGTTCGTCCGCGAGGATCGCCGGTGCGTACGGCTCGCTCGTGCGACGACGCAGCGGGATGATCTGAGCCAACAGCTCACCATCCGTATCGATGGAGATTCCGTCGCCTTCGCGTGGTGGCACTACAGTCCCTCCGTGCGTCGCAACCATCGCTTCCTGGGCATCAACATTACCAAATCACGCTGTTTTTGCTAATTTGGCTTCTAGCATGGCCAAGTCACTCCAGCGCCAAGAGATCCTCACGGTCGAAGAGATCGCCGAGGAGCTGCGGCTGACCCCTCAGACGATCCGCAACTGGATCAAGAGCGGTGCTCTGCCGGCGGTCCAGGTCAAGCACGTCTACCGCGTCAAGCGCGAGGACATCGACAACATGCTCTCCCAACAGCAGGGCCGAAATGGTCCGCTTGGTACACACCGCGACCTGTGGGCGCCGGAGACCTTGGGATCCCCTGTAAGACGCCGAGATTCTGAGCGTCCACCGTCCGTTTGGGACGGGACGAGCGATCGCATCGTCCCTACCAAGCGACACCCGTAAGCCCGGCCGGCTCGATGCTGGCTCTAGGCCGAGCGGCGCGCGCGAGCACGCGGGCGCAGACCGTTCGCTCGGTCTTCGTCCGCGACAGCCTCTGCAAGCTCCCCGACCACCAGCGCTATCTCGTCATAAGCACGCGCGACCTCGAGCATGTCCGTGCCCGATGCCGCCGCGCGCAGTCGCACAACCGCCCGGTCGAAGCGTCGCCATGGCGCTTCAGGGCCACGTCGCCCGGTATCCGGCCGCAGCTCATACGGCGGCTCGCTGTCGGCCTTACGCGCGGGCGGCCACTCAAAGCCCGCTGCGTCGGCGGCACGACAGACACGCGCGGCCGCGCTCGCGCCCTGGGCCAGCGCGTCGAGACGAACCGCGAAGCCAGGATCGGGCGGAGCCAGCTTGTGCGCCTCGATCGCGCCCGCCCAGCTAGCCATCCCTTCCTTGAAGTCAGCCAGCACCTCGTTATCGCTAAGAACCGGTGTTTTACGCTGAACAGTGCTCTTTTTGCTCATTTGGTTTTTATCGTAGCGTGCAAGCTGACCGCCCGCAATCTACCCACCCTGGCGGTCGCAACGGACACGCCTACATGCCGGCACACGACCTGTGACCCCTCTCCCCGCCGTTCCTATCGTCGCTCTGGCGCTCCGCTCCGGCGTCGTGGTGAAAGAAGCGCTGTTGGTGGGCCATGTCCTTCACCCGCTGCAAGGCCCTTCGGGCTCAAGCAATTGGGAGCCTCCCGCATGACGGCGGGAGTACAGCAAGTCACATTACCAATTGCTTGACAGCGGGTGAAGGACATGGCTTGGGCCGCTCATGGCGGCTGCGCCGCCCTGCAAAACAGCAGGGAAGGGACAGCAGCCAGTTGAGACTCAAGACCCCAGGAGGATCGAATGTCCAGCACAAGCCAGCGTCTACCAATCAAGCCATCCCCACGACAGCTGCGCTACCTGCGCACCTTGGCAGAACGGACCGGAACCACCTTCGCCAATCCCCGCAGCATCGGCGAGGCGGGCCGTCTGATCGAGCAGATGGAGCAGCGCAAGCCGACTCGCAGGGACGATTTCGAGCGCGAGCACCACCAGGTCTCTGAGGACATGGCGACAGGCCGGGGCGATGCCGCACAGGTCACGCCCGAAGAGCTCTCGGGCTACGGGTCAAGCGCCACGTGGACGGCAGACGCCGGCGAAGAGCCGGGACCGCGCGTTGTTCACTGCGAACGCGAGGCATTCGACATCTACTGTGGCCGCGGATCGCGCAGGCTGGGACTCCCGTCATCCAAGTGGGCGAACCCGTTTCGCATAGGCCGCGACGGCACGCGCCAGCAAGTGATCGCCAAGCACAAAAGCTGGCTGCCGACGCAACCCCACCTAATCGCAGCTCTCGACGAACTCCGCGGACGGACACTGGGATGTCACTGTGCACCGGACTCCTGCCACTGCGACACCCTCTTCGAGCTGGCCAACGCTCCACGGCCAACGGCTCCAACGGCCGCTCCAACCAAGGGCGAGCCCCATATGCTCGCCGGCTACCGCGTCGGCGAGGAAGGACGGATGATCGTTGTTCAGCGCATCGGCGGAGCGATCTGTGTCGGCGATCTGCCAGCCGATGGCGGAGGCAAGCGTTACCTGGTGGCCGACGGTCTGAACACGTTCGGCGAACTCAACGATCTGCTCCTGGACTACAACGGCCAGATCGCCAAGCTCGGGGTTGTTCCGGCAAGCCCAGCAGCGCTCAACCATATGCTCCAACTGGCGGCATAACACCGAGGAGTGCGTAGGTCGCTGACGAGATCGACATCGATCGGCGAGCGCGACAGCCCACGATCGCACCCGGCGGGTGCGGAGGGCTGCCAATGGCGCCTGCGCGGCGCAAGCGCGACGACGAGTTAGCTCGGCTACGCAATTAAGCGACAGATGCCGCCCTGGACCCGGGCGAGAGGATCAGGAGGTACGCGAGAGAGTCCAACTCGGGCAAGAGCGAGATGGAGGCAACGATCCGCGCCCCTCAAGGTCGCTGATCGTCCGGCCACCGTTCCCGGGGCCATCGTCGAGACTCATCCGGTGGGCCGGCAGTCAGCTCGTATAGACGCAACATGTCGCGGGCGATCAAAACCGCGATGTCGTCGTCCAGCATGGCGATGGATTCCTCTACGGCCGTCGGCGAATACTCATCATCATCATTTTCGTCGTCGTCTTCGGGGCCGCCGCTAACGAGACTTGAAGCGATACGCCCATGAATAGTTCGCTCCAGCGTGGTGACGAGTTCTGTCTGCGGGTCCAGAGCCCCAAAGATTGGGTCTGCGAGCTGTAGCCGAACGCGCAGTGGCTCGGAGCCTGTGATGAGCGCATCGACGGCGCGGCGCATCGTTATGTAGGCCGGACGTTCTTCCGGCGCCGGCGTCACGCCGAAACCGGACACGTCACTTCGCCTCTGAACGGGCACAGTGCATGAGCCCGGAGTGTAGGCATTTTCCTCTCGCCGGCGACCCCTGGCAGGTGCCAGTTCGACGCCTCGCGATGCGCATCCCCCCTCACGAAACGCACAACGCGAGGTAGACCGGCGCCACACCTCCCTATAGTCCGGAGCAGTCGTTTCGTCGACTGCGAGACGCCTGCTTCCGCGCAGGCCGGAAGAACCGGTCGGTAGTGCTGACTCAAACGACTCGGCATTTCCTGGATTGCCTTCGTAGGAGCTAGCCTGACACTCGTGATCAACCGCAACCTACCCGAACAAGGACTCTTGGTCCCCGTCGCAGTGCCCCCGCGGCGGCCTGCGCTCCCGAACGCGATCATCTACCTACCCATCAGGAGCTGATAGACCGTGAGCGGATGTGCCAAGCGGACTCGGGCGAAACAGCTCGAACTGCGCGTCTCGAACGGATGCTGAATGGCGTTCGAGCCTTCAATCGAACCGCGGCTTCCTCTCCTGCCCCTCGATGATCGGGACTGGGACTGGAAGTCCTTTGAACGCTTCTGCCTCGATGTGGTCAATGCACTTCCCGACGTAAGTCATGCGGACTTTCATGGCACGCAGGGAGACAAACAGGATGGGATTGACATCCTGGCGCAGCTCACTGACGGCAGAAAGCGCACATACCAGTGTAAGAAGCACGCGAAGTTCGGGCCAAAACAAGCCGAAAAGGCCATCAAGGAGAACGTCTTCGTCGGCGCCGACGAGCATGTGCTTCTGGTGAGCTGTGTTACGAGCGTCAAAGCGCAGAAGTACGTGGCCGGTCAACAGGACTGGCGCATGCTCGACAAGGAGGGGATCTCGTCGATGGTGCGCACGGAACTTGATCGGGAGGTCGCCCGTCGCATAGTCGAGGATCATTTCGGCGCGCCGGTTCGGCGGGCGTTCCTAGGCCCTGAAGGGCCGATGACGTTTGTTGACCCGACCAGATATTTCCAGCCGTTTGAGCGACCAGGCTTGTTCCGCCACAGCTGGCAGCTCGTCGGGCGCGCCGAGGAGCTCGACGTCCTCACCTCAGCGCTGAGCGAAAAGCGTGTGGTTGTTCTGCCTGGTCGCGGCGGGATCGGCAAGACACGATTGTTGCGAGAGCTTACGGGCCGACTCGCGGATGATCGCGTCTTGATTGCTGTCGATGATGTGACGATCACCCCGCAGGCGGCTGAGGATTTGCCGTTTGCCGCTGTAACCGTTGTTGTTGACGACGTGCATCGTCGCGATGATCTCGCGCCCCTGTTTACCGAGCTAGTCAGGCGGGACGAACCGACAACCCTTTTTCTGGCAACTCGTCCCCAACGCCTCGAGGAATTGCGCGGTGAACTTGCGCGGGTCGGCTACGAGAGCGATGACATCTTCGTTGCTGACGGGCTCGGTGACCTCGCGATCTCAGATACCGAAGCTCTTGCCCGCCAAGCGCTGGGCTCTTCCCACGAGCGCTACGCGCCTGAGCTCGCCGAGGCTACGGCGGATTGTCCGCTCGTGACGGCTGTCGGTGGTCAGCTCCTGGCTAGTCAGGCGGTCGATCCGAAGCTCCTTGAGCGTCAACAGGATTTCCGCGACGTCGTGCTCAGCCGATGGCAAGAAGAGATCGTCGGGAATCTCGGCCCAAACGTCGATCCCAATATCGCACAGGGTGCGCTCAGGCTTGTCGCTGCTCTGGCGCCGCTGTCAGTCGAGGGGCCGGCTATTCGGATCGTTGCGGACGAGCTGGGCGTTGGTCTGCCGGTCGTCGTCTCGGTTCTTGGGGAGCTTGAGCAAGCGGGATTGCTGCTTGCTCGCGGGCGTCTGCGTCGGATCATCCCGGATGTGCTCGCCGACCATATCCTTCACCGCGCGTGCCTGGACCTGCAGGGCCGCGCTACTGGTTACGCCGACGAGCTCGTCAATCGCTACGCGGAGATCGCATTCACCGAGCTCCTACGGAACCTCGCCGAGCTGGATTGGCGAATTGGGCAGACAGCGGGTGCTACCGGACTACTCGAGCGCGTCTGGGTCAAGCTGACCGCCGATTTTGAGCGCGCCGATGCTGAAGGTCGCGTGAACCTTTTGAACCGGCTGGCGCCTGCCGCGATCTTCGCCCCGGAGGAGATCCTTGAGATCATCGAACTCGCGCTTCGAGAGCCGGCGCAGCCCTCGAAAGAACTCTTTGGCTTGACCATGGACGACGCGAGCGTGCGGAGAGAGCTCCCACCGCTCCTGCACCGGGTAGGGCTACATCCCAATCTGACGGCGAAGACCATGTCTTTGCTGTGGGAACTTGGAAGAGACGACCGTCGACCTCTCCACGCGAACCTGGATCATCCGATCCGGATTGCGACAGAACTCGGCGGGTACGGGCGTTCATCGACGCATCCGGCGGCGCTGCTCGCGCTCACCGAGCAATTGCTCGGTGAAGGCCAAGGCGACGGGTACTACTGGTCGCCCCTTGAGCTGTTGCGTCCTCTCGTCGCGCGCACGGTGACACGCACGAGCATGGTCGGCTTCGGGGTGCAGATTCGCGACGACTATGTGATCGCTGAGGCGACGTCTGCATTGCGTCGGAGAGTGCTCGCCGTGATCTCCGAGCAAGCTCTTCTCGGAAGCGCTCGGACGCAATCTCTCGCGGCTGATCTCTACGGTGCCGCTCTGCAGATCCCTAGTCCTCCTGGCGGCGCCCCACCCGCCCAGATGATCGACCAGTGGCACGATGAGGAGCTTCACATCGTGCGGCACGCGGCTGAGCTGATTGACTCCGGAACTCCCCTTCTGCGCATGGATCTGCGGACCAGGCTGTCGCGTTACCTGGGAATAAAGAAATGGCCGGACGTCGTCGAGGCGATCCAGGCTGCCCTTGCGGCTCCCGTCGATGCCGAAGAGCGCATGCTCACAGTTTTTGGCCCGCTTGATTTAAGCGATGGCTATGAGCGCGCTGTCGCCAAACAGGTGGAGTTCGGTAAGAGCCTTGCCGTCGACAAAGATCCTGATGAGCAACTCGCGGTCAGACTAAACGAGGCCGTCGCTCAATTGGACGCAACGCGGCATCTGAATGCCAACCCCTACCCGGCGCTGGCAGAGATGACAACCCGGAATCCACAGCGCGGACTCGCGATCGCCACTTGGCTCACCGAGCATCCCGACCAACCCCTTGCGCGATTCGCTGGAGCGGTGCTGTCGCCGCTACGCACTTCTCTACCCGAGGATCTCGAAACGCTGCTTCAGAGACATGATGGCGGCGACGCATCGCTACGGCGGCAACTTGCCGGATACCTTGAAACCGGCACTTGGTTTGTCGACCCTTCGGCTTCGGATGTTCAGCGCTTGCGCCGACTTCTACGCGACGAGGACATCCATATTCGCAACTCGGCGATCCACACGTTGCTGCCGCTCACAAAGGTAAATCTACCCCTGGCGGTTGAGCTGGCTCGCGACGCTGATACGAGCCTCCCACAGCACGCAGACCTCATCGATCATGTGCTGTCCGAGGGTCTCCCATCGCTAGACTTGGACCAACTCGATGCCCGACTGGAGGCGCTCAAGGGTGAGCCTCAACTGAGCTGGTCGAGCTGGCAGCTTCTGCTGGGCGTCGGCAGCACGCATCCTCAGAAGACGCTTGACGTGCTGATCGCTCGAGCTCACTCCGAGACGCACGGCATGCGACCGATCTCCGAGGCACGCGACTCAGGTGATGTGCTCGCGGGCTTCGACGACACCCAGTACATGGACGCCATGAGGGCAGTACGACAGGCGACCCTCATGACCGATCAGGGCAGCGTGCGGCGGAGGCTAGGAGAAGTCTTCTGGGCACTCGACCGCGATGAGAACATGTGGCTCGAAGCTCTCGGCGAGTGGCTGACGCTGCCTGACCTGGCAATGGTAAAGGCCGCCTCACGCCTACTGGATCCCTTGCCCTTCGCCCAATTCCCAGACGACCTAGACCAAGACCGAGGACATCAACTTCTGCTTGATCACGCCGATGACCTGAGTTGCTGGCTCGATGCTGCGTCACTCAACGGGGAGGAGCACGCAGCCATTGTCAGAGAAGCGCTCATGATGGTGCTGACCGGAGGGATCTCCGGACGGACGCTGGGCGAGTCCGATCAACATCAACTAAGCAGACGCGAGCTAGCGCAAACCGCCGCCGATGCTCAACCCGCAGGCTCGTTATCTCGCGCATTCTGGGTTGATATCGCCCGACGCTCCGAACAATCTATCTCCGAGGCAAAGCTCGAGGACGAAGAGTTTCCAGAGGGGCACCGCTAGGCGATGGCACTCTCGAGCTAGGAGGTGCCGGACTCGCGACGGATCGAGTCCTCGTCGAGTGGCGCCGCCTTCCGCACGGCGTTGATACCGTTCACCAAGGCCACGATGTGCTCAGTGATGAACTTCAGCTGGGAGTACAGCGCTCGCAGCGCGTCGCCGACAGAGTTCAAGACCTCCGTGGTCATCGACGCGGCCCATGCGGTGTATCCAGCGCGCCTAATGGCTGACGGATTCCAGCCATAGGCCATCCGGCGGGCGGGCTCCGATACTGCGTCTACGCAAGATGAGCGGCGGTTGTGCGCGGTGCGGCTCATGAGGTCGTACAGCTCTTCGGTTTTTTCTTTCGTCGAGGCGATGCGGGACAGCCCCGCCTGCTCCATGGTCTCCGCGAGTTCTGTCTCGTAGCGCTCCTCTGTGGCGCGTGCCATGCCCTGCTTCACATAGCCGTGGCGACCCTCGTCGTCAAGCCAAAGGCGCACAACGTCATCCGCCCCTGGTGCGGTGAACGCGAAGAGCACGCGGGACGCCTCGTGGATGGCACGGCCGGTGACCATCGCCTCGTTGCATATCCCGGCCTCGACCTGCACGAGTAGCGCGCGCAGGAGGCCCAGCGTGCGGCCCGACAGCAGCCAGATCGCGGATGCCCGCGAGTAGCCGGTGAGGTCGAGGTCCGTGATGTCCGCGTATCCGCTGTGCAGCGTTTCGAGCTCGCCCGCGGCGAGCTTGCAGGCGGTCAGTACCGCATCGATCCGGGGGAGTGCAACCTTGTCGTTCGCGGCGTCATCGGCCGCCGCGTCAAGCCGCGCTTGCCCGACCTCGGCGGGCAGATTTCGCATTCGGATCGGTACGCTGTCGATCGGCCGCTTCGGTGTGTCTCGCTTGGTCTCCCTTGCCACTGTGCGCTACCAGTCCAGCGGCGTCGTGAAGACTTGGATGTCGGGCGTGCGCATGGTATGAGGGTCGCATCCTGCACGGACAGCTAGCCTCTGGATCGTGGGCTACTGCGGGCGTGAGGACTGGAAGGACATGTCGGACTTCGTCGTGCACTTCACCAAGCCCGTCGCGAACAACCGCCCGCTCCCTACAGCCATAGAGGCCACACCTACCAGCCATCGCGGGCTGCCAGCGTGGGTGGCCGAGCTACGCGCGCGGGACCACAGCGGCTACTACCCGTGGATCGACATCCTCTGGGAGGGGCGATTGCGCGCGGGGAGCAAGCCTCTCGGTGCAGCACGCAAGGTGGCGCCCGTCGCGGCGCTCCATCATGTCGTGTGCTTTAGCGAGATTCCACTCGACATGCTCGACCGTCTGATCGAGCGCCGCAGCCTCTACGGCATCGGGTTCCGCAAGGATGTCCTCGTCAGAAAGAATGGCGCGCCTCTGTGGTATCTGGACAAGGACGGAGTTCAAGCGCAAATCATTCAGAGCCAGATCCGCGACCGCATATCCAGCGGCGTCGACCCGCGTGATCAACTGTGGAAGCTGACACCGTTCATCGATAATCCCGGCAACTACGCTCAACGGACCTACCGTTTCGAGTGGGAGCGCGAGTGGCGAGTCGTAGGGGACATGCTGTTTGACCCTGCCGATGTCGCGTTTCTGTTCCTTCCCGAGGAAGACCACGACAAGGCGCGACAGTTCTTCAGCGACGCGGAGGTCGGCCATACCGGCCCCGCCTACCTATGTCACTACATCGATCCGCGCTGGGAGCTTGCACAAATCCAAGAAGCGCTAAGCAATGTACCCTATGCCCCTCCGCCTAGCCCAAGGGTCACGCCGTGGTGGCTTTGACTGAACCCATCCTCGTCGCCGGCTCACGGGTCAGTCCGACGCGTCGCTCATACTTCCACCATGGATTCGGCAACAATAAAGGAACTGCTACGTGACCTTGCACCCGAAAGCAAAGCTTCGGTTCCCGACGGCGGCCTAGTGATTCATCGTCGAGAGGTCGTCGGCGCTGGTATTGACGCAGATGCTGTCGAGAGTTGGATATCGCGGAACGGCGGGCGAGTTGTCGCTGCGCCGGACCAAATCCTGTCCGATCGAGCTCAGTGGCGGGAATCAAGCCGTGATGCGGTGGCATACGTATTTTCCCCTGACTTGCTCGATTGAACCTCAGGATGGGCTTCTCTGGTGCAGGCGCAGTGCAACTCGACGGACCATGACCGAGCATGCGGGACGGACCGGCGCTCACGCTTGGCCATCGCGCAGGGAGAAGCGGAGCAGGCCGCGCGGAAACGCGCGCTCATCGGTCTATCCTGGCTGCTGATGCCAGACCAAAGCGTGACCTTTCAACCAGGAGACGAGCTGCGTGTTGACCGTGGGCTGTACGGGCACCACGGCATGTATGTCGGCAATGACTGGGTTGTGCAGTTCGGCGGCAGACTCAAGGACAAGCCACACGCGTCAATCCATTGCGTCCCCCTTGCCGAGTTCGCCAAATCTGGTCAGCCGAAGGTCGTCGAGCACGAGGAGCTAGACCGAGGACAGGCCGTCCGGAGAACGCTGTGGCTCCTAGAGAATCCTCCGCCGATGCAATACCACGTGTTTGGCTATAACTGTGAGCATGTGGCACGCTGGTGTGCCACCGGGAGAATCGAGTGCAGTCAGGCGCGTAGTGCGCTCACTGTCAATTTGTTGTCCGGTGGGGTCCTGCTCTTCCTTGAGCATCCAGTCGGCTGGATGCTCGGTTTGCTGCAATTGATCGCCGGGCTGTTCCTTGCCTGGCTGTCTCGCGCTCCGACCCGACGCTTCGAGCGGCATATACGCGACAACTTTCCCGACTAGCAGCGAAGCTCATTGGGCTAGGCTGACTAAACACCGGAAAGGACGAAAAATGACAGTTGAGCAGGCGCTCCGAACAGTTGAGCAGACCGCGCGGGAGTCCGTGGAGCGGCCGGCTCCGCCTGCGGTGCCACGGAAGTTCCGGATGAATGTGCACCGGCAGTACAGCCCAATCGACCATCAGGTCGATGCCCTCGAAGAGCTGGAAGCGGCCCTGGCTGTTGACCAACGGTTCGAGCATATGAAGGAGCGGCAGATCAATGAGGTCGTCGAAGGTTTCGCTAATGCCGCTTTCGTGCACCGGGATGCCAACCACATTCCGGGGTTCATCGAGGAGCACGCCGAGGAGCCCCAGAGCCTTGTCTGCTCGTTCCCAGTCGAGGGGCTGACCGTCCATCGCGAGCTTGAGCTATTCGGTGTCACGTTCACGCCGGCCGAGCAGGCTGAGATACCGGAGCACATGTTCGGCCCGGGCCAGGGGCCCATAGGAGCCGCCGTGAGTACCACTTGTGAGGGGACGAGCGGGACGGCGATGAAGGAACGAGCGCGCAAGAAGGTCGAGCACGCCCTCCGACAGCTCCGCGCCGGCCTGCGTGAGCACCGCTCGATTCCCGATCAGCAGCTCCGGTTCCGGCTCGGCACCTCGTATTGGTTCCATGGCGGCGGCGGCGGCTGGTCCACCCCCAGCGACCAGATCATCGACGTCGGGCTCAACGACGAGCTCGTCGAGTTCGCCACTTCCACGGAGATCGCCAGGCTACCCGCAGAGGGCGGCACGAGCATCGAGAAGGCTGCACGCCGGGCACTCCAGTGGTTCGACGACGCGCTGCTTGCGACCGACCCGCTCAAGGAGGTGCTTTACCTCTTCTTTGCGCTCGAGGCGATCTTGGGCGACAAGTCGGACAAACTCAAGGGCGAGAACCTCGCGCTGCGGCGCGCTCTCCTGTCGCACAAGCTCGACCAAGGGTTCACCCATCCGGGACGTATCTACAGCCTCTACGACGAGGTGCGCTCCGAGGCCGTCCATGGCGGCGAGCCGCTTGAGGTATCGAAATCAGAGGTTTCTAAGTTCCAGTGGGACGTGCGACGTGCAATCAACGAGTTCCTCGAGTACGCGCGCAAGGAAGGCTTCTCTAAGCGGGGGAAGCTGCTGGAGGCGCTCGACAACGATCCTGCGCGCGACGAAATCAAGGCTGGCTTTCTGCCCGACTGAGCTGCGTCTTCTCCTGCTCGAAGAACTCCCCGCGGACTGGGCTATTCCTCCTCGTAGGCCTCTGGTTCCGCCAGCGGCTCCGCGCCGAAATACTCCTCGGCCTCCACCGGGGTCGCTGCCGCCGCCTCTGTCGTCGTGATGATCTCGTCGCCTACGCCCTCGGAGCTTGGGCTGGAACGCCGCGCAACTCTCATCACCGGAACTGCCGACGCCTGTGCCTCGGCCTCCTCCCGGACCGCCGTGAAGAGACGATCGGTCAGGCGTCCCAAGTGAAACCGTCGGGCGCGTCTGGTCGCCCGATCAACTCCGATCGTGGCGTAGACGAGGAGGAGGCCTTCTCGCCACCTTTTCGGCGTGGCGTCGGCGTAGCCTTCGAGCGGCCCTTCGATGAACCAGGCAATCTCGTCGATCGTCTCGGGGGAGAAGGATGACTGTGGTGTGTGTACGAACTGCTCCACCACGTTAGAGACCTGCGACAAGGCCTCTGCCCACTCTGGCGCGGTAGCGAACGCTGCGAGATACAGAAATCGAATGTGCTCGGGCGTGATCGACTCGTACGCCAGAGCCAGGTCGGTCGCGAACTCGATTGGGGACGCGGGCTCATACGGGGGTATCTTGATGAGCATGTCCTCGAGCGGAGCGGTGGGGAGCTCGGACGCTCCCTCGCTGAAGTAGCCGATTCGCATTCCTGCCGAGAGCCATACCCGGCCCTCTATCAAGAGCAGCTCCCACAGCGGCGATCCCGACGTTGCGTCGAGGCCCGCCCGCTCGAGCACGCCGAGCCAGTCGGTTTCGAATGCTCGCCGTCGAAACAGGGCTGCGTTCAACTCTGTCAACGGTAACCGCCCTTCTCGACATAGTCCCAGGGCGCGAAGTAGGTGCTCCGGGGCTTGCAGATCCCTGAGTGGCTGACCTTCTGAATCGAGTCTGAGATGCGATCGGTTCTGTAGTCCCGGGCCGCGACGACCTCGTCGTCGGACGCCCATAGGGTCCGAGGGCGAAGAGCCACGCTGTCCGGATCTTCTCGAGCCATGCCTTCGGTGATGCCGCAGGTATCGGCGAGGAATGGCGATGACGGATCGAGTTCGGTGTAGGCCTGAGAGCGGCGGAGCTTGATCATTGCCACCAGACGGAGGGGCGTCTCAAAGATCATTCCCAGCTTTCCGGCTGGTTGAAAACCTGCCGTGGCGGGACTGAACAGCCGCACGGTCGCGGCCGTCAGTGGCGAGACGCAGCCGCGTTCCTGCGAGTCACGTATCGCGTCGCATACGGCACGACGAACAACGACGCCTCCGAGTGAGTGGCCAACGACGATCAGCTCGGCGTAGTCAGTCAGACTCGACCAGCTTGGCGTCGCGTGCCTCGAGCAGGTCGACTCGTCGGGCCGGGTAGAAGTTGCCGATCTCGTGCCGCAGGGCGTCGGCGAAGCCTTTGATGTTCCCGTCGGTCGACTTGTAGCCCGCGAACAGGAGGTCGCTCTCGCGCCACCACGGGCGCGTGGACGCGGCGTCGGGGAATCGAAGCCACGTCTCCAGGGACTTGCCGTCGAAGCCGTGTACGAACACGATGAGCCGCTTGGGCGTTACGTCAGTGAGAAAGGCGATCCATTTTGGCGGGCCGGCGGGCCTCATGCTGTAGGTCGCTGGCAAGCCGTCCTTCGACACGACGTGAATGGTTCCACAATCTTGATCGGGCCGCATCCCTGGAGGCTCGGGTACGACTAGGGGACACGCTGCTGATCCTCGCCTGGTGCCGGCAGCGGCAAGACCGCGACGCTTTGCAGCCGGGCGGTATGGCTGATGGGGGAGGGGACTCCGGCGGAACGGATGCTCCTGCTGACGTTCTCTATGCTCGGGCAGCGGCGGCACGCACCAGCCCCTTGCAGCGGCCGATGGGAGGCAACGATTTTAGGCCCATGCGCTCCTCTGTGGGCCTAAACCCAGCGGAAATGAGCCCAACTCAGCGGAAAATGGATGTTGGTCACAGCACCCCAAAACGCGCGTTCAGCCTGTATTCTCGGGCTGCGGGGCCTTAGCTCAGCTGGGAGAGCACCTGCTTTGCAAGCAGGAGGTCGCCGGTTCGATCCCGGCTGGCTCCACTTGAGAAATGCCTGCTAATTGGCCGGTTTTGAGGCTGGCAGGTTCGCTGGGACGCGGCAGAGATCAAGCAAAGATCAAGCATCGCTTTTATGAGCGGCGAGCGCCCCGGCTTTTCCGGCAACGCTGCCGTTGGATCGCTAGGAGTAGCATCGAACTTACGTTCGTGTAGTCGTCGTGGAAGGACAACAGTCATGGGCACGATGGTCGCCACTGAGGAGGCGTCGGCCGCAGCCGGCAGGCGGATCGGCGAACTCTTGGACCACAAGCAGGCAAGCGAGGCGATCACGTTCGCCGAGGAGTGCGAAGGGCCGCAGCGGATAACCGACCAACTACGCGCGCTTGCATATACGCACGGCGGCGCGATGATGCACGACCGGGCTCGCCTTGAAAGCGGCGCCGCGCTGTGGCGGCGGGCCGGTGCAGAGAAGCACAACGCCATCGGCTACAACCTCGCGAACACCGAACTCGACCTTTGGCACCTCCTCGTGCGTGAACGCGGCTACGTCGCCGCGCTCCAGGCGGATCGCGCTCACCTTCGCGACGCCCGCGTCCTCCTGCGCTGCGCCGGGCAAGACGAGACGGTGCCCGAGCACATCCGGGTGCAGGCGCTCACGAACCTCGGGAACAGCTACGACAGCGAGGGTCGCGACGTTGAGGCCATCGCGGCGTACAACGAAGCGCTCGCGCTAAACCCGACGTTCGGTATGGCGCTTGGAAACAAGGGGACGGCGCTGGGATACGTGGCGCCCTTCGCCGGCCAACACAAGCCGACGGTGTGGGCGGAAGTCGTGACGGCGTTGGACGCCGCACTGGAGGACGAGGCCGGCATCGTCAAGTTCGGCGGCACGACCGCGCTGGAACACTTTCGTGAGCGGCGCGCCACGATCAACGTCAAGCCGGGATTCGTCCACAAGCGCCGCGAGCACCCGGACTGGGCTGACCCGCACCTGCGCTGGTGCGCGGAGCACGGGCTGTTCCTCCACGTATCCCTCTCCTGCCTGTCGGAAGCCTACGAGGAACTCGACGCCCTCTACTTCAACGGCATCACGGTCGGGCTGGACGAGGCCGAGCAGCGCCGAGCAAACGACCTGATCGACGCCTTCAACGCGTTGAAGCAGGACTTCATCGCCGCTCGCTACCTCCTCTGGCTAGCCGACGGCGATGAGAGCCCGATCCGCGAGCATGCCGCTGCGATCACCGCACGCGCTGGCTACCTGGACACGCTGCGCTACGCGCGCTGGGGGCCGCGCACGGGCTTGGCGATACAGGCTTTCGCAGCCGCGTCCAACCTGCTGGACAAGATCGCCAGCGCCGTGCACATCTACTACCGGACGGCCCGGAAGAGTCATAGCGTCTACTTCCGCTACCTCTGGCACCCGAAACACTCGGTCAACAAGCCCGATGTAATGGATGCCGCGCTGGTGGACGCCGCCCCGACACGCGGGCTCCGCGCGCTCTGCGACCTGAGCTGCGAGCTGGAGGCGCGCACGCCCCTGAACGAACTCGTGGAACGACGGCACGCGGCCACCCACCGCTTCGTCGTCGTCCACCGCCTGCTCAGCGCCGACAGCGAACCCGCGGGCGACTGGCTGGAGCACGTTGACTGGGACGACTTGGTCGGCGGCGCGATCACGCTCCTCGGCACGGCGCGATCGGCGCTGATCTACCTCGCGCGCACGATCGACATTGAGGAGCAACGCCGGGCGAAGCAACGGGAGGATGCCGCCGCCGCGTCGGGGAAACCCGCGCTGACCCCGCCCCTACCGCTGCCCCGCTCCACGCCAGAGCATCCGGAGTACGAGTGACGCCGCCGCCACCACGGGCACGCGACATTCCGCGGGTGTGGGAGGTCGACTGGGCGATACCAGAAGAGGGCGGCACCAGCTGGGAGTCCTACGACTGGGCGTTCGAGACCGCCCGAGAGCTGGGCGTTGCTGAGATCACGGTCGTTGGCGCGACCTACCCGAACCTGGGCAACCTGAACCTCGCCATAGGCGCAGCCGAGGCCGGCTTGCTCCACCGCTCCCCGCATGAATACGAGGCCGGCGGGGTGACTGTTCGGGGCGTGACGAGCCGAGGGAGCTGGCACGTCTGCGGCGTTGTCATAGTCGCCTGGGCGAACGACGACGTGCTTGGGCAAGTTGAGGGACAAAGGCCGGCAGCACTCGCCGCCGTCGTGTCGTGGCCCAAGTACATCCCGGCTTGGCTCGCCGCTCATCGTACGAAGCGCATTGGGCAGGTCCGCGTGGAGGACGAGGCGGAGTTTGCAGGCGGCGTGGCACAACTTGATCACCGTGCCGCCGCAGCGCTCGACAAAGCCGCTGCCTGGGTCAACGATGCGCACCACACGCTGGACAGCGGCGAGCGCGAAGCAGTCGCGGGCGCGCTCGTGGCTCTGCGCGAGGCACGGGTTCCTGTAGACGATGCCGCGCTCCGCGCGCACCTCATGGCACGCGGATGGAACGGCGGCCTTATCAACGCCACGGCGACACTCGCGCGCCGCGTCGTGAAGGGCGAGACGCCGAGGCACCGGCCGACGCGACTCGGCTGACGCCCTGGGACTTGCGCTGTGATGAGGCAGGCCCGGTGCTCGGCGGGCCAGCCAGCTAGGAGACTCCTAGCGCCAACCGGCCTGAGCGCGATGATTCATCGCGTGGACCGGCAGACACGAAACATCGGACTCCTCACGCTACTGCTTGCAGCGTTGACCACTGTCGCGGTTATTAGCCCGGAAAAGGATCGCTCGACACTTAACACCGCAATCCTTTACGTCGCAGTGGTCGCCGCGATCGGGAGTGTCGCGTTCCTTCTTGGAAGTGCCATGCCGCTCAGGGTCATAGCGCGGGACATCACCGCCTGGCGGGAGAAGCGGCGCCGTCACACCAAGTGGCGCACCTACCACTATCGCGGGGTGGATCGACCGGGCACCCTTACGATCCCCAAAGACGACGCAATCCTCAACCAGGGGGCCCCCTGCCTCGTGCTGGTTGTTGAGCCTCCACAACGCGTCTTGCACCGAGACCCAGACGCGTCGCGCGTCGAGAAAGTGCGCCAGGCGATCCAGGGACTCGAGGGCTTTGAGATCGCCTGCTCGGTGTCAGGCCGGCGAGTCGCCCGACGGCCCGCCCAGGTTGAGATGGAGCCACGCGCCGCCCTGGCGCGATTTCCGGATGACTACTTCGGCCGACGAGGCACATATCGAGCAGAGTGGACCATCACGGCGCCCGACGGCACGACCGTACGCGCCGAGGACACCATCCGTCTCCACAACCACGGCTATACCCGGCCTGCCCCGCTCCGACGTCTGGTCGCGAGGGCACGCAAGATCACTCACCACCTTCTCGGCCGCGACCTGAACCTCTGAGCACGCCTTATCAGACGTTCCGTCGGCAACCACGCTGATCTTCCCGTCCAAAGGGGGCGCGTCGGCTCGACCGTTGGCACGTCCGCTTGCGTAGGGCGAGAGCGACGGGGTCGCCTCCAGACTTGCGCCCCATTGTAGCCCGGACATCGAAGTCTGGCGGGTGCCGCCGTGGGTCAAGAAGGATTCGTAGCGATCGACGACCGAGGCTCGTGTCCCTGCGGCACAGCTTGTACGCTGCGCTGGATGAGCAGCATCGCTATCGAGGAACTGGCTCGTGGAGCAGGTCGAAGCCCTGGGGATCGAGTGCCCTCTAGGCTTGCGGCTGTCGCGTGGTTTACGCTGTGGGCGGCGGCACTCCGCTACGACGAGCCCATACCGCTCGACCGGGCCGCAGCGCTTGACAATCGCCGAGAGCGCGACCGACTGGGCGACGGATAGGCTTTCGCGCGTGTCGGCTGTCACGTCGATCCATCGCTTTTCGGCGAGGGGCTTCGAGGTAGATCGCAAGGCGCGCGTGGAGGTGCTCGCCGACGGCAGCGTGATAGGCGCGAGCCAGTGGGTCGTGGTGCCTGCGGGCGCAAGCATTCAGGTGGATATGGCCTTGACGGCTGTGCCTGGTACTTACGCCGTCAGACAGGCAACCAATTTCGGCAGCAACATTCACGAGAACATCGTCACGGCTGACCTGGAGAGCTTTATACATCCCGCCGAAGATGCGCCGCAGGATGGCACGTGATGCGCGTGCGTTACTCAGGCCCGGCTCGCGGCGCTCACTCCGACTCCGAGGCAGGGCTCGTCGGAGCAGCCGCGGTCGCGACGATTGAGGATCGTTCGAGCCTTCAAGCAGCGTCATCTGATTATCGACGCCGAGGTCGAAGACGTGCAGGACCGCGTTGGGATCTGATCCAGCGGATCCGGGCCACCGCGCTCATGCTCTGCGTGTGCCCCGTCTTTATCAGCGGCTGTGGGTCGGGACGCGACACACGCGAGCCACCAATCGTGGTTGAGCGGAGCCACGAGATAGTGACGATCACAGACAAGGGCGCCGAACGAGATGTGACGGAAGGGGAAGACGCGACCTGGTTTCCCGATCACACGGCTATCGCGTTCACGCGGGTTGTATATGTCAATCCGCCTATTACGAGCGTCTGGACGGCGAGGTCAAACGGAACCAACATCCAGCAGATTCTTGTTACACCACAGCCGGATCAAGTGCGCTTTATCTCTGTCGGAGGTCATCCTGCACGGATTGCGTTCGTTGACGACGGTGGGATTTGGCTGATGAAGCCCGACGGCTCGGAAGTCCACGAGATACTGCGCACCGAGGCGAACCAGGTAGCCGTCTCTCCTGATGGCTCTACCATCGCCTACGTCACGAGCGAACTGCACCACCCCTCTTCGATAAAGCTGATAGATATGAGCGGACATGAGCTTGGAACGGCGTTTTCGGCGACGCCGCACACTTGCTCGGTGAATGACCCAACATGGTCGGCGGATGGCGCATGGCTCGCGTTTGGCCTTTGTGTCAACAAGGGTGGGCTAAACGATGAACAAGGAATCTGGGTGGTTCACAGAAGCGGCACGGACCTCCATCGGATCGCTCGTGAAGGGGTGACGCCCACCTGGTCCCCCGATGGGCAATGGATCGCCTACGTGACATCTCATCTGAACTCGGAACATAATGAGGAGCTGGCGGCTCTCGAGAGGATGCACCCCGACGGTAGCGGGCTCTCCAAACTAACGCCATTCACGCCCACCAGTCCGCCTCCACAACAGATCGCGGCTCCAGAAAATCCTCAGTGGTAGCTATGCCTACGGGACCGCGGACCAAGAGCCGCCCGCAGGCGGATGGTCGTAGCTGGCTCTCGGCCTATTCCCTAGCCAACTACGCAGCGGATGACCCCGCGAGCCGAACGTGATCGTCCTCGCGTGCTGAGCAACGACGAACCGTAGCGTCACGGCCCATTCGTACATCCGGGGCGGGCCGTCTGGCGTAAGAGCGATGTATTCGGTATGTCCAGGTTCAGTATTGATTACTGCGTCCGGAAGCCTGAGCGGGGTATCTGATCCGTCGTCGGCGACTATCGTTGGGGGCGCGTTTGGGTTGGCGAGGTGGAGCGTGAGGAGGGTTCCTGGGATGGGCCCCGCGCCATGTACACACTCGATCGTGATTACATCTTCCGGCACATAGGACCGGAAGACACGAACCGACGCGCTGACGACAGCGACATCGGCACTGACGGGAGCTGAAACCTCCACAAGGTATGGCCATTCGGAAGCGGCCCCAATCGTTTCGAGCCAAGTGGTCCAATTTGCACAGTGTTCACCCGTGTTCGCGGCCGGATACAGAGGCGGAGCCGGCAGCATGGACGCACGTGTAGGAGCAAACGAATTGTGGGCGTTCGGCATCAGGGTGATGCTCGCTTTGGGGAGTGGGCCGCCCGTAGTCCACGGTGCCCACACAAGGACAGAGACGAGAACACCAACCGCGGCGATAGCGACGGCCAAGACTTGAAGGCGCCCCGACCGCCGTGCCGTGTGAGAGGTCGATTCGCCTACCTCAAGCTGCCTGCGTGAAAGGTCAAGCGTCTCCTGATGGCGGCGCTCGTCAGCAGCCGCACGTCCCCTTTTGCGCCACATGGCGCCACATTCTTGCGCATGGCCCGGCACGCAGCCCGGTCACAGATGGAAGCCGCCCGTCTGCGATTCGTCTCGTGTACAAGATGATCGAGGCCTACACGTGGAGCTGTTCGGCGGCGCAGTGCCCGGTGCGGCAGTACGAGCAGTTGGCGGCGGTGTTGGACTGAGAGAGCGTGGCGCAGGACGCATCTGACCGCCGACGGGTGCTGGCCGGGTGTGCCGGGCTGCGTGTGGCCCTGGGCTGCCCGCCGCTCATCATCAACCCCTTACGTTGCAGAGACCACTTAACGAATGAGCCGTTCACAGCCCGCGCTTGGTCCGCCTCAACCTGCCTCAAGCCGCTGTGGCCAGGAGGGAAGCCGCTGATGCGGAAGCCGTGCCGGCGGGCCGGAAGCACGGACCGCCCCGGTGATCTCGGTTTGTGGCCTCGGCTCGGAGCAGCCTGCGGCGAAAGTTCCGCCGAAGGCTCTGCTCTGATCGCCGGTAAGCCCAAAAACCGATTCGGCCGGACGGGTGTTGACGCACCCGCCCGGCCTGTAGCACCGAAGCAACCACCTTCGATGCCACGCCTACCGTAGGGCTATCTGCGGATGATCCGGTGTGCTCGCTGGCGAGTGTTCGGTGCCCGAAAGGAGGCCGAATGAGCACAACGTCTGCCGAACCCGCTACCACACGAGCCGGGCTACCCGAGCGCTTCGCCCCGCACTTGCTCGATGCTCCGGGTGCGTGCTCGACCACGAGCAGGAGCCCGGGTGTGCTGCTCCTCTACGGCGAGGAGCACGTGAACCTGGCGCTGGCCGACGAGTTGGCGCTCGATGGCTACGAGGTCCGCCGCGTCAGCGACCCCGCTAAGCTGCGAGCAGCGTGCGACGCCTGCGAGGTCGACCTCGTGATCTTCGGGCGAGCAACGCGCCGGGGTGCCGGGCTCGATGTGCTCCGCCAACTGCGCGCGGGAGCGCTCGCCCCCGAGGTCAAGTCCGGTCTACGCACGCTCTGGATGAGCCCGAACGGCGAGTTGGGCGACGTGCTGCGTGGGTTCGACGCTGGAGCTGACGACGTGCTCCGTGCCCCCTTTGCCTACACCGAGCTTCGCGCCCGCGTGCAGGCGCTCGTGCGCCGGGAACCAGCGGACGTGCCTGGTGTGATCGAGTATCGGGAGCTTCGGATCGATACGGCAGCGCATGAGGTTACGGTCGGAGTGATGCGTGTCGGCTTGCGCCGTCTGGAGTACGCGCTGCTTGCGCATCTTGCGCGGGAGCCCGAGCGCGTCTACACCAAGGACGAACTATTGCGAGAAGTGTGGGGCTTCCGCTCCGCTGGCACGACGAGGACCCTGGACTCGCATGCCTGCCGACTGCGACGCGCGCTCGCTCGTGCGGGCGCCGAGGACTGGGTGCCTGCGACTCGTGGCGTCGGCTACCGCCTCGCCCCGCACTCCCACGGCCGGCTGCTGGCGATATAGGCCGCTGCCGGGTGCGTTACACGACCGTGACGTGCTCGCGCCAGCCCCGTTCGCCGTGCCCACAGAGCCCCAAACCCGCTGTATAGGTATGGATACGGCTCTAAACAAGATGGCCCCGGCGCGAGGCGGCAACCCCGCCCGGGACCGTGACACAGGAGGTTACGACTCCCATGCCCGACCAACGTAGCTCAGTCGAATCCGAAGCGAACGCCTGCCTCGACAAAGCCGTCCTCGAACTCATGCTCGACCCCGACAGGCAGCGGCCGTTGTCAGAAGCCGAGATCGCCCGCACGATCAGCACCCCCGGCAACGTCCCCGCGAGCCTCAAGCGCCTGCGCATAGCGGGCCTCGTCCACCGCTGGAATGACCTGGCGACCGCCTCACACCCCGCCGTGCGTTTCCACGAGATTACCCAGTCGCCCAAGGACCCAGCGTCGGAGCGCGAGCGCCACTGGGACAAAGCTGTCCTCGAATCGCTGCTGGTGCGCGACAGCGACGGGCAGGGCCCGCTCTCTGAGCAGGACCTCCGCTACGCCTTCGGCGCCAAGAAGCAGAAGCAGAAGCTCGCGATCACCGACGCGCTGAATCGTCTGGATGGCGCTGGGCTCATCGAACGCCGTGGCGACCGGGCCATCGTCTCGGAGGTCGCCAAGAGCTTCGACCAAATAATGACGCTCTAGCGTCGCCCGCGAAGTCATGCATGTCACCGAGCTTGACCTGAGCCCGGCCACTCTCGCCTGCCTGAAAGCAGCCGACATCCATCTCGTTGACCAGTTGCTTGAGCACGGGAGCGGCGACCTGATCCAGCACCCCAAGTTCAGCAAGGGACTGGAGCTGTACGAGATCATCTGCGAGCTACACCGCCACGGCCTCACGTTCTCCCGGCACGGACGGCACGTTCAGACCGAGCGCGAGCGGGAAATGTTCCGGCTGCGCGCGGTCGCGGGCCTCACCCTCGATGAGATCGGCGAGCGGTTCGACCTCAGCCGTGGACGCATCCACCAGCTACTACGCCTGCACTTCCAGCTGGACGTAGTACCCCCCGCCGCGAAAGCGCGCCGACCCCCTCCACCAAGTATGCGCAAGCACACGCTCATAGAGCGCCGCCGGCTGTATCTGCTTGCGTGCCTGGCGATCAAACGTCACTACGGCAGGCCTTTGACGCTCGAGGTGGTCGCCAAGGCGCTCGCAACATCCCCCCGCCAGATACAACGAGCCTTCGCTCAGTTCAGCGACAGCACCTTCCACGACGAACTCGTTGCCAGACGGATGACCGCCGCCGCCGAGCTGCTGACAGAGCCGGCGATCCCGGTACGCGACGTGGCGCGACAGGTCGGCTACCGCCAGCCGCCTCACTTCGCCCGCGCGTTCCGGGGATGCTTCGGAGTCTCACCGACCGGCTTCCGAGCAGCCTGCTAGATCGCGACCCGAGGCTAGGTGCCGGCCCGTGACCGGAGACCACTGTCCGTTAGGGCAGTTAGCTTCAGGCATGTGGACGGGCCGACACAGACGTCGTTCGAGTCAATGAAAGTCAAGGACGTGCACGAGCTAGTGGCGCTGGACACGTCCGTGCTCGTTGCACGTCTGGCCGAGGCTCCATTCCCGGCGAGCGAGAAGTTGATCGGTGCGGTTCTCCTGAACGCGGTCGGCGATCTTCGGGAGGCTACTGCCGACGTTGCGGCGTCCTCACGACAGATCGACACTGGAACCAAGAGCCTGATCACGCTCGCACGCCTCACACTCGCCATCGCGATCATCTCCCTAGCCGTCGCTTTGGTTGCCCTCCTGAACTCGCTCTAGCGCAGCATCCGCCACTGAGCGATCGAAGGTGCGCTGACGGCTGGGTTGCGCGCCTACAGGACAAGTCCCGGCCTGCCGAACAGTGTTGCAAGGGGACGTGATCGCGTATGCGCTGGAACAGCCGTCGCTCCGGTACGGGGCCGTCGTCGGCGACGGCTTCCCTGCCCCTGGATGAAATTGGTTGTCGCGCTGAGGCGCCAGCCCGCATTAACGGGGTGATGGCCTCTTCTGCTCAATCTGCCGCGATACCCCGGCCCGCCGGTTTGCCGCTGGTGCGGCGCGGCCATACGCGGTGGCTCGTGCGGGCGCCGGGCCGGCAGGGCGCGCTGTCTCCTGAGGAGGCGGCGCACGCGCTGAAGGCCAGGCGCGCGGAGCTGCGCAAGCGGCTCGACTGGCGGCGCGACGTGGCGGGGATGCCTGCCCATGTGCGCGATGAGATCGTGGACGAGGCGATCGGCTTGGTCGTGATGTCCAGCAAGCCGATCCGTAGCGAGGAGCACCTACAGGGCGCGTTCTGGGCCTCAATCGGCTATCTGCTGGTCGAGCATCGCTCCGGTCGCCATGATCTGCACGTCGGCTCCCGCCGCCGCGTGGACTTCGAGCCCGTCGCCGACGTGCTCAGCGACGACAGCGAGCCCTTCGACTTGGTTGCCGCGCGTGAGCGGATCGCCACGGCCGCCGACCTCATGGCGCAGCTCGACCCGTTCGAGCAGCGGGTAGTCGCGGTGATGGCGACCCACAACCTGGGCGTAAAGCGTGCCGCGAAGGCCTTGGGCGAGCCGATCAAGACCGTGCTCGCCGCGTCGCGTAGCGCGCAGCGCAAGCTCGATCAGGTCGCGGCGATCACGGCCGCTGGGCGTTTGTGCGACTACCGCCAGCAGGCGATCCACGCGCACGCTCATGGGACCGCAGAGGCCGAGCAAGAGAAGATCGCACGGGCGCACCTCGCCGCGTGTGCTGGCTGTCGATCCTCCTACACCACCCTCTTGCGGGAGATGCGCGCCCGCGAGTTCCAGCGCGCCGCGAGCGCAGCTTTCCTGCCACCGCCCGTCCTTGCTGTCGAGCTACACGGCCGCTGGATCGAGCGACTGATCTCTCTGCTCTCGACGGGTCGCACCCCGAGCGGCGCCGCGACGGCCGAGCGGACGGCCGGAGTGCTCGGCGGCGGCGGACTGGTCAAGGCAGCCGCCGCTACCTCCGCCATCGTGATCGCGGGTGCCGGCGTCGGCGCAAGAGTTGTCCATTCCCTTGAAGCGCCCGCGCCTGTCCACCACCATCACAAGGTCGCTGCGCACCCGGCCGCGAGCGCATCCGCAGCGAGCATCGAGCCGACCACGGTTGCCGGTGGACTGACCTCCACACGGACGCCGGCCGCTCCGCACGCTGCCACCCCGGCCCGTGCCAAGCACCATTCGACACCGCCGCCGAGCCACGGCCTCGGATATCTCGCGCTCGGCGGCGGCGCGGGAGAAAGCGCCGCCCCGCGACGACCTTCTGTAGCAGTCACAGCGACGACTCGGTCCTCCGGGTCTAGCGAAGAATCGCCGCCGTCACATAGCGGCGGAGGCACGAGCCTCAACTATCTCGGCCAGTGAGCACAAGCAAAGACCATTGGAAAGGAATCCAAACGATGATCCCCACCGCGATCCCCAGCCGAGCGCTCGCCGCCGTGATGCTCGCCGTCACGGCTCTCGCCATCGCCGCGTCCTGCCCGGCGCGACTGCCCATCTTCGGCGGCATCACGCCCGCCGCCCAAGCGTCCACGCCCCCGCCAGCGTCGCCACGGCCGGGTTATTCGCGCAGACCGTCTGCTCGGAAGGCGAAGAAACGATCGTCCCTGAAGACTGGTTCTCCCATTCCGATGTGAACACCCACAGATGTCCGGGCACCTCGACACCTGCAACGAACCCGGCGGCGCGATGACGCTCCGCGACGAAGGCGCCCAGGACTCCGAACCGGGGAGCGGCCCGAACTACGTGTACCAGGCGCCGCTGGGATCGTTGATTGCCGGAGGCGTCGCAAAGATCGCGATGACGAGCCCCGGAGGCGAAGCGTCCTTCGCGGTCGAACGGCAGAAAACGGGCCGGGAAGTCCTCGCGAGCTGCACCGAATCGTGCAGCGGCGTCCACAACGTGACGGTCACTATCCCCGACACCGAGTGGTGGCTTATGAACGCCAAAGCGGACTGCAAAGCGCCGTTGGGCCAAAGCAAATGCGCGACGGGCGGCGTCAACGCAGAACTGAGCATCAGCACCGCCACGATCCTGCTGCACAGCACGGCGACCCCCGAAGCGACCGGCCTGACCGGCAGTCTCACTGAAAGCCCGGTTAGCGGCACCGCAAACATCGCATTCACCGCCCATGACAAAGAAGGGCCCGGCGTCTACCGGGTGACGGCTGCCATCGACGGCGGCAACGTATGGGCGGCCACGCCGAACACCGAATACGGCCGCTGTGTCGCCTACGGCACCTTTGAAAACGCGCTGAACTTCCACTACGCGAACCCTTGCCCACAGGAAGCGCCGGTCAGGATCGAACTGCCAACAACGTCTTTCGCCGACGGCCCGCACTTGGTCGAAGTCGCGGTAGAAGACGCCGCTGGCAACAAGTCAGTCGTGTTCGACAAGACAATCGACCTCGAAAACCACTCCGGCTCGACCTCCCCGAGCACGCCCCTGGTATCTGCGACCCCCGCGCCACCGGAAAGAGGACCGTGCAACGGGAGCCCGTGCGACGACGCGGCGAAGCTCAGCCTCGCCGCGAACGAACCCAAGTCCGTCACGCGCGCTCTCGGCCACTCCGCGATCACGCTCACGGGACGTCTCACCACACCGACCGGCGCCGCGATCAAGAACGCGCAAATCAAGCTCCTCCAACAGATCGTCGGCTCGGCAGCGACCATCTCCGCCGCCAGCACCACGACCAGCTCCACGGGGGCATGGAAGATCAAGGTCCCCAACGGACCATCACGACTGCTGCAGATCGCCTACTACTCACACACCCTCGACACCATCCCGGCTGCCACCATCGACGTTCACGAGGGTGTGCAAGGTGCCGTGTCGATGCACGCGCCTCACCGAGCACGGCTCGGCCGCGCAGTCACGTTCACCGGCCAGCTAGCCGGCGGATACGTCCCCACTGGAGGCGAGTCAGTACAAATGGAGATTTTCTACAGCGGACGCTGGCGCACAATCGAAGTGCTACCCACCACGAGCAAAGGCCGGTGGACATACAAGTACGTGTTCACGCTCGGCGCCGGCACCTCGTATCTATTCAGAGCAGCCACCGTGCCGAACGGCGGATACCCGTTCCTGAGCGCCCACAGTAAGCCAGTGCGTGTGACCGTTCAGCACTGACAGTGCTTGCCAGCCGCGCTGGCGCGTGGCCCGGATTCAGACTTTACGCCCGCCGTCACCACGGTGGGCGTAAGTGTTTAACGATATGGCCCGCGTATTCGTTGTCTCTCCGGCGGCGGTGCTCGCATTAACGATCATGGACCCGTTTTCTGAGAGCGAGTGGTTTGACGATGGCCCTCCGCCCGATTCACTGCCGAGCGCATCACCGTCGAGCCTGGGGGAGCAGGCGAGTCCGCCGGCACCTTCGGCACCCGCGCCTGCGGTGACCATTGCAGAGTGGCTGGCGGCCCGATGGCTGGTGTGCTTGGTAGGGGTGCTGATCGTGCTCTTGCTCGCCGTGGTCGTCGTCGAGCTGAGCTATCCCCATCCACGACCACAAGCCCACGCTACACGAGCGCACCATCACTACGCAGGACCCGAGCGTCGGCATCGACGCAGGCACATTACATATGTGGTTCGGCCTAGTTCTGGAGCGCCGCCCACTGTCGTAAAGCGGCCCAGTCAGCAGGTCGGGCGTCCCAGTGGAGCACGGCCCGTCGGTTCCGAACGTCCCGTCCCGCCTGGACAGGTCGGTAATACGGAACAGTTCGCTTATCTAGGTCGTTAGGGGTCTTGAGATGAGTCCGGCATGGTCTGAGTCTGTGGTTGCTCTAGTGACGGGTCGCCTTACCCTTCTCGCTGATCCTACCCGTGTGCAACTGCTGGTGCTGCTCGAACAGCACGAGAGCACTGTGCAGGATCTGTCGAGCAAGGTGGCTTGTACGCCGCAGAACGTTTCACGCCACCTGAGTATCTTGCATCGGGCGGGTATCGTCGCGCGCAAGCGTGATGGGACGTCGGTGTACTACTCGCTAGCGGACTTCTCGACCTGTCGGCTTCTCGACCAGGTTCTCGCGAGCATCACCGGCCAGATTGACGAGCTGGCCGACGTTGTGAAGCTCGCCGCATAGACGCCACGCACAGCGTGGTCGTGAGCCCGGTGTGCATCGGAGGGATGCGTGCTGGGCTGTCGCAGGCTGCTTATGAAAGCGCTTGCTTTCATATGTGATGTAAGCAATTGCTTTCACATGATGTGCGCTTGTGGTTGTTTGGGCGGCGCCGTCTACCGTCGCCCTATGACTGTTTTCCGTAGGACGACAACAGTGAAAGCCAGCCCGAGAGTGTTAATCGGCTGGCGCGTTTCGCGGGTCGTGTGTTGCTGTGGGGTGTGTGCTGCTGCTGCTGGTTCGCGGCATCGCCTCCTACTTCGACACCACTTCCCGCGTGCCCACCACGACAAGCGGTGTGACGGTGACTGTGCACAGCCCGTCAGCACCGGAACCACGAAAGCGCAGAGGAAGTGATTTGCATGTCACACATACGGCGTATCGGCCTGTGCTGTTTGCTGGCGATCTACACAGTGGCTTTGCTCCCAGCCGTCGCTCTCGCGGCGGGTAACGATGTAGGTGCGAACGTCGGAGGGCTCCTCAAGCATTACGCGGGGGAGCTTTACGGCGGGATCGTCGGCGTCATCAGCTTGATGTTCCTCTTAAACCGGCGTTACACCGAGCTGGCGGTGTTCTTGTTCGCGGCGATTGTTGTCGCGTGGATGGTGTTCGCGCCGTCTGACATCGCCAAAGCCGCTGAAGGCATCGGCAAACAGGTCTTCGGGTGAGCCCGGGGGCTGATTGGCGATGAGTGATTCTCCACACACGATCCGCTCTTACCAGCGGATATTCAGGCCCGACCGGCGTATCTACCAGATCGACGGTCGGCGCCTGCCGGTCCCTGGCGGCGTGCCGCTTGAATGGCTTGGCTGGGCGTTCGCCGCACTCGTCGCGGTCCTTGTCCTCAGCCAGCGCTCGATCCTGCTGGCGGTCGTGCTCGGCGCAATCGTCGGCCTGCTGGGCGCAAGCTCGCACGGCTGGCCCGGCGCGTTGATCGGTGCGCTCGCGGGGTTCCTTGCAACGCTCCTGGCGGGCGTGGTGTTGGGGTGGCTTGACTGGCCGCTGCGGCTGCTGATCGCCCCCGGCATGGTCGCCACTCTTGCCGGGCAGGCCTCCCCGGACGGACGGCCCGCACACCGCTATCTGATATCGCTGCTTTCTCTACGGGCACGCGCCGCGCGCCGATCGCTGGACCGCGCTGTCTGCGTGGATGGCGAGGCGCAGGTGTGGGCGCCGCAAGTCTGGGTTGCGCCCGATGAGCACGCGCCGGTGCTTCACCACGGAAGGGTGCGGGGCCCGGCGCGGCTCGTGTTCGCCCGCCCGGTCGCCGTGATTGCCGGCCGTGGCCGGCTGATCGTCAGGCACTCCGAGGGACACCGGCTGCGTAGCGGAGAGCGGCTTGCCGAAGTGATCGAGCTGACGGACGGCCAGGTCGCGGAGGTCCGGCCATGACCTTCCCGCTTCGCTACGCGCACGGCAACATGCTTCTCGGGCGTGGTGGCGAGCCCGCCGGCCTGTACCGGCTGGCGATGACCTCCTACCCGTACCTCCCCACCGGGGAGAAGTGGTCGCTACAGCGCCGCCTACAAAGGCTCGCGCACACGATCGCCGCCGACTTCTCGCTGTGGCGCGTTCACCGCGCCTACCCGGCCGAGCGGTACGTCGCGCACACCGAACGGCTGCTCGATGACCGCCACCAGAGCGCCGATGCGTGGCGGGCGTTCCTCGCCGGGCACGAGCGGCGGCTACACGAACTCGGCTCGTACATCCCAGAGGTGTACCTCGCTGTCTCACTCGCCGGCAACCGACCAACAGGCGTCGGGTCGGGACTCGTCAGAAGCGTCGATCGTGTCCGCCGTCGTGTCGAGGAGCTGGCCGGAATCGGGTCCGCCTCGCCGATCCCGGCCGGCGAGCTCGCGGAACTCGCCACCCGCGAGCAGCGCGTGTATGAGCGAGTGAATGGTGTGATCGGCGCGCGGCGCGCGAGGACCGCCGAGCTTCAATGGCTGCTACGCCGCACCGCGTGTCGCGGGGTAGCCGAGCCCGAGCTTGACCATCACTGGCAGCCTGACGCGCTCATCGTGTCGGCTCCCGGTGGCGGCGCGGCGTTTCAGCCGCTCGGCCATGACCTTGAGCGGTGCGCGAACGCCGCGATCACTGAGCAGAAGCAGATGCTCGTGGTCGATGGCGAGCAGGGACGGTCGCTATCAGGCGATGCTCGTGCTCGGCGCGCTCGCTGACGCACCCGAGTTCCCCGGCGCGACCGCCGAGGCGCTGTTCGCCCCATTGGAGGCGGTCGGCTTCCCCGTCGATGCGTGCCTTCACGCACGGTGGTTGGGGAACCGGCAGGCGCTCGCGCAGGTCCGCAAGCGGATCGCCGACGTGGAGCACGCCTATAACGAGCAGGTAGAGGGTGCCGCGCACGGCCCGAGTCTCATGGCGGGCGCCGACCGGGTTCTCGCCCGCGAGTACGAGGCGCAGCTACAGGCAGGCGGTCACCCGCCGATGCTCTACGCGCAGATCTCACTCGCCGTTGGCGCCGCCACCGAGGAGGAGCTAGAGCGCCGCGTTGCCGTGCTCAAAGAGCAGTACGGCGACATCACCCTGCACCGTCCCGCCGGGTTGCAGCACCAGCTTTGGCTCGACCACTTGCCGCGAGCGGACGGGTGGGTCTGAGGTGCGCGACTACACCCAACAGCTCACCGTCGAGCAGTTCGGGGCGCTGATCCCGACCGGGAGCCGGATGGTCGGTTCCCAACGCGGCCCATATCTCGGGTACACCCCGACCGGCGCACCCTTGCCGGTCAGGTTCGATCCGACGCAGGCACCGAGGGAAGACCGCGCCTCAGCGGTCCTACTGATCGGCACCTTGGGGTCCGGCAAGACGGTTGCGGCGGAGGCGATCGAGTACGCCGCCGAGCGTCGCGGGTCGCTCGTGGTGGACTTCGACCCGAAGCCCGACCATGCGCTTCACCTGCTGCCCGAGCTTGAGGGGCGCGTGCAGGTGCTCGAGCTTTCGGGCGACCCTGCGCAACAGGGCAAGCTCGACCCGCTCGCTATCGGGCTCGAGGACTTGCGAGAGGAACTCGCCTGCTCGTATCTGCTTGAGCTTTTGCCCGGCAACACGGCGGCGTGGGAGAACGCCGTTTCGCTCGCGGTCAAGGACACCGTAAGCGAGGGATCACGCAGCCTCTCCCGCGTTGTCGAGCTGCTGCAAGCGAGCGAGCGCGCCACTGCCCGCGAGGCCGGCGAAGCGCTGGAAGTGATCCGCGATTTCGGCCTCGCACGGCTCGGGTTCGGCGGGGGTGAGAGCGCAGACATTCAGGTTGACCGGCCGGTCACGACGATCCGTATGCCGGGCCTGTCGCTCCCCGAACCCTCAGCGGCCCGCGACACCTACACACGCGCGGAGCGGGTGTCCGTCGCCACGCTCTCACTCGTCGCGGCGTATGCACTCCAGTTGATCTCACGCGACCGCTCGCGGCACAAGGTCGTCGGCCTTGACGAGATTTGGTTCCTGCTCGCCTCTCCGCAGGGGCGGCAGATCATCAACCGCTTGGTCAGGTTGGGCCGCGCGTTCAACGCGACGTTGCTCTTGGGGACTCACCGGATCGGCGACCTCGGGGACCTCTCGGACCTGATCGGTGTCGTGTTCGTCTTTGGCCAGGACTCCGACGATGCCGCCAAGGCCGCGTTGCGGTTCATCGGACTTGAGCCCACCCGTGAGCTTGTCGGCCGTGTCCGTGAGTTCCGCGCCGGGCGCTGCCTCATGCGCGACCTGCACGGCCGCGTCGGCGAGGTGCAGATCGACCTCGTTTACCCGCACCTGTTGCAAACGCTTGCGACTACCCCACAACAGACCGGAAGGAGCGAGGCATGAAGCCCGCCATTCTCCACGCCCTACGTCGTCTGACCTCAACGCGGCGGCGCCGGGTCACGCTCCTGCTCACTCTGACGGCGGGGTTCGTGCTGCTCGCCGGCCCGCCCGCCGGAGCGAATGACGTTTACAGCAACATCGGTCCCGCGCCTCAGCTCCCGGCGGGTGGGTTGGTCGATCGTTACCCGTTCGCCAACTACCAGCTCGACCAGTACTTTCCGGGGGTCAGCGCCGGCTTGTTCAGCGGCGTCGATGTCTCCGGGGTGCCGCCGATGATCGCGTTCTTCATCGCGCAGGTCGTCTGGCTCATCACCGCCTTTCTGGCGAACGTGGTCATCACTCTTTTCGCGTTCGCGTTCGACCTCGACCTTGTTAACGGAAACGGCACCCCCGGCTCCGGTGCGCTCACACCCGTTGCGAGCGCGATCCACAACCTCTACACCAACACGTTCGGTGCGCCGTGGCTTGTCGCTGCGATCGTGCTCGCCGGGTGCTGGGCGATGTGGAAGGCGCTCGTGCAGCGCCGCTACACCGAGACAGCCGGCGCGCTCGCCGTATCGCTGCTCTATTGCGTGCTGGCGATCGGGATAGTCACACAGCCGCAGCGGACGATCGCCCCCGCGAGCAAGCTCTCAAACCAGCTATCGACCGCGCTGCTGTCGCTCACCAGCCAGGGCAGCATCTCAGGCGAACAACAGGCGAAGACCGCGGCGAGCAACCAGCTCTTTTCGATGCTGGTGCTGGACCCGTGGACCGTTCTTGAGTTCGGCGGGATCGAGCACTGCACAACCAACAGCGGCGCACTCGGTCGCAGTCCGCCCGTTGAGCGGGAACGCCAGCCAGGACGCGCAGCTCGCCTCCCAGCTCGAAGCGGGCACAGAAGTGCACGCGCAGGGCAAGACGTGCGTCAACGACCGCAACAAGTACGCCTCTCACTTCCTCGCCTACGCGTTCCAGAGCAAAGAACGCAACAGCGAGCACGAAGCCCTCCAAAAGGGTGACACCGGCGACCTCCCCGCTCGGACCCCGGCAAGAGCAACGGCACATATACGCTTGGGAAGGCAGACAAGCCTGCCGCCGAAGCGATGGGCAAGGGCGGCCAGTACCAGCGGATGTTGCTCTCGATCGTGATTCTGCTCGGGGAGCTCGGCGCGTTCCTACTGCTCGGGGCGCTCGCGCTCGGAGTGATCCTCGCGCAGCTCCTGCTACTCCTGCTGCTCTCGTTCGCGCCGGTCGCGTTGCTGATCGGGATATTCCCCGGACGCGGACACGACTTTTTCCGCGCGTGGCTCTCAAAGCTCGCGGGCTACCTCGCGCGCAAGGTGATCTACAGCCTGATCCTCGCCGTCACGCTCGCTGTCAGCCAAGCCCTCGCAGACGCCACCAGGAACCTCGGATGGCTACTTGCGTTCGCGCTCCAGGCGACGTTCCTGTGGATGGTCTTCATCCAGCGCGAGCGGCTGACCAGCGACTTGCTGACGGCGACCGCCGGCCCCCACGCAGGGCGCGACGGCAACAGCCGCCTACAGACCCTCTACTACGCCACGCGCCTCACACAAATGGCGCGGCGTCGCAAGCCACCAAAACCACCTGAACCGCCCCAACCGCCGCAGCCGCCCCACGTCGAGATTCACCTCAACGGACTAGGCGGATCGCCTGATCCCGACTCAACCCCACCCGACACACCGGAGGAGCCAGCATGAGCTTCCGTATCGAACAAACAGACCCGCTCACCATCCTGAGTGAGCTACCCAACCAATGGGCGCAAACCTGTGTCACCAGCCCCAGGCGAGACGCACCGATCCCCTATCTACTCGCGGTGCTCGATGAGGTTCACCGGGTACTCCGCGACGACGGGACGCTCTGGCTCGCGCTCACCAGGGGAGGCAACTCCCACCACCTGAAGGCTGCGATCAAGGACACCCGTTGGGTTCGCCGCGCCCGGCGAACACAATTCCAAGAGGGGTCCTGCTGCTCACCAAGCAGCCCGATTTCCTCTTTCACCCACCGGCACCAGCGGGAGCCGGTTCGCCTCAAAGCCCGCTGTGTGCCCGGTATCCCGTCGCGACGGCCGGGGCGAGGCTGCCAGCGTTGCCCAAGGCCTCGCCGCGCATGGTGCGTCCCGTCGCCCGGCGCCGCCGGGATACCGCCACGAGAGGTAATTGAGTGGTGCATCGTCGCGAGCACCGTCCCGTGCGCGTGCGGGGTATGCGGAGCACCGTTCAAGCACACCGAGCGCTGTAAGCGCTGGCAGACGACCTGCACCCACAAAGACGGGCGGGGGCGCTGCCTCGTGATCGACCCGTTCTGCTCCACAGGGGAGACCGGGATCGTCGCGGTTCGCCGTGGCCGCCAATACCTCGGGATCGACCCAACCCGGCGCACGCCGACGCCGCCCGCAATCGACTCGCCGCGCTACTGGAGCACAGGCGATGAGTACGGCCGCGTGGATGCGCCGGCAGCGCGACCGGCCGATCGCCGGACACCAGCGCGCTGCACCGCGATGGCCGCTGTCGTCGTGATCCTCGGCGCGGTCGCGGTCCTGCTCACGCTCACCCAGCCGGCCAGTCAAGCCCTCTACCGACCCCGGAACACCCCGCTCAGCCGGCCACCGGCCGCCGCCGAGAACCACATGAGCGCGTCTGCGTCTCGAAGCGAAGCAGACGGCCGAGCGTTTCCTCGCCGGCTACCTCGGCTACGTCTACTCGGGCACACCCCAGCCGGGCAGATCGAAGACGCCACTCCGGCGCTGATCCGCTCCCTTCACGCGCACCCGCCGCGTGTCCCGCCGGCAGCGCAAGCGCGCCGCCCACGAGTCCTATCGCTGCACCTCGCCGTCGCCCTCGGCCGGCGGAGTTGCGGTAAGCGCAGTGGTCAACGACGGCGAGCTGATCGACTACGGGGTCGGGCTCGTCCTCGCATCCGAAGGCGGGCGGCTACTCGTGACCGGAGTGGAAGGCCCGTGATGCGCAAGCCGTCCGGCAAGGTGATGTGGTGGCTCGCGGCCGGGGCGGGCAGCACAGGCCTCGCGTCTGCTCGCGATCTTCGGCATCGCCGTCGCCGTGCTGGGCGCGAGCTTCACCGGCTGCCAGCCCGGCAGTGAACCGGCGCTCGCGTCTACCGGACCCACCCCTTCCGC